>CAVVKB010000014.1:0-125426 GCA_963748685.1 uncultured Pseudomonadota bacterium | reverse complement strand
CAGATCGAAGTTGATCATATCGGATTTCGAAAACATCTTAAGAGAGTTGGCGAGCCCGTCGCATCTTGCTTCTGGTCCAATGCGGTAAAGTAGCGCTGTCCGTCGGCTGCCCCGCAGCCCCAGCCCAGCCGCACATCCGTGTCATGAGCGAGAAAAAGACCGAATACCCGATTAAACAGATCGCGCCCAGTTTCAGCGCCAAATACCTGGTCGAAAATCAAATGCCGGATTTTGCCTCCGTACGCCTCGTCAATCTGATCGACATAATTCGGATATCCGAGCAGATATCCGCAGGCGAACTTAGATGTGATTGCGTTAGTTCTGTCGACGCCCGTCTGATCAGCTTCGGACATCAGCGATGCACACAACGATCCCGGTAGGAAGCGAAGCCGGTCAATCGGGAAATCGATCACCAAGTGTCCTTCGTCCAAACAGACCCATCTTCACATCCTAAACACGCCGAACTGCGGCCGCTCGGGGATCGGGGCGTTCAGCGTGGCGGCGAACGCCAGCCCGAGCACGTCCCGCGTCTGCGCCGGGTCGATGATGCCGTCGTCCCACAGCCGGCCGGTCGCGTGCCACGGATTGCCCTGGGCTTCATAATCGTCGCGGATCGGTTGCTTGAAGGCTTCGGCCTGTTCGGGCGTCCATTTGTCCGCGTCGCGGTGAACGGTCGCAAGGACGCTCGCGGCCTGCTCGCCGCCCATCACGCTGATGCGGCTGTTGGGCCAGGTGAACAGGAAACGCGGCGAGTAAGCGCGGCCCGACATGCCGTAATTCCCCGCGCCGAAACTGCCGCCGATCAGCAATGTGATCTTGGGCACGCTCGCGGTGGCGACCGCGGTGACGAGCTTGGCGCCGTGCTTGGCGATGCCTTCGGCTTCATATTTGCCGCCGACCATGAAGCCCGAGATATTTTGCAGGAACAGGAGCGGCGTTCGGCGCTGGCATGCGAGCTCGATGAAGTGCGCGCCTTTGAGCGCGCTCTCGCTGAACAGCACGCCGTTATTGGCGAGGATCGCGACCGGCATGCCCCAGATGTGCGCGAAGCCGCAGACCAGGGTCGAGCCGTAGAGCGGTTTGAACTCGTGGAATTCGGACGCGTCGACGATCCGCGCGATGATCTCGTGCACGTCATAGGGCGCGCGCACGTCCTCGGGGATGATGCCGTACAGTTCGTCGGCGTCGTAATGCGGTGGGCGCGGCGGCTCCCGCAGCTCAAGTGCGGCGCCGGCTTCGGCCTGGAGGGTCGATACAATATCGCGCACGATGGTCAGCGCATGCTCGTCATTCTCGGCGAGATGGTCGACGACGCCGCTCTTCTTCGCGTGGAGGTCGCCGCCGCCCAGATCCTCGGCGCTGATCTCTTCGCCCGTCGCCGCCTTCACCAGCGGCGGCCCGGCGAGGAAGATCGTGCCCTGGTTGCGGACGATGACGCTTTCGTCGCTCATCGCCGGAACGTAAGCGCCGCCGGCGGTGCAGCTGCCCATCACGCAGGCGATCTGAGCGATGCCTTTCGAGGACATCTGCGCCTGGTTGTAGAAAATCCGGCCGAAATGGTCGCGGTCGGGGAAGACCTCGGCCTGATGCGGCAGGTTCGCGCCGCCGCTGTCGACCAGATAGACGCACGGGAGGCGGTTCTGCTCGGCGATTTCCTGGGCGCGGAGATGCTTTTTGACCGTCAGCGGGTAGTAAGTGCCGCCTTTGACCGTGGCGTCGTTGCAGACGATCATCACCTGCCGGCCCGACACCCGGCCAATGCCGGCGATGATGCCCGCGCCCGGCACTTCGCCCTCGTACATGTCGCAAGCGGCGAGCTGGCCGATCTCGAGGAACGGCGAGCCGGGGTCGAGCAGCCGCTCGACGCGATCGCGGGGCAAAAGCTTGCCGCGCGAAACGTGGCGCTCGCGCGACTTTTCGGTGCCGCCCTTGGCGGCTTCGGCGACATCGGCGCGAAGCTTCTCGGCAAGCGCGCGATTGTGTGCCGCCCGCCCACGAAATTCTTCGCTGTCGATAGCGATCATGGTCTCGATCCGCGGCGCGCTCATGTGCAGCCGACTAGCCGTTGCGCCGCGACTTGCAAACTATTGCGGCTGCTCGGCTCGCGCCTTCAGGTAGGCGTAAAGCGCGTCGCGCTCATGCGGCGTGAAGTGGACGAAGCGCGTCACGCGCGACGTCGCCCATCAGCGGATCCTTGAGCTTGCGCCCCCCGGACGGGATGCCCTTGGTCATCAAGGTTTCGAATTCGGCGCGAGTGTAGCCACCGGCGACGATCAAGTTGGGCGGCTCTCCCGGCGTGCCCGTCCCTCAAGCTTCGGCCCATGGCACTCGGAGCAGGTCACCCGCGTGATGTATCGGCCAAGCGCATATTTGGGGCCGAGATCGACAGGTCCAATCGCCTTGTCCTGCAGCACCGTGTCATTGGCCGACTTGAGGTTGCCCTTGGCGATCAGCAGCTTGGCATCAGGTTCCCACGGCTTGGGCGGCTGGGTCGGCTTCCCGTCGGGCTTCGGCGTGCGCAGGTCGGAGATCAAGGCCTTCATGTCCGAAGCGCTCAAATGCTGGAAGATTTCGGACGGCATGCCCCACAGCTCGCGCCCGTCGCGCGGGACGCCGGCGCGAAGCACGCGCTCGATCTCGGCATCGCTGTACTTGGGAAGATCGCGGCTCAAGTTAGAGGCGTAGCGTTCATAAAATGAGCCGCCCTGGAGCTTTTCCCGGTGGCAGCCGCGACAGCCGAGAGTCCAGCTCAATCGCTCACCATGCGCCACAGCCGCCGCCGCGTTGGTGGTCTGCGCACCATCGAATGTGATTTCGACGGGTTTCGCAGCCGGCTTGGCCTGCTGTTGCTCGCAAGCGGCAAGCAACAGCGCGACAAATATCCAATATCGCATCCGCTTTCCCCCTGATCGGAGGCATAGCACATCAGGCGCCGATCAGCTCCCGCCCGATCAGCATTCGGCGAACCTCGTTGGTGCCGGCGCCGATGTCGAGCAGCTTGGCGTCGCGGTAATAGCGTTCGACCGGCCAATCCTTCGTGTAGCCGGCGCCGCCGAGTGCCTGCACCGCTTCGTTGGCGACCTTCACGGCATTCTCCGAAGCGAGCAGGATCGCACCCGCCGCATCGTAGCGCGTGGTCTTGCCGGCGTCGCAGGCGCGCGCGACCTGGTAAACGTAGGCGCGCGCGGAATTGAGGGCGACATACATGTCGGCGATCTTGGCCTGCATCAGCTGGAAGCTGCCGATGGCTTTGCCGAACTGCTTGCGCTCCCGCACGTAGGGCAGCACCGTGTCCAGGCACGCCTGCATGATCCCGATCTGGATTCCGGCAAGCACGGTGCGCTCATAATCGAGCCCGCTCATGAGCACCGCGACGCCTTCATTCTCCTCGCCCAGGATGTTCTCCGGAGGGACGAAGCAATCGTCGAACACCAGCTCGTTGGTGGGTGAGCCGCGCATGCCGAGCTTGTCCATCTTCTGGCCGATCGAGAAGCCTTCCATGCCTTTCTCGATGAGGAAGGTGGTGATGCCCCGGCTGCCTTCGCCGGTCCTGGCGTAGACCACCAGCGTGTCGGCATAGCCGCCGTTGGTGATCCAGAACTTGGTGCCGTTGAGGCGATAGCCGTTGCCGCTCTTGTCGGCTTTCAGTTTCATGCCGACCACGTCGCTGCCGGCGCCCGCCTCGCTCATCGCCAGCGCGCCGACATGCTCGCCGCTGATCAGCTTGGGGAGGTATTTGGCTTTCTGCTCAGGATTGGCCCAGCGGCGGATCTGGTTGATGCAGAGGTTCGAGTGGGCGCCGTAGCTGAGGCCCACCGAGGCCGAGCCTCGCGCGACTTCCTCCTGCGCGATCACATGCTCGAGGTAGCCGAGGCCAAGCCCGCCATCGGCCTCGTCGACCGTGATGCCGTGCAGGCCAAGCTCGCCCATCTGCGGCCATAGCTGGCGCGGGAACTCGTCCTTCTCGTCGATCTCGGCGGCGATCGGCTCGATCCTGTCCTGCGTGAACCGGCGGGTCGTTTCGCGGATCGTATCGGCCATCTCGCCGAGGTCGAAATCGAGTCCGGTTGCGGACATGAAGCTCTCCTGTCGGCTGGCGCGTAGCACCCGCTTTGCAGTTTGAACAAGCGACCGCCGCTGACTATGTGCACTGCAACATCGTTGCCCGTCATCGCGAGAAGCGAAGCGACGTGGCGATCCAGCTGGATTGCTTCGCTGCACTCGCAATGACGCTCACAGGAGCACACCTATGGCCACCACCGCATCCGACCCCACCGTCATCCTGTCGATCGCCCGCACCCCGATGGGCGCGATGCAGGGCGCGCTTGCCGACGCTTCCGCGACCGACCTCGGCGCAACAGCGGTCAAGGCTGCGGTCGAGCGGGCCGGTGTCTCGGGCGAGGACATCGACCGCATCTACATGGGTTGCGTGCTCCCCGCCGGGCTGGGCCAAGCCCCGGCGCGCCAGGCGGCGATCAAGGCCGGACTGCCCAAGTCGGTCCAGGCGACCACGGTCAACAAGGTGTGCGGGTCGGGCATGCAGACGGTGATCATGGGCGACGAGGCGATCCGCACCGGCAACGCGAACGTGATCGTCGCCGGCGGCATGGAATCGATGACCAACGCGCCGTATTTGCTCAAGAAGCACCGCTCGGGCGCACGGATCGGCCACGACACCGCCTATGACCACATGTTCCTCGACGGGCTGGAAGATGCCTATGAGGAAGGCCGCGCGATGGGCAGCTTCGCCCAGTGCACCGCCGACGAGTATCAGCTGACCCGCCAGCAGATGGACGATTATGCGATCGAGAGCCTGCGCCGTGCGAAGGACGCGATCGACAGTGGCGGGTTCAAGGACGAGATCGTGCCGGTCACGATCAAGAGCCGCGCCGGCGAAACCCAGGTCGATACCGATGAAGCGCCGGGCCGCGGCCGCCCCGACAAGATTCCGCAGCTGAAGCCGGCCTTCGCGAAGGAAGGCACGATTACCGCGGCGACCTCTTCGTCGATTTCCGACGGCGCCGCGGCCGTCGTGCTGACGAGTGAATCCAACGCGCGCGACAAGGGCCTTCAGCCGGTCGCGCGGATCGTCGCCACCGCGGCCCACGCGCAGGAGCCGGCGCAATTCACGGTCGCCCCGATCGGCGCCATCCACAAGGTGCTCGACAAGGCTGGCTGGAAGGCCGCCGACGTCGACCTGTGGGAAGTCAACGAGGCCTTCGCTTGCGTCGCCATGTTCGCGATGCAGGACCTCGGCATCGGCCATGACAAGATCAACGTCCACGGCGGCGCGACCGCGCTCGGTCACCCGATCGGCGCCAGCGGCACGCGCATCCTCGTCACGCTGATCAACGCCCTGAAGCAGACCGGCGGCAAGCGCGGCGTCGCAAGCCTGTGCATCGGCGGCGGCGAAGCGACGGCGGTTGCCCTCGAGCTGGTTTAGCGGCCGGATTCGCTAGCAAAGAGCGGAAGTGGTAAGGCGCCAGCCCTCCAAAAGGGGGAGAAAAACAATGCGCCTCTTCGTGTGTACAGCAGTAGCATTAGCGGTGGTCAGCACCAGCGCGGCCGCTTCGCCGGCCTTCCAGCTCAATGAAACGACATGGACGTTCGTCGACAACAAGATGAAGGTTCGCGAGTTGATCGACGCCAGCGGCAACTACATCGAGAACGCGGTCAGCGGTAAGCACATCGATCATGGCACGGTCGTGATGAAGGACGGCAAGGCCTGCTTCACCAGCGCCATGACCAAGGACGGCGAAGAGTGCTGGACGACCCATCCGGTCAAGATCGGGCACTCGATGAACACGACCAACGACAAGGGTCGGAAGCTGACCGTGATGCGGGCCAAGTACGTCCCGATGTCGATGCCCAAATAGCTCAGGGCAGCGGCAACTACTTCTTCCCGGCGTAGGCCTGGCATTCGAGCTCGACGAGCCCGCCGAGTGCCAGCCCGCTAGTGCCGAACGCGCTGCGCGCCGGTAGTTTACCCGCCGGGAAATAGGTCACGTAGAGCTTGTTCATTGCCGGCCAGTCTTTCATGTCGGCGAGCATCGCGGTGCAGTGGAACACGTCCGCGTAGCCGAGCCCCGCGCGCTTGAGGACGGTGCCGACATTGTCGAGAGCGAGCCTGGTCTGCGCCTCGATCCCGTCGGGCAGCTTGCCGTCGGGGCCGATCCCGAGTTGGCCCGCGAGAAACAGGATGTCGCCGACGCGTACGGCGCTGGAAAATGGCGGCGCCGAGCCATCGGACCGCGCAGGCGCGGCCAAATACTCAACCGCGGGGCGCTGGGCGTCGGCAGCGCTGGACATGAGCAAAACACCGGTTGCGATCGCGGCAATGCACTTCATGTGACGTTCCCCCTGCAATTGTTCAGTCGACGACTTCGCCTTCGCTTACGCCCCACAGGTCGGAGGTTCGGACATAACCCTGATGGTTGCCGATCTCGATCCGGCACCAGCCCTCGCTGCATTTGCTGATTCGGCCGACGACGCCCTGCTCCGCTTGATAGCCGACCTTCGCGCTGTCGTAAGCACCGACGCGGATGGAGCGCGGCTGACCTGGCTTCACGATCGCGGTCCGGCGGTCGCTGAGCAAAGTCACCAGCATCCAACCCTGCGCGCCGTCGGGGTCCTGGATCAGCCGCCAGTTCTCATATTTCTTGACCACCCGAACCGGCAGGTCGCGCCGCTGGTAGAGCCACACGCCCGGATAATTCTTGCCCGGCCCGGTGCGCGTCATCGCCTGTCCACTGGCGATGGAGGCCCAGTATGGCGGCTGCTTCTCCTGCCCCGTCGCCGGTGCCGCAATCAACAACATCGTCATTCCCGAGAAAGCGGGAATCCAGTTCTTTGTTTTTCGCTGGGTTCCCGCGTTCGCGGGAATGACGAACGTGCGGACCACTAAGCCCCCGTCAAAATCCGGTCCACGAGCTGCTTCACCGTGGGGATGAAACCGTTCGAATAGAAAGGGTCGCTCTTGAAGCGGAACGCCGCGTGACCCGCGAACATCAAATTTTGCTCGACCGGCCCGCCATGGGCGATGTCCTGGAGCGTCTTCTGAATGCAGAAGCTGCGCGGATCGGCCAGCCGGCCGGTCGAGTTCTTCTCATTGTCCGCCCAGGATGAGAAGGAGCATTGGCTGAGGCAGCCCATGCACTCGGCCTGATCGACTCGGATCTGCTTCTCCTCATCGGGTTGCACGAAGATGAGCGTGTCGTCCGGCGTCTTCATCGCGTTGGTGAAGCCGCGCGCATACCATTCCCGCGCATGATTCAGATCGCCCTTGGTCACCCAGAAATTCTTCTTGGTGCCGACGCCCACATCGAGCTGGAAATGGTGATCGCCGATCAACTCCTTGGTGAAGGCGATCTGGCGTTCGCTACGTGCTTCCAATGTCCGCAGGAACGGATTGCGGACCGCGGACGAATAGAATCCGGTCGGCGAGAAGCGGTGAAGCAGCACATCGCCGTCTTCCAGCGTCAGAAGCCGCGATTTCCACTCGGGCGGGATCGGGCTTTCCTGGGTGAGGAGCGGTCGCGTTCCGAACTGGAACACAATCTGCCCGAGCTCGGGGTTGTCGATCCAATGATCCCATTCGTCGAGCCGCCACACGCCGCCGGCCATGACGATCGGCACGCTGTCCGCGATGCCCTGCTCGCGCATCGTGTCGCGCAGCGCCTTGACGCGCGGATAGGGGTCCTGCGGCTTGCGCGGATCCTCGGCGTTCGACAGGCCATTGTGCCCGCCCGCCAGCCACGGGTCTTCGTAGACCACCGCGGCCAGCCATTCGGCGGCCTTGTGATAGGCGCGCTTCCACAATGCGCTAAACGCCCGCGCCGAGCTGATGATCGGCAGATAATGAACCCCGTAGGATGCCGCGATCTCGCTGAGCTTATAGGGCATCCCGGCGCCACAGGTAACGCCGCTGACCAGACCCTTGGTCCGCTCGAGGACGCCGTGGAGGACGCGTTGCGCCCCGCCCATTTCCCACAGCACATTGATGTTGATGGCGCCCTTGCCCGACGCCATTTCGTAGGCGCGCTGAACCTGCGAGACGGCGCCGTCGATCGCATATTTGATCAGCTCTTCGTGCCGCTCGCGGCGCGTCAGGCCGGCATAGATTTGCGGGACGATCCGGCCTTGCGGGTCGTAGCTGTCGGCATTGACCGCCGACACCGTGCCGATGCCGCCGGCGGCGGCCCAGGCGCCGCTGCTGGCGTGGTTGGTGGCCGATACGCCCTTGCCGCCTTCGACCAGGGGCCACACCTCGCGGCCGCCATACAGGATGGGCTGGAGGCCCTTGAACAAACTTTCTCTCCCGCGTTTGGCGGCTCTATAAGCGGTAAGTTTTCCAAATGCTCAACAAAATCCGCTTCGGACGCTCAAACGAAGCTGGGCCGAGGATCGCTCCCCGGCCCAGCCCGTTGCTTCCAGGTTCGGAAAACCCGAGCGCTTAGCGATAACGGCGATAGTAGCGGCGGTGATGGTGATTGGAGGTGAGGGCACTGCCGATCACCGCGCCGATCACGCCGCCAACAATCAGGCCGGTCGCATTGTTGTTATAGCCGCGATAGCCATAGCTGCTGCCATAGTAGCGGTTGCCGTAATAGGGGCTTGAATAGCCGTACGACGGATAGCTGTAGCCATAGCTGGGGTACGAGTACCCGTAATTGCTGTAGCCGTAGCCGGGATTGCTATAGCCATAATTGCTGTAGCCGTAGCCCGGGTTGCTGTAGCCGTAGCCGCCATAATAGCCTTGGGCTTCGCTCGCGGTCGCGGGCAATGCGACCAGGCCGGCTGCTGACAGCGCTAGTGCGATTTTCTTGATCATCGACATACTCCTCGATCTGGCTCGCCGCTGGGGACTCGCGGCACTTGTGGAGCCGATTTGCTCCCATCAACCTGTCGAGGGACTGAATGTGTCCGTCAGGAAACGATAAGCATGCTTACTTCTGCGATGAATGAAGTCGATCAGCTCTCCAGCGCATAATCCAGCCCGATATCGACCGCCGGGGATGATTGCGTGATCCGGCCAACCGAGATGAAATCGACGCCGGTTTCGGCGAGAAATGGAATCGTTTCCAGCGTCACTCCGCCGGACGCTTCGAGCGGGACCCGGCCGCCAACCAGCCGGACGGCTTCACGCAACTTGGCGGCGGTCCATATTGTCGAGCAGCAGGCGGTCTGCCCCTGCGGACAGTGCGGGCTCGATCTGATCGATGCGGTCGACCTCGATCTGGATCTGCAGGCCGGTATTGGCGGCCTTGGCCCGCCGCACGGCTTCAGCGACATCGCCGCAGACCGCGACGTGATTGTCCTTGATCAGCATGCCATCGTCGAGGCGCATCCGGTGGTTCTGGGCACCCCCCATCCGGACCGCATATTTTTCCAGCGCGCGCAGGCCCGGGATGGTCTTGCGGGTGTCGATCAGGATCGCGCCGGTCCCTTCGATTGCGTCGACGTAGCGCCGCGTCTGGGTCGCGACGCCCGACAGATGCTGGAGCGTGTTCAACGCCGCTCGCTCGGCGGAAAGCATCGCCCGCGCGTTGCCATTCAATCGCATCAGGGTCGCGCCGAGCTCTACAGGGTCGCCATCGGCAACAAGCGTTTCGACCGTCACGGCGTGGTCAAGCCTCCGGAAGAAGGCTGAGGCGACGTCGATGCCGGCGACGACGATCTGCTGCCGCGCATTCATCTCGGCCGAGAAGCGCGCATCGGCCGCGATCGTCGCCGCCGAGGTGACGTCGCCGCCGCTGCCGAGGTCCTCCGCCAGCACCCGGGTCACAAAGTCGTCGAGATCGAAGTCGTCGGGAATAGCCATTCGCCGAGTCTAGGCTAGGGCGGCGGCGGGCGACAAGCTCAGTGCGCCGGCTCGGGCGCGGCTTGAAGCACCCAGCGCCCATCGAGCCATTCATAATGCCGGGCATCGGTTGGCTGGAAGTCGTCGTCCTTCCAGCCGTTGACAGTGATGGTCACGCCACCGTCGGTAAGGTCGATCGTGTTGAAGCTCTGCTCCTGCTCGCGGACTCGCGTCGAGGTGGCGGTGCCGGCCTGAACCACCAGCACGCCGCCCGCGCGCGTGACGAGGTCGCCGGCATCCTGGCTCGAGGCGTGATGCGCATGGCCGGCGAGCAGCATGTCGACCCCGGATTCCTCTACCGCCTCTAGCGCAAGCTCATGGCGGCCGATGGCGCGCTCGACCGCGTCCCCGACCTGGAGCGCGAACAGCGGATGGTGGGTGACCAATATCCGGAACACGTCCTTCGACACATGCGCGAAGGTGTCGCGGATGAAAGTGACCTGGTCTTCGTTGATCCGCCCGTCCTTGAAGGTGAGCGACCGGGCCGTATTGATGCCCAGCACCGCGACGCCGGGAAGCTCGATGAACGGGCACAGGCTTTCGTCGATGAAGCGGCGATAGCGCGCCAGCGGCGACAGGAAGCGGCGCAGCACATCGTAAAGCGGCACATCGTGGTTGCCGGGCACACCGAGCACTTCATGGCCCCGGTCGTGGAGGCCCTGGAGAAATTCGCAGGCCTCGCGGAATTGCTCGGTCCGGGCCCGCTGCGTGAAATCGCCGCTGATGACGATGAGGTCAGGCTGGAGCTTGTCGACCTGCCAATCGACGGCCTCGACCAGCCGGTCGTCATGAGCCCCGAAATGGAGGTCGGAGAGGTGGACGATGCGAGTCATGCGGGAGCAAGAACGCCTCTGGCCGGCCTCCGGTTCAGTAGTTGAGGAGTAGCAACAGCTTCGCGTCGACGCCAATGCCGTCCGCGCGCTTCTGTTCGATGAAGTTCGGGATGTCGGCGCGCGGGACGAGATGAACCAGGATGTCCTCGCTGTCGTCGCCCCCGCCCTCGCCGACCTTGCGGACGCCGTGCGCGCGGACGAGCGTGAAGCCCTCGGCGAGCATCCCGGGCGACGAAAGAACTCGCCGAGCCGCTCGACCCGGTCGGCCGTGAATCCGGTTTCTTCCTCAAGCTCCTTGATGGCGGTCTGCTCGACCGTCGCCTCAGGATCGTGATCGCCGACCAGGCCCGCGGGCAGCTCGATGCAGCGGCAGCCGGTCGGCACCCGTGGTTGCTCGACCAGGATCACCTTGCCGTCATGCTCGGCGAGAATGACGACGGCGCCGATGTTGCGCGTGCGGCTCGCATATTCCCAACGGTCGCGTTTCAAGACGCGGACGAACTTGCCCTCCCACTGCAGCTCGGGCGGGGGCAGGTCGTCGAGGTTCATAGCTCGATGAGCTTGTCCGGGAATCTCGTTGATGTCTTCGGCGGATACGAGGGAATTTTTCGGCGAGGATTGTTCCGACCTGCTCGATCGCCGCGACGATGCCGTCACCGACACGACCCTGCTTCACCTCGACCAGCAGGGCGGTCATGGCCTCGCCCCAGGTCTCGGGCGTGGTCACTGCGGTGATCGCCTCGTCGCCGATGATCTCGGCGCGCCGTTCGCCCATCGACAAATAGATGAGGATGCCGGTGCGGCCGGTTGTCCGACGCTCGGCCGCGGACTTGAAGATTGCCACCGCGCGACGCCGGACGCGCCGGTGCTTGGTCGCTCCTGGCGTCAGCGCCAACCGGAGCGGCATCCACTTCAGGATCAGCAGCGTAACCGTGAACTTCAGCGCCGCGAACATCATCAGCAGCGTAAGCAGCTGACTAAGCGTCGGGTCCGGCTGCCAGCCGCCGAACAGGAAATTGTACCACCAGATGAGCGCGCTCGGGCGCCACGCCGCCCAGGCCAGCACGGCGAACAGCGGGATCAAGGCCCAGTGCAGCGCAACGTCATGATAAGGATCGCTGAGCGGGGTGGCGACGGCGACGATCTCGCCATTGCTGTTCCCCTCGGCGGCCGCAATCGCCGCGGATCTTGTTCGCGATCCGCGTCGGTCAGCTTCATCACCACGAACCCGATGCTCCGCCGCCGCCGAACGACCCGCCGCCGCCGGAGAAGCCGCCGCCTCCGCCCCAGCCGCCTCCGCCGCCGCCCCATCGCAGACCGCCGCCGCGCGAGCCGCGGCTAAGCTCATTCAATCCCCACAGCACGACCCACGGGCTGATCCCGCCGCGCCGCGAACGGTAGCGACGGCCAACCGCCGCGACGAAGATGCGAGAGCGCGACGAAGCCGATGACCATTGCCCAGAAAATGACCGGCAATGGATTGCCTCCGGAATGCTGACGCTGCTTCTGCGATTGCTCGGCCGCCGCGACGTTCTTCTGCGCTTCTTCGGGCGGCAGGCTCATTTGCTTGATGATCTGGTCGGCGCCGGCCTCGATGCCGCCGCCATAATCCGGCGGGCTCTGCTTGAAATGGGGCAGGATCGCCTCGCGGATGATCAGGCCGGACATGGCGTCGGTCAGAATAGCCGCCGGCGCCATAGCCCGTCGCGATCGAGACCTTGTGCTCATTCGGTGCAACCACCAGCACGACGCCGTCATTGTCTTTCGAGCTGCCGATCTTCCATGCACGGCCGAGGCGATAGGCATAATCCTCGATCGGAACACCTTCGAGGCTGTTGACCGTCGCGACGACGAACTGCCGTTTGCTCTGCGCCTCCAACGTCTCGGACTTGCTCGTCAGGTCCTGGACCTGGGCGGGCGAGAGCAGATTCGCCTGGTCGACGACGCGGCCGGTGAGCGGCGGAAACGTCTGCGCCGCAGCGGGTGCTGCGAGCGCGAAGAATGCCAGCAGGACCACCCACATCGTCATTCCCGCGAAGGCGGGAATCCCGCTTCGCCTTGTCCGAGGCAGCGAGACCCCCGCTTTCGCGGGGTGACGTGAGGGGGCATTGAAGCCTCAGCTCGCGTTGAAATTGACGCTCGGCGCTTCCTGCGCCGCGGCCGAGCCCTGGAACGGCACCTTCGGCTTGGCGCCGTAGAAGACCTTGGCGCCGATCGCGTCCGGGAAGGTCCGGATGCGCGTGTTGTAGCTCTGGACGGCCGTGTTGTAGTCGCGGCGCGAAGCGTTGATGCGGTTCTCGGTGCCCTCGAGCTGGTCCTGCAGCGCGAGGAAATTCGCGTTGGACTTGAGGTCCGGATAGGCCTCCTGCAGCCGCTGCAGCGGGATGATCGCCTGCGTCAGCCGGCCCTGGGCGTCGTTGAACGCCTTGACCTTGGCCGGGTCGTCTAGGTCGGCGGGAGAAAGCTGGACCCGGCCGGCATTGGCGCGCGCCTGCGTAACCGCGATCAGGACGCCACTTTCCTGCTTGGCATAGCCCTTCACCGTCTCGACGAGATTGGGGATCAAGTCGGCGCGGCGCTGGTAGTCGGCCTGCAGATTGCCCCACGCGGCGTTGACCTGCTCTTCGGCGGTCGGGACGCTGTTGACCCCGCATCCGGCGAGGCTGAAGGCGGCGAGTGGAACCAGCAAACCCAGTCGGCGAAGAACGGTCATCGAAAGTCCCCTTGATACGACGCGGGATAAGTAGATGTACCGCAGGCCCGTTCAAGATGCTGTCTTAAGCCAGTAAGACACGAAGCCGCCCTTCTTCCTCTTAAGCGGCGCGCTTAAGGTCACTAAGGTCACGGAGCGCGGCGCCTTTTGCATGACCTTAGCGATTGCGCGAACGTCTTGAGCCGGCGCCGCAGCGGAGATCGACAGTGACAAAGAGCCGTGGCGGAGGATGGCAGACCGGGACCGAATAGGACAGCGAAGAGAGCCGGCGCATTACCACTGGCGCTATCGCCACTTGAAGGTGGAGGACCGGGTTGAGCAAAACACGATCCGCCCCGCCCTTTCCTTCTTCCCGGGCCGCGTTAGTGTCCGACGCCCGACAAACAGCGAGGGAGCATTTTGAATGCTGAGGGAATTCCGGGAATTCATCGCCAAGGGCAACGTGCTCGACCTCGCGGTCGCGGTCATCATCGGCGCGGCGTTCGCCAAGATCGTGACCAGCCTTACCGACGACATCATCATGCCGATCATCGGCAAGATCTTCGGCGGACTCGATTTTTCCAGTCACTTCCGCTGCTCGGCCCGGTGCCGCCGGCTATCACGGCTCGATGACCGACTATGCGGCGCTCAAGAAAGCGGGCGCGCCGGTGCTCGGCTGGGGCGCGTTCGTGACCGAAGTCGTCAGCTTCGTCATCCTCGCCTTCATGGGTTATACATGAAGTTCACTGCCGCCTTCCCTGTGATTTCGGCCTCAGTGACTGTCAGATTTTTAACCTTGAACCAGCCAGCCTTCCCACCGTGGGCCGGAGGTAAAAGACTTGCGGGGATACGGATCAAGCCTCGCCGCCAGCTATTCAAAAACCGACGGTCTTTCGGTATTCACAATTTCGCTTCGGACGCCGCTGCCAAAAGCGGAGCCGCCATGACTGTTGCCAGCGATGACGGAGGTTGTTTCAACGGGTACTGCGGCCAAGGTTTCTGCCTGTGCAGCGCAGGTTCAACTGCGGGTCAGGAACAGAACTTGCCAATAGCATCCAAATCATTTTCGTTCGCCTACCAGCCGTGAAACTACGTCAAGGGCATCGAGAGTGCCAGGACGATTGCCATCCATGTCGGCTCATCATCTTCCTGATGGTGCGCTGGGCGAGCAAGATCGTGCGCCGGCGCGAGGAAGCGCTCGCGGGCCCGACCGAGATCGAGCTGCTGGGCGAAATCAGGGACGAGCTTCGGCGGCGCTAACGCTCGATCCGTTCACCACGCCCCCCATCGCCCGAATAAGAGCCGCGGTGATGTGGTCGCCGCGATACGGCTTGTGAACGATTTCGGCGTCCGCGAATGGGCCGGCAGCGCTGGCGCCATAGCCGGTCGCGAAGATGAAGGGCACGCCCAGCTCGCGGAGTCGCGCGGAGATCGCATGGCTGCGGTCCGCGCCCAGGTTGATGTCGAGGATGGCGCAGTCCAGGGGCTCGCTGGTGAGCGCAAGTGCGTGGACGAGGCTCGACGCCGGGCCAACGATTTCCGCGCCGAAGTCTTGTAGCAAGTCTTCCAGCATCATCGCGACGATGGGCTCGTCCTCGACAACGAGGATCCGTTTATTCGCCAGCATTGCCGGCTTTCGCATCCGCCTCGGGCAGTGGCGGGACGGGGCTGTCGATGGTGCAGACCAGCCCTTCGCGCCGATAGTCCATCCGCACTTCCGCTTTCATGTCGGTCGCCAACGCGCGTTCGATCATGCGCGATCCGAATCCGCGCCCGGCCGGCGGGTCAACCGGCGGGCCGCCCGATTCCTGCCAGCGGATCAGCAGGCGCGACGGCTCCTCATCGGTGATGATCCAATGGACATCGACGCAGCCATCCGCGACCGACAACGCGCCATACTTGATCGCATTGGTGCACAATTCATGAAGCGCCATGGCAACCGTCACCGCGATCCTCGGCTCGAGCCGAACCGACGGGCCTGACGAATGGAAATGCCTTGAGTGGCCACGACAGGCGGCCAGCGAATCGGCGACGATCTGCTTGAGGTCGGCCGATTCCCAATGTTCACGAGTTCAGCACATTATGCGCGGTGGCGAGCGCCTCCAGACGTCCTTCGAAGGCGAGTCGAGCACGCTCGGATGCCTCGCCGGCGCGGAATGTCTGTTGCGCGAGCGATTGAACGATCGCGAGCGTGTTCTTCACCCGGTGGTTGAGCTCGTCCACCATCAGGCGCTGGCGCTGCTCCGCGCGCCGCTCCTCGGTTCGGTCGCGGAAGATCTTGACGAACTTCCCGTGGCCGCCGGGAAGCATGACGCCCGAGCCCCAGAAGCGCGAGCCATTCTTGCGGACGTGCCAGCGTTCATTGTCGCCGCGTCCCTCGGTTTGCGCGAGGTGAACTTCCCGCGCCGGCGCCCCCGCCACGCGATCCTCCGGCGTGAAGAACATGTCGCCGAGCTGGCCCATTACTTCGTGCCCGGCGTAGCCCAGCAGCCGCTGGGCGCCCGAGTTCCAGGTGAGAATGCGGCGCTGGGGATCAAGGGTGATGATCGCATATTCCTTCGCGCTTTCGACGATATCGCGATAGCGACTCTCGCTTTCGCGCAGCGCGGCCTCGGCGGTGGTGCGCTCGATCAGGTCCGCCGCTTGCCGCGCGAGCACGTCGAACATGCCGAGCTCTCGGGCAGAGGGCTGGTGGGGTTTGCTCCAATGGGTTGAGAGCATGCCGACGACGCGGCCGTCGCGTCCGATCAGCGGCGTGGACTGGACCGCACGCATGCCCGAGGACCGATAGAATTTCAGGTCGTCCGTGCCCGCCATGAAGGCGCAGGATTCGATATCGGCAACGATCGAACGCTCCGCTGAAGCAAGCGCCTGTCCGCAGGTACTGCCTTCACCGGCTTCGACCCACTCCCAAAACGCCGCGGCATCGTCGGGGAAATTCTTGTGGGCAAGCAGCTGCAGCTGTCCCTTCGTCGAATGAAACATCTGCATGCTTGCGAAGTCGGCCCGCATGATCGCCGCGGCGGCATCGAGGAGCTTTGCGTAGAACTCGTCGATGCGGTCTTCGCCGATGAGCGCCGAGCTGATTTGCTGCAGGAGCCTGCTGTCCGCGAGCTCGGCCCGCAGCTCATTCTGGCTTTCGAGCAAGGCGCGGGTCGAGCGCTCGCGCTCGATCGGTGGATCAGGCAGGGATTCCGCCTCCTCCATCATCTGCTCAACCTGGGCCTCGTGCTCGGTGATGATCCGAACTCCACGCAGCCCCCCGCTGGCATAGTATCAAGGCAATGTCTCGGTGACCATGAGGAAAGCGGGACACGCCTGAAGCGTGCCGGTTGCGCCCAATAGGAATCAAAAAGTCCGGGAGGTTCTGTTGCCCGGCCCTCCCGGGAGCCGCTGGAATCCCCTTCTGTTGCCCGGCGGGGTCCGACCGCGCTTTAGCTTTGTAACGTCAGTCCGTTAGGACCTCAGTTACGCCGCAAGAGCAAGTGCTTCGTTATCGTTGGCACTTGTGAGAATGAGCCGTTGCGGTGGTCTCATACCGATCGGCAATCGGGCCTTTATTGCATTCGTCGATCCTATTTCGCCCCCATCAACATCCCTCATCAAGCGAGGGGTGATGGTGGAGGCGCCGGGGTACTGCCCCCCGGGTCCGAAATGCCTATTCCACCTGACAGTCTACCGACATAGCCGGTTGCCCGGCACCGCTTAGATAGGGATTTTACGCGTGAATCTCAAGTTGGGCGCTGGTATGGCTTCCCTTGAAACCGCTTCTTTGAGGACCGAACGACATGAAGAGACTGGCTTTCGTGAGCATCGGCATGGCTGCGCTGGCGCTCGCGGCGTGCAACAAGGGCAATCAGGACGCCGTCCAGAACGCCGAGCTCAACCAGCCTGACGCGGAGCAGCTCAACGAGCTCGCCAACCAGGCGGCGATGGACGCGGCCGCCAACGAGGCGGCGGCGCAGAAGCAGATCGACAAGGCGATGAACGAGCAAAATGCCGTCGTCGAGAATGTCGTCAATCCGAAGGAAGCGGACGAGCAAAACGTCAGCGGCATGTAAGCCGGGCGTTGCGGCCGTGAGCGACGACGCAATCCCGGCCGCAACCCTGATCCTGGTCCGCGACCGCCCAGCCGGACCGCCCGAGCTGCTCATGGTCCAGCGGGCGGGCGGCATGGCCTTTGCCGCGGGGGCCCTGGTCTTTCCCGGCGGGCGGATCGACGAGGCCGACCGGTTGCTCGCGGGCGAGCTTGGGGCCGATGCCGCGGCGCTCGCCGCAATCCGCGAGACGGTCGAGGAAACGGCCATCCCGGCGGGACTTGCCCCCCTGCCCGATGCGGGGACCGCCCGCCTGCTTCAGGATCGCCTGGTCGCGGACGAGCCGTTCTCGGTCGCGCTGCGCGACCTGCAGCTTGAGGTCGACCCTTCGCAACTGACGCTCTTCGCGCGCTGGGTACCCAGGTTCCACGCGGTCCGCCGCTTCGATACGATGTTCTTCCTTGCCCGCTGCCCCGACGGCGATTGGGAGCCGCGCGTCGTCGAGGACGAGTGCTCGGGCGCGTTCTGGCTGACCGCCGCCGACGTTCTCGACCGCGACCGCAGGGGTGAGGCGCGGCTCATTTTCCCGACCCGCCGCACCCTCGAACGGCTCGCGCAGCATCGCAGTTTCGAGCAGATCCACGCCGATGCGCTCGCTTATCCGATCGAGGCGGTGACGCCGTG
This sequence comes from uncultured Pseudomonadota bacterium, assembly GCA_963748685.1. Classification (GTDB taxonomy): domain Bacteria; phylum Pseudomonadota; class Alphaproteobacteria; order Sphingomonadales; family Sphingomonadaceae; genus Sphingomicrobium. Next base: position 107,321 of record CAVVKB010000014.1, on the reverse strand, counting down.
GGTTGAGGAGCGCGGCGGCGAGCGATTCATCACCATCCCCGGCCATCTCGGCTATCCGGTGACGCAGGAAAAGCTCGACGGCCTCTGGCGCGGCTAGGGCGGCGACCGAGTTGATGTCCGCCGCACAAAGAAAAGGGGACCCGCCGAAGCGGATCCCCCTCATTTCCGGAACCTCGTGAAGTCTACTTCAGATGGTTCGAGAGATGCTTGTTCATCTCGAACATGCTGACCCGGTCCTTGCCCCCAAAGATCTTTTTCAGCTTGTCGTCAGCGACGATTTCCCGTTTGTTTTGCGGGTTTTGAAGGTTGTTCTTGCGAATGTGATCCCACATCTTCGAGACGACCTGGCTGCGCGGCAGCGGATCGCTTCCGGTGATCGCGGCGAGGTCCGCCGAGGGTTGAACCGGGCGGGCCAGTCCGCCCCCTGCCTTCTTTGCGCCTTGTGCCATCATGGCCCTCCTGTTGATGTTGTCCATCGATAGAGCGCAAAGCGACGCGCTTTGCAATGCTGTTGCAGAGGGAAAAGCGGGGATTTTACCTCGCGAACGGAACGACCCGGTTCGCGGCGTCGTGACCGATGTCCGCGCGGCCCCCAAAAGCGATGCCTGAGCGGTCGCACCATTGCTCGACAATCGTCATCTCGTCGCCGGCGAAATCGGGGTCGTTGGGGAGGATGTCGGCCACCCGTCCGAGCCGGATTTGCCGGACCTTCTGGATTGCCCGGCTGGCGGTGACGTGGAACATGGTGCGGTCGATCCGGTAGAGATGTTCACCGACATCTTCGATCAGCAGGTCGACGCCGTCGAAGTCCGGCTCAAGCGGCGTTCCGAGCAGGTTCGACAACACCGTCAGGTTGAAGGCCATCGCCGGACCGTCGAGCGCCGGCTCGAGCGCGGACGGATCGCGCCGGACTAGCCAATCGAGCGCGCGATGGATCGCCGCCATGCCATTGTGCAGGCCGTGATCGCCGCGCACGGCATCCTGCGGCATCGGCCCCCACGCGACTTCCAGCCCAGCCTTGTGAAACCCGGCGAGCAGGAACCCGGCGTCGCTATAGCCTAGATAGGTCTTTCGCCGCGCCCCGCCCGGCAGGTCGACCAGCGCAGCTTCGGCGATCCGGTTCGATCCATAGCCTCCGCGCGCGAACCACACGGCATCGACCGTCTCGTCCGCAATCACCTCGCGAAGCGCCGCCAGCCGCGCCTCGTCGGGACCGGCGAAATGCCCGTCGCTGAGAAAGCACTGCGGGTGGATCATCAACTCGCAATCGCCGCGCGCCTTCACCTGCGCCTGGACGGTGTCAGCCGCTTCGCGCTTCAGCGTGCAACTCGGAGCAACGACGGCGATCCGCATGGCTGATGCTTAGGTTGTCAGGCCGCTGGTCTGCAATGGGCTGACAATAGCGTCGCCGAAGGCTGGCGGCCGGCGCCGAAGCGCCGGCCGTCGACATTCTATCCGCGTTCGCCCGAGCGACGCACCGGCGGCGGCGGCGGCGGTGGGGGCGGCGGAAGCGGGCAAGCCATGCCGGCCGCAACCGTGGTTCCATCCGGGCAGGTGACCGGCGGTGGTGGCGGCGGGGGCGGTGGCGGCGGCGGGGGTGGGCACGGCACGGCCGCATCGATCACCGACCCGTCGGGACAAGTCTGCGTCTTGGGCGTCGTCGCGCAGGCTGCAAGCGCAACCGTCGCCACGAGGACAATAGCCAATTTTTTCATTCGCCTCTCCCTTTTCACGTAGTTCCGCGCCGACAACGATAGCATCCACCCAGTGTTCCCAAGCCGACAATTGACGCAGTCCAGCGCCCCTACTCGCGCCGCTCGCGCTGGCCAAGCGCCGCGTCACCCAATAGGGCCGCGGCGATGATCGATTCGCCGGTTTTCTTCAGTGGCATCGGCGGCAGCGGGATGCTTCCGCTCGCGTCCATCGTCCGCGCCGGCGGGGCTCGGGTCGCCGGCTCCGACCGCTCGCTCGACGCGGGGCGAACTCCCCACAAATTCGATTATCTCCGATCGCTCGGCATCCAGCTGTTCCCGCAAGACGGCAGCGGACTCCGGCCGGGCATGACGCTGGTCACCTCCGCCGCGGTCGAGCCGACGGTCCCCGACGTGGTGCGGGCAACGGAGCTTGGCCTCCAGCATTTGACCCGCCCGGAATTCCTGGCTCGCCTGCTCAACTCCGCCCAGCGCAGCGTTGCGGTCGGTGGGACCAGCGGCAAGTCCACGGTGACCGGCATGATCGGCTGGATCCTGCACGCCTGCCATCGCCAGCCGACCGTCATGAACGGCGCGGTGATGAAGAATTTCGTGACCCCGAGCGCACCGTTCGCCAGCGCGCTGGTCGGCGATCCAGAGCTGTTCGTCAGCGAAGTCGACGAGAGCGACGGCTCGATCGCCCTCTACCGGCCCGAAGTCGCGGTGCTGACCAACATCAGCCTCGACCACAAGGAAATGGATGAGTTGCGCGGCCTGTTCGCCGGTTTCCTCAATGCCGCCAAGAAAGCGGTGCTGAACCTCGACGATCCCGAAACCCGTGCGCTTGCCGATGCGGTGCCGGTCGACAAGCGCATCGGGTACGGGTTCGACAGTCCCGGCGCCGACCTGATGGGCAAGGACCTGCAGCTCGAACCGACGGGTGTCACCTTCGCGGTCGAGGCTGACGGGGTCCGTTATCCTGCCAGGCTTTCGGTGCCGGGACGGCACAATGCGTCGAATGCCTTGGCCGCGATTGCAGCGGCGAAGCTGCTTGGCGTCCGCGTCGAGGATGCGGTGACTGCGCTCGGACGGTTCGAGGGGTTGAAGCGACGGCTGGAGACGGTTGGCGAGGCGGCCGGCGTAACCGTCATTGATGATTTCGCGCACAACCCCGACAAGATTGCCGCGACGCTGGCCACCCTTCGCGCTCATCCCGGCCGGCTGCTCATCATGTTCCAGCCGCATGGCTACGGCCCGCTCGCCAAGATGGGCGAGCCGCTGGCGAAAAGCCTTGCCGAGGGGATGGCGCGAGGACGATCGACTGTTTCTCCCGGACCCGGTCTATCAGGGCGGCACGGTCGACAAGTCGCGCGGCTCCGACTGGCTCGCCGAACGGATCGGGCCGCAGGCCGAGCATATCCCCGAGCGAGCAGCGATCGGCGACCGGCTCCTTGCCGAAGCACGCACCGGCGATCGGATCCTGATCATGGGCGCCCGCGACGATACGTTGATCGATTTCGCACAAGGATTGGTCGAGCGGCTGATGGAAACTCCCGCCGCCTGACGGGTTGGACGAGCATGGCTAGGCCCGGAACCGTAACCGGCTGGAAACTGCCCGAGGCGGAGCGTGAAATACTGCTTCGGGCATTCCCGCCGAAATATGCAAAGGTGGTCGCCGATCACGTGACGCTTCGCACCGGCGCAACCCAACAGACAGCGCTAGCGCGAAAGCCCGCCGCGCGGATCGTCGGCCGCGCCGATGACGGCCTCAGTCTCGAATGCCTGGTGGTGGAGCTCGACGGGACGACCGACCGTCCCGACGGATCGACCTACCATATCACCTGGTCGCTGGGGCCAGCGCGCAAGGCCCGCGAAAGCAACGACGTGCTGCGCGACCGAGGCTGGGCGCCAATCCCGGCACCGATCGAGATCGAGATCGATCCGGCCCGCTTCTGATGACCCAGCCAAGGCTGTTTCTCGATGCCGATGGCGTGCTTGCCGACTTCGATCAGGGGGTCCGCAAGCTCCTCGGCCTCGGCCCGACAGAATATATGGCCAAGAACGGTACGCGAGCTTTCTGGCGAGAGTTGTCACGGGCGAAAAACTTCTACGGGACGTTGCCGGAAATGGCGGATGCACGGCAGCTCTTCGACGCGGTTGAACATCTCAAGCCGACAATCCTCACCGGCCTTCCGCTCGGCAATTGGGCGGCCAGGCAGAAGGTCGAATGGGCGGCCGAGCATTTCCCCGGCGTTTCCATCATCACTTGCATGGCGCGCGACAAGCACAAGCATATGAAGCCGGACGACGTGCTGGTCGACGATCGCGAAAATCACCGGGCCGCCTACGAGGCTGCAGGCGTGGCCTTCGTGCATCACAAGAATGCCGAGGATAGCCTTCGAGAGCTGGCGACGATCTTTCCGTCGGTGAGAGAAGCGGTATCATCGTCATCCCGGCCTTGAGCCGGGATCCGCCTGTTTGTCTGAACCGTTCAAATGAAGGCAGGCCCCGGCTCCAGGCCGGGGTGACGAAAAGGGTTACGCAGCCGCCTTAAGGTCCACCTTCTCGACCCACTCGGGCCAGAACACCGGCTCGCGGCTCGACCAGCCCGGCGCCGTCGCGGCGCTCTCGCTGATCGATTGCAGCAGGATGCGGCGGCGATCGGGGTGGAGATGCGGCAAGGCCGCAGCGGCACAGAAAGCGCTGGGCAGCCACGGGCGCGAGGCTGCACCGATCAACCGTTCATAGAGGAAGCGATAGGTGGCGAAATTGGGCAGGCGATCCTGCCCGAGATCGAACGCCGACAAGGTGGTCAGCATGCCGATGAAGGGCTCGATCATGTCGAGGCCGCTGTCATCCGGAACCTGGAGGCGCAGGTGATCGAGCTGCTTATAGAGGCGCGCCTGGGCGCGGATCGAGGCGGCTTCGCCTTCGTCGCGAGCCCAGCATTCGAGCGGGTCGCGGCGCCCGTAAGCCACATCCAGCGAACGGCGGATGTAGCGCTGCGTCGCTTTGCCGAAGCTGCCGAACTCCTTCATTTCGGAGATCAGCATGGCGCCGCTTGCCGGCTGGCTGGTCCGCGTAATCATCAACCCGACTCCTATTCCACAGGCGGGATCATGCGGCGCTATTGGTTTCGAGAAACTTAACCACGGTCCCACCCCCAGTTCAGATTGAATCAGAGGGGAGTCACTGCGTCTAGGATAAAATCGACGCATGCCGGGAAAACTGTGGATTGTTGATTTAGTGCAACGCTGAGGCGTTTTTGTAACGGTTGCGTATCTAGTCGGGGAATCCCGACGAAGGGGCTGGATCATCGCACTGCCCGGGTTGGGTCGCCGATGAGGGATCCGACGCATCCATGGATTCGTCGCTGCCGACGTCGGCTCTCAGGCCCCGGTCTTCCGGATGCTTCTTGAGCTTCTGTTCGAGGTCACGCTCCGGCGGCGCCGAGATGACCGGCGGCGGCGCATCGTTACTCTTTTTGTTTCCATTCACAGCAGGACCTCCATCCCCTAAAACATTGCAGCAAGGAAACGAGCGGAAGCCATTGGACGTTCCCGCCGACGCCGAGTTTCGACGGGGTGCGCCGGGCCTTCTGCCAACGGGCAAGCGGCGGTTTGCCGGACTGGAGTTTTGGGACATGACGGTACCAATGCTCATGATGCCTCCTCCATCCGCCGTCCGGACTCGCTTCAACGACTGGCCGTTCGCGATCAAATCGATCCTGGCCTTCTGGATCTTCTATGCGGCGACCGTCGTCATCCGCGCCTTCCTGACGGCCGACCCGTGGGCGATGATCGAAAACAAGCTGATGGTCGTGGGCATCGGCATCGTCATCAACGGCCTGATCTACATCGCCATTACCGCGCTCAGCACCGGCACGACGATCCGCCGCAAGGCGATCATCGCCGGGATCAGTTGCGCCATCGGGTCGGTCGTCCTCGGCGGCACCGTGATCATGACCGAAGACTGGATGCGCGAAAGCAAGGAGGAATTCCGCTTCCAGGCCCGCGAGGGCTTCACCGTGGTCGAGCAGGGCAACCAGATCCGGATCGAACGGACCTCGCAGGAACCCTTGGTGCTGACGATGCCCAAGGTCGGCGAACTCGATCCGATGAAACGCTTTCGCTACGCGCTCGATATCGCGGTGACGTGGCTGTTCTTCTTCATCGGATGGAGCGCTTTTTACGTCGCGAACCAGGCACAGGCCGAGGCCATGCGCGCGCAGCGCCGGCTCGCGATTGCCGAAAATGCGGCACAGTCAGCGCAGGTCCGGGCCCTGCGCTACCAGGTTAATCCCCACTTCCTGTTCAATACGCTGAATTCGCTCTCTTCGCTGGTGATGACAGGGCGTCCGGACCGCGCCGAGAACATGTTGCTCGCGCTGTCGACCTTCTTCCGTACCAGCCTGTCGCTCGACCCCAGCGCCGACGTCAGCCTGGCCGAGGAAATCGATCTTCAGCGGCTCTACCTGGATATCGAAATGGCGCGGTTCCCCGACCGCCTCACGGTCGAGATCGATGTCGCGCCCGGCCTTGAGCAGGCGCGGCTGCCGGCGCTGCTGCTCCAGCCGATTGTCGAGAATGCGATCAAGTACGGTGTATCGAAGAGCCGCAGGGCGGTGCTTATCCATATTGAGGCACAACATCTCGACGACCATCGAATGCTGCTCGAGATCAGCAATCGGTTGAAGCACGGCGGCAAAGAGGAACTTCCCGCAGCGACCCACGAGGGCACCGGCCTTGGCCTTGCCAACGTCTGCCAGCGCCTTGAAGTGCGGTGGGGAACCCGGGCGAGCTGCCGCTACGGCCCGATGGCTGGCGGCGGGTTCAAGGTGTCGCTCACGCTCCCGGTGGAGACCGAATGACCGAAGACGATCCACTGCGCGTCCTGATCGCCGATGATGAGCCGCTGGCGGCCGAGCGGCTGCAGTTGCTGCTCGCCCGCGCGGAGGGTGCTCAGCTGGTCGGGACCGCGAGCGACGGCGATAGTGCGATCAACCTTACGAGCGCGCTTCATCCCGACGTGCTGCTGCTCGACATCGCGATGCCGGGGCTCGACGGGATCGGCGTGGCCAAGGCGCTTGCGGCGCAAACTCCGTCACCCGCCGTGGTTTTCGTGACCGCCTTCGATCAGTTCGCGGTCGCGGCATTTGAAGTTGAAGCCGTCGACTATCTGATGAAGCCGGTTGAGCCCCACCGGCTCCAGCGCGCGCTGGAACGCGCCCGCTCATACCTGCAACAGCGCAGTGCCCAGCCGCAGGCCGGGAAGGCCTCGCAATGGCTGGAGGAATTCTGGGCGTCGGACCTGTCGGGACTGGTTCGGATCGCCGCGCGCGACGTCGACCGGGTGTCTGCCGAGCGCGATTACATGCGCCTTCACGTCGGACGCCGGAGCTGGCTGATCCACCATTCGATGGCAGCGCTGGAGGAAGGGCTGGATCCGGAGCTGTTCGTCCGGCTTCACCGCTCGGCGATCGTCCGCAAGGACTTCATTACCGGTTTTACCCGCAATCCTTCGGGACGATGGATCGCGCGCTTGGCGGACGCGACCGAGCAACCGGTTGGCCGCCTCTATTCAGATCGCGTCAGGGCGATCGCCGGCCGCTAGTCTTGGGCAAAGAAAAACCGCCGCGCGTCCGGGTCGGGACGCGCGGCGGCTGAACCAGGCAATCACCGGGCCGTGACGATGAGTGCCGCTGCATCCAGAATGTCGACGCTGCCGCCGCGAGCGCGAGCTACCGCCGCGGCAAACGCCGGCTGCGCGCTGGCAACGGCATCCTGGCTGCAGGATCCAGCGTCGTCAGCAAGGGGGAGCGCCTTCCACTTGCCCACGCCGCACATCTGGTCGGCGGCGAAGGAGATGCGGCGGCCCAAGACCTGCTGTCCGCCGACCTCGGCGAGATTAAGGTCTGCGTAGGATACGCGTGCGGATTGCGAGTCCTCGGCATGGGTGACGGTCGGGACAACCAGCAGCGCTGAAAGAGCGAGCGCGCCCAACGCGGGGATTGTTTTCATCATACTTCTCCCTTTGACGACGCGGGGCGGCTGGGGATCGGAGGGGGTTTGCCCCGCGTCGCTTCAGCCTCAATGCTCCAGCCCGAGGGGGAAGTCGTTGCGGTGTCGACGACGGTTCAGCCGATTGTCGGCGGCTCGACAAAGGCCGTTCGTCAGGGGCTGAATCGACGAACGGTGGTCAGCCGGCGTTCAGCTTTGCGATCGGGTTTTACGGTCGACGATTGTGGCGAGCGCGACGTCGTGCGTGACATTGCCGACAGTCCGAAAGATGTCGGGCACCATCTCGACCGCGACGAGCAGGCCCAGTGGCGCGATCGGAACACCCAGAGCCAAGGCGATCGGGGCGATCGAGCTGATGTAGCTGACCTCGCCGGGCAGGCTGACCGCGCCATAGCTCATCACCGCGCCGACCGCGGTCGCCGCGATCATTTGCGCCAGCGTCGGCTAAGCCCCAGCCAGCCGGCGACGTAGAAAGCGACTGCCACGTTCATCGCCGGACCGGTCGCTCGAAACAGCGCAACGGCGATCGGCAGCGTGACATCACTCACCTCCTCACGAACATTGAGCGTCCGCGAAGCGGCCAGCATGGCCGGCAAGGACGCCAGCGAGGATCGGGTCGAGATGGCCACCGCCTGTGAGGCGATGACACCGCGGGTGAAGGCCGCTGGGCCAGCCTTTCCGATGATGATGGCAAGGGGATAAGCCGCGAGCGTCACGAGAATGCCGACCGCCGAGATGACCGCGACATAATGACCAAGACCCGCGAAGGCTGCTCCGCCCGCCGCCGACCCCACCGTAAAGGCGAGCGCGAACACTCCGAGCGGCGCGACCGCGAGGACCCAGGCGATCATCACGAGCAGTGCCTCGGCGGTCGCATCGAAGAAGCTGACCACCGAGCGACGCCCGTCCACGCCGATCTGGGTCAGCGCCAGGGCGAACAAGACAGCAAAGACCGTAAGCGGAAGGACGTCGCCGTTGCTGGCCGCGGCAACGACGTTGGGAGGGACAACACCCTTGAAGAATTCGGCGGCCCCTGGAAGCGGACCCGTGGCAGCCTGCTCAACCCCGGCCAGCGCGGTTTGCAGGAGTTGAGCGGTCCCTCTCGCCAGCGGGAAAAATCGTGTCAGCAGGATGGTCGACACCACCCCAAACACCGCCGACGCGGTGCAGATGATGACGATCCACACGACCGAGCGCCCGGCGATCCGTCCCGCCTGGGCAGCTTCCGCGCTTTTGGCGATGCCCACGACAAGCAGGGCCACGACCAACGGGATGACCGTCATCTTCAGCGCATTGAGCCACAGCGTGCCGATGAAACTCGCGACTGCCAGCGCGTCGGTGTGCGCCGTCTCTGACAAATGCCCCGCCAGCATGCCTGCAACGAGTCCGACGACGAGCGCCGCCAGCGCATAATAAGCGCGGAAGTTGCGAGCGCCGGCCTCGGCTACCGATCGATCGGCGGGTGCGCTCAACGGGGCTTCTTGAACTTGAAGACAGCGCGGTCGGTCTTGCCCCGGATCTTGGGATCGAACACCAGCAAACTATGATCGTCGGCCGGGTTGCGCAGCATGTCGCTGCTACCGGCAAGAACGAAGCCCGCGCGTCTGAAATCGGCCTTGATCACTTCGGGGTCGATGCGGTGCAGCTTCTCCACGGTCGCGCGGGTATCGCTGTTTGGATTGGCGACATGATCGACCACACCGACCGTGCCGCCCGGCTTCATCGCCGCATACAGCCGCTTCAGCCACGCATTGGGTCCTGCCGCACCACCTTGCGGCCGGCATTTTCCCAATAAGTATCGTGATAATCGAGGTTGATGATCGCGAAATCGAACTTCGCTGGGGAAAATCAGGCGCCTCGAAGGGACTGGCGATCAGCGAGACATTCTTCGCTTTCGTCGCAAATTCTTCGAACGGCACACGGTTCTTGTCGGTCAGGAACTGGGTCGGTTCCCAGACGGTCACATGACCGGTCGGTCCGACCACCGGCGCCATGATCTCCGACCAATATTTGTTGGCGCCGAAGACATCGAGAACCTGCGTGCCTTTGCGAAGGCCGAAAAATTGAAGCAGCTCCGCCGGCTTCCTCGATTCATCGAGCTTCACGTTGTCCGGAGTTCGGTTGTTCGTGTCCGCGACCGCAGCCGCGATCGGCGCACTCGATTGGACGGCGGGCTTGGCGAGCACGGGTGAAGCAGTCAGTGCAATCGACAGCGCGACAACGGTCGTGAAACGCATGGGTCCCCTCCTTGGAGCTGTTGAACGTCCCTTATTGCGGGACAAAGCGATGTGCCAGCGCCTATGCGGTTCTCGCTCGCGTCATTGCCGTGACCAGTTTCAGCGCTTCATGCGCCGACAAGGCCGCGCCTTCCTGCCAGGTGGGCTGATAGCTGAGGTGCTCGCCGGCAAAGACGATCGGCCCTTCGGGCTTCAGCAGTTCCTCGTAAAGCGCGCCGCGGCCCGCGGCTCCGGCGGCCGGCGCGTCTCCAAAATCCGGCCACATCGCGCCTACGCCTTCCGAATAAGGGGTCAAGCCCCAGGCGACGGTGATTGGCTTGCCGAGCAAGTGCGATCGTCCCGGATGGAGCGCCTCGATCGAATTCGCGACTGATCCTGATCCGCTCGGCGTGCGGCAGCGCCGCAAAGCTGTCGGGCGTGTCCTGGTGAGTCCAGCCGGCGCAATAAGCGCCCACGATCACGCCGCGATCTGCGCCATAGCCGTGCGAGGGATAAATGACGTTCTCGTTCAGGCGATCGGTCCAGGCGAGGCCGCCGAAAATGTTGTCATCCTTCTCCCAAAAGCGCGGGCCCTCGAACGCCAGCTTCACGCTGTGCAGATAGCCGGGGCCGCCGGCAATCGCGGCTTTTTTCGCCGCGCTGAAGTCGCTCGGAACGCGGGCGAGGACGGGCAGCGGCAAGGCGCAAATGCAATAGTCGGCTTCGGTCACCCGACCTCCCGGCCCATGCTCGATTCGAACGCGCTCGCCCGCCCGGCGAATGGCGATCACCGGCGCGTTGAGGACGACCATCGGCTTCACCTGGTCGTAGATCGCGTGAGCGATGCGATCCATGCCGCCGACGGGCTGGAGCATCGTCGCCTGCATGTCCCAGATGCTCTCGAACAGATAAGGAAGAGCGATCGCCGGGGACGGAGCGAGCTCGTGGAAGCCAAGCGGCGGCAAAGGAACCGGCGCCTGCCGATAACCGCCACCATCGGTGGCATAGCCTGATGATCCCGCCGGGCGGTATTTTCCCTGCTGGTCAAGCTGCGCGTAGGGGACGAGAAATTGCCGGACCATGGCCAGCTCGTCCTTCGGCACTGCCTGGTCGAGGGCGTGCTGGTCGATCGCCTTGGCCAGGAGCTCGCCAAGGTGGCCGCGCATGTCATTGACCAGTCGCCGTTCGGGCTGGACCTTGCCGCCGAAGTCCCAGCCGGCGTTGCGGTTCACATTGACGAATGTTTCCAGCTCGACTCCGAAACGCCTGGCGTAACCCAGGATCGCTCGATGGGTGGAAGGAATGCGCGCTGGGCCTGAATTGAAATATTGTCCGCGATCGAATGTGGCGATCTGGTCGGGCCGTCCGGTCTGCACGACCCGGTCGCCGCCGCGGATCGTCCACGACCGGCCACCGATCCGGTCACGCGCTTCGAGCACCGTGACGCGGTAGCCGACGCGCTTGAGTTCGTAGGCTGACACGAGCCCCGCGATGCCGGCGCCAAGGATGACGACCGAGCGACCCGCGCCGGTCGTTGGGGGAAGTGCGAAATTCTCGGCGCCGGCAGGCGTCGGGATAGCGAGCCCGAGCACCTCCATCGCCGTGTAGGCCGCGCCAAGACCTCCTGCCCGTCCGACCTGCTCAAGCAGCGCCCGTCGCGTCAGTGCCATCGACTCGCCCCCTCGTCGTCAAAGCAAGGGCCAGTGTGACAGCTTTCCGGGACGCACGGCAGATTTTTCTGGCCGTCGGCGCATCTGCAGCGAAGCTCGGGCGTTTCTTCAATAGTCCCCAATATCGCGGAGCATTTACAATGGCCGAACATTCCAAGACGATCAGCCTCCTCAACACCCTGATCGCGACCACGATCGACAGCATCACTGGCTATGAGGACAGCGCGCAGAACATCGACAACGAGCGCTTCCGCGAGATTTTCCGTCAACGCGCCAACGAGCGTCAGGAGGTTGTCGAGCAACTCCGCGGCGAAGTCCGCCGAATGGGCGGCGATGCCGAAAGCGACGGATCATTCATGGGCAAGACCCACCAACGGTTCGAGGACCTGAAGGCCGCCGTCACTGGCCGCGACGAAAAATCGATCATCAACGAGGTCGAGCGCGGCGAGGATTATCTCAAGGAGAAATGGCAGGCGGCGCTGCAGAGCGGCGATCTCGATGGCGATGCTCACCAGCTCGTCGAGCGTTGCTATCAGTCGATCAAGAGCGGCCATGACCAGATCAGCCAGTTGAAGCACGGCATGGAGGCGCCGTCGAACGCCTGACGAGACCATTCGATTACCACCCCGTTGGGGTGGGGCGCGGGGCGATCCTCAGGCCAGCAGGATTGCCCCGCCTGCCATCTCAATAGCCCATCAAGGCCAGGACTTCGCGCCGGCTTCGCTCGTCCTCGCGGAACGTGCCCATCATCCGGCTCGTCGTCATCATGACGCCAGGCGTCGCGACGCCCCGCGCCGTCATGCAAGCGTGACTGGCCTCGATCACCACCGCCACGCCCTTCGGCTGAAGGTGCTTCCAGATCGCGTCGGCAACCTGAGCGGTCAGCCGCTCCTGGACCTGGAGGCGCCGCGCGAAGCCGTGGAGCACACGGGCAAGCTTGCTGATTCCGACAACCTTGTCGTTAGGCAGGTAAGCAATTGCGGCCTTGCCGATGATCGGCGCCATGTGATGCTCGCAGTGTGACTGGAACGGAATGTCCTTGAGCAGCACGATCTCGTCATAGCCCCCGACTTCCTCGAATGTCCGGCCAAGGTGGATCGCGGGATCTTCGGAATAGCCGCGCGCATATTCACGCCAGGCGCGGGCGACTCGACGCGGCGTATCGAGCAGCCCCTCGCGGCCCGGATCGTCACCCGCCCATCGAATGAGCGTTCGAATGGCCTCGGTCACGTCGGCGGGCACCTCGCAAGGCGGCGCGGCTTCGACCAGGTCGCCATCCTCGGGATCGCCGCGGTCGCTCATGCGCCAAGCTCTGATTGAATGGCGTCGGCTACTTCGGCCGCTTGATCCCGGATGTCCGGCACTGCGATGATCTCCCAATAACGGCCCTTGGTAAGCGGCCCCATGGCCCATAGATGCTCGCCCGCGCGACAGGTTCCATCCACGTCGAGGCCTATTCCCAGCTGGTCGGGCTTCACCTGCCCCGCGTCGAGCAGGCTTCGAAGCAGCGGATCCTTGGAACGCGCGATGGAATGAAGTGGCCCGGTGCAATTGAACGCATAGCCGAACCGGCGCTTTTCCGAACTCGCGGCCCCCCGGCGGCGGAACTCTACGTCGAGGCCATCGGGAGTCTCGACGGCCGAAATGATGCGGCCCGCCGCCACCTCGAGACGCTGCTCGCTGATCGACCGAGCGATCGTCGCGCCAACCTCCGGAGCAATCCGGTGACGGTGCACATCCCACCAGGGGCGCGCGTGTCGAAGGAAGCGCCGCTGCTCGGCCGGGTCGAGGCCTTGCCAAAGCCGGTGGCTGTGCGGCCGGAGGCTGTCGATTGCTGCTCGCCACCCGACTCTCGCCGAGCGCTCACGAAGCCAGCGCAGCATGCTTCGTAGGTTGCCAGCGGGAACTTCGTCAGCCTCGACTGGCGCCGGTTCGAAATCACTGTGGGATCGCGGCGCCAAGCCTCTGCGCGACAAGGCAAGGATGGCGCCCCGGTAGCCGGCCGCGTCGAGCGAGAGGACGAGGTCGACCATCGTCAATCCCGTGCCAACCAGCAGCGCCGGCTCGCCGGTCGTCGCGAGGCTATCGACAGCTCGGCCCGCGGCGTCGCCCCACGGGTTGCGGATGAAACGCTCGCCGGTGCTCGCGAAAGCCGCGAGTCCCTCCGGTTCCTGATTGCCAACGGCGAGGACGAGTGCCTGTGCCTCGATAGACGAACCATCGCCGAGCTCGATGTGCCAGGCGTTTGCCACCCTTCGCGCGGTCAGAGCGGCGGCCGCGATCAACTCGACGCAATCGGTCGCGAGCGCCTGGTCCAGCACTTCGCCAAGATAACGCCCGAAGAAACGGCGCTGGGCAAAGCCGCGACGGTCGCCGCCCTCCGCTTCGAACGCCGCAGTGAAGTGATCCGGCTCGCCAGCCCAGGCACTCATCCCTTCGGCGCGCACGTTGAGAAGGTGAGCGGGCTCGATGGTCGAATAGGCCACTCCCCGCCCCATTCGGCCGCTGCCGTCGATCAGCGCCGATGCAATGCCACGGCGCGCGAGCTGGGCCGCCAGGATCGTCCCCGATGCCCCCCCGCCGATAATCGCGACCGTCGTCCGACGGTCAGATTTCATAGTCAGGCCAATCCTCCGGGCTCGCGGCGCCGGCTTTGCGGCGGTTCATATGGTCATACATGTGAGTGATGGTCTTGCCGGCGGTTTGCGTGAACAGGGCGGGGACGATTGCGTGGATCAGGCAAGCAAGCCCGGCGCCGACCAGACGTGCGCCGATCGCAACCGCGCCAATGCCGTGGTCCACCCAGCTCATTCCAAGCGAACGCGGATGCTCCAGAAACAAACGATCGGCGACGCCGCTGCCCCTTTCCCTGCCCTGCTGTAACGCCATCGTCTTGCCCCTCGCGATTTCTGGCGACCCCGACAGGATTCGAACCTGTGGCCCTCAGATTAGGAATCTGATGCTCTATCCTGCTGAGCTACGGGGTCGCGTGGGCGCAAGGAATAGGGCAGCCGCGCGACCAATCAATTGACCCGCACTCAATTGACCCGGAATCAATTGACCTGGTTGGGTGCAGTCACCGGCAGCGGCAAGGGCGCGACGGGAACCCCATCGTCGACCAGCGACTTCGCCTGTTCGAGCGTGGCCTGGCCATGAACCAGCGCGGGCTTCATTTCGCCGTTATGCATGGCTCGCGCGGTATCGGCGAAGGCCTCACCGACCCAGCGCGATTCTTCAGCAATTCGGCTTGCATCGCCGCGAGGCGCGAGATCGGCCCACCCGACCCTTTGCGTGGAACGCGGGGTGCCATCGGCGCCTTCGCGACATTCGAGGACCTGCACAGGGGGCATTCAATGAGGCCGGCCGCCTGCTGATCGACAAAATCGGCGCTTGACCGGAACCAGGCTTCGAAGGTCTCGCCGCCGTCCTGGCACTGCAGATCAAAGACGATCATAGTGCCACCGCATCGGGGATCGGCCGACGGTGGTTGAGCGCGGGGATGCGCGACCGGACCTCGGAAATCCGCTTGAGATCGATGTCGGCGAAACCAACGCCCTTGTCGTCGCCCATGTCGAGCAGGAGCTCGCCCCACGGATCGGCGACAAGGCTGTGACCGAAGGTGTTGCGGCCGTCCTCATGGTGCCCGCATTGCGCCGCCGCCACCACGAAAAGCCCGGCCTCAATGGCCCTGGCGCGAAGCAGCACGTGCCAATGCGCTTTCCCGGTAGGGACGGTGAAGGCGGCAGGCACCGCGATCACATCGGCATCGGACTCGGCAAGGCGCGCGAAAAGGCCAGGAAAGCGCAAGTCGTAGCAGATCGTCAGACCGAGCTTGCCGACGGGCGTGCCATTGACCAGCACGACGCCCTTGCCGGCCGAGTAGACATTGGATTCTCGCCAGCTTTCGCCCGTCGGCAGATCAACGTCGAACAAGTGGATCTTGTCATAGGTCGCGCGAATCTCGCCCTCGCGGTCGATCACGAACGAGCGATTGGCGATCTTCCCATCATCAACCAGCACGGCGAGCGACCCCAGATGAAGCCAGATATGATGGCGGGCAGCGGCTTCTCGCGCCGACTGGAGCACCTTGTCTTCGGCTTGAGGCCGCAGCGATTTCGCGGCCCGCTCCAAATCGCGATCGAGCAGGCCCGACATTTCCGGCGTGAAGAGCATTTCAGCGCCGCCGCCGGCCGCTGCTTCGATCGCGTCGGCGAGGCTCCTGGCATTCGCGTCGGGAGCGACGCCTGTGTTCGACTGGAAGAGGGCGATTTTGGTCATGGTTCAGGCTGCAATCAACGCATCTAGCTTGCCGGCCCGATCAAGGGCCATCAAATCATCGCAGCCGCCGACGTAATCATCACCGATGAAGATTTGCGGCACGGTGGTTCGTCCCCGCGCGCGCTCGATCATCGAGTGCTTGGCCTCGCCCCCAAAATCGACCGAAATCTCCTGGAAGGAAACGCCCTTCGATTGGAGCAGTGACTTCGCCCGCCAGCAATAGGGGCAGAAGGCCTTGGTGTAGATTTCAACTCTCGGCACGAACCCGTATCCTTTCACGCCGATACTTAGGCATGAGCGTCAACGCATCAACTGCGAAGGTTTCACCACGCGAGCCCAACTGACCAGTTCGACCCGGGCGGCGCCGGCTCGCTTGAGCGTGCGCGCGCACGCCTCGGCGGTACTTCCAGTCGTGAGGACGTCGTCGACCAGGATGACGGTCTTGCCCGCAACCGCGCTCGGGTTCCGGATGCGAAACGCCCCGCGCACCGTTTTCCTCCGCTGCGCCGAACTCATGCCCTTGAGCGGTGGCGTCCGCCGCGTCCGGCTTAGCGCCAGGGCATCGCTTGAGATCCCCAACCTCCGCGACAATTCAACGGCGACCAACGCGGACTGATTGAACCCGCGGCTCCAGAGCCGTGTCCGATGGAGCGGCACCGGCACCAGCAAGCGGTCTGCCCCATCTCCGACCAAGGGCGCCATATAGCGGGCCATGGTCCGGGCGATGGCGACCTTGCGCCCGTATTTGAGGCGAATCGCGAGGCTTCGCGACAGATCGTCATAGGCGACGGCGGCCCGCGTCCGGGCAATCCGCGGCGGACGGGCGAGACACGCCGCGCAACTCGTCTGCTCGGTCGCCTGCAGCGGGATGCCGCAGGTCGAGCAGCCGCCTTCACCCAGGAATTCGATTGTCTTCCAGCAATCGGGGCAAAAACTGTGGACGTCGGCGACGATCGTCCCGCAGCCGGCGCAGCGCGGCGGCAGCGCGAAGTCCAGGGCTCGATGCGTCACGGAGCGGAAGATCGCCAGGATCATCGCTGCTTGTCGCCCGAAGCCTTCCGTCGCACAAGCGCGGCCGTGGCCCCACCGTTCGACAGACAGCAGCGCTCGCTTCGCCGCGATCGGGCGGCGCGGACTGGCCCGGAATTGTTCCTGGTCGAGCGAGCCTTCCAAGACTGCCTCGATCGCATCGGCCTGGCGGGACGAGTGTTCGAACGCGCATTACTGATCGGCTGCTTCGACGGCTCATGGCCTCGGCGCCTGGAGCAGTGGGCAAATCGGGTGGATGTCCGCGAGCCGGCGGAAGCGCTGGCGCTGAGCGCTGGTGGCACGGTCATCGTCGAGGACGAATGGGAGCCGCCGGCTGAGGCTTATGACCTGGTTTTGGCCGTTGGCACATTGGACACTGTGGGCAATCTGCCGCTGGCGCTCCAGCTTATCCGGCAGGCGATGAGGGCAGATTCCCTGCTGCTCGGCGCAATGTCGGGTGGGCACACTTTGCCGACCCTCCGGTCTTCGCTGCGCGCGGCCGATATGGTTTCTGGAGCGGCCGCCCCGCATGTTCATCCGCGCGTCGAAGCCTCGGCGCTGGCACCGCTTCTTCAGCAAGCTGCGTTCATCGACCCCGTGGTCGATGTCGATCGCATCCCGGTCGCCTATTCATCGCTCGACCGGCTCGTCGCCGACTTGCGCGCGATGGGCGCGACCAACGTGCTGACCGATCGCCCACGCTTCATGAGCAAGGCCGCGCGATCCGCCGCACGCGACGCTTTTGCAAGCGCCGGTTATGACGGCCGCACCGTCGAGACCTTCGAAGTCCTTTACTTCGCCGCGTGGACCCCAAAACAACTGCAGGCGCGTTAACCGTTGAGCGGGCAAGAGTTGTTAACCCTGCCCATCGTAAACCGACCCCGTGGACGTGGATCAGAGGAGGGTGGCGTGACTGCTGTCCGAGCAATGTTGCGCAAGCTTGGCGCCGACCAGCGCGGAGCGACCGCTATCGAATATGGCTTGATTGCCGCACTCATCGTCATCGCCATGATGGCTGGGCTCCAGTCGATGGGCGGGGGCGTGGGCGGCATGTGGGGCAGGTTGGGCACTGCCACCAACACCTACATGCCCAACTAGGCCGCTCAGCCCCGCCGCGCCCCATACACCACCAGCTTGACCTTTTGGCCCGGCGTTAGAGCGCTGTTGGCGGACAATCCGTTTAACGACAGGAAGCGATCCAGCCGGAAGTCCCGGTACGCCATCCGATTGCTTAACGACTGGACCGTGTCCCCGGCGCGCACCGTTTCGACATGCACGACGCGCGGGCGAATCGACGCTGCCTCCGCCGGTGTTATCCGGCGCAGTGAATTGATCATCGGCGCGAATGGCCCGACGCCGTAACCACCCGGCGTCAGCATCACGAAATAATAGACCCGCCGGGCATCCCATTGATAAGCAGCAATGCTGGCGTCGATGGTCCCCGAGCTGGTTTCGACGCGCGCCGTCGTGACGGCCCCCGCCATCCCGTTGATCGTCATGTGCTGCGGCTGCGGCACAGGAAAATTCGACTGCCCGCGAGTGAGCTGTCGAAATGCGACCAGGATCGCGTTGTCCAGGCTCCCGCTATAGGCACCGCCCCGGAATTGCGCCTTCCCCGCCGAGCCGGAGATCGTCACCGCATCGGTGCCGTTCGACATCAGATAGCCCTGCGGCACGGTGAACTGGATACGAAGGTCGGGATGAGTGAAGGTCGCGCCTTCGATCACGCCCTGGGCCGGGTCGTCGTCGACGTAGACGCCCTCCAATTCCCGTAAAAACTGGTCGCGGTTGCGAACGCCGGTGCCGAGCCGGCCCGTCCCGCGGCCCTCGGCGAGCGCGCGCTGCATGCGGTTTTGGCTCAGGGGATGAGTGCTCGCCCATTCGGGCGTCTGACGATTGGTTCGGCCCTGGATTCGATATTGGAGTGCGGTCGAACGGCTGAGCGCTGCGAGCATACCGGATGCGCCGGCGGGGTCATAGCCCGCCGTGATCATATACTGCAGGCCCAGTGTGTCGGCCTGATACTCCTGGTCCCTCGAGAAGCTCAGCGTCGAGAGCTGCGAGCGCTGCTGCGCGGCCTGGACCGCCGCATTGCCGAGAGGACCGCCGATGACGCTTCCGAATATCTGTCCAAGGACTCCGAAAATGTCCGACCGGTTGGCATATTGTTCGCGAATATGGGCATGGTTCGCGGCGATGTGTGCGACCTCATGGCCCAAGGCAAAGGCAAGCTCGGACTCATCGTCCATCAGGCCCATCAGCTGGCGGGTCACATAGACGTAGCCACCGGGGACCGAGAACGCATTCTCGACCGCCGAATTCAGCGTGGTGAAATGAAATGCCTGCCCCGCGCCTGCGATCCCGGTCGGGGCGGCGACGCGGCGGCCAACCGCTTCGACATAGGCGGCGCGAGGGCCGGTTTCGGCGCCGCCGAGCTCGCGAACGATCTCCGCATTATTGCGCTGCGCTTCCGAGACGTCCTGCGGACTGAGCGTGCGCAGCCGCTGGGCTGCTACCGGCGTGATCACCAAGGCCGTCGCGGCCAGCAGGAAAACCTGTTTACGCATGAAGACCACTCACTCCCTCTCTACGCTTGAGAAATAAAGCGCGGCGATTTTGAACGGGGAATGACTGGCGAGGGTTCCCCGCCGGGGGCGTGAGGCTACCCGATCGCCAGGAACTTGGCGCGGCGCTGGGCGCGGAGCTCATCCGGGCCAAGCTCCCCGCATCCGTCGAGCTCTTCGATGACCGCACCTTTCAGTGCGCCAACGGCGGCGTCCGGATCGCGCTGGGCGCCGCCAAGCGGCTCATCGACGATGCGGTCGATTACGCCGAGCGCCTTCAGATCCTGCGCGGTGATCTTCATTGCCTCAGCCATTTCCTGCGCTTTGTCGGCGGTGCGCCACAGGATCGAGGCACCCGCCTCGGGCGAGATCACCGCATAGACCGCATGTTCAAACATCAGCACGCGGTTTGCGCTGGCAATCGCGACCGCGCCGCCCGATCCGCCCTCACCGACAACGACGGCGATGAGCGGGACGCCAAGGGAGAGGCATTGCTGTGTCGAGCGGGCAATGGCTTCGGCCTGGCCTCGCTCTTCGGCTTCCACGCCGGGAAAAGCACCCGGCGTATCGACCAGCGTAACGACGGGAATTCCGAACTGGTCGGCAAGCTGCATCAGCCGGATTGCCTTGCGGTAGCCTTCCGGCTTGGCCATGCCGAAATTGTGCCGGAGACGCGACGCGGTATCGTCGCCTTTCTCGTGACCGAGCAGCATCACGCGCCGCCCATCGATCCGCGCCAGCCCGCCGACTATGGCCGGATCATCAGCGAACGACCGATCGCCCGCGAGCGGCAGGAAATCGTCGGCGATCCCGGCCACATAATTCTTGAAATGCGGGCGATCGGGATGACGCGCGACCTGCGTTTTCTGCCATGGGGTCAACTTGGCGTAGGTGTCGCGAAGCAGCTTGTTGGCCTTGTTCTCCAGGCGGCCAACTTCTGAATCAATATCGATGTCCGAACTGCTGGCCGTTTCGCGCAGGGCGGCGACGCGGGTCTCCAACTCGGCGATCGGCTTTTCGAAATCGAGGTAGGTCTGCATTGAAGGCGGCGCCTAGGCGTAACGAGCATGACAGGTCAACGACCGCGCGTCGCGAGCGGATGGCGGGTATTCACGAGCTCCACCAGCCGGGCACTATCGACGTGCGTGTAGATCTGGGTGGTCGCGATATCGGCATGGCCGAGCAGTGACTGAAGAACCCTCAGGTCCGCGCCCCCCGAGAGCAGGTGCGTCGCGAACGCATGGCGAAGGACATGCGGGCTGACACGCTCCGGAACGATTCCGGCGTCGGCGGCCATCGTCCTCACGATCTGGAACAACCGAACCCGGCTGAGGTGGCTCTTTCCGCTCGGGAAGAGCCAGGCCGTGGCGTTGGGCGCTAGTTCCAGCCACGCGCTCACTGCTTCCTGGGCGCGGGAGGAGATCGGGACAAGCCGCTCCTTCGACCCCTTTCCCCGGACCATCAGGAACGGCTGTTTCTGCCGGACCGCGCCGCGCGGAAGGCTGACCAGCTCGGTTGCGCGCAGGCCGGAGCCGTAGAGCAACTCCAGCAGCGCGAGATTGCGCACGGCCGCCAACTCGCCGCTCGCCGCCCGATCCTCGGCCGCCGCGAACATCCGAGTCACCTCGTCCGAATCGAGAATTCGCGGCAGCGGCCGTTCGAGCCGCGGCCGGGGCAATGCCTCGGATGGGTCATCCTTGCGCAAACCATCATCGACCAGGAAGCCGAAGAACCGCCGGAGCGCCGCCGAGCGCCGCGCCACCGTCGATGGTGCAAGCTCCGCCCATTTCGCTCCCAGACCCGAGACATCATCCAAGGAAGCGGGGCCCAGTGAGCCCATCGATTCGGCGGCGCGTTCCAGATCGTTTCGATAGGCCGCAAGGGTGTGCGCGGAGGATCCCGCTTCCGCCGCCATCATGTCGAGAAAGCGGTCGACCAGAGCGCGATCGTCGGGAATCACCGCCCTGCCTTTGGCATCAGGTTCGCGAGAGCGCCTCGGCGGCGATCATTCGCGCAGTGAAATTCTGCCCGGTCCGGTTGAGCGCCGCCACCGCGTGATAGAGATGCGACGACGGAACCCGGTCGAAATTCGGCGTCTGGAAGCCAGTCCCGGTCAGCACCAGCACGGTTCCCCCCTGCCCATAGTTGGCGGCCGCATCGATAATCCTAGTCCAGCTGGTCGAGTGGCCGAGGCCGAGCCCGTAACGCTGGTTGAGGGTGTTCGCGGTGTCCGTGCTGATTCGCCCGAGGCCGGCCAGTCCCGCCACCAGCAAGGCGCTGCGCGCGTGATCGCGGCTCTTGTCCCGGCGAATGAAGCTCGTGATCCGGCTCGTCCCCACATCGGCGATGTTCGGCGCCGCAAGCGCGAGCATCGCCCAGCAGCGGTCAGCATCTTCATCGTCCATGCCATTGACCGCAGGGATCCAGCGCGCCGCCGCCTGGTCGTAACCGCCCGCGAGCATGGCGGCGATCAGGTCCGGCGCGTCCTTGGCGAGCTTGGCATCGGGCGCGATCAGCGTCGCGGCGCGAGCGACGAGTGAGCGGGCGGCCTCTTTTTGTGGGCCGTCCTTGCCCAGCGCCAGCAATTTGCGGATGGCGCCGATGCGGGTGTCGACAACCTTGCCAACATAGGCCTGACGCAATTGCCAGGCGTCAGTGTCGGGCAGGTCGCTGGGGTCGGTCGAATCGTAGATTGCCGAATAAAGGTCCACCAGGCTCTGCGAGGAGAAGACACCCAGCCCACCCGCAATCATTGCAGAAGGCAGCCGTTGCTGAGGACTAAGCATGGGCGCCCGCGCCTGAAATGCTCGAAGCTGCAGCGGCGCGGCATTGATCAATTGATCGGGCGGCATCCCCCCGGTGCCGCTCGCGAGGCCGAACCGCCATGCCGAGAGATTGTCGACCGGACCCCATTCGATGGTGGCACTGCGGCCGTTGGCCCCGGCACCGACAACCTTTTCCGCAAGAGCAAGGTCGACCCCGCCGATGCGGCCGTAGCGCCGGGCCTGATCGATCATGCCGGCGGCGGCTTCGGGCTCGCCGGCCATCGATGCGCACATGGCCTGGACGAGCCGCAGGACGCGAGCGTCATATTTCTGGATGCCGTCCTCAAGCGGGCAGAGTGCGGGCGGGTCGGCATTGGCGAGCGCGCTCTGGACGGCGACCTGGACCATCTTGGGCGTGAAGCGGTCGACATCAACGCCGGAGACCAGCATCCGGGCCGCGTCTGCTTCGCCCAGTCTCAAGAGCAGCCAGGCGCGCTCGGCGACCCAGTCGACCGGATTGACGTTGACCGGCGCGTGGACCTTGGCGAGCAGCGCGTCGCGAAGCGCGATATGCGCCCACCGCGAGGCTAGCGGAGTCTGCATCCGCCGCATCAGGGTCGACAAGAACGGGCCGTTCGCTCCGCCCCAGGCATCGGCACTGATGGCGGCATCTTCCGGGCTGAGGTTTCCGACTGTCCAGACATCGCGCCGCGCCCAGCCCGGATATTCCGTTGGCGGTGCAGGCGGGGTGAGGTTGGCGGCCGAGACCTCCTCGACCGCGCTTTCATCCGCACCAGTGTCGGGTGCGGCAGTTGGCTGGGGGGTCGTCGTTGCCGGCGCGGCCGCCGCAGCCGTGGCGGGCGCAGGCTTCGGGCTCGCCACTTGCTGGGCAAGGACGGGCAGCGCGAGGACCGCGGCGGCCGAACCAAGCAGGATGAGCTTAGTGCGCATTGCCTCCGGCGGGCGTCGGAACCGCCACTTCGATCGTGTGGGTCGGCTGCTCCTTGACCCGTGTCGAAAGGAAAATGAGGCCGCCGATGACGACGACCAGGATGATGATGACAGGAACGATGCGCGGCATGGTCGCGGCTTTTGCCGAGCGGGACAGGCGCTGTATAGCCCTTTCGGCAATGGATGTCGGTAAACGTCTCGACCGCCCGGTGGTGCTGGTCGGGTTGATGGGGGTTGGAAAGTCGACGGTCGGGCGCAGGCTCGCGCGGCGTCTCGGCCTGTCCTTCGTCGATAGCGACGCTGAAATCGAGGACGCGTCGGGCTATCCGGCGGCGGAGATGTTCGAGCGTTATGGCGAGCGCGACTTTCGCGATGGCGAACGGCGGCTCGTCGCTCGTCTCGTCGAAGGCAGGGTGCGGGTCATTGCAACGGGCGGCGGCGCCTTCGTCGATTCCCGGACGCGCGAGCTTCTGAATGAGCGTGCGATCACGGTGTGGCTCGACGCGCCGGTCGACATCCTGGCCGAGCGCACGTCGCGCCGGAACACCCGCGTCCAGCTTCGCGAGGGCGATCCCAAGTCGGTGCTTGAGAAGCTCGCCGAGCAACGGCGGCCTTCCTACGAGGAGGCGCACATCCACGTGAAGAGCGGGGATGGCGCTCACAAGGACGTGGTGGAAGCGATCGTCGCCGCGCTCGAAGATCATCTCCGGCGGTCGAACGACTAAGCGGCGGTCACCCCCTCGTCGGGCAGCGCGCGCTCCGCTGAGAAGGCCTGCTCCTCCCCGGCATGCAGGTCGCCGGTCCGGCTCTGGCGCTCGAGCCGCTCGCAGTCGCGCATCCGATATTCCCGGTCGACGCGATCAACCTCGTCAGTGCCGATTCCTGCCGACTTCAGCGCCGCCCTGCCCATCACCACGGCGCTTTCGAACATCTCGCGCTGCGCGAACGCGAGGTCCAGGCCATCGAGCTTCATCAAATGCACGCGGTCATAAGCGCGGACCAGGACGGCGGCCTGCGGGAAGGCATCGAGCACCGCGGCGACCGCCTCGCAACTCATGGCGCCATCCCGGTTGTCGTTGCAGAAGGCGATGATCCGCGCGGTCTCGGCGCCCGCGGTCCGGAGCAGGTCGAGCCGAAGCCCGTCGCCATAATAGACCTTGGTTCCAAACTCATCGGCGCGCTCGATCATGCTCGGCGCCTTGTCGATCAGCGTCACGCCAATGCGCTTCGCCTGCATCATCTGGGCGACGGTCTGCCCGAAACGGCCGTAGCCGACGACGATGGCGCTGGTTTCGGGGGACAGCTCCGGGCCGTCGAGATCGGTGCGACGGACCTCGCGCCGCTCGGTCCAGTCGATGAAGCGCATGAGGAACGGCGTCGAGGCCATCGACAAAGTGACGACGGCGCCGAACAATGACGCCGCTTCGCCGCGTGATGAGCTGGGCCGCGGTCGCCATCGCGAACATGACAAACCCGAACTCGCCCGCCTGGCTCAGCAGCAGCCCGAGGCGGACGCTGTTCAGCCATTTGCCGCCGAACGCGCGGTCGATCAACGTGATCAGGATCGCCTTGGTGATGATGACCGTCGCGGCGATGCCGAGCACGAACAGCGGGCGCTGCGCGATGAGGTGCAGATCGAGCAGCATTCCGACCGAAAGAAAGAACAGGCCGAGCAGGATCGATCGGAACGGCTCAACGTCGGCCTCGAGCTCATGCCGGTACGGTGATTCGGCAAGCATGACGCCGGCCACGAAAGCGCCGAGCGGGACCGACAGGTGCAGCGAATGCATCGCGGCGGCGGCGCCGATCACCGTGAAAAGGCCCGCGACCACGAACAGCTCGCGCTCGCCAAGCCGGCCGACCAGCCGGAACAGCGGATTGAGGATCAGGCGGCCGATCAACACCAGCACGACAACGGCGGCGACGGTGTAGAGCGCGAGGCTCCAGCCGACCGGCGCCGACGGGTCGGGCGGCGTCCGCGCCATGGCCGCGATGATCGTGATCATCGGCACGATCGACAGGTCCTGGAACAGCAGGATCGAGAAGGCGCGTTCGCCCTGCGGGGTGTTCAGCTCATTGTCGGCGCGGAGCATCGGCAGCACCTGCGCCGTCGACGACAGGCCGAGCGGCAAGCCGATTGCGAGCGCCGCCTCGGGCGAAATTCCGAGCGCAAGATAAAGGAGAGCGCTGATCGCGAGGCCACACGCCACCACTTGAATCAGGCCCATCCCGAAGATGTCGCGCCGCATTCGCCACAACCGGCTCGGCTGAAGCTCCAGCCCGACAATGAAGAGCAGCATCGCGATGCCGATCTCGGTCACGCTGGTGAGCTGTTCCGGATCTTCGATCAGGCCGAGGAGCTGAGGCCCGATCAGCGCTCCGGCGACGATATAGCCGAGCGTGGCGCCGAGCTTGAGCTTGCGGAAAATCGTGACGAACACCAGCGCCGCGCCAAGCATCAGCGCGCCGCTTTCAAGGATCGCCGTGGTCGCTTGTGCGGTCTCCGCCGGCGTTGTCACCGGGCGTCCTCGATCGCGGCCAGCAAGGCGCGGAACGGCAGCAGGATCGCGCCGTGGCGCCCGCGTCGCTCGCGCGCCGGGCTGAGCGCGGCAATGCCCGGCCAGGCGACATCGTGATCGTCACTGCTGGCAAGCCAATAGCTGAGCGCCAGCATCGCCTCCGACACCTCGTCATGGGTTCGGCCCCGGCTGTGGCGCTCGACCAGCGCCGCCGACGCCTGCCCGAACGCGCAGGCCTGGACCGTCATCGACAAGCGATCGATCCGCCGGTCCTCGTCAAGCTGGACGACCAGCGCGATCCGGCTGCCGCAGGTCGGTGAGCGGAGCTCGGCACGGCCGTCCTCGCGATCGAGGTCGTGCGGGTCGCTGAGCGAAGCCGCCAGCCGCAGGATTTCCGTCGTGTAGAGCGGCGCTGCTCATGCCCTTCGCCAACTAGTGCCCGCTGGGCCGTCCTCCAAGACGATGCCCTCGGCCGCTAGCTCATCGCGAATGCGGTCTGCGGTCGCGAAGTCACGGTCCTTCTTTGCCTGCGGCGCGCTCGGCGATGCGAGCTTCGATGGGCAGCGTCGGTCTTTCGTCACCCTGAAACCAGTTGTTCATGCCGCGAGTTCCGCAGCCGAGCATGGCCGAGCAGCTGCGCGCTCGCTTTGAGCGCCGGCGTCCTTCGAGGCGCCGACAGTCGGGACAGCGCAAGAGGGTATTCAGGTCGTCGCTCAACGCTTCGAGCACGCCCGCGTCGACTTCGCTCGGCTGGTGTCTCCAGCCTTAGCGATAGAGTCCGATCGAGCGTCGCCTTTGCCTGCGCACGAGCGTCTCGGTCCACGGCAGCGGCTGCGCGGTAATGCGCCGACAGCAGCGCCAGCCGCAGCGTCTCGCCCCGGTGCCCCTGTGCAAGCAGTTCTCCCGGCGTGACGATGTTGCCGAGGCTCTTCGACATCTTCTCCGCGCCCATGTCGACGAAGCCGTTATGCACCCAGTAGCGCGCGAGCGGCGTGCCGCCATGCGCGCAGCGGCTCTGCGCGATCTCGTTCTCATGATGCGGGAAGATGAGGTCGAGCCCGCCGCCGTGGATGTCGATCGTCTCGCCGAGGTGGGCCTTGATCATCGCCGAGCATTCGATGTGCCAGCCGGGCCGGCCCCTGCCCCACGGCGAATCCCAGCCGATGACTGCCTTCGGCGCTGCGGCTTCCACAGCACGAAGTCCGCCGGATCGCGCTTGTAGGGCGCGACTTCGACGCGCGCGCCCGCGACCATCGCGTCGCGGTCGCGCTTGCTGAGGATCCGTAATCCGGATCGCTCGGCACCGAGAAGAGGACATGGCCGTCCGCCTCATAGGCATGGCCCAGTTGCGATCAGCCGCTCGATCATCGCCACCATCGGCCCGATCTCTTGCGTCGCATGCGGCGCGATCGTCGGCGGCTCGCACGCCGAGCGCGCCCATGTCCTCGAGGTAGAAGTGCTCGTACCGCTCGGTGATCACCGAGGGCTCGACACCCTCCGCCTTCGCCGCCGCGATGATCTTGTCGTCGACGTCGGTGACGTTGCGCGCATAGACGAGGCTGTCCGGCGCCGAATTCGTGCCGGATCAGCCGGGCGAGCGTGTCGAACACCACCGCCGGCCGCGCGTTGCCGATGTGGGCGCGGCCGTAAACCGTCGGGCCGCAGACATACATGGTGATGCGCTTCGGGTCCTGCGGCACGAAGTCGCGCTTCTCGCGGCTTAGCGTGTCGTAGAGACGGATCATCCATTCTCTCCGACGCGATTGACATGCAGCCGCCGTGCCTGGACCCAGTCGACGATCCCTCGACCGCTAGCGTTCAGCAGCGGATAGGTGTGCGACTTGGTCATCCACTGCGGGCGGTCCGATTGCGGGCCGTAGACCATGTCGGTCGCGAGATTGGCGAGCAGGAAGAACAAGGTCGCGCCGAGCAGACCCTTCAGCGCCCCGAACCCGCCCCCCAGAACCCGGTCGAACGGGCCAAGCAGCGAATGGCGACGGGTCTTCCCCCCGATCGATCGCGCGACCAGCTTAACGATCAGGAAGCTCGGGATGAACAGGATCGCGAAGGCCAGCACCGCCGCCGCCGGCGAACTCGTGTGCGTGCTGTTGATCAGCCCGGTCCACAGCTGGGTGTGGAACAGCTTCAGCATGGCGATCGCCACTACCCAGGCCAGCAGCGAGATCACCTCATGCACGAACCCGCGCACGAAGCCGACCGCGGCGCCGCCGATCAGCAGGAGCAAGACGAAGATGTCGAGCGCAGTCATTACGGCGGCGCTAGCGGACGCCCGTTTTCGATGAAAGCCCCGCGAGTGAAGCGATGCTAGTCGAGGATGGGCCGATAGACCGCTACTCGGGAAGGCGGGACAGCGCGCAGGCGAAGCAGGCTGATTGCAGCGGCGACCAGCGCCGCGATGGCCGCCGATAGCAACAGCGCCGGGATGATCTTGACCCCGGCGGCATGGAAGGCCGGCGCCGACGGCAACGGCGCCCGCCGTCTGGCCGAGCAGCCTTGCCGTCGCGAGCATTCCGCCGGCCGCGCCCGAGCGGGGCTTGGGCGCAGCGCTGACGATGGTGCGATTGTTCGGCGACTGGAAGAAGCCGAAACCTGCGCCGCACACTGCCATTCGCCACGCGATGTCGAAATTGCCCGGCGAAGCGCCGATGCGCGAGAGGAAGAACAGCCCGGCCGCGAAAACCGCCAGGCCGATGCCGCCGAGAAGCCCAGCCGGAATGCGGTCGGCGAGCCGCCCGGCGAGCGGCGCCGCGATCCCCACCGCGATCGGCCAGGGAGTCATCAGCAAGCCCGTGGCGAAGACGCTCTTGCCGAGCACCGACTGCAACAGGAACGGGATCGCGACATAAGCGAGCATCTGCGCGGCGAAGGAGACGACCGAGGCGGCAATCGACAGCGAGAAGATCGGAATGCGAAGCAAATCGAGCGGAATGAGCGGCCGCGGATCGGACCATTCGCGCCACACCAGCAGCCCGCCGGCGATCAGCCCGGCCGCAACGATCAGCAATCCAGCACCGGCCCTCGCGGGCGACCATCTCCGCGCCGAACACCAGGCAGCCCATCATGGCCGCGCTGAGCAAGGCCGAGACCCAGTCGAACGATTCCCCATGACCTGGCGGATCGGGAAGCGCTTTCCACCCCACGACCAGCGCCGCGGCGCCGATCGGGCAGATTGATGAGGAACAGCCAGGGCCAGGAGCGCGACGCCGAGGATCAGCGCGGCGAGCGTCGGCCCGGTGGCCGCCGACAGCGAGAGGACCATTGCATTGTAGCCGATGCCCCGGCCAAGCATCCTCGCCGGATAGGTCGCCCGAACGAGCGCCGCGTTCATGCTCATGATGCAGGCGGCGCCGACGCCCTGGAAGGCGCGCGCGGCGATCAGCAGCGGCAGGGTGCCGCCGAGCGCACAGGCGAGCGATCCCAGCGTGAACAGCACAGATGCCGGGAATGTAGATCTTCTTGTAGCCGATCCGGTCGCCGAGGGCGGCAAGCGGCAGCAAGAGGACGGTGATCGTCAGCTGATAGGCGTTGATGATCCACACCGACATCGCCGGCGACGCGCCGAGCTCGCGCGCGATCGTCGGAAGCGCGACATTGGCGATGGCGCCGTCGAGCACGGCCATCGCCAGGGCGAGCCAGACCGCCGCCGCCGACCAATAGCGGCGGGGCACGGGCAAGCCGTCGCCTTCCTGCTGGCGCTGCGGTGGACTGACTTCGCGATTCACGTGCCGAGGCCCATGGCAGGACCTCCTAACGAACCGCAAGACGAAGCGATGCGATTGCTGGGCGGAGCTACGCCGGGCCGGCGAACGACCGCGACGAGGCTGACACCGAACGGCATCGGCACCGTGCCGATGCAACCCCGCTTCAAGGCCGAAGATCGACTGAAGCGCCTTGTTGACCCCGTCGCCCGGAAGCCGGTCGTCGGCGGAGTCCTTGCGCGTGAGCTTGCCGACGATCCGCGCCGCCGCGACCAGCGGGTAGAGCAAGGTGTTGAAGTAGCTGAGCAGCTGCACCTCGAACCCAGCCTGCGCAAACAGCTAGCCAGCTGCTTCTTCGTGTAGCGACGGAAATGATGATGGGCGGTGTCGTGCGCGCTCCACATCCAGGGGTTGGCCGGCACGGTCAGCAGCAGCGCTCCGCCGGGCTTCAGCCGCCTGTTGATCGCCTGCAGCGAGCCGAGGTCGTCGGGCACGTGCTCGAGCACGTCGAGCAGTGCGACGAGGTCGTAGGCGTTGCGCTCGAACATCGACAGGTCGGGGAGCTTGGCTTCCTTCACTTCGCGGCCGAGGCGCTTGGTCGACAAGGCACGGGCGCTGCGGATCGAGTTCGCTCGCTTCGACCGTGCCGAACTTCTTCAGCATGGCGAGATTGTGGCCGGTCCCACAGCCGACTTCGAGGATGCGCGCTTCCCGGCGGCCTCACGATGCGGCCGATCAGCGTCTTCGAGGATACGCCGGCGCGCGAGGAACCACCAATGGTGCTGGTCGAGCTCCGCCATGCGGTCGAATACGGCGCGTTCCATCCATGGCGTTCCCCTGCTTGCCGCTCCTTCTGCGGCCAAGAAGTAAAGGTCTCGTAAACCATTCCGCTCTAGCCTCGCTCGAACAGGGGAGGTTCGATTGTCCGCTCAGCCGCGCAAGAAACCCGCGATTGTGCGTCGCCGCCGGTCGGCGACCTGCGGGCGCAGCTGGTCAAGCGCGGCATGGTCGCGCCGTTGCTGTCGGTCGTCGTCCCGGTGAAGAATGAGGAAGAGGCGATCCTGCCTTTCGTCGACCGCGTCGGGGCGATCCTCGACCAGATTTCGGCCGGCAAGGGTTGGGAAATCCTGTTCGTCGACGACGGCAGCACCGACGCGACGCTCGCCGCGATCGTCGCCGCCAACCAGCGCGACCCGCGCGTCCGGGCGCTCTCGCTGTCGCGCAACTTCGGCAAGGAAGCGGCGCTGAGCGCCGGCCTCGACCATGCCCGCGGCAACGCCGTCATCCCGATGGATGTCGACATGCAGGACCCGCCCGAGGTGCTGCCCGAGATGGTCGCCAAGTGGCGCGAAGGCCATGAGATGGTGTTCGGCATCCGCCGCTGCCGGCAGAGCGACGGCTGGACCAAGCGGATCACCGCCGGCCTCTATTATCGCGCCCACAACTGGTGTCGGCGGACAAGATCCCCGAAAATGTCGGCGACTTCCGGCTGATGGACCGCAAGGTCGTCGACGTCATCCGCGCGATGCCGGAGCGCAATCGCTTCATGAAGGGGCTGTTCGCCTGGGCCGGATTTCGCCAGGCGTCGGTCGAATATGACCGCACCGAGCGCGAGACCGGTGCGACCAAGTTCAACTACTGGAAGCTGTGGACGCTGGCGCTCGACGGCATCACCTCGGCGTCGACGGTGCCGCTGCGCATCTGGAGCTATGTCGGGGCATGCGTCGCCATATTCGCGCTAGCCTACGGCACCTTCCTGGCGGTCGAGACAATGATCTTCGGCAACCCTGTGCCAGGCTACGCCTCGATCATGGTGTCGGTGCTGTTCCTCGGCGGAGTTCAGCTGATCTCATTGGGCGTGCTCGGCGAATATGTCGGCCGCATCCTGACCGAGACCAAGCAGCGCCCGCTGTACGTGGTGCGGGACACGGTTGGGATTGAATCGCAGGTGGTACGCTAGAGCCGTATCAATCCGACCGCCACGGCGAGCAGCACAATCACAATGAGTGCAAGTCCGAACACAGTCTTTGCCGCGGCGATTTCCGACAATGTTGGTTTAGACAATTCTTGCTCTGTAGCCCATCGCCTAATCACCCCCCTAGAATTTGATCGACCAACTGCCGCAGGTTGGCAAACTCGGCAACCTTAAGTCCCTCGGCGCCCTTCACACCCTTCGGCACCCAGCCGCTCTCGAACCCGAGCTTGGCGGATTCCTTCAAACGAAGCGCCGCATGCGCGACGGGGCGGATTTCGCCTGACAGCGCGATCTCGCCGAGGACCACGCATTCGCTCGGCACAGGCCGTTCCGACATCGCCGACACTAGCGCCGCGGCGACTGCTAAATCCGCGCCGGGATCGCTCAGGCGATATCCTCCCGCCACGTTCAAATAGACCTCCGCCGTCGCGAAGCTCATGCCGCAGCGCGCCTCAAGCACCGCGAGGATCATCGCCAGCCGGCCGCTGTCCCAGCCGACCGCCGCCCGTCGCGGCGTCGCGCCGGTCGCAAGACGGACGACCAGCGCCTGGATCTCGACCAGCACCGGCCGCGTGCCCTCGATCGCGGGGAAAACGCTGGTGCCGCTGACCGGCTCGCCGCGGTGGGTCAGGAACAAAGCCGACGGGTTGGGCACCTCGGTCAGCCCCGCCCCCTCCATCGCGAACACACCGATCTCGTCGGTGCCGCCGAAGCGGTTCTTCATCGCCCGCAGGATCCGGTACTGGTGGCTGCGCTCACCCTCGAAGCTCAGCACGGTATCGACCATGTGCTCGAGCACGCGCGGACCCGCGATCGAGCCGTCCTTGGTGACATGGCCGACGAGCACCACCGCGGTGCCGTGCTCCTTGGCGAAGCGCACCAGTTCCTGCGCCGAGGCGCGGACCTGGCTGACGGTGCCCGGCGCGCCCTCAATCAGGTCGCTGTGCATAGTCTGGATCGAATCGATGATGAGCAGCGCCGGCGCCTCACCGTCTCCGACCGTCGTCAGGATGTCGCGCACCGACGTAGCGGCCGCCAATCGCACCGGCGCTGCGCCGAGCCCCAACCGAACCGCGCGCAGGCGCACCTGCTCGGCCAATTCCTCGCCGGAGACGTAAATGACCTTATTGCCCTCGCTCGCAAGCCGCGCGGCGACCTGCAGCAGCAAGGTCGACTTGCCGATCCCTGGATCGCCGCCGACCAGCATCGCCGACCCGGGCACGATGCCCCCGCCGATCGCGCGGTCGAACTCGGCAAGGCCGCTCGGCAGCCGCTCCGGCAACGCGGCGGGCGTTTCCAGCCCGACGAGCGGGATCACGCGCCCGCCGCCCTGCAGATTGTGCTTGGCGGCAAAAATGCTCGACACCTCCGCGCTCTCCTGCAGCAGCGTGTTCCACTCGGCGCAATCGGGGCATTGCCCCTGCCAGCGATGCTGAACTGACCCGCACGCCTGGCAGGTATATCGAGACTTGGGCTTGGCCATCACCGCAACCCTAACGGAACGAACCACGAACGGGAAGATGCGGATTTGCCAGAAATTGCGCTTGGTTCTGCATTTCGACCGGCCGAGCAACTGGCGCATGGGCACTTCGTTTAGAAAGCCAAGCGGGTGGGGCCAGCAGGAGTTTTGGGATGCCCTATGCCAAGGCCAAAGACGGTACGATGCTCTACTACAAGGACTGGGGCCGCGGCGATCCCGTGGTCCTGCTGCACGGCTGGCCGCTGAGCGCCGACACCTGGGACGCGGCGGCGATCAAGCTCGTCGAGGCGGGCAAGCGCTGCATCATGCCCGACCGCCGCGGGTTCGGCCGTTCCGACCAGCCGTGGGACGGGCATGATTACGACACGTATGCGGATGACGTCGCGGCAATTCTGGAAGATGCTGGAATCAGCGAGCCGGTCGCGCTCGTGGGCTTTTCGATGGGCGGCGGCGAAGTCGCTCGCTTCCTTACCAAGCAGGGCAAAGGCCGCGTGTCGAAGGCGGTACTGGCGAGTTCGGTGGTTCCGCACGTCGCCCAAAGCGACGCAAACCCGGACGGCGTGCCGGAGTCCAAGCTGCAGGAAATGACGGAGCAGATGAAGACCGACCGAGCGGCCTTCATGCACACCTTCTTCAAGACCTTCTTCGGGGTCGGCATGGTATCCTCGCCGATCAGCGAGCAGGTGCTGATGAACGCCTGGCGGCAGGCGATGATGGCGGGCCTGAGGCCGACTCTCGCGGCAGCCAAGGCCTTCTCCTACACGGATTTCACGCCCGATTTGAAGAGCTTCGACGGCGTGCCGACGCTCTGCATTCATGGCACGGCGGACAATACGGTTCCGATCGATGCCACGGGCAGAGTCGTCGCCGCCAAGGTGCCGAGCGCCAAGCTGATCGAGTATGAAGGCAGCCCGCATGGCCTGTTCGAAACCGACAAGGACCGCTTCTGCGACGACCTCGTCACGTTCCTTGGCGGGGACACTGGCCGGATCGATCAACAGGCCGACCGACGCGAGGAAGAGCCCGCCTATTAATCGACAGCCTTGCGTGCTCCTCGCGTTCGGCCTCAGCTGCCGGTAAGGGCAGCCGCGGGGGGCGTGCATGGCCGTTGTGTTCCTGTCCTATGCAAGAGCGGACGCAGCAATGGCGGCGCGCGTCGCCCGTGCGCTCAGCGGGGCGGGCCTGTCGGTATGGTTCGATCGCGAGCTGCCGGCGCATCGGGCCTATTCCGAGGTTATCGCCAGCGAGTTGGACTCCGCTTCGGC
The DNA here is from genome assembly GCA_963748685.1 of uncultured Pseudomonadota bacterium. Classification (GTDB taxonomy): domain Bacteria; phylum Pseudomonadota; class Alphaproteobacteria; order Sphingomonadales; family Sphingomonadaceae; genus Sphingomicrobium. Next base: position 73,179 of record CAVVKB010000014.1, on the reverse strand, counting down.
GGTCCTCGTCTTGTGGTCGAAAGCGTCCGTGGAATCGCAATGGGTACGGTCCGAGGCCAACCGGGCTCGCGAACTCGGCAAGCTCGTCCAGGCCCGCCTCGACGGAACCCAGCTGCCGATGCCCTTCGATCAGATCCAGTGCGCCGACCTCCACGGATGGCGCGGCAAAACCGCTCATGTCGGCTGGGCACAGATCCTCAAGAGTATCGGTGCGCTCGCTCAAGGAGAATTGCACCCGGCGCACCAACAGGCACGCGATCCAGGCCGCAGACTGGTCCTGGTCGGCGCCGCCGCGGCCGTGCTGGCAGCGGGAGCCGGCGCCTGGTCGCTGCTCGGCGAGCGCGACGCCGACCAGCCCAGCCCCGAGGCAGCGCTGCTGCTTCAGAAGGGCATCGATACACTCCAGACCGACGACGTCTTCGAAGCCGACAATCCCGGCTCACTAAGAGACGCGATCGCTCTGCTCAGCGAAGCGACACAGGCCGATCCACAATCCGGCACGGCATGGGGCTCGCTGGCACTCGCCTATGCAGCGCTGAAGCGAGTTAGCCCGGCGTCCGAAAGACCCGGTCTTGCATCGAGGAGTCGGTCGGCCGCTCAACAGGCATTTCAGATCGACGCCCATGAACCGCGGGCGATCGGGGCACTCCTGCTGCTCAAGCCCTTGTTCCGCAATTGGGTTACGTCCGAGCGCGACGATCGGCAGGCGTTGCAAACCACGACGCAGAAAGTGCCCCTCCTCTTGTTTATTATGTCGGACATGCTGCGGAGCGTCGGCCGGTGCCGGCAAGCCGCGGCCACTTCGGCCAAGTTCGATCGCAAGGCGTTCATCATTCCCGGTGCCGACGAGCAGGTGCTGCTGGATCGCTGGTCCGCGGGTGATCTGCAGGGCGCCGACGATGCACTGCGCCTCATGATCCAGCACTGGCCCCAACACCCGCAGGTGTGGCGCACCCGCATTGGCTATTTGATGTACAGCGGCCGCGCTTCAGAAGCGCTGGACCTGCTCAACAACCCCAACGAGCGTCCGAGCGCAGTTCAGGACGATTTGGTGCAGGCGCTAGGTTCGACCGCCGACGCACTCGCGGGCCAAGGTGATCGGAGGAAAGCCGTCGCCCTCAACCTGGCTTATCTAAAGTCCAAACAATCGGCTGCGGAGCAGGCCGTGCAGGCATGCGCGGCGTTGGATGACGCATCGGCGGCGGTTGCGATCCTTCAGGGATATTATTTTGGCGAAGGTGAATGGGCCAACGTCGCGCCCCTTGCTGGCGACGAGGACCGCAAGACCGATTTCCTGTTTCAGCCGCCGATGAAGCCACTCTGGAATGACGGCCGCTTCGGTTCGCTCCTCGCTCGCATCGGCCTGGAGGCCTACTGGCGCCAAAGCCGAACGCAGCCGGACTTCCGCCGAACTTCATAGGAACGCAGGGCAGACCTGCGCGATTTGCGCTGATATGCCGCCAGGATGGACGGCGTTTCTCTCGCACCCATCGGTGGGCTCCTTCTCCTTGCTTGCCTGATTGCCATGCTGTCGCGCCGGCTTGGGCTTCCCTACATCGTCGGCCTGGTGGTGGCGGGATTCCTCATCGCGCTGCTTCCCAACGCGCCCAACCTGCCTCTCTCGCGCGACCTCATCTTCAATGTTCTCCTGCCACCGTTGGTATTCGAGGCGGCGCTGCAGCTCGACTGGCGGCGCTTCCGGGGAGAGCTTCCGCTCACGCTGACCCTTGCCTTTCTGGGCGTTGGGCTGGCCGCGGTGGTCGTGGCCGGCGGGATGCATTTTCTGATCGGCTGGAGCTGGATCGGCGCGGCTCTGTTCGGCGTCCTGATCGCCGCGACCGATCCGGTGTCCGTCATTGCCTCGTTTCGCGAGATGGGCTGCCAGCCGCGCGTGTCGATGGTGGTCGAATCCGAAAGCCTGCTCAACGACGGTGTCGCCGCAGTCGGCTTTGCGATCCTCTCCGCAATCGCGCTGGGGGCATCGCCAAACGCCGGAAGCGTTGTTCCGGCATTCCTGTGGACGCTGTGTGGCGGAGTGATCATCGGCGTCGTGGTTGGCGTCGCGACCCTGCTGATCGCCGGCCGCACCAATGACCCGTTGGTCGAAATCGCGCTGACCACCGTCGCGGCTTATGCCTCTTTCCTGCTCGCCGAGCATTTCCACGCTTCTGGAATCATCAGCGCCCTCAGCGCCGGCCTGCTGATCGGCAGCGTCGGCCCTCGGTTCCTGTCTCCGGAAGGGCGCGAGCGAGTGAACTGGGCGTGGGAGTATTTCGCCTTCCTGGCCAACAGCTTCGTCTTCATCCTCATTGGCATGAGCGTCGCCGGCCAGCCGTTCCACCGCTTGAGCGGCATCGCGGCGGCCGCAGCCATCATCCTCGTCCTGCTCAGCCGCGCCCTCTCGATTTACCCGTTGGCCTTGCTGTTCACAGGGTCGCGATGGCGCCTGCCCGCAGCGTTCCAGCACACCTTATTCTGGGGCGGGCTGCGCGGCGCCCTCGCGCTGGCGCTGGCGCTGGCCGTGCCCGACACCGTCGCGGAGCGGTCAGCAATCATCCTGACCGCGTTCGTCGTCGTCGCTTTCTCGATCCTGATGCAGGGGCTGACGATGCCCTGGCTGATCAAGCGGCTTCAGCTGGATCGAAAGGAGAGCGGTGACGCGGTTGCCGCTCCGGAGGCAGCAAGCTAGTCGGCCCGCGTGAGCTTTCTTCCCGAACCGCTTCGAATCCCTTCATTCCGATATTTCTGGCTGGCCCGGCTGACAGCGACAGTCGCGCAGATGGCGATGGTCATCGTCATCGGCTGGCAGGTCTATGACATCGCCCGGCACACGATGGGCCTGAAGGAAGCCGCGTTCCGATTGGGGATCATCGGGCTGGTTCAGTTCGTGCCCTTGTTCCTTTTGACCCTGGTGACCGGGTGGACCGCCGATCGCGTCGATCGGCGCTGGATCGCCCGCGCTTCCGTCGCGCTGGAGTTGGGATGCGCGGCGATCCTCGCCTGGTTCGCGTGGAGACAGGCGACCACCCTCGAAATCCTGTATGTCGTCGCGGCGCTGCTCGGCGTCGCGAGAGCGTTTGCGGGGCCCGCGCTCGGCGCGCTGGCGCCCAACCTGGTGCCGCGCGACATCCTGCCCCGTGCGATCGCCCTGTCCTCGATCGCCTGGCAAAGTGGTGCCATCGCCGGTCCGGCGCTCGGCGGGTATCTGTACGCCTGGTCGCCGTCCGCACCCTACGCGGTCAGCACTTTGTTGTTTGCCATCAGCCTGGCCGGGCTGTTTGCTATCGGGCCGGTTGCCCGGCCTGAGATCAGCCGGGGCCCCAATCCCTGGGCGCAGATGGTCGAAGGATTGAAATATGTCCGGCGCAACCGCCTCGTGCTCGGCGCCATCAGCCTCGATCTGTTTGCGGTCCTCCTCGGCGGTGCGACGGCCATGCTGCCCGTCTTTGCGCGCGATGTGCTGCACGCGGGACCGGAAGGTCTCGGGCACCTGCGGGCTGCCCCAGCGGTCGGCGCGACCCTCACGGCCCTGTTCTTTTCGGTGAGGCCGCTGAAGCAGAATGTCGGCACCAAGATGCTTGTCGCGGTCGGGGTGTTCGGTGCGGCGACGATCATCTTCGGGTTTTCGCGCTGGATGCCGCTATCGCTTGCCTGCCTCGCGCTGCTGGGCTCGGCCGATATGTTTTCGGTCTATGTCCGCCAGTCACTCATCCAGCTCTACACGCCCGATGAAATGCGTGGACGCGTGGGCGCGGTGTCGTCGCTGTTCATCTCGGCGTCGAACGAACTCGGCGAGACAGAATCCGGCTTCCTCGGCGCGGTGATTGGCCCGGTCCCCGCGGTCATCGCCGGCGGCATCGGGGCGATCGGGGTCGTACTGCTCTGGTCGTGGTGGTTCCCCGAACTTCGCCTTGCAAAACGGTTCGATGCACCCGATTTGCGAAATCCCCACGCAGAGGAGAGCTAGGGCATGAAGGCCGCGAATATCCTCGAGACGATCGGCAATACGCCGATCATCCGGATCAACCGCCTGTTTGGTGACCGGGCCGAAGTGTGGATGAAGTCGGAACGGGCCAACCCCGGCGGATCGATCAAGGACCGGATCGCGCTGGCGATGATCGAGGATGCCGAGCGGTCGGGCAAGCTCAAACCGGGCGGGACGATCATCGAGCCGACTTCGGGCAACACCGGCATCGGCCTCGCGATGGTCGCGGCCGTCAAGGGCTACAAGATCATCCTCGTCATGCCCGACAGCATGAGCGTCGAGCGGCGCCGCCTGATGCTGGCTTATGGCGCGCAGTTCGAACTGACCGATCGCGCCAGGGGCATGCAAGGGTCCGTCGACCGGGCGAAGGAGTTGATCGAACAGACACCGGGCAGCTGGATGCCGCAGCAGTTCGACAATTCGGCCAATGTCGAAGTCCACAAGAAAACGACGGCGCAGGAAATCCTCCGCGACTTTGCCGACAATCCGCTCGATGCACTGATCACCGGCGTCGGGACCGGCGGCCACATCACCGGTTGCGCCGAAGTGCTGAAGGCTTCCTGGCCCGACCTCAAGGTCTTTGCCGTTGAACCTGCGCTTGCGCCGCTGCTTAGTGGCGGCAAGGCGGGCCCCCACCCTATCCAGGGCCTGGGCGCCAATTTTATTCCGAGCATCCTGAATAGGGAAATTCTCGACGGCGTGATCGATGTCGATGCTGACAAGGCCAAGGAGATGGCGCGGCGTGCGGCGCGTGAAGAGGGACTGCTGATCGGCATCTCGTCAGGCGCCGCCTTGGCGGGCGTCGAGCAGAAGCTGCCCGAACTCGGCGAAAAGCCGAGAATCCTGACCTTCAACTACGACACCGGCGAACGCTATTTGTCGGTGGCGGACTTCCTGCCCGAGCAAGCTTAACACCTCGGTTACTACGTCTGTTGGTCGGGGCGTTAATGCGGACTCGCTAAGCTCTCTCCACGAGAATGCCTGCGCGCGCGTAAACTCGCCCCAGGCTCAGCGATGGGGCAACATGCGCAGATCGAGGTTTGTCGGAGCGGTTGAAGGTCGCAGTTCGGAACGCGGTCGTCAGGCGACCATTTCCGAAACGCTGTGGTTCGATCTCCGCAATCCCGAAGCATCCGAAGAAATGTCATTGGCCGACTGGCGCATCGCCGGCCTGGAGCACATCGCGCTTCTGCTTGGCTTCATGCATGTTCTGCTGACGGTCGGTTACATCATCCTTTCGAAGGGGATGCAATTTTGCGCCTGCACTGACAATCCGCTGATTCCGGCCGGGCTCGTCATCGCCCTTGATGCGATTGCCGCGACCGCGATCATCCTCCGAAAGCGCTTTCATTTTGCACCACATGCAGTGGTTCGCGGCCTTTGCCTTTATTTGATCGCCGCCGGACTGCTGTGGACCTGGTTTGGCCAGGCGGTCGCGGACGACGCGTTCAGCGCGCCCATCGCGGCAACCCAGATCGTCATGTGCGCGGGCATCGCCATGGGTGCTGTCGTTTCGATCAGCTCGCCGCCGCTAGCTTTGGTCAACACCATCACCGCGGCGATTGCGGCAATCGTCCTTGCCGACTCGCCCCTGATCCCGATGGCCGTCGAAATCATCTCGCTGGTGCTGGTCGCCTATAGCATCGCCGGCACCCGCAAAGTCATCGCGACCGGTCGCGACCGATTGAAGCTGGACGCGCTCGCTCGCAAAGCTCTTCGATTCATCGATGAATTCGAGAACAGCGGCCGCGGCTGGTTCTGGGAGACCAATCACCAGGGCACCCTGTCGTACGTGTCGCGCCAGCTCGCCGACGATTTCGAATGCGAGCCGGCAGAATTGCTCGGCCGCCAGTTCACCGACCTGATGTCGGTCGAGAATTCGCCAGACGGTTTGGAAGAAAGCAAGACGTTGGGCTTCCATCTCTCGGCCCGCTTCCCCTTCTCCGACGTCGTCGTTCGCCCCGCCAGTGAGCAGGATGTCCACTGGTCATTGTCGGGCAATCCGATTTTCGACGATCGCGGCCGCTTCCTCGGATTTCGCGGCATCGGGACCGACCTGACCGAGCAGCGCAAGTCGGACCGCGAGATTTCCCGTCTCGCCCGCTTCGATTCGCTGACCGGTCTGCCGAACCGGGCGATGATGCGACAGACGCTGGACGAAGCGCTTCGCAATGCCGCTCACCGCCGCAAGGGCCTTGCCTTATTCATGATCGATCTCGATCGGTTCAAGAACGTCAACGACACGCTCGGCCACCCGGTCGGCGACGCCCTGCTCAAGCAGGTTGCCGAGCGGCTCACCTCGGTCATGGGCAACCACGGGCAGGTTGGACGGCTGGGCGGCGATGAGTTCCAGGCGGTCCTTCCCGGGACCGTGGACATCGGCCTCATCGAATCGCTGGCGAGAACGTTGATCGAACAGGTCTCGCGACCCTATTCGATCGAGGGCAACAACGTGACAATTGGCGCTTCGGTCGGCATCGTCATTGGTGACCCCGATCGCGCCAGCGCCGACGCTCTCGTCCGCAATGCCGACCTTGCGCTTTATGCAGCAAAGGGCGCCGGACGCGGCAAGCATTGCATCTATCAGCCGTCGATGCACAGCGAAGCGGCGGAACGGCAGGTCCTTGAAAATGACCTCCGCCAAGCGATCGAGCGGGGCGAACTCTCCGTCGAATACCAACCGATCGTTCGAACCGCCGAAGAGGAAATTTCCGGCTTCGAGGCGCTGGTCCGGTGGAATCACCCGGTTCGAGGCGCAATCTCGCCCTCCAAATTCATCCCATTAGCGGAGGAAGCCGGGCTGATCGCCGGCATCGGCGAATGGGTTCTTCGCACCGCGCTCGAAGAAGCCGCGCAGTGGCCCGACCATGTCAGGGTGGCCGTCAACCTGTCGCCGATCCAGTTCAACGACCCAAACATCGCGACCATAGTCCAAAATCATCTCAAGGCATCGGGCGTCCGTGCCGAACGCCTGGAGCTCGAGATCACCGAGGGAGTTTTCCTGGCGGAAGGCGATTTAACAGATGAAACCTTCGATCGGCTGAAGCAGCTTGGCGTTCGTCTCGCGCTCGACGATTTCGGAACCGGCTACAGCTCGCTCGGCTATTTGAAAAAAGCGCCGTTCGACAAGATCAAGATCGACCAGAGCTTCGTGCGCGGTGCGGCATCCTCAACCAATCGCAATGCGGCCATCATCCGCGCGATCGTGACGCTTGCCGAGACGCTCGGCATGGATACTTGCGCCGAGGGCGTCGAGACGCACGACGACCTCCAGCTTATCAGGGAACTCGGCGTCAGCATGGTGCAGGGCTACATCTTCGGCAAACCGACCGCTTCCGAAGCCGCCCGGCAACTAGCGAATAGTGTGACCATGGAGGCGGCCGGATTTGCCTGCGTGCGCGAGCCGCGCCATCGGCTGATGCGCCGCGCGCTGACGGCAGTCGAGGGCGAAATGGTCGAACTTCGCCTCCACAACATCTCGTCCATGGGCGCGCTTGCGGAATGCTCCGTCGCGGCCACTCCGGGCGCCGAGATGACCATCGACATCGTCGGGGTCGGCCCGGTCCGGGGTATCGTCCGCTGGGCGCAGGCACGCAAGTTCGGGCTACAGTTCGATCATGAGTTCGATCTTGGCCGGCTGGCACCCAAGAAGGAAAAGCAGCCATCCGTCATAAGGCCCTGGTACACCGACCAACGTGAAGCCAGCTGACGGCTACAAACCGGCGAACTGCCGCGCCTGAGCCCTGTCCTTTCCGTAAAAGTCGTCGAAATAAACAATCGATGTGCCGCTCGGGACCGCCGTCAGATAGGTGATGTACAGCGGCACCGGAGTTGGCAGGTTGACCTTCTGTTCGGGCCTCGCACCCTTCGAACTGGGTGGACGGCCGTTAAACAGCCAGCGCGCGAAGCGGGGCGCATCCTCGAGGCGGACACAGCCATTGCTCTCGAGCCGCCCGGCGTCCTCAATCTTCTCCTTCTCCGGCGTGTCATGGAGCCAGATCCCCTGGGCATTGGGAAACATGAACTTCATCCGGCCCATCGAGTTCGCCGGGCCGGGCTTCTGCCGCATCCGCACTTCGACCCGGCCGGCAACCACGCCCTTCCAGTCGACCGACATCGGGTTGAGCACGTGGGCATTCTCGCCGAACTGGTCGACAATCTCGTAGCCCTTTTCGTTGAGATAGGTGCGCCCACCGGCAAGGACCTTGGGCGCGAGCTTGCGAGCGGCGATGTCGGGTGGCGCATTCCAATATGGATTGAGCGCCTCGAATCGAATGAAGGCATTCATCATCGGAGTTTGGGCGATCGCATCCGGCCGGCCCGCGACCACCCGCATCGAGTCCACCACCTGGCCGTCCTCGTACATATACAGGCGCGCGGCCGGCGGATTAACGATGACATAGCGTCCGCGGCCCGAAGGAAGCGCCCTCGCCCGCTCGAGGTTGAGCTGAAGCAACCGATATTCGACCGGGTTGCGGTAAATGCGGCTGGCAATGGCTTGGCGGAGCTTGGCATAAATCGGGCTCATCCAGCCCATCTCACCCACGTAAGTACCAAGAGACGGCGATTGCGCCGCGGCATTCAGCAATTCAGCCGCCGATGGTGGAACCGGCTTCAGTTCACGATCGACATAGATGATGCCCACCCCCGGATCGTGCCGCAGGTCCTGCGCGTAGGCGACATAGGCCCGACTGAGGATTGCCTCGGCACGCTGGACGGCGGCCGGGTTGCCGCTCCGCGCATCAGCGACCGCACTCGACAAGGCTCGAACATTGTAACGGCGGGGATTGAGGTGGTCGGCTTGCGCCGAGGCCAGCAACTGGATCAGCTTCGGAGCGGCATCGCCGGCGCGCGGCGCAAACCACAAGGGCGCGCCGCCGCGAGACCGGTAGAAACTCGCGATTTCACCATCGAACGACGGCGGTTTGACAGACTTCGCCTCCGCCGGAGTCTCCCCCACGGACATTGGCATCGCGGCCACCGCGGCCGACACAAGCGCACCCCATCCGAGAATCCTTAGCGGCCGCAAGCCGCGAGCTGACTTACCCATGCTGATCTTTCATCCTCAAGCAACGCCGCCGGCCACCAGCGCCATGAACGCACGAATGCCGGTTGGGTTTAACGCATCGGGCTCTGACGGAAAGCTGAACCATGTAAAAAAGGAGCGCCGGCAAGCGGCGCTCCTCTCATTGATCCAATTTCCGGTGTTAACGGCGGTTGATGCTCACGCTGTAGACCGCGCCATTGGGAGCAACATCGCAACGGAAACTGAGGTCGGCCGCATTGGCATAACCGTAACCGGCCGCTCCGTAAGCGCCGACGCCATAGGGGCCGTAGCCGTTGGAGGCATAGCGCCCGCTGCTCGCCAGGCCGCGGACTCGGACCATCCCATTGGAACGCGGGCTGATCTGGGTCACGCCGACCACTCGGCCAGTCGTGTTGGCACCGAGGATGACTCCAAGGATTCCGCCGACGCTGCTACGATTGTAAAGCCGGCTCTGGACTGCAGCAGTGCATTGCTGCTGCGCGATGCCGGTATTCGCCCCGTAGGCATAGTTCTGACCATAACTATAGGGCTGGGCGTAGCTGTAGCGCTGCGCATTGTTGTACGGTTGCGCATAGCTGTAGGGCTGCGCATAGCTTTCTGCATAGGAGCCGTACCCATATTGGGCGGCGGCCGGAGCAGCGGCGGCAAGCGCAGCGACGCCAACCCCAAGCCCCAACAGTTTCTTCATCGTCGACATGACTCTTTCCTCCGTGAAAAATGGAGTTTGTCTGCCGTGAAGAACGTATGGAACGGTGAAGGTGGCACGGCGTCCGTCGTGTCTAACCCTCGGGTCGTCGCCAGAACCTGAATGCATGCTAAACGGTCACGCCATAAAAGAATGGGGCGGCCCGCGAAGCTCGCTGAGCTTCAGGGCCGCCCCATATCTGCAAATCAATTCTTATTGATATTCGGCGGTAAGCTGGAACTGCGCGCTATAGACGCCGGCAGGCTGCGCCGCCGAAAGGCTGAAAGTGCCACCCACATAAGCCGTGAAGCCGCCAGCGGAATCAGCCGTGCGCGTCGCGCCGGCCGAGTCGAGGACCAGGGCAACACCGATGTTGTTGCCAGCACCGTCCTGGACGATGCCGCCCGGCGGCGGCGTGATGGTTAGCGCAACCTGCTCCAGCGGCGCAGCGGCGCCGTCGAATTTGGCGGCCTGGTAGCTGCTCGGAAGCGGGGTGACGCCGCCGGCGCCGCCCGTCGTCCGCGTGCCCGTCGCGCTCGCATCGATTGTGACGGTGCCCGACAGCGCCGGATCGGAAGCAACAATACCGAAATCGAGGTCCGTTTCCTTCACGAGCTGGTGGGTGCCGAGGACAACGCCGCGGGCGAATGCCGAAATCGGTATCCGTGATGGCCTGGGCAAAAGCCGGGCTGGCAACGGCAGTGGCGGCGAGTGCCGCAAGGCTAAGAGTTAAACGCATCTTGGTTTCCCCACGTCAAAAAAGGTCGAGGCGGACCAAATATGCATCGGCTCTTCACATCGATTGAAAACTTGTGGTTCGCCGGAAAATTTACCTTCTTCATGAGCCATATCGCGCCTGCAGCGCCTTTCGCTTGCCAGACGGAATGGCGGGGCGTTGGCGGCCGGTCACCTTATTCCGTCTATCGGCAATGGCGCGTTAACCGCCTCGTCTAAGCGCGATTGTTCATCGTGAAGATGACGCTAGCCCTCGCAACTCTAACCCGGCGCCATGGACGAAGGTCTCGCGAGATGTGGCTGTTTGCACTTCATCAACCAATCGCTGGGTAGACGGGCATCGGCGTGGACGGTGGTTGAGAAGGGGGACCGTCCAGATGAGACTATTCAAGGCGAATCGAAATCCCACGGCAGAAGATATTGCGCTCGCGGAGCGCCTGCTGACGGTCGCCGCGCGCTCGAAGGCGCAGCGCGCGCCCGACTTGCGAGAAATATCGGAGAGCAATCCGGCCCAGCCGTCGGACAGTGTGCAATGATCAAGCGCGTTTCGCTCGACCGGTTGCGCGAAATCTCAAGGCAACGCCCGGCGCATTTCGTCCCATCGGGCCCAATCACCGCCCAACGATCAGATCCGCGTTGCGAGGCCACTTCCGCAGTCGTCGAATGGCCGATCCCAAATTGAGGTTGGCTGTGCTCGTCATGATGTTCGCGACCGCCGCCTGCGACCGTCGGTCAAGTCCGAACGGTCAGTCTTCGGTAACCGTGAAGCTCCCACCGGCCAGGTCGGCTTCGCCGGGGCCAGCCTTTTCATTCGATACCGCATCCAAACCGCGTCGCTGAAGGTTGAGGCCGACCTCTACGAAATCTTTACCGATCCGCTTTAAACGCGACGAGCATGGACCAGAGCAGCATTTCTCAGAATCGGCGCTCGAATCGTTCGCCCATGCTGCTGAGCGCGAAGATCGATGTCGCGGGCTCGGAAGTTTCCGTGGTGCTGCGCAACCTGTCGTCCGAAGGCGCGTTGATCGAAGGGGCAAAATTGCCTCGGACAGGCGCAACGACCCAATTTCGGCGCAACGACCTTGCCGTCAACGGCCGGATCGTGTGGGTCGAAGGACGTTTGGCCGGGCTTGCATTCGACCGCGACCTTGGACGCGAAGAGCTGCTTCGGCAGGTGCCGCAGCCAAAGCAGCGGTTCGAGCAGCAATTTCGCCGCCCCGGGCTTTCGAGCAAGCCGCTCAGCGAAGCCGATCGCAAGATGCTGGAGCTGTGGTCCTCGCCCGGAATAAACACCGAGCGCTAGGCTAGAACGCCTCCGCCGGAATTTTCATCAACGTTTCAGCACCGGCCTCGATCTTCCGTCGAAGCGCCGTCGACATCGGCAATTCACGCTGCGCGTAGAAAGCCGCGGTGATGAGCTTGGCTTCGTGGAAAGCCTTATCCCTCGGCCCCTTCATTTAGCGCGCGCTGTGAAGCAGCAGCCATCTTGAGCCACATCCAGCCGAGGCTGACGACGCCCATCAGCTCCATGTAAGGATAGGCCCCGGCGCCCGCATTATCGGGGTCTGCCATGCCATTTTGCGCAAGCCACATCGTCGCCGCCTGCAAGTCCTGGACCGCGGGCTCCAGCGCAGCCGCAACACCGGCCGGGTCGCCGCTGCCCTTCGCGTCAGCAATGTCGCGTCCCACCATTTCGAAGAAAGCACGGACGGCACGCCCGCCATCCTTCGGCAGCTTGCGGCCGACGAGGTCCATGGCCTGGATACCGTTGGTGCCTTCGTAAATCTGGGTGATCCGGGCGTCGCGCACGAATTGCTCGAGGCCGTGCTCGCGAATGAACCCGTGACCGCCTAGCACCTGCTGCCCGTGAACCGCCGCCTGGAAGCCCTTGTCGGTGAGATATCCCTTGATGACCGGAGTAATGAGGCCAAGCAAATCATCAGCCAGCTGCCGCTCCGCTTCGTCCGGCGAGCGGCGCATGAGGTCGACCTGGAGCGCGCCCCACAGCACCAGCGCCCGCCCAGCCTCGTTCCACGCGCGCAATTCCATCAGCATTCGGCGGACATCGGGATGGACGATGATCGGATCGGCCTTCGCTCCCGGCTCGCGCTCGCTTTCCTTCAAAGCGCGGCTCTGGCGGCGGTCGCGCGCGTAGGCGGCGGCATTCTGATAGGCGACTTCGCCTTGGGCGAGGCCCTGCAGGCCGACGCCAAGCCGAGCCGCGTTCATCATGATGAACATCGCCTGGAGGCCCTTTTCCGGCTCCCCGACCAGCCAGCCTGTCGCGCCGTCGTAATTCATGACGCAGGTCGCGTTGCCGTGGATGCCCATCTTCTTCTCGAGCGCGCCGCATGAGAGGGAATTGCGCTCGCCGAGCGAGCCATCGTCATTCACCAGGATCTTCGGAACGACAAACAGCGAGATGCCCTTTACGTTGTCGGGTGCGCCCGAGCGCTTGGCGAGCACGAGGTGGATGATGTTGTCGGTGAGGTCGTGCTCGCCCGACGAGATGAAGATTTTCGTGCCGGTGATCGAATAGCTCCCGTCCGGATTCTCCTCGGCACGTGTCTTGAGGAGGCCAAGGTCGGTTCCGCAATGCGGCTCGGTCAAATTCATGGTCCCGGTCCACTTGCCGGTGATCATGGTCGGGACAAACTTGCGCTTCAGCTCTTCGCTGCCCTTCACCAGGAGCGAGGCGATCGCGCCCGAGGTCAGCCCCTGGTACATTTCGAAGCTATGGTTCGCGGACAGGATATATTCCGTGACCGCGGTGCCGACGACTTGGGGCAGGCCCTGCCCCCCATATTCCTCGGGACCAGTCAGCGTCGGCCAACCCGCTTCGACGAACTGGTCGTAGGCTTCCTTGAAGCCTGGCGGAGTGACCACCGAGCCATCGTCATTGCGCTTGCAGCCGACTTCGTCACCAATGCGGTTGAGGGGCTGCAGTACCTCCGCGGCGAACCGCCCGGCCTCCTCCAGGATCGCCTCGATCAGGTCGGGCGTAGCGTTCGCAAAGCCCGGCAAGTTCGAATAGCGTCCAATATCGAGCACATTGTTGAGGACGAACTGCGTTTCGCGCACCGGCGCGGCATAAGTCGGCATTTGCTTACCTCCGTGTCAGCAGTGACTCTGCCGTGCGAAAGCGCGACCGTCCAGCGTGGATCAATGTGCATCCTCCGTTCACCCGGCAACGTATAGGGATAAGTCAGGAGATGATGATGAAAGCTTCGCTGTTTGCCCTCGCCCTTCTCGCCGCCGCGCCCACTAGCGCGGCGCCGCGGACCGAGACCGCCGTCCTCGCGGGCGGCTGCTTCTGGGGCATGGAAAGCGTGTTCGAGCATGTGAAGGGCGTGAAGGACGTCGTGTCCGGCTATGCCGGCGGCGGCGCGAAGGATGCCAATTACGACGCGGTGAGTTCGGAGAGCACCGGCCATGCGGAGGCGGTCAAAATCACTTACGACCCGGCGCAGATCAGCTATGCCCAGCTTCTCCAAATCTATTTTACGGTCGCTCACGATCCGACCCAAGTAAATCGGCAGTCGCCGGACGTGGGTCCGAGCTACCGGTCGGCGATCTTTCCTCAATCAGCCCAGCAAGGCGCGTTCGCGAAGGCGTTCATCGCGCGGCTCGGCGGTTCGCATATGTTCAAGGCGCCAATCGCGACCAAGATCGAAAGCGGCGGCTTCTATCCAGGCCGAATCCTATCATCAGGGCTTCGCGCGCAAGCACCCGGACTATCCGTATATTGTCGTGAACGATCGCCCAAAGGTGGTTGCGCTGCACAAGAAATTTCCCGCGCTTTACAAGGCATAGACCGCTAAACGGTTAGAATTTCACGCTTTATTCAGCGCGGGGGCGACAACGACAGCGCCGCGCCCTATATGCGGCGCGAACGCGAGGGCTCGGGACCGGCATGCTGACCACCAATCCGTTTGATGACGACAAATTGCGCGAGGAGTGCGGCGTGTTCGGCATCTGGGCGGCCGATAATGCGGCAAGTTTTGTCGCACTCGGCCTGCACGCCCTGCAGCATCGTGGCCAGGAGGCGGCGGGGATCACGACCTTCGATGGCAAGCATTTTCACTCGCATCGAGCGATGGGGCATGTCGCCGGCAACTTCGACCGCGACGATATCATACGCCGCCTTGCGGGCCGCGCCGGGATCGGCCACGTCCGTTATTCGACGACGGGCGAGACTGCGCTCCGCAACGTCCAGCCCTTGTTTGCCGAGCTTGCCGAGGGCGGGTTCGCGGTGGCCCACAATGGCAATCTTTCGAATGCCATGAAGCTTCGGAGAACGCTCAACCGGCGCGGGTCGATCTTCCAGTCGACCAGCGACACCGAAGTCATCATCCACCTCGTCGCGACGTCCGAGCGGACCACCATGCTCGACCGGCTGACCGATGCCTTGAAGCAGGTGGAAGGCGCCTACTCCCTCGCCGTGCTGACCGATGAAGGGCTCATCGCCTGCCGCGATCCGCTCGGCATCCGGCCGCTTGTGATGGGCAAGCTCGGCGAAGCCACCATCTTCGCCTCGGAGACGGTCGCGCTGGACGTCATCGGCGCGAGCTTTTTGCGCGATGTCGAGCCGGGCGAGCTCATCCTCGTCAACGACAATGGAATTCGGTCATTCCGTCCGTTCGAGGCTGTCGGCGCCCGCCCCTGCATTTTCGAGCACGTCTATTTCTCGCGGCCAAATTCCATCGCGGAAGGCGTCTCGGTTTACGAAACGCGCAAGAACATTGGCGCCGAGCTCTCGCGCGAAGCGCCGGTCGAAGCCGACTATGTCGTGCCCGTCCCCGACAGCGGCGTCCCCGCCGCGATCGGCTTCAGCCAGGCAATCGGCATTCCGTTCGAGCTCGGCATCATCCGCTCGCACTATGTCGGCCGCACGTTCATCCAGCCGACCCAGGAGGTCCGGCATCTCGGCGTGAAGCTGAAGCATAATGCCAATTCGGCGCTCGTCGACGGCAAGAAGATCGTGCTGATCGATGATTCCATCGTCCGCGGCACGACCAGCGTGAAGCTGGTGCAAATGATGCGTGATGCCGGGGCCAAGGAAGTGCACCTGCGGATCGCCTCGCCGCCGACGCGGCACAGCTGCTTTTACGGCGTCGATACGCCCGAGCGAGCGAAGCTCCTCGCGGCGCAGATGAGCGTCGAACAGATGCGCGATTACATTAATGCCGACAGCCTCGCGTTCATCTCGATCGAGGGGCTGTACCGGGCGCTTGGGGACGAGCGCGACTCAGCGGCGCCACAGCGGTGCGACGCGTGCTTCACCGGCGCCTACCCGACCACCCTTACCGATGTGACGGAGAAAAGCGGCGGTGTGCCGCTGTCGTTGGTCGCCAGCGGCTAAGCCGCTACAGGCGGCGCCATGAACAATTCGACGTCCCTTTCCGGCAAGCTCGCGCTGGTCACCGGCGCCAGCCGCGGCATAGGCGCAGCGACGGCGGAAGCGCTTGCAGCCGCCGGCGCCCACGTCATCCTCGTCGCCCGCACCGCTTCGGCGCTGGAGGGAATAGAAGAGAAAATCCACTCGGCTGGCGGTACTGCGACGATCGCGCCGCTCGATCTCATTGATGGCGAAGGCATCGGCAAGCTCGCGGGCGCGGTCGCCGAGCGCTGGCAGAAGCTGGACATCCTGGTGCTAAACGCCGCGATGCTCGGCTCGCTGACGCCCGTTCAGGACATCGACCCCAAGGAATATTCCCGGATCCTCAGCACCAATCTCCTCGCCAACCAGGCACTGATCGCGGCCTTCGATCGGCTGCTGAAGAATGCCGACCAGGCCGACGTCGTCGCACTGACTTCCTCGGTGGGGGCCCATCCGCGGGCGTTCTGGGGAGCTTACGGGTCATCGAAAGCCGCGCTCGAAGGCCTGCTGAAAGCTTATGCGGACGAGACCGAATACCTCGGTCGAATGAAAATCCATATCATCGATCCGGGAGCGACGCGGACGCGCATGCGCGCCAACGCCTTCCCCGGCGAGGAACCGGAAAAGGTCAAGCCGCCCGAAACCGTGGCCGCAGCGATTCTCGAGCGGCTCCTCGCGGATTCACCGACCGTGGAGAGGATCCGCGTCGACGCGTGACCGCCACCGCCCTGCTGTATTGACACGATAATACACCAAGGCCTATCCTGTCCCAGATAACAGGAGGACATGCATGTATAGTCAGCAAGAGCTGGACGACGCCGTAGCCTCGGGGGTGATCACGGCCGATGCCGCAGCGGCGCTCCGTGCGCATGTCGAGGGCGAGCGATCAACCGCAATTCCCGACGAGGAGCAATTCCGGCTGATTACCGGCTTCAACGACATTTTCGTCTCAATCGCCGCCGCGATCCTGCTGTTTGCGGTCGGATGGATCGGCCAGAGCATCGGCCAGGCGACCGGACTGGTCGCCACCGAGCATGGCGAGACCGGACCGAGCTTCCTTGCGCCGATGGCGATTGCCGCAACCGCCTGGGCACTCGCGCTCTTCTTCACCGCCAAGCGGCGGATGGCGCTGCCCTCGATCCTGCTGCTGCTCGCCTTCGTTGGCGGCGTGCTGGTGACGAGTGCATTCCTGTTCGTCCAGATCGTCGGACCCGACCGCTTCAACGACACCAACCAGCTCCTCCCCGCCACCATTGGCGGAGCGAGCGCGGCCATTGCCGCGGCGGCTGCCTGGCTTCACTGGCGCCGTTTCCAGGTCCCGATCACCGTCGCCGCAGGTGCTGCTGCCGTCGCTGGCCTGTTCCTCGCCATTGTCGTTGCCATCGTGAATCCGCAGAATGCCGAGGCCGCCAAGAACGTGATCTTGAGCTTCGTGCTGGTGCTTGGCGTTGGCGTGTTCCTGTTCGCGATGTGGTGGGATTCGTCGGACCGCGCTCGACTGACGCGCCGCTCGGACGTCGCCTTCTGGCTGCATTTGCTCGCGGCGCCGATGATCGCTCACCCCATCTTCACACTGATGGGCCTCAGCAATGGCGTCGTCAGCACCGGCGAAGCGCTGGTCGTGGTCGGCCTGTATGTCCTGTTCGGACTGACGGCCCTGGCGATCGACCGTCGCGCTTTGCTCGTCTCAGCGCTTGCCTATGTACTCTACGCGCTGACCGAGCTGTTCAAGCGCTTCGGGGCAGTCGAGCTCAACGTTGCTCTGACCGCGTTAGTAATCGGCTCGGCGTTGCTGCTGCTGTCCGCGTACTGGCACCAGGCTCGCCGCATGATCGTGACCCGCCTGCCATCAAACCTGCAGGATCGGCTCCCCAACCTGGACCGGCCGGCGATTACCCAACAAGCCGCATAAGCCGGCGCTCGAGCGGGGCCAGCACGCCGCCAAGGTCGTGCCCCCGCTTGAGCACCGCACCATGCTCACCAACCAAGGCAAACGCCCCTTGCTTCATCCGAAGCGCGGGGCGTTTTTCCACGCGCACCTCCGGGCGTTCGGAATGGCGGCGGAAAGCGGCGAAAATCGCGACATCAGGATCGATCCGAAGCGCGTAATCGCGCCAATGACCGGCGGCCACCATCCGCCCATAGAGGTCGAGGATGCGGTGCAATTCCTGGCGGTCGAAAGTCGCAATCGGGCGCCGGTCCCACGCAGGCGGGAACGGCGCGATGACACTCAAGCGCTTTTCGCCTTCGGCTGGGGCTGCCGCCGTGCCTTGAGCATTTGGATCTCGTTGCGCAGCTCCTCGACTTGCTGCTCCAGCTCGATCATGCGCGTCCGTACCGGATCAAGATCCTCACCGCAGGGCGTTCCATACGGCATGAAACCGGGGCTGTAGTGAACCACGTCGACCGGCACCGGCTTGGCCGGAATGCCAACCACCGTCTGGCCGGGCGCCACGTCCCTGGTGACGACGGAGTTCGCGCCGATCTTCGCGCCTTCGCCAACCTCGATGGGCCCCAGCACCTGCGCGCCCGATCCGATCACCACGCCCGATCGCAACGTCGGATGGCGCTTCCCACCGACTCCCGTCGTCGGATTGGTGCCGCCGAGCGTCACATGCTGATAGATGGTCACATCATCATGAATTTCGGCGCTCTCGCCGATCACGCTGAAGCCATGATCGAGGAAGAAGCGCTCGCCGATCTTGGCGCCGGGGTGGATGTCGATCCCGGTGAGAAATCGCGAAAAATGGTTCACGAGACGCGCCACGAAGAACAAGCGCCCTTCCCATAGCCAGTGGGCAACGCGGTGAAGCGCGAGCGCGGTTACCCCCGGGTAGAACAGTACGTCCCAGCGGGAACGGGCTGCCGGGTCGCGGGACTTCACGGAATCGAGATAGGCGATTAGGCCGGACTGCAAGCGACGAACTTCCTTCCGATTGGCCGCACAATCTAGTGCAGCCGGATTTAAATTCCAGACTAAGGGTTGGGAGCCACCGGAACAGGAAAGCGCCGAGTGGATTTCGACGTTTGATCGTTATTCAGGGGGCTTCGATCTTCTCGACCTATAATCCGCTTTATTCGCTCGCAGGCCTCCTGGTCGGGATGCTGGTTGGAATGACCGGCGTCGGCGGGGGGTCGCTGATGACGCCGATTCTCGTCTTGCTGTTCGGCTTCCACCCAGCGACCGCGGTCGGCACCGACTTGCTCTATGCCTCCGTCACCAAGACGGTCGGCACAGTCGTCCACGGCAAGCAGAAAACCGTCGACTGGACAATCGTCAGGCGCCTGGCTTGCGGCAGCGTGCCCGCCGCTATCGTGACAATTTTCGTCATGAGCCGAGTGGGAACACTGGGCGAGCATGCCTCGGGAGTGCTGAACCTCATGCTCGGCATCTCGCTTCTGGTGACCGGCCTCTCGGTCTTCTTCCGTCCCTGGATCCTGAGCTGGGCCGGACATCACATCCGCGCCCTCGAAGACAAGCAGCTGCGCGCCTCGACCATCTCCCTCGGCGCGGCGCTAGGCATCCTCGTGTCGGTAACCTCGGTCGGCGCCGGCGCGCTGGGCACGACCGCCCTGCTGATCCTCTATCCGCGCCTGCCCGTCGCGCGGATTGCGGGCAGCGACATCGCGCACGCTGTCCCGCTGACGCTGATCGCGGGCATCGGTCATTGGTTGATAGGGTCGGTCGACTTCACGCTGATGCTGTCGCTTCTTGCGGGTCGATTCCTGGCGTGATTGCCGGCAGCCTCCTCGGTGGGCGCACGTCGGACAATGCCCTTCGACCCATTTTGGCGATTACCCTTCTGATTGTCGGCGCGCGCCTGCTGATGGGGTGAAGCGGCCGAAAGCGTTCATCGCCGCGATGCGATGTCTTCGATTCCCAGACAAAGAAAAAGGGGCGGGCCTGGGGAGCTGCCCGCCCCTTGAAACGACCGGCCAAGGGGGGCAGCCGGTCGCCTTTCCTCCACATGGGAGGAATGTAAATAGCAGGCCGTTGAACGGCGTGATCGGAATCTAGGAAGTGGCATAAATCGTTCAAGGCCATTATATCGCCGTCGGTGATTGGATTTTTCGATTAATGATTGTCCACCTGCCGACGATCAAACAGCTCCAATATCTGGTCGCGCTTCGCCGCATCGGCCATTTCGGCAGGGCGGCTGAGGCCTGCTTCGTAACCCAGTCGACCTTGTCCGCTGGCCTTCGCGAGCTTGAAACTTTGCTCGGATTGACCCTGGTCGAACGGACGAGCCGTGTCGTGCGGTTTACGGCGCTCGGTGAGAAGATTGCGGACAAGGCGATCCGCGTTCTTCGAGAAACCGAGGAGCTTGCAGAAACCGCGCGGGCCCAGGGCCGGCCGCTCCACGGCGAACTTCGGATGGGGGTCATTCCGACCATCGCTCCGTTCCTGCTTCCGGCGATGCTGCCGCGGCTACGCGAGCAATGGCCCGAGCTGAAGCTTTACCTGCGCGAGGAAACCAGCACCGCGGCCTGCGATGCGCTTCATCGCGGCCAGCTCGATTGCGTGTTGCTGGCTTTACCGTTCGGGTGCGGCGAGGTCGACAATGCGCCCCTGTTCGACGACCCGCTTTTCGTTGCCTACCCGCGCGGCGAGGCGCCAGCGGCGAGTTTTGTCGAGGCCTCCGAAATCGACGAGCGACGACTCCTGCTGCTCGAAGACGGTCATTGCCTGAAGGACCACGCGCTGTCGGCCTGCAACCGGCCCGAGCTAAGGGCAAATGCGGCGATGGTCGGGACTTCGCTGCACACGCTGGTGCAAATGGTCGACAATGGCCTTGGCCTTACGTTCATCCCGGGCATGGCGCTTGAGGCCGGCATTCTGACCGGAACCGAGGTCGACGCGCGACCGCTTCGATCGGAGCATCCGCATCGGCAGATCGCATTGATCTGGCGCCGATCCAGCCCCCGCGAAAGCGAATTCAATATGCTCGCCAAGACTTTGCGCCAGATCGTCGGCGACCTCGCGCCCATCACCTCGGTGCCGTCGCCGCTCGAGCCAGCCTGGAGCTGACCCGAGCGCGTGAGACCTTATTACGCCAGGGCGGGTTCCGCGATGCCGACTGGCTCCGCCGGCTTGGCGGTCTGGGGAAGATCGAAGCGATCGGCATTCATCACCTTGGTCCAGGCCTTGATGAAGTCGCGTACGAACTTCTCTTCATTGCCTTTCTCGGCGTAAACTTCCGCGGTCGCCCGAAGCTGGCTATTGGACCCGAAAATCAGATCGGTCCGGGTCGCGCGCCATTTCTGCTGGCGGCCGCCGCGATCAAGGCCGACGAACTCTTCGTCCCCGCTCGTGTCGACCACCTCCCACACCGTGTCCATGTCGAGCAGGTTCACAAAGAAGTCATTGGTCAGCTGGCCTTTGCGGCTGGTCAGTACGCCTTGATCCGAATCCCGGTAATTGGCGCCAAGAACGCGCATGCCGCCAAGCAGCACCGTCATCTCGGGCACCGAAAGGCCAAGCAGCGAGGAGCGGTCGAGGAGCAATTCCTCGGTCCTTACCGTCTGCCTGGTTTTCAGGTAATTGCGGAACCCGTCCGCGATCGGCTCCATCACGTCGAAGCTCTCGGCGTCGGTCTGCTTCTGACTCGCGTCGCCACGGCCGCTGGTGAACGGGACCTCAACGGCAAAGCCGGCATCCTTGGCCGCCTTTTCCACCGCCGCGGAGCCGGCGAGAACGATCGCGTCGGCGATCGACAAATTGCCGCGCAGCTCATCGATTTTTGCAAGTGTCCGAGCCAGCTCTTCGGGCTCGTTGACTGCCCAGCTCTTTTGCGGCTCGAGACGGATACGGGCGCCGTTGGCGCCGCCGCGATGGTCCGAGCGGCGATAGGTCGAGGCCGACGCCCAGGCGGTCCTGACCAGCTGCCCGATGCTCAGCCCAGCATTAAGGATCTTCGACTTGAACGCAGCGACGTCCGATTGGGAAGCCGGGCTGCCAGCTGGAACCGGGTCCTGCCAGATGAGGTCCTCCCGCGGCACTTCCGGCCCGAGGTAGCGGGCCTTAGGTCCCATGTCCCGGTGCGTAAGCTTGAACCAGGCGCGCGCGAACGCGTCCTTGAACGCTTCGTGGTCGTTGCGGAATTTCTCCGAGATTTCGCGGAATTCCGGATCCATCTTCAGCGCCATGTCGGCGGTCGTCATCATCGTCGGCACCCGCTTCGACGGGTCGTGCGCGGCCGGTGCCATGTCTTCGGGTCTCTGATTGATCGGCTGCCACTGCTTCGCCCCCGCGGGGGAGCGCACCAGCTCATATTCATAGTCGAGCAGAAGGCGGAAATAATTCTCGCGACCATTGCGTCGGCGTGTTCACCCACGCGCCTTCGATGCCGCTGGTGATCGTATGCTCGCCAAGGCCGCTTTCGAAGCTGTTGCTCCACCCGAGGCCTTGCATCGCGATGTCCGCCTTCGGGCGCCGCGTCGACCTTGCTCGGGTCGCCGGCGCCATGCGCCTTGCCGAACGTATGGCCACCGGCCGTCAGCGCGACCGTCTCCTCGGGGTTCATCGCCATGCGCTCGAAGGTGATCTTGATGTCGCGCGCCGATTGCAGCGGATCGGGATTGCCGCCCGGCCCTTCCGGATTGACGTAGATGAGACCCATCTGGATCGCCGCCAGCGGCTCTTCCAGCTCCAGCTGCTCTTCGGGCAGGATGCGGGTCTTGTTGTCGGGATGGCCGACGAACTGTTCCTCGGTGCCCCAGTAGATGTCTCGCTCCGGCTCGAAGACATCCTGACGACCACCGCCGAAGCCGAACACCGGGCCACCCATGCTTTCGATCGCGACGTTGCCCGCGAGAATGAACAGATCGGCCCAGCTGATGTGTTTGCCGTACTTCTGCTTGATCGGCCACAGCAGCCGGCGCGCCTTGTCGAGATTGCCGTTGTCCGGCCAGCTGTTGAGCGGTGCAAAGCGCTGCTGGCCGCTGTTCGCCCCGCCCCGGCCGTCGGCCGTGCGATAGGTTCCCGCGGCGTGCCAGGCCATGCGGATGAAAAAGGGCCCGTAATGCCCGTAATCGGCCGGCCACCATGGCTTGCTGTCGGTCATGAGCGCAGTGAGGTCGCGCTTCAGGCCATTGTAGTCGAGCGCGTTGAACGCCTCGGCATAATCGAAGTCCGCGCCCATCGGGTCGGGCGAGCGCCGCCCTGGCCGAGCACTTCGAGCGGAAGCGAGTCGGGCCACCAATGTCGGTTCTGCCGGCCGAGCAGCGAACGCACCGTGGTCGGGCCTTCCATCGGGCATCCCGAGCTCCGAACCCATCTCACCAGTCTTCGCGTCCATCTCGCAGGCCCTCCAATATGATTGTCGGCTCGGCCCTAGAGCGCCTCTCCGACAACCGAAAACAAGTTGTTCTCGTCAGTGAGTGCGGGAAAATCGATTACTGCCCGCCCAGGAACTCATTCCATGTGGCGAAGCCCGGTCCGCAGGTAGCTGTATCCGGTCATCAGCGTCAGCGCAGCTGCGGCCCACAGCGAAACCAGCCCAACGTCATGCACCCACGGCATGTGCGGGACCGAGCCGCCCAGGATCAGCGCGCCAAGCGCGACCAGCTGAAACGTCGTCTTCCATTTCGCGAGGGCGCTGACCGGCACGGAGACCTGCAAAACGGCGAGATACTCGCGAAGCCCGGACACGATGATCTCGCGCAGAAGAATGATCAGTGCGGCAATGATATGAAGCCCGGCGATTTCCGGAACCGGGTTCGATTTACGGCTGGAGATCAGCATGATCAGCACGGCGACGACCATGATCTTGTCGGCGATGGGGTCGAGGAACTGTCCGAGGCGCGAGATGCTTCCCCAGGCGCGGGCCAAATAGCCGTCGAAGTAATCGGTGATCCCGACCAGGCAGTAGAGCACGAAGGTGATCGCATAGTCGATCGGGGCCGGCCGCCAGAGCAGGAACACAAGAATCGGAACCGCGAGGATTCGCGACAAGGTTAGGAGGTTGGGGAGCGACAGCATCGTTTCGGGACGCGAGCGTTAGAAGGGTTTGGCGGGATGCGCAAAGCTGCGCTATGCCGCCTCCATCCTGATGATGACCTCCGCAGCCGTTGCTTGATCCAGAACGTTGCCCATTTGCTCCGCGCGCGGCGGTTCGTTCCCCTGTTCACCACACAGTTCCTGGGCGCGTTCAACGACAGCCTGTTCAAGCAGGCCGTCGTGCTTTTCGTCACTTACCAGCTCTATTCGAACCCGGCGAAGGAGTTTCAATTCAGCGCGATCGCGCAAGCGCTCTTCATCGTGCCGTTTTTCCTGTTTTCGGCCTTATCGGGGCAACTTGCCGACGATCATGACAAAGCGAGGCTGATCCGCATCATCAAGCTTGCGGAGATCGGGATCATGATCCTCGGCGGGGCCGGGATCATGCTTGCCAATATTCCGCTAATGCTGGTCGCGGTCGGCCTGATGGGCGTCCACTCGACGTTTTTCGGGCCGATCAAATATGCAATCCTGCCGCAGCACCTGCGCCGCGATGAAGTCCTTGGCGGGACTGGACTTGTCGAAGCCGGGACCTACATCGCCATCCTCGGCGGCACGATCCTTGCCGGAATGCTTGTCGCGACGCCGCAAATTGCGGCTGCGGCGACCGTCGGCATTGCGGTGCTTGGTTTCCTCGCGGGCCGGCAGGTACCGCCCGCCCCGCCGTCGGCCGAGCGGATACCGTTCAACTGGCATATCATCCATGCGTCGATCGAGCTGGTGCGAGCGACCCTGCACATCCGCCGATTGTTCCTGGCGATCCTGTCGATCAGCTTCTTCTGGACGATCGGCGCGGTGTTGATCATCATCTTCCCACCGCTGGTGAAGAACGTTCTCGGCGCCGACGAACAGGTCGCGAGCCTGTTCATCGCCATTTTTTCGATCGGCATCGCGATCGGGTCCTTGCTCATCAACCGGCTGCTCAAGAGCGAAGTCTCCGCCCGTTTCGCGCCGCCCTCGGTAATCGGCATGGGCGTCTTCGTTCTGTGCCTCCACTTCGTCGCATTGACCTGGAGCAAGCATGGGCCAGAGCTGACGACGCTCGAAAACTTCCTGTTTAATCCGTTGGCCTGGCCGATGATCCTGTGCCTGCTCGGTGTCGCCATTACAGGTGGGATGTTCGTCGTGCCGCTCTATGCCTTCCTGACCACGACTGTTCCGAAGGCGGAGACGGCGCGTACCGTTGCGGCCAATAACATCGTCAATTCGGGCGCGATGGTCATCGGTTCCCTGATGGCCTTCGCGCTCAGCAGCGTGGGCGTCGGCCCGGTCGGCCAACTTTTATTGGTTGCGGCAATGTGCGTCGTGTCGGCCTGGCTCGGCTGGAAGCTCCACCTCGCCTGCGATTGATCGATCAGCCGATCAGGATGGACATGAAGAGGAAGCCGGCGACGAAGGTTCCGACGAACAGCTTGAGGTCATCGGAAATGGCTAGCCCTCGCTCGGTCTGGGAGGTTTCGAGCACACGTCTCGGCCCGCGCCCGAAGAGGCGCGGATTGAGGGCAAAGGCGGGTCGAAACGACTGCATGGTCAAGAATTCCTAACGCGATCTTTACCATGTTAAAAACCCGCGCAAGCGCAATCTGCTCCGAACGTCCCGGTGCGGGACACGGAGCCAAAATTCCAGGCTTGATTATTTAGCCGTGGCCGGCGTTGCGAACCGGATGGCGCTCGTCGCGGATTCGGCTGGCAAGCAAATCACGCGCTTGCTCCGCGGGCATCGGCTTTCCGAAATACCAGCCCTGCCCGATCTCGCAGCCGAGGCGGACCACCGTCTTGTAGGAATCCTCGTTTTCGATGCCCTCCACGCAAACCGGCACCGGAAGCGAAGCGGCCAGCGTCTGCACCGCGCGCACGATTGCCGAACTCTCGCGCTTGGAATTGATATTGGTGACGAAACTGCGATCGATCTTGATGATGTCGAACGGCAGAGAGCGCAGGTGCGACAGGGATGAGAAACCTGTTCCAAAATCGTCGAGCGCAAGCCGCACCCCTTGGTTTTTGAGGCTGGTGACGATCGTCCGCGCAAGGTCGATATCCGCGAACAACGAGCTTTCGGTAATCTCGATCACGAGCCGATCCGCCGGGAATCCGGTATCGGCCAGCGTTTTCACGATGCGCTGGGCAAGCCAGCCATCTGCGAGCTGCAAGGGCGAGATGTTGACCGAAATCTTGATTTTCGGATCCCAGGTTGCGGCCTCGCGCAGCGCTTCCGCGATCACATGCTCGGACAAGCGTCCGATCAGCCCAATCTCCTCGGCGACCGGAATGAACACGTCAGGACCGATTACCCCCGAAAGAGGATGGATCCAGCGCGCCAGCATCTCGAAGCCGACGATCTCACCCGTCGCAAGGTCCACCTGCGGCTCGAAATAAGGCACGAATTGGCCGTGCTCGAGCCCATGGCGGATCCCCTGCTCGATCTCACCATGCGCAATCAGCGCGCGCTCCATGCCTTCGTCAAAGCGCACCGGGCGGGCAACGCGGCCACTTCTCGCGTGGTCCATGGCGATGTCCGCGCGGCGCAGAAGGTCAGGAATGCGCGCGGTCTCGGCCGGCGCGGAGGCAATTCCGGCGAAGGCGCCGACCTGGATGATCTTTTCCTCGAACAGCAACGGCCGCGTCACCGTTTTGAGCACGGTGTCGGCAAGCAGGTCGGCGCGGGCCATGTCGTCGCCGCGCAAGGCCAGAGCCACCGCGAATTCGTCCCCGCTAAGGCGCGCAAGCACCGCATCGGGGCCAAGATCGGAGGCGAGCGCGACCGACAGGGTCTTGAGCAAGCGGTCGCCGGTCTCGTAGCCATGCTGGTCGTTGACTGCCTTGAAGCGGTGAACCTGGAACGAGATGATCACGAGGTAATCGCCGCGGTCCGAGGCCTCGATGCACAACTGGCCAGCGCGATCGGCAAACCCCTTGCGGTTGAACAGGCCGGTGGTGCTGTCGGTGGTGGCGAGGACCACTGCTCGCCGCTCATGCTCTTCGCGCATCTCGGCTTCATGCTGGAGGTCGACGTAACGACGCCATCCGAACAGGATCAGGGCAACGTTGAGGGTCAGGGCCGTGCTCGCCAGGCGAACCCCAGGCCCGAACCTCTCTTCTCCGAGCGGCAAGCTGTGAAAGAATGAGCTTCCGTTCCAGATCAGCAGCATCACGGCGGCGATGAGCACCGCGACGACAATGGCATCACGGCGGGCGTTCATCAGCCTTGAACTGGTTACTCTGGTCACTCTGGGTCCACCGTCCACACGCCGAACCCGATTACTATCGAAGGTTTAATATTCCCTTCCGGGACGAGCCCGCGGAAGAAGCTCTCGCGATGGTGCGGACGGCGGGAATCGAACCCGCACTCCCTATGGGGAAGAGGATTTTAAGTCCCCAGCGTCTACCGTTCCGCCACGTCCGCACATTCAGCCACGGCGACGGTAGGCCAGCCGGGTTATTCTGCGGTAACCTCTTTCAGGTTTAAGCGCTCGCGCATTTCCTTGCCCGGCTTGAAATAGGGCACGCGCTTGGCATTGACCGAGACAGCTTCGCCGGTGCGCGGATTGCGGCCGACGCGGCCATCGCGTTGGCGGGTCGAGAACGCACCGAATCCCGCGCAGCTCGACTCGGCCGCCCTTGGACAGCTGGTCGGTGATAGAATTGAAGATGGCGCCGACAACGCCCTCGACCTCGCGCTGGGTCAGGTCGGGAAAATCGGTGCACAGCATTTGCACCAGTTCAGAACGGATCATCGGCGTCCCCGCTTTATGATTGGACCGGCCCGAACTCCCCAATTAACCAGGGCCGCTTGAGGTCAGGCTGTCAGGAAACCTGGTTACACGCAAGCAGGATTTACGCGGCGCCCTTGTGAAAAGAACGCCGCGTATTCCGTGGCTTGGTTACTTCTTCTTGGTCGCCTTCCCGGCCTGGGCTTCCTTGAGGGCAGCGCCGAGGATGTCGCCGAGCGAAGCGCCGGAGTCCGACGAACCATATTGAGCGACCGCCTCCTTCTCTTCGGAGATCTGACGCGCCTTGACCGAGAAGTTCGGCTTCTTGGACCGATCGAAGCCGATGACCAGCGCATCCAGCTTCTGGCCGACCTGGAAGCGTTCCGAACGCTGCTCGTCGCGGTCACGGCCGAGATCGACGCGTTTGATGAAGCCGATCGCTCCGTCGTCGCCAACCTGCACGTCGAGACCTGGGTCCTGCACCGCGCGGACGGTGACGGTGACTGTGTCGCCCTTCTTCACTCCACCCGCTGCGGAAGCGCCGCCGCCAGCGACTGCTGCGCCCGTGCCGCCGCCTTCGAGCTGCTTCATGCCCAGGCTGATGCGCTCCTTCTCGACGTCGACGTCGAGGACCTGCGCCTTAACCGTCTCACCCTTGCGGTGAAGCCCAAGCGCTTCCTCGCCCGATACGCCCCAGGCGATGTCGGACATATGGACCATTCCATCGACGTCGCCCTCGAGCCCGACGAACAGGCCGAACTCAGTCGCGTTCTTGACTTCGCCCTCGACCACCGAGCCAACCGGGTGCGCTTCGGCGAACGCTTCCCACGGATTCGACTGCGCCTGCTTCAGGCCAAGCGAGATGCGACGCTTCTCCTGGTCGACTTCAAGCACCTTGACGTCGACTTCCTGACTGGTGCTGACGATCTTGCCCGGATGGACATTCTTCTTGGTCCAGCTCATCTCGGAGACATGGACCAGGCCCTCGATGCCCGGCTCAAGCTCAACGAACGCGCCATATTCGGTGATATTGGTCACTCGCCCGCGGAACGTACCGTCGACCGGATATTTGGCGGTGGCGCCTTCCCACGGATCGCTCTCGAGCTGCTTCATGCCGAGGCTGATGCGCTGGGTATCCTTGTTGATGCGGATGATCTGCACCTTCACCGTGTCGCCGATGCCGAGGACCTCGGACGGGTGATTGACCCGCTTGTAGGAAATATCGGTGACGTGGAGCAGACCATCGATGCCGCCGAGGTCCACGAAAGCTCCATAATCCGTGATATTCTTGACGACGCCCTCGATGACCTGGCCTTCCGCGAGCGACTGGATGAGGCCGCTGCGCTGCTCGGCGCGGGTCTCTTCGAGGATCGCGCGGCGCGATACGACGATATTGCCGCGGCGGCGGTCCATCTTGAGAATCTGGAACGGCTGCGGCAGGTCCATCAGAGGCTGCACGTCGCGGACCGGACGGATGTCGACCTGGCTGCCCGGAAGGAACGCCACGGCGCCACCGAGGTCGACCGTGAAGCCACCCTTCACGCGGCCGAAGATCACGCCCTCGACCCGGTTGCCTGCGGAAAACTCGCCTTCGAGCTTGTCCCACGCCGCCTCGCGGCGGGCGCGGTCGCGCGACAGCATGGCTTCGCCAGCGCTATTTTCGACGCGGTCGACATAGACCTCGACTTCGTCGCCGACCTTGATTTCGGCCTTCTGGCCGGGCGCCGCGAATTCGCGCAGGGCGACCCGGCCCTCACTCTTCAGCCCGACGTCGATCACCGCCATGTCGTTTTCGATGCCGGTGACGGTGCCCTTAACGACCTTGCCTTCGAAGGTTTCGTTCTCGCCGCCGAGGCTTTCGTTGAGGAGGGCCGCGAAATCGTCGCGGGTCGGAAACGTGGTGGTTGCCATAGGTTTGAACGTCTCTCGTATTCAAATCGGCCTGCCGCGCCGGGCCACCTTGGCCGGCTCCAACATGCGGACCTGGTTTCATGCACTGCCGTCGGCGCACCATGCGTCGGCGGCGCCCGGAGAAAGGACTCCTGAACAGCCTCGCCATGACAAAGAGCGCGTCCGGTGCCGGTCTTTCGCCGGTCAACCGCTACGCGCTCGCCAAAAGGACGGGCTGTCCAGAGGGGATTCACCGCCCGCCGGACGGCGCCGCCCTTAGCTCAGAGGGCATCAGAGGGCAAGCGCAGGTTGAGCGCCTGCCCTCTGAATGACCGGATATTAGAGGCCGCGTTCCGGCGCGGGCGGCGGCGGTGGCGGCGGAGGCGGTGGTGCCGGGCAAGCCTCGGTCGCCAGTATCACCGATCCGTCGGGACACGTTTGCGTCGCGGGGGGCGGGGGCGGCGGAGGAGGAGGCGGAGGAGGCGGCGGAGGTGGTGGCGGTGGCGCCGAGCCGAAATTGAACATCACGCTCGCAAGTAAGCTGTTCGACTTGTATTTGCCCTTCAGCGAGTAAGGCGCGACGGTTCCGCACGTCGTTTCGCAGAAGTCGCCGAACTTGAACGACCGGGTCTGGAAGTAGCGATACTTGACCCCGACATCGACCATCTGGCTGAGCGGATAGCGAAGACCAAGCATGCCCTGCCACGCGAGCCTGGAGTCCGATCCGCTAAAGTTGATCGCGCTCGAAGGGATGAGGCCGGCGTTATACTTCGCTCGCGCGATACCGATGCCGACGCCCGCGAAGCCATTCAGCGAGTTCTTGCGAGCCAAGGTCGAGGATACCGTTGATCATGCCCGACCACACCGAACCGTGCCCATCGGTCGTGAATTGGTTGGAACTGGTAAAATTGCCCACCTGCCGGAGGGTAACGCTGTCGATTTCCACGTGATTGAGCTTGGCGCGCTGGTACCCCGCCTCGCCCTCGACCCGGAACATGCCGAAGTCGTAGCCCACGATGCCGTCGACCGTGTAACCGCGCTTGTGCTTGATGCGCAGCGCATTGTCGGTCGAGACGTTGATATTCTCGAACTTGAGATTGAGCATCGAGGGCTGAACCACGCCCGCTTCGACCCCCGCGTAAATCGAGCCATCACGCGCCAAGGCCGGCGTCGCAAGGACGCTCGTCGCGAGCGCAGCGGCTAAAACCAGTTTGCGCATTCTTATTCCCCTCTGCTGTCGCGGCTTGGCGGTTTCCTGCCCCCGTTGCGACGGCTTACGAAAACCCCGCGCGTTCAACAAGATGCCACCGTTGCATCAAAGCCGCACCCGCAGCCTCTTCGGCAGACTGAAAGGAAACCGGGCGGCCTGGGAAGCCAGGCTTGCTGTCAATGACACTGGCTCGGCTTCGGACTTACCAGCGCCGATTGGCTTTCTTGGCCTTCGACTGGTCGGCCGCTGGCAGCTCCGGTACCGATCCGGTTCCCTCGTTCATGGCAAGGAAGTTGCGTACGGCTTCGGCCGAGATCGCGCGCCCGAACAGCCACCCCTGCGCTTCCGAGCAGCCGAAGTCGGCGAGCGCGTTGCGGATTTGCTCCGATTCAACGCCTTCGGCGGTGATCGGCACATCGAGATTATGGCCGAGCCCCGCGATCGTACTGACAATGGCGGCGGTCTGCTCGCTCTTCACGATCGTCGTGATGAAGCTCTTGTCGATCTTGATGCGGTCGAGCGGGAGCCGGTTGACCTGCGCCAGGCTTGCATAGCCAGTGCCGAAATCGTCGAGAGAAATGCTGACCCCGACGTTCTTGAGACTGTGAATGATCGTCAGCACCTGATCGCGATCTTCGAGCAAGGATCCTTCGGTAATTTCAACTTCCAGCCGGTTGGCCGGGAACCCCGAAATACTCAGCATCCGGAGGATCTGCTCGGCGAGCAACGGGTCGCGAAACTGGACCGGCGATACGTTTACCGCCAGGCGCAGGTGCGCGGGCCAATGCCGCGCTTCCTTCAATCCCTGCTCGAGGATGCTCATGGTCAGCGGACCGATCAGTCCGGTCCGCTCGGCGGTCTCGATGAATGTTTCCGCTTCAAGAAGGCCGCGGGACGGCGAGCGCCAACGCGCGAGCGCCTCGAAGCCGATGATTTGCCGGCTCGAAAGATCGACGAGCGGTTGAAAGTACGGAATGAACTGGCCGGCCTTGATCCCGCGCCGGATATCCTCCTCGAGCTTGAGGCGGTCGGTAAGCTCGCGTTCCAATTCCTCGTCGAACCAGGCGATCCGATTGCGGCCGCCGCGCTTGGCGGCGTAAAGCGCGACGTCGCTGCGGCGAAGCGCGGCTTCGTCGTCGGTGAATCGGGAAGATGGGCAAGGCCGATCGATACGGTAACCTGGATCTGCGAGCCCTCGACGAAGATCGGCGCGGCTAATACGGCGCGGATCTTTTCGCCAATGACTTCCGCCTCATGGGCGCTCGCGCCGGGCAGCAAGAGGGCGAACTCATCGCCGCCGGTCCTTGCCGAGCAGGCACCCTTCGGTGCCACCTTGTGCAACGTCTGCGCCACGTGCAGCAGCACCTTGTCGCCGGCAAGATGGCCGTAAAGGTCGTTCAGGCGCTTGAAATGATCGAGGTCGAGCACGAGGAATACCCCGCCCTTTTTGCTGTCCAGAGCTTCGGCGATGGCCCTCATCAGCTCGCGGCGATTGGCGAGGCCGGTGCCGGGATCGGTATTCGCATTGCGATGTGCCAGCCCTTCGGCGGCTTCAAATGCGTCCAGCGCCTCGCGCAAATCCTTGGAACGCCGCCAACCGAAAAGAATGATGGCAATATTCAGCAGGAACGCGACCTTCAGCGTATTGCCGGAGTCCGTGAGCGGCAAGCGTGCGACTGCGGCCGGAAGCACCTGGCTCCCAAGCGCAACGAACAGCAGCAGCGCGGCAACGGTCGCGCACGTCGTGATAACATGACTGCCCGCCAGGCGGACCGTTTTGCTTCGATCCTTACGCAATGTACTTGATCCACTTCTTGCCGCGCTCCTTTTGGCAGTAAGAAGTGAAAATTATCCTATCAGCTCTCCGGCACAGGATTTTGGAGCTGGGCAAGTTGCTCCTCGGCGAGGCGAAGTGCCTCACCGACCGCCTGATCCGGATCGAGGCCGCTGGTATCGAGCAGGATCGCATCGACGGCTGGCTTGAGCGGCGCCACGTCACGACCGGAATCGCGCTCATCACGAGCGCGGATATCGGCCAGTACATCTTCAAAATGCGCTGTCATCCCGCGCTTCTCGAGCTCGAGAAGCCGACGTTTCGCCCGGACCTCGGCTGAGGCCGTGACGAACAGTTTCACCGTCGCATCCGGCGCGATCACGGTGCCGATGTCGCGGCCGTCAAGGACCGCGCCGCCAGCCTGCGCGGCAAAGTCCTGCTGCCGTTCAAGCAGCGCAGCTCGGACCGACGGATACGCCGAGATCATCGAGGCGATTTTTGAAACTGCCTCACTCCGCAACTCGGTGTCGGCTGGATTTAGGCCGAGATCGTCGCAGGCCCGCAGCGCTTCAAACTTGTTGCCCGGGTCGCCGCCCCAACGCCACAGCTTGAGCGCGACGGTGCGGTAAAGAACGCCCGTATCCATGTGGGGCAAATCGAAATGCCGCGCGAGCGCGCGCGCAATGGTCCCCTTCCCGCTCGCCGCGGGCCCGTCGACGGCGATGACCAGCGCCTTGTGCTTGCCGTCGTTCAATCCCATTTCCTCGGCCAAGGCGCGCTGCTTTGACAGGGGCATATGCCTATGGCAAGGCGCCCCGCCGAACGCGGAACCAAGTCCGCGACAAACGACATTCTACTGGAGTTGAGACCCACATGGTGAAGCCCGAATGGGGCACCAAGCGCACTTGCCCCAAGTGCTCGACCCGCTTTTACGATCTCGGCAAGGACGATCCCGTCCATTGCATCGAATGCGGCACGAACTTCGTCCCCGATCCGGTGCTGAAATCGAAGCAGCCGATGGCGTTCGAAGCCGCGGCGCCAGTCGCGAAAGAACCCGCTCGCGATGACGATCTTGCGGCCGACGATCTCGTCGACGAGGATGCGGAGGTCAGCCCCGACGAGGAAGTCGACCTCGAGACGGGCGACAATGACCTTGGTGTCGAGACCCCCGGCGAGGACGAGGAAAGCTAGGGCGCAATTTCGATAATGCCCGCGAAATTCCCCTTTTCCAGCAGGGGATAGTTCGCCTAAGGGCGTGAAAGCGTGGGGCCGTAGCTCAGCTGGGAGAGCGTCGCAATGGCATTGCGAAGGTCAGGGGTTCGATCCCCCTCGGCTCCACCAATTCCCGGCCGCTGAGGATAGCGGCAACCATTAAACCGCTCGTACAGGCGAGCCTGTTGCGTTTCTGCGGAGCTTTCCGACCCGACAGCAGTTGCGGCACCGTAACGCGACTTCGTTGCGGGAGTTTGAATGAAGTGTTTGCTCATCGCCTTGGTTATCGCCGTGCCGCTGGCGGTGATCGCGACGGCCTTGTTCTGGGCGCGCAGCAGTAACATTCGCGAAGCACCGCCGATGCAAGCTTCGCCCGCCTCGGCCGGCAAGGCCATTCCGGCGGCCGCCGCTTCACCCGCCGATGACGGCAACTGGACGATGCCCGGCAAGGACTATGCCTCGACGCGCTTCAGCGGATTGAACGAAGTCAATCCCGCCACCGTCGGCAAGCTCCAGGTTACGATGACCTTTTCGACCGGCACGACCGAGGGGTTCGAAGCGCCGCCGCTGGTCGTCAACAATACCATGTATGTCGTCGCGCCATGGCCCAATTATGTCTTCGCGCTCGACCTCACCAAGCCGGGCAGTCCGGCGAAATGGACGTACAAGCCGAACCCCTCGGCGGCGGCGAAAGGCGTGGCCTGCTGCGGGCCGGTGAACCGCGGCGCCACTTACTCTAACGGCCGGCTGTTCCTGAACCTGCTGGACGGCAATACGGTGGCGATTGATGCCGCGACCGGCCGCGAGGTGTGGCGGACCAAGGTCGCCGACATCCAGAAGGGCGAGACGCTGACGATGGCGCCGCTGGTGGCCGAAGGCAAAGTGCTGATCGGCAATTCGGGTGGCGAGATGGGCGTCCGCGGTTGGCTGACCGCGCTCGACGCCGGCAGCGGAAAGCTCGCGTGGCGAGCCTACACCACGGGCCCCGACAAGGATGTGCTGATCGGCCCGCAATATCGCGCTCCTTACCCCAGCGATCAGGGCACTGACCTCGGAGTCAAAAGCTGGGGACCCGACCAGTGGAAAATCGGTGGCGGTTCGGTCTGGGGCTGGCTGAGCTACGATCCGGAGTCGAAACTCATCTATTACGGTACTTCGAACCCGGGCCCTTGGAATGCATCGCAACGCCCTGGCGATAACAAGTTCACGGCTGGCGTATTCGCCCGCAATATCGATACCGGCCAGGCCCGCTGGTTTTATCAGAGCACGCCGCACGACCTCTACGACCATGACGACATCAACGAGATCATCCTGGTCGACTGGCCAACGCCGTCCGGCCAGCGCATCCCCGCGCTCATCCGTCCCGACCGCAACGGCTATTTCTATGTCCAGGACCGGCGGACCGGGAAGGTCCTGTCGGCCGACGCCTACAGCTACATCAACGCCTACAAGGGCGTCGACCTGAAGACCGGACGGATCATCCCCGCCAAGGACAAGGAACCCGCGGAAGGCCGCGTCGTCCGCAACATCTGCCCCGGACCGCCCGGCGCCAAGGACTGGAACCCCGCGGCGTTCAGCCCGGTGACCGGGCTTGTCTACATCCCGCACCTCAACATCTGCATGGATATGGGGGTCCAGAACGCCAATTATATCGCGGGCACACCGTTCGTCGGCGCCGATGTGAAGATGTACGCCGGTCCCGGCGGCAACCGCGGCGTGTTCACGGCGTGGGACCCGGTCAACCGGCGCAAGGTGTTCGAGATCAAGGAAGACCTGCCGCTGTGGAGCCCGGCGCTCGCGACCGCTGGCGGCCTCGTGTTTTACGGGACCATGGACGGCTGGTTCAAAGCCGTCGACGCCAGCAACGGCAAGCTGCTGTGGCAGTTCAAGACCGCGAGCGGAATCATCGGCCAGCCGATCAGCTATCGCGGCCCCGATGGCCATCAATATATCGCCGTGCCCTCCGGCGTCGGCGGCTGGGCCGGCGCGATCGTCGCGGCCGACCTCGATCCGAATGATCCGACCGCGGCGCTGGGCTTTGCCAACGCCACCAAGGATCTGAAATCCAAAACCACCCCCGGCGGAATGGTCTATGTCTTTGCCCTGCCGCACTAGCATCGCCGCCTTGCTGCTGATTGCCGCGGTCGCCGCGTGCAGCCGGGAGCAGCGTCATGCGACCGGCAATCCCGGGCTTCCGGCAACGCCCATCGGCGGTAGCTCGGACACCATCTTCCCGGCAATGCGGCGCCGCCGCCGCTCGACCCGCGCGCCGCCGCCTACGAGGGAAATGCGGCAGCCATCGCCAAGGGGCAACAGCTTTACACGCAGATGAACTGCGTCGGCTGCCACAGTCACGGCGGTGGCGGCATGGGGCCCGCGCTGATGGATGCCAAGTGGCGCTACGGCGGGCGCATCGATCAGATTGCCGCCACCATTTACGAAGGCCGCCCGAACGGCATGCCATCGTGGCGCGACAAGCTCACACAGGAGCAGATCTGGCAGCTCGCCGCTTATGTCAGAACCCTGTCGGGGCTGGAGCCCAAGGACGCCGTCAGTGCGCGCGCTGACACGATGAGCAACACGCCGCCGCAAACCCAGATTACGCCGAAGAAGCCCACGCCAGCGGATTCCGCCCAGCAATGACGAAGCGGTGGGCGATCGCTGCGGCGGCCTTCCTGCCATTGGCAGCTTGCAATGGTTTCCAAAGCGCGATGGGTGGCGATGGGGCCGACGGGGCCAACTTCGTCTCGCTTTTCGTGGTTTTCCTGGTCGTTTGCGGTGTCATGTACGCCCTGCTCCTCGGCGGGATGTTCGGGGCGCTTTGGCGCTCCGGCGGCGAAGATGGCGGGCTGGTCGTGGAAAACGGACAACATGAAGTGGAACCTGCCGGGGTTCGGCGAGCTGCGGTGGTCTGGGCGCCATCATTCTGGTTGGGCTGACCGCGCTCACCGTCGCGAGCTTCTTCACTGATCGTTCGAATGCCGAGGCCGGCAGCAAGCCGCAGCTGCTGATCCGGGTCACTGGCAATCAATGGTGGTGGGATATCGAATATCAGTCGGGCGACGTGTCGAAAAACTTCCGGACCGCCAACGAGCTTCATTTGCCGGTCGGCGTCCCCGCCGAAGTCACGCTCCAATCCAATGATGTGATCCACAGTCTGTGGATCCCGAACCTCGCCGGCAAGCAGGACCTGATTCCGGGTCGCGTAACCGACATCCAGCTCGTGCCGCGCAAAGCGGGGCTGTATCGCGGGCAATGCGCCGAATTTTGCGGGGTCCAGCACGCGCACATGGCGCTGGACGTGACGGTTGAAAGCCGGCCCGACTTCGACCGGTGGGTCGCCGCGCAGCAACGCGTCGCATTCGCCCCGTCGAACCCGCCGGAGCTGGCCGGCTACCGCTATTTCATCAGCCACCAGTGCAGTGCCTGCCATAATGTGACGGGCACGCCCGGAAGCGGCACGGTCGGGCCGGACCTCACCCACCTTGCCGGGCGCCGGAGCATTGCCGCCGGAACCATGCCGATGTCGGTCGCCAACCTCGACTCCTGGATCGCCGACCCGCAAGCGCACAAGTTTGGCAACAATATGCCGACGGTGACCATGACCGCGGACGACCGGCGCCATCTCGTCGCTTATCTCGCGAGGCTGCAATGAAACCTCGCGCCCCGAAAGGTCAGGGAAAAGCATCCGACCGAAGCTCGCGCGATGGCCCCGACCTCACCGGCGCCGCCCTTGAGGAACGGCTTGAACGAACCTGGAGCCGGCCCGCGGGCTTCGTCGGCTGGCTGTCCGCGGTCGACCACAAGGAGATTGGCAAGCGCTACGTCGTCACCGCGCTGATCTTCCTCGCGCTTGCCGGAGCGCTGGCAATCGCCATGCGGCTGCAGCTCTCGAGGCCCAACAACAACCTCATCGGCGCCGAGCGCTACAACGAAATCTTCACGATGCACGGCACGACCATGATGTTCCTGTTCGCCGTCCCGGTGATGCAGGGCATGCAAATCTATCTGACGCCGCTGATGGTTGGCACACGAGCGATGTCGTTTCCGCGCCTCACCGCTTTTTCGTACTGGATGTATCTCGCCGGCGGTTCGCTGCTGTGGATCGCGTTCGTCCTCAACATCGCGCCCGATATCGGCTGGTTCGCATATCCCCCATTGTCTGGCCCCCAATATGGAATCGGCAAGCGGGCCGACATCTGGGCGCAGATGGTCACGTTCACCGAGGTCGCCGCACTGGCGGTCGCGGTTAGCCTGACCGCGACGGTGCTCAAGCAGCGCGCGCCCGGCATGTCGCTCGCGCGAACGCCGCTGTTCGTCTGGTCGACGCTGGTCGTATCGCTGATGGTCATCTTCTCGATGCCGTCGGTCGCTTTGGCCTCCAGCCTCTTGTTGTCGGACCGTCTCGTCGGAACTCATTTCTACAACCCAGCCGAGCATGGCGACGCTTTGCTGTGGCAGCATCTGTTCTGGTTCTTCGGCCATCCCGAGGTCTACATCATCTTCCTCCCGGCCACCGGGTTCATCAGCGAGATCGTCGCCACCTTCTCGCGCCGGTCGGTCGTCCTCTACCCGATCGTTGTGCTGTCACTGATCGGGACCGGGTTCCTGGCCTTTGGCCTGTGGGTCCATCACATGTTCGCGACCGGGCTTCCCCGCGTCGGCTACAGCTTCTTCACCGGGGCC
This sequence comes from uncultured Pseudomonadota bacterium, assembly GCA_963748685.1. GTDB lineage: Bacteria > Pseudomonadota > Alphaproteobacteria > Sphingomonadales > Sphingomonadaceae > Sphingomicrobium. Next base: position 34,866 of record CAVVKB010000014.1, on the reverse strand, counting down.
AGCATGTCGGTGTCGATCCCGACCGGCCTTCAGCTCTTCGCGTGGATCGCGACGATCTGGATCGGACGGCGCAAGATGGAGCTGCCGCTGCTTTACGTCCTCGCCTTCATTGTCACGTTCGTGATCGGCGGACTGTCGGGCGTGATCATCGCGGCTGTACCGCTCGACCTGCAACTTCACGACACCTACTTCATCGTTGCCCATTTCCACTACGTGCTGATCGGCGGCGCGGTCTTCCCGCTGCTTGGGGCGATTACCTACTGGTATCCCAAGGTCAGCGGCCGACTGATGTCTGAAGGCCTCGGCAAAGTGTCCTTCTGGATGCTGTTCCTCGGCTTCCAGCTCGCATTTTTTCCGATGCATTTCGCGGGGCTTATGGGCATGCCGCGGCGCGTTTACACCTACCCGGCCGGCATGGGCCTCGAGCTTCCCAACCTGCTCTCGAGTATCGGCGGGTCGGTCGTCGCGCTTTCCGTACTCCTGTTCGTGATCAATCTGGTCGCGTCCGTTCGCGGCGGGCGCGTGGCCGGACCCAACCCATGGGGCGGCTCCAGCCTCGAGTGGGCGACCAGCTCACCGCCGCCGCCCTATAATTTCGCGCATATTCCGCTCGTGACCGGTCGCGCGCCCCTGTGGGATTTGCCCGGCAAGCTGGACGTCGTACACGGCCTTCGAGTCGATGACCGTGAGCTCCTGCTGACGACAGTGTTGACCGCCGAAGCCGACGTTCGCGAGCCGAGCGCGAGCCCGAGCCCGTGGCCCTTCATCGCCGCCATCGCGACGTCGGCAATGTTCATCTGCTCGATCTTCAGTCCGTGGGCGGTCGTGATTGGCGCCGTTCCCGCGACGATCGCACTGATCGCCTGGTTCTGGCCCAAGTCGCCAACACCCAGTCCTGAACCGGTGATTTGATGACGCTGCCGGTCTCCTTCGAACGCGATCTTGCCGAGCTCCCGACGCATGCGTTCAGCATTCGAAGCCTGACCTGGTGGGGAACGATCGGTTTCATGATCATCGAAGGGACTGCATTCGCGCTGACCTTCGCCGCTTATTTCTTCCTCATGAGCCATGAGCAGCAATGGGCACCGCCCGCCCTGGAATCCGCCCGGCCTACTTCCGGGAACCCTGTTCACCATTCTGATCCTGCTGAGCGAGATCCCGAACACCATGATCAAGAAGGCGGCGGAGACCTACGATATCCGCACGATCCGTCCGTTGCTGGCCGTCATGGTGTTCATCGGCGTGTTGCTGTTCGTGATCCGCGGCTTCGAATTCAATTCGCTGAACGTCATGTGGTACGACAACGCCTACGGCTCGATCATCTGGGCGTTGCTTATTCTCCACACCACGCACATCGCCACCGACTGGGTCGACACCACCGTGCTCTGGCGACTCATGCTCACTCCTCACGGCGGAGTCGCCACGGCGGGTCGTCGATGTTGACGAAAATGCGCTCTACTGGCGTTTCGTCTGGCTTTCGTGGATCCCTATTTACGTCCTGATCTATTGGATTCCGAGGTGGTTCCAGTGAACGGCTCGAAGAGCTTTTCCCGCGTCCTGATGCCGTGGGCCGGCCTGATCGCAGCCATGGTCGGCACGGGGGTCGGCCATCAGACGGGATCGGACGGGGCATTCAATCCACTGCCTGACCGCGGTCCCTGGGCCAGTGCGTTTGGTCGGCAATCCTCTGCATTGCGGCGATGATCGCCGGCGCCTGGATCTCCTCGCTCGCATTGCGCCAACCCGAGGCCAGGTCGACCGAGCGCCTGATCGCCATCATTTCAATCGGAATGGCGGCTCTGGGCGTGTTCGCGCTGCTGCTGCCGATGATCGCCTCGCTGATCCTGCCCCCATGCTTCGAATGAGGGTCGCGTCGCTCGCCGTCGGGCTTCTCGCAGCACCGACGGCGGCGATTGCCCATGGAGAAAAGGGGCTCGCGCCCGGCTGGACGCTAGACCCCTGGGTCGTGGTCCCGCTGCTTCTCGCATTGGCCATCTATCTCGCTGGCCAATGGCAGTTACGGCGCCGATCGAGCCTTCGCCCGCCGTCAGTCCTGGCTCTTCCTGGGGGGATGGGCCGTGCTCACACTGTCGCTAGTTTCGCCGCTCCACGAGGCTGGCGAGCGGAGCTTCACGCTGCACATGGCCGAACATGAGTTGATCATGCTCGTCGCGACGCTCTTGCTCGCCGCATCCGGAGCTGGCGGATTCCTCGCCTGGGGCCTGCCACCGCCTCTGAGGCGCACGCTCGGTGGGCCGTGGAAGGCGCCGCTGAGCGCGCTGTGGCGGCGCCTCACGGAGCCGCTGACCGCCACCGTCGTGCAAGCGGTGGTGATGTGGGCGTGGCACGCTCCATCTCTGTTCGATCGCGCACTCGACAGTCGCGGCTGGCATGTCGCGCAGCATCTCAGCTTTGTCATTGCCTCATTGCTGTTCTGGGTGGCAATGCTGGACTCGCGGCGCGGCGGCTACCTCTTGTCGGCCGCTTGCCTGTTTCTCACTTCGCTCGTCGAGGGCGCACTGGGCGCCCTGATGACCTTTTCCGACAGTCCCTGGTACTCGGCCTATGCGGCCATGGGCATGTCGGGCATCGGGCTCGATCCGACAACCGATCAGCATCTGGCGGGACTGCTGATGTGGATTCCCGGCGGCTTGGTGCATGGGATTGCCGCAGTCGCCCTGCTCTATCGCTGGCTAACGCTGAACGAGGCCCGCACTTCGCAAGCCGGCTGACGTCTACCAGATATCGTTGATCGTCGCCGCAACGGTGATGAGGCTCATCAGGACGACGGCGGCTAGCGCCCAGCCCGCCCATGTCGGCCACTCGATGGCTCGCGCCTTGCTCATGATCGGGTAACGCGGCGTCGACGCCAGGGTTGCGGGCGGTTCGCTATTACCGCTTGGTGCGCATACCCGCTCGCCCTCCCGGACGAAGCGCCACGTTGCGGATGCAATGATCGAAGCCGACCCAATCCATGCGATATCCGCCGTGGCCGGCGTTCCGATTGCATAGGTGCACGCGCCATTGCGGTGGCTGGCTGGTCGCGACGTAGCCCAGTGCACGCTTCATCGCGGTTCGCTGCTGAACGATACAGTCCCGTTGCCACTGGCAATTGACGCCTATGTTTAGCGAAACTGGATCGTGCAGCATCGGCCGGCGCGTGGCGCCGGCACCAGCCGGCATGGCCGCCAAGGCCGTCAGTGCCCCCAAAATCCACTTCATCGCTGGTTCAAACGCTACAATCGTCAACCGGTGCCGCCAACTCGCTTTACCAATTGGGACGTAAAAAAGCAGCGGTGCCTTTCGACACCGCTGCTCTTTTACGCAGCCTGCAGGAGCGTCTTACGAGCTCGGCAGGTTATTCGAAACGTTGTTGAACGTCGTGTTGAGCTTGTTGCCGACGCCTTGCATCGCACCGATGGCGGCAACGGCAATGAGCGCTGCGATCAGACCATATTCGATCGCGGTGGCGCCTTCCTCATTCTTCACGAGTTTCAAAAACTTCACCATCTCTGGTCTCCCACTCATCAGTTGAATTGCGAAACGCAACTAGGCCGACGCAACCCATCAACCGGCGCAGGCTACCGCACTTCTGCGCCTTGACGGTTTAGGAATTCTTAAAATTGAGAGGACGAGCATGAACTTTCGTTAGGGATATTTAGTGATCCCCGACCAAGTCCTGCAATTGTTTCGCAAGCTCGCGCAGCGGCTTGGCCGCGTCGCTCCACTCGGGCGGCAGAGGACTTTGCGTAGCCGCGCGCTTCTGCGGCGCCGGTCGCCGAAACTGGGCGGGAAGCTGCGGACCGCGCTGATGGTCGACGCCGAGCGCCGAAATCATGAAATTATGCCAGATATCGGCGGGCACCGTCCCGCCGCTGACCTTCCCGAGCGACTTGTTGTCGTCGCGCCCTACCCAGACCCCAACCACGAGGTTCCCCGCGAAACCGATGAACAGCGCGTCGCGATTCTCTTGCGTCGTCCCGGTCTTGCCGAAGGTCGGAATGACAAGGGCCGCGCGGCGCCCGGTCCCGTTGTTCGCCGCCGCATAGAGGAGGTCGAGCATCGGCGCCCAGTCACGCTGACGATCGAGGCCTCCGTCTGATCGGAACAGGGCTTTGAGGCCTTCTACCGGCTGCTCGGCGGGCAATCCGCGCGCGACGATCGGGTACCGGCCGCTTGCGACGGCGGCATATGCCGCCGTCAGCTCGAGCAGGCTGACGCCGGCGGTCCCGAGCGCCAGGCTGGGCTGGTCGGGAAGCGACGTGGTGATGCCGAGATCCCGCGCGGCGCGAATGACATTGCCGCGCCCGACCTGCTGGCTCAGACGAACCGTCGCCGCGTTGCTCGATCGGGCGAATGCCTCGCGAAGCGTGATCGGGCCGCGATAGACGCGATCGCTGTTCACCGGGCTCCATCCGCCGATCGTAATTGGCTTATCCTCGATGATGCTGTCGGCCGTCCACCCAGCCCGCAGCGCCGCCAGATAGACGAACAGCTTGAACGCCGAGCCAGGCTGGCGGCGCGCCTGGGTGACCCGGTTGAAGGGCGATTGCGCGTAATTCTTGCCGCCGACCATCGCCACGACCTGTCCGTCGGGACGCATCGCCACCAGGGCCGCCTGGGCATCACCGATCGGTGCCCGGCCGACTGCTCGAACTGCCAGCCGCTGGAGGTCGCGATCGAGAGTCGTTCGCACTTTCACCTGGCCGAAGTCGGACTCGAACGCCTGGCTCGCCGAGGGCGCCACCCAGTCCGCGAAATAGGTTCCGGCCGGAAGCTTGGCTTCCTGCTCCACCGGGCGCGCAAGAATGAGGGATGCCGCGCGTCCTGCCGCTGATGACGCCGGTGTCGGCCATGGCAGCCAGGACTAGCCTGCTACGTTTCTGCGCGGCAGCGAGATGCTGGGTCGGAGCGAGCCGCGAGGGCGCCTGGACCATGCCGCCAAGCATGGCTGACTGAGCAAGGCTGAGCCGTTCGGGATCGCGATGGAAATAATGGTGCGCCGCGGCCCGCAAACCATAGACGCCATCGCCAAAATAAACGCTCGACAAGTAACGCGACAGGATTTCCTGCTTGGTCAGCCACGCCTCCAGCCAGAAGGCGATGATGATCTCCTGCGCCTTACGCTTGATCGTCCGATCACCCGACAGGAAACTGGTTTTGGCCAGCTGCTGGGTGATCGTGCTGCCGCCCTGCCGCACGCCGCCGCCTCGCATATCCGCGACTAACGCGCGGGCCATGCCGCGCGGGTCGATTCCCCAGTGGCTGTAAAATTGCCGGTCCTCGATTGCCACAAAGGCCGCTGGGGTGATCGGGTTGAGCCGGGTGACGTCGACCGGCGCTTCCTTGATCGCGCCGCGAAGCGCAATCGGGTGGCCGTCGTCGCTCTCCAGCATCAGCGCCGGGTCCGCGAGCGGTTCGAGCGCACGCGACAGGGGTGCCGTAATCACCAGCCACAGCACGGTCACGACGATCAACCCAAACAGTCCGTAAAGCACCAACGGCCAGCGGCGGCGAGGCTTCCGCTGGACCTCCGGTTGATTGCCTGTAGGCGCCTCCGGGTCACGCCCGAACGGGTCGGGAAGCTCCTCGATCGGTAGCCCGCCGCGAGTCCAGATTGAGTCCCGTTCCGCCAATTTTGTTCCAGCCGTCACGTTCGCGTCACTGCTTTATACAAGTAATACAGTCCGACCGATATATCCAGATGCTTGCTGAATGGTCCATTGCCTTTAAACGGGCGGCCATGCGGCGCCTCCTCGCACTGCTGTTGCTGTTGCCCATGCTCGCGATGGCTGCTTCGTCTTGCCGCCCGCAGTCGGAAGGTGCAGCCAAGACGGTTGTGATCGGCGCCCAGCCGGAGCTTCGCGACCCGGGCTCGGGTCGCGCTCGGGACCGGCGATGCGGTGCTCCTTCAGAATGTCGCACAAGGGCTGGTGAGTTTCGATGCGGGCGGCAACATCGTTGGCGGGCTCGCCGAGCGATGGAACGTCAGCGACGATGGATTGAGCTACATCTTCCGCCTCGCCTCGGCAGAGTGGCCCGACGGAAAGAAAGTGACGGCCCAACAAGTCGCGCGAATCCTCAAGCGGCAACTGGCGGAGCGTAGCGACAATCCCCTTCGCGACTCGCTCGGCGCGATCGAGGACGTCGTTGCGATGACCGACCGGGTCATCGAAATCCAGCTCATCGCGCCTCGCCCGAGCTTGCTGTCCTTGCTCGCCCAGCCCGAAATGTCGATCTTGCGCGACCGCGACGGGACGGGGCCGTTCCGCGCTGAGAGGGCCGGGAAGCAGTGGACGCTAACCCGCCAAATCCTTGGCAATGACGACGAGCCGCTGACGCGCGAGGAAGTGATCTGAGCGGCGCCTCCGCTCCGGAAGCCATTGCCGGATTCGTGAGCGGGGACGCTGACCTGGTACTGGGCGGGACATTCGCCGATCTGCCTGTTGCCCAGCGCGTCAAGCTACCCCGCAACGCGCTGCGTTTCGATCCCGTCTCAGGCCTGTTCGGCCTTGTGCCTGCCCGCGCTGGCGGGCCGCTCGACAGGCCCGAGGTCCGCCGTCTCCTGGCGCAGGCGATCGACCGCGGAAACCTGATCGCCGCGCTCGCTGTGCCCGGTCTGTCGGCCCGGGCGACAGTGCTGGAGCCTGGCCTTGCCGATGTTCCGGCGCCCGTTTCGCCCGCCTGGTTCACGACCCCGCTCGGTGAGCGTCTCGTGGGCCTTCGCGCAGACTTCGAACCGGCTGTTCGGTAATCAGAAGCCAGACATTCGGGTCGCTCTTCCTACGGGTCCCGGCGGCGATCTTCTGTTCCAGGAATTGACGCGCGACTGGGGGATGATCGGGCTCACGGTCGACCGCGCCGAGCCCGGCCAGCCGGCCGATTTCTGGCTGATTGACGAAGTCGCGCCCTCATCCTCGGCCGCATGGTTCGTCCGTCGTTTCCGCTGCGGCGCCGTCATTATATGCGACGCCGGAGCCGACGAGCTGATGGGCGCCGCACGTGAAACGCCGGTGCCGGCGCAACGCTATGCCCTACTATTCCAGGCGGCGGGCCGGATCGACGATGCGCAATTGTTCATCCCGATCACCGCACCCGTGCGTTGGTCGGTCGTGTCTGACCGAATCCAGGGCTTTGCCGGGAACCGTTACGCTCGTCACACGCTCACCGACCTTCAGCAACGGCCGAATGGAGAGTGACTTGCCGACTGTTCAGCGGCCTCCCTTTCGCGGTTTTGGAACCGATCCCCAATCGGTGCGGCAGCGCGTCGAAGTCATGGAGAAGTTGCTCGAGCGGATGTTCGTGATCCCCGGCATCAATCGCCCGGTAGGGCTCGACGTGATCCTCGATCTCGTCCCCGGCATCGGTGACGCTGCGGCGGCCGCGCTTGGCGGCTACATCGTCTGGGAAGCGCGCAACCTTGGCATGTCGAAGACCCAGATCGCTCGCATGGCGGGAAATGTCGGAATCGACTTCCTGCTTGGCCTGATCCCATGGATCGGCGCCATTCCGGACTTCTTCTTCCGGTCGAACACGCGGAATTTAAAAATTATCAAGCGGCACCTCGACAAACATCATGCCGGCACCGCGATAGTCGAGGGTCAGGCCACCCGCACCGACTAACGCCCGCCGGGAATCCAGTCGTGCTCGCCGTCGACCTCGTCGGTGATCGGGCGGCCGGTGCGGTCCATGCTCGGCCGATAGACGAAACGCTGCTGGACGAGGCGGCAGGTCAGGGCATCAAGTTCCCTGACTCCGCTCGACCGGGTTACCGTGCAGCGTCCTACTCGACCGTTGGGCAGGACCGTGAACGTGAAAATGACGCGCCCGCCGATCCCGGCGTCGCGAAGGCTCCGCGGATAATCGCGCGGCGTGATCGCGCCGGCGATCTGCTCGAGGTCGGTGCCGCCATCGCCGCCGCCGAAGCCAGTTCCGCCGGTTCCTCCGCCAGCGCCGGAGCCGGTCGCTGCGCCCGTCCCGCTCCCACCACCAGACGCGGCGACGGTCGGCTTCACCACGATGACCGGCGCAACCGTTGGCAGCGCGTGCGCCAATTCTGGGCCCGGCGTGCCGCCAAGCTTATCCGGCTTCGCCTTCGGCGCCGCTGCTTGTTTGCGCTGGGACTTGGGGGGCGCCGGCTGAATTGGCGGCGGCGGTTTGGGCAAGGTCAGGTCGATCAAACGCTGAACCACTTCTCCCGGCTTACTCACATCGACGTGGAAACCCTGTAGGAGCGCAAACCCCAGGCCCCCCTGAACAAGAACGACCGCGGCGAGCGCCACAGCACGCTCCCGCGGTCGAACGATTTTCCGCTGCCGGACGTAAGCGGGCATTGGCCGCCCGCCCTAGGTCTTAGCGGGTGTAATAGCAGCGGCGATGAGCGGTCGCAGAGCGGTCGATCGCGCGCCCGGCGATTGCACCGCCGACAGCACCAGCCGCTGCGCCGAGGAGCCCGCCGCCAAGCACCTTGCTGCCGACCACCGCGCCGCCGACACCGCCCGCGACGAGGCCGGTGGTACCGCGCGAGTAGCGGCAAACCTTATGCCGGTAGCGGGTCTGCCCATAATAATGGTGACGGGTGCGCGCTTCGGCGGGAACTTCGAATGTCGTGGCGGTGGTGGTGACGAGCGCGGTCGCCATCATGATCCTGGTGAAAGCCTTCATGTCTCAATCTCTCTTTTTCTGTTTCGTCAGTATAACGAGAATTTCCGGCCTGTGTTTCCCCCAGGGGGCAGGTAACGACCAACCGTGCGCCCCCAGCGCTACTCGGAAGAAGCAGCAAATCCTCGGACAAACGGCGCTAGCGCGCTGCTGTTCCGTAGGGATGAAAGGCGTAACCCACCGAGCGGCCGTCCATGTTGCCCGCGGTCGCGTAGCGGCAAACGAGATAATCGACCTGCGAGGTGGATGCCAACGCGCAGCCGACGCGGGTCGTCGTCGGCCAGATCATCTGCGTATAATGGCCGACATCTTCCCAATTGCCGGTGCGGCTAACGTTCGGAAAAGTGCCCGGCGCAAACCAGCGCTTTTCGGATGCCCATCCGCCGACCATCGCTTCGACGCTGAAGCTTCCGTGCGATCCCATCCATAGATTCTCGCCAATCCCTCGGCGCGCGTGGCGGTCCGAGTGGGCGAAACGGCCGGTGATCGCTATTTGCCGGGCATAGGCCGCGGCCGCGCTTCCGAGGTCGTTGTCCCATAAGATGGAAGGGACCCCCGCCCGCGCCCTCTCGGCATTATGGGCAGCGATGATTCGAGCGGGGAATTGCGCGGCGAACGACTGTGCGCCCGCGGGGGCCCCAATCGCCGCCAAAAATAGCACCAAGGTGCGGTGCGGTTGCAACTTACCCTCCCCGAATGCCCCGCGGTCAAGCTAGCGTGCGATCCTGCCGCGACGACGGGCGCGTAGAAACGTTACCGCTGCTGATGCTCGGCTGACCGTAAATCGGGAGGTGGAAACAGCTGCTTAATGCAGCTTCAGCAGATTAATCGCCGCTGATCGTCGGATCGATATCTTCCGGACGGTCGATGATCGGCTTGCCGACATCGCCCTGCCCGACCGTGCGGCCGGCCATCTCCAGCATCCGCTCGAGCGGTACGCGGGCGCGCTCCATGACCTCGCTCGACAGCTCGATCCGCGGCTGGAGGTCGCGTAACGCGACGTACAGCTTTTCGAGCGTGTTGAGCGCCATGTAGGGGCACATATTGCAATTGCAGTTCCCGTCGCCGCCGGGGACTCCGATGAACGTCTTGCCCGGCGCCGCTTTCTGCATCTGGTGGATGATGTGCGGCTCGGTCGCTACCAGGATCGTCGTCGCCGGGCTGCTCAGCGCAAAATCGAGGATCGCCCGCGTCGATCCGACCAAATCGGCATGGTCGACGATATGCGGCGGGCACTCGGGATGCGCGGCCACGGGCGCATCGGGATGCTCCGCTTTGAGCTTCAAGAGCTCGGTCTCGCTGAACGCCTGGTGGACGATGCAGATGCCGGGCCACAGCAGCATGTCGCGGCCGGTCTTGCGCGCAAGATAGCCGCCGAGGTGCCGATCGGGCCCGAAGATGATCTTCTGATCCTTCGGGATCTGGTCGAGGATAATCCCGGCCGACGAACTGGTGACGATGATGTCGCTGAGCGCTTTCACCGCCGCCGAGCAGTTGATGTAGGTGAGCGCGATATGGTCCGGATGGGCATTGCGGAAGGCCGCGAACTGATCGGGCGGGCAACTGTCCTCCAGGCTGCAGCCGGCATCCATGTCGGGCAGGATCACGATTTTCTCGGGCGACAGGATTTTTGCCGTTTCGGCCATGAAGCGAACACCGCAGAAGGCGATGACATCCGCATCGGTCGCCGCCGCCTTGCGCGACAAATCGAGGCTATCGCCAACGAAGTCGGCGAGGTCCTGGATTTCGGCTTTCTGGTAATAATGAGCGAGGATCACCGCGTTCCGCTCGCGCTTCAGGCGGTCGATCTCGGCGAGAAGATCGAGACCTTTGAGACTGCCACTCTGAACCGTCATTTCTGGGCCTTTGCCGCGCGGCGGCGCTCCGCTTCCTTGATCGCCTCCTCATATGGCGTCGACAGGTCGAGATAAGAAGCCTCGTCGGTTCCATCCGTCGGAAAGCGCGCGACCACCTTCGCGTCCTTGAAGCCGGCGGCGACGAGCGGCATGGCGAAGCTGCGCTCGATCGCCGCCCGAGCCGCCTGGTGCGCCAGGCGCATCTGCGCCGCGCCCTGGGCTTGCTTGCGAAGGTCGGCCACGGCCTTGGCGCGATTGGCGGAATCGAGTTGCTGGTTGGCATTGGTCAGCGCGGACAGAACCCCGCCCTCGCCATATTCCTGGGCACTCGCGAGATCGACGTCGGGGCCGGCAATCTCGATTTCCGGCAGCTTCACTTTCAGCGTCTTGCTCGAGGCGTCCCAGGCAACATCGCCCGGCTGCAACTTCGACAGATCGAGCTCATAGCGAACGTCGCCGGGAAGGATCAATGTGCGCTTCGCCGAGAAGCCGAACCGGTTTTGCTCGGTCGTCGTCACCGATACATAGCGCGCGGTGAACGCAATCAGCCGGTTCTGAGCCCGCATCGATTCCAGGCTGGATGACGCGATGGTTTTCGGATCTGGCCCACCCAGGATGCGGTCAGCAACTCCGGTCGCCATGCCGACGATAACGCCGAGCACCAGCGCAATCAGGATCATCGCCAGGATCAAGGGTTTGTTCAGGCGGTTTTCCATCGCTCGTCCCGCTGTTGAACGAGCCCGCGGCGCTCAAGGTCCAGCAGGTGCGCATAGACGGAACCGCCCGCGGCAGGGACCAATCGTGGATCGAGTCCCGGATAGGCAGCCGCGACAATGTCCGGGATCGACCTGGCATCATGTTTCACCAGTCGGAGAATCTGCTTCTCGCGCTGCATCCGGTGGCCGAGGAGGTGCCGCACGTATTGCTTCGGGTTGGTGACGGCCGGTCCGTGCGCCGGATAATAGACGCGTTCATCGCGTTGCCTAAGCTTGCCGAGGCTTTGCATATAGGCCGCCATGTCGCCGTCGGGCGGGACCACGACGGTGGTCGACCAGCCCATCACATGGTCCCCGCTGAACAAAGCCCCGCGATACGAGAAACACAGATGGTTCGAAGTATGGCCGGGCGTCGCCACGGCCGTCACCGGCTCGCCATCGACCTCAAGGGTCTCGCCGTGTTCGAGGACTCGGTCGGGCCTGTAGTTGCCATCGAATGAAGCATCGGCGCGTGGCCCGACGCTTTCCAGCGACAGCGCCGCACACCCCACGATCCGCGCGCCCGTGCGCTCGGCCAGCGGCTGCGCCGCCGGGCTATGGTCGCGGTGTGTGTGAGTGCACATGATCGCCGCGACCTTGCGGGCCCCAATCGCGCGCTCCAGCGCGTCGAGATGGTCGGGGAGATCGGGCCCCGGATCGATCACCGCGACCTCCTTGGTACCGATCAGGTAGGTCTGCGTGCCGTAATAAGTGAAGGCGGAGGGATTATGAGCGAGCACCCGGGCGATGCCTGGCTCGAGTTCCTCCAGTTGCGCATAAGGTACATCCACTCCACGCCTCTGCCACGCGCGGTGCGCGCAGGCTAGCAACGGAGTTCGTATTCCCCGATCGTGCCACCGCCGGCCTCGATCGATACCCGGCTCCTCACGACGCCGGCGCAGACATCCGTGGGAGCGCGGAACGTGGCGCTTTGCCCATGCCGCAGCGGGGGCACGGTCACTTCCCCGTGCAAGGCTCCGCGCCGGACGAAGCGCAGCTGTGTCGCCGAGGTGGCCGCAGCGTCGGCGCGGAGTACGAGCAATGTGCTCGGCTCGAGAATATCGCAGGTCTCGGAGCGCTGCGGGTCGGTCGGCAGTGCACAGCGAAGGCTGAACCCCGATGCTGTGCCGGTTCCGATGCTGGCGAGCGCCGGCGTCGCAACTTTTCGCTCCCGCTTCGAACCGGCAGTCTCCGCGCTAGCACCGAGGCCCGTCGACGGGGGGAGCAGGATAGGCGGCGGCGCGACACTGGTTGGCACCGGTAACGGCGGCAGCAATGCATAGTCGCGCGACAGCGGCGCTTCAGGTTCGGCCGAGCGGGGCGCATCCTCGATCGCGGTTTCAGTCGAGGATGGAGCTGCCCCGTTTAGTCGTTCTATTTCCGCATTGATCGCCGCCACGATCTGTTCCTTGGCGGCCTTGGGCATGTCCGAGCTCTGGCTGGCCTTCGTCACCGCATCCTTCAGCGTCCGGATCCAGTCGGCGTCGCTCTGACCTTGATTCCCGCACAGCTTCACTTTCGACGATCGCGCTTTGCCGTCATCGCCGGTCAGCTGGATGACGGTTTCGAACTTGTGCGCTTCGCAGTTCTGCACCAGCGCCTCGACGCTGTTAGATGTCGCCGAACTGCGCCCCGGCGCTGATTTGCCGGGCGCCGCCGCACTTGCTCCGCTAGCGACGGCCAGGATCGCGATCCCGGCGACTATCTTGGCCCTGGTCATGTCCTTCAATCGCCCCACCGCCGTGAATGTCTGTTGAACCGTCAGGCGGCTGCAATCGCAATACCAGCCATCTCGAGTTGGCGTTGCCGACGGCGTTCGAATGCGGCTGGATAGACCCGCCCGAAGAGGGCACCCATGCTGCTATCCCAGCTGAACTGCAGCGCATGGGCCCGCGCCGCTTCGCGCATCGCCTCATGGTCGCCACCCCAAACCGACAGGATGTTCGCGGTCATCCGGTCGGCATCGCCGACGGGCCCCAGCCGACCCATCGTGTGAGTGACCCGATCGATCATCGCCCCCGCCGCCACGCCTACAACCGGCAATCCCGACGCTTGCGCTTCGATGATCGAAATTCCGAACGTCTCGTCGGCCATGCCCGATGCGTAAATATCGGCGCTCGCGAGCCAGCGGGCGAGCTCCGCGCGGTTGTTCACATAGCCGGGCATCACGATCCGCGGATCGCCAAGCGCCGCGATGTCGGCCCGCAGCGGCCCCTCGCCGAGCAGCACGAGCTTGGCGCCGAGGGCATGGGGGAGCTTTCGAAATGCTTCGACCACCATGTCCGGCTTTTTCTCGCCGTCGAGCCGGCCGACGTAGATGATCATCGGCTGTCCGTCCGCGAGGCCAAGCTTGGCGCGAAGGCGAGGATCCCGTCGCTGGGGTCCGAACTCTCCTACCTCGACTCCCAGCGGAACCGCCTCGACGGGCGCGATTCCGAGCGAGCGCAGCTTGCCCGCCCCGCCATTCTCGCTGAGCGCGAAAATGGCATCGAACCGATGATAAAGAGCTCCGCAATAAGCGTAGCAGATGCGACCGAGCAGCCCGGCAACCGGCTTGGTGATGAACCGTGACAGTGGGCGTTCAACATAGACCGTCGGAAAATCGGTCATGTAGGCTGCGATCAGCGCGACGTCGGGGTGCCGCCGGCGATGCGCAATCGCCGACCACGGGAGGTTGTAGGCGTCCTGGCATTCGATCAGGTCGGGCCGGAATTGCTCGAGCGCTGAGCGCACCGCGCGATTGCGGAGCATCAGGCGGTAATGAGGGCTGCCGGGGACCTGTCGCGATGCCACGGTAACGGTGATCGCGCGATCTTCACGGATCACCTCGTCGCGGGCGCCGGGGATGATCATCAGGTGGCTGTGCGGCGTCTGCTCGAGGATATGCCGCCGCTTGTGCAGCAGGTAAGTGCGGACGCCGCCGCCGACCTCCGACCAGCTCTGCGTGAGGTCGCAGAACAGCTTCGGGCCGCCGTGGCGCGCAGGGTCAGGATCATGCAGGCTCACCGCGACGTCCAACAAAGCAGCGTCCGCAAAGTGCCGCCTGGCATCAAGCGTGCGCAATTCTGTCGGAAAATTTTACGCAATCGATCCTCCGGCATGATCTGGCTCATATAAAAACAGCCAAAAACTGCCACTTTTTTGAATTGGCACGGCGATTGCTACTATAGTCGTGTCCACTTGGTTCCACGCCACGAAGGGGCGGTGCAGCGGTTCTCTGGTCCAGCTGCGCCGCCCTTTCTTTTTAGGCCTCGGCGCCGACTAGCTGCTTGAGCTCGCCGCTTTCGAACATCTCCATCATGATGTCCGACCCGCCGACGAACTCGCCCTTCACATAAAGCTGGGGAATCGTCGGCCAGTCCGAATATTCCTTGATGCCCTGCCGGACCTCCTGGTCCTGCAAGACGTCGACCGTTTCGTAGGTCGCACCCAGCCGATCGAGGATGGCGATGGCGCGGCTCGAAAAGCCGCATTGCGGAAACAGCGGCGTGCCCTTCATGAAGAGCACGATGTCGTTCTTGCCGACGATGTCGGCGATGCGGCTGTTGGCGTCACTCACTGGTCATTCTCCATTCGGCACCGCGGTTTCGAGCTGCAGTGCGTGAAGCTCACCCCCAACGCGTCCGCCAAGCGCGGCATAGACCGCCTGATGTTGCCGGATCCGGCTCAGGCCTTCGAAACTGCGGCTCACCACCCGCGCCGCATAATGATCGCCGTCACCAGCCAGGTCGCGGATCGTGATTTCCGCGTCGGGAATCGACGTCCGGATCAGTTCCTCGATCTCGCGCGCGGCCATCGGCATCAGCTGTTGCTCGCCTCGATGATCTGCCGGCGCGCCTCGATCTCCTTGTTGCGAAGCGCGGTGCGAACCGCGTCCTCGTCGCAATCGACGTCCGCGGCCGTGAGGTCGCCGAGGACCTTGCGGATTACATCATGCTCGCCGGCTTCCTCGAAATCCGACCGCACGACATCCTTCGAATAGGATTTGGTCTCGGCCTCGCTCAGGCCCATCTGCCGCGCGGCCCATTCGCCGAGCAGGCGGTTGCGGCGCGCGGTGATCCGAAACTGCATTTCCTCGTCGCGCGCATATTTGGCCTCGAAGGCCCGCTCGCGGTCGTCGAACTGCGTCATGTGTTCCCCTTGTGCATTAGGCGGCGGGAGATAGGAGGCGAGCCCTCTCCGTCCAGCGGCATGGAAGTTTGCGGCGAACCCGCTAACATCTTTTCGCTAACGGGAGATCGATGATGCCGAAGATGCTTGCAGCCGCCGCCGCGCTCGCTTCGCTGACCGTCATTGCCCCGCCGCTTCGGCCATCCCGCAGCCAATGCCGCCATCGTCGACCCGCCGCGGAACGCCGCATTTCCCGCGCACTATCAGCAGTTGCTCATCCCGTCGCATGGGGTCGGCATGAATGCCTTGCTGTTCGTCGCCAGCGGCAAGGGTCCGCATCCGACCGTCATCCTGATGCACGGCCTGCCGGGCAACGAGCGCAACCTGGATCTTGCCCAGGCGATTCGCCGCGCCGGCTGGGACGTGCTTACCTTCACCTATCGTGGCGCCTGGGGATCGCCGGGAGATTTCTCGATCGCCAATTCGATGGAGGATACCGCCGCCGCGCTGGCGTTCGCGCACTCGGATGGCGCCGCGAAGCTCGGCATCGACGCCGGCAAGATCGTCCTTGCCGGACATTCGATGGGCGGCGCCACCGCGGCCATGACGGCCGCCACCTCGACCGGCCTCGATGGCCTGATCCTGATCGACGCGTGGAATCCTCGCCGGCAAGACCAGCCGGGGAGCCGACACGCGCGAGAGCGCTCGCGAGGGGCTTCGACGATTTCGGCAATTCGCTGCACGGCGCGACGCCCGACAGCGTCGCCGCGGAAGTCGATCGCGAGGCGCTCGCAATGGGACCTTGTCGCAGCCGCGCCGCGGCTCGCCGACCTCCCGATCCTCTCGGTCAGCGCGAAATTTGGCTCGGCGCAGGAAAACGGGCGGACGACGGCTGCGGTCCGAGCAGGCCGGCAATCACGCATTACGGCGATCGAAATGGACACCGATCATTCCTTTTCCGACCATCGGGTGGCGCTTGTCTTCGGCCGTCGTGCGCTGGCTCAACGCGCTTCCGCTCAACCGCTAGTCCGCCGCGCCGCCACCAGCGGACGATCAGCAGCACCACGATCACCGCGAGCGTGTCGGCGAGCCAGTCCAGCACGTCGCTGTCGCGGTGCAGCGCGGGGATCGCCTGAACCACCTCGATCAACGCGCCGAATACCGACAGCCCGACCAGCAATCGCGACAGCGCCGTCCGTGGGTAAGCAAAGCTGCCGAGCAGCGCGAGCGTCGCGAATGCGGCAATATGCTGGACCTTGTCATTGGGCTCGCCCGGCACCTGCGGCGGGTGCGGCACCACCGCCATCACGAAGGCGAAGCAGGCCGCGGCCCAGAACAGCCAGCGGGATGAGCGGCTGGCCCGCCAGTCGGAAAGGCTCAAAGCGTGACGACCAGCTTGCCGACGGCCTTGCGGTCGCGCAGCGCCGCGATCGCCTCCCCAGCGCGTTCCAGCGGATAGGTGGCACTGATGCGCGGCGCGATCTTGCCCTCGTCCCACCAGCGGAACAGTTGTTCGACGTGCGCCGCGTTGGCCTGGGATCACGCGCGGCGAACGCGCCCCAGAAGACGCCGCACACGTCGCAGCTTTTCAGCAGCGTCAGGTTGAGTGGCAGCCTGGCGATCCCGGCGGGGAAGCCGACCACGAGGAAGCGGCCTTCCCACGCAATGCTGCGCAACGCCGCCTCGCTGTAAGCGCCGCCCACGGGGTCGAGGATGACGTCCGCGCCGGCGGGGCCGACCGCATCCTTGAACGTTTGCGAGAGCGCCTTGGGGTCGCTGGTGTCGGTCGGATAGACCACCGCTTCGTCGGCACCCGAGTCACGCGCCGCCTGCGCCTTCTCCTCCGACGATACGGCGGCGATGACCCGTGCCCCCAGCGCCTTGCCGATCTCGACCGCGGCAATACCGACGCCGCCCGCTGCACCGAGCACCAGCAACGTCTGGCCGGCCTTCAACCGCCACGGTCGACCAGCGCGTGGATCGCGGTCGCATAGGTGAGTAGCAGCGCCGAGCCTTCTTCGAACGAGCGTTCCGCCGGCAAGCGGAACGCTGACTTGGCCGGGATGACAATCTGCTCGGCGAGAGCGCCGAACCCGGTCGCGGCGATCAGTCGGTCGCCGGTCGACCAGCCGGTAACGCCTTCACCAATTCCGACGACCTCCCCGGCGAATTCACCGCCCGGCGCGAATGGCCGCTGCGGCTTCAACTGATATTTGTCCTCGATGATCAGGACGTCCGGGAAATTGATGGAGCAGGCCCGAACGCGAACCAGCAGCTCTCCGACGCCCGCAATCGGCTCCGGCACCTCCTCGATGCGAAGCGTTTCCGGACCGCCGGGCTCGCGGGACAGAAGCACCCTCATCCCATATGCCGAAGATAATAATCGACCTGCGCATACAGCATCAGGAGCACAGCCAGGAGCGTTGCGAACAACGCCGTTTCCCTGGCGTGCCGCCAGGTCATTCCTCGTAGCTCGCGGTCGTCTTCTCGCGCACTTCCTCGCGGGTCACCCCGGGCGCGAGCTCGACCAGCCGGAACGGGCTCATGTGGGTCGAGCGCTGGAATACAGCGAGGTCGGTGATGATCATGTCGACCACGTTCTTGCCGGTCAAAGGCAGCGTGCATTCGGGGATGAACTTGGCGCTGCCGTCCTTGGACACATGCTCCATCACCACGATGATCTTCTTGACGCCGGCGACGAGGTCCATCGCCCCACCCATCCCCTTGATCATCTTGCCCGGGACCATCCAGTTGGCGAGGTCGCCGCTCTCGCTCACTTCCATGCCGCCCAGCACCGCGAGGTCGATGTGGCCGCCGCGGATCATGCCGAAGCTGGTCGCGCTGTCGAAATAGCTGGTCTGGGGAAGCTGGCTGACCGTCTGTTTGCCGGCATTGATGAGGTCCGGATCGACCTCGTCGTCATAGGGGAACGGCCCGATGCCGAGCATCCCGTTCTCGCTCTGCAGCGTGACGGTCATGCCCTGCGGAACATGGTTGGCGACCAGCGTCGGAATCCCGATCCCGAGGTTGACGTAATAGCCGTCCTGCAGCTCCTTCGCCGCCCGGGCCGCCATCTGGTCGCGGGTCCAGCCTTCGTTTCAAGCTGCGTCGCCATCATGCAGTCTCCCGCTCGCGCACCGTCCGGAACTCGATCCTCTTCTCGTAGGGCGACCCGTCGATCAGCCGATTGACGAAGATCGACGGCAGATGGATGCAGTCGGGGTCGAGGCGTTCCGACCGGCACAATTTCCTCCACCTCGGCGATGCAGACCTTGCCGCACGTGGCCGCCGGATGATTGAAGTTGCGCGAGGTCTTGCGGAACATGAGGTTGCCGCTCTCGTCGGCCTTCCAGCCCTTGATGATGGCGAGGTCAGCGCGGATTCCGCGTTCCAGGATATATTGCTCACCCTCGAATTCCTTGACCTCTTTGCCCTCGGCGACCTGCGTCCCGAAGCCGGTCTTGGTGTAGAAGCCCGGGATGCCGGCCCCGCCCGCGCGCATCCGCTCGGCGAGCGTGCCCTGCGGGCAGAACTCCACTTGCAG
This sequence comes from uncultured Pseudomonadota bacterium, assembly GCA_963748685.1. GTDB lineage: Bacteria > Pseudomonadota > Alphaproteobacteria > Sphingomonadales > Sphingomonadaceae > Sphingomicrobium. The sequence goes on along the minus strand of CAVVKB010000014.1, from coordinate 15,940 downwards.
CTCCTGCGCCAGATATTGCCGCTCGAATTCCTTGTTCTCGCCGACGTAGGAGGAAATCATCTTCTTCACCTGCCGCGTCCGCAACAGCTTGCCGAGCCCCTCATTGTCGATGCCGGCATTGTTGGACGCGATCGTGAGGTCTTTGACGCCGTTCGCGACGATGGCGTCGATCAATCGTTCGGGGATGCCGCACAGACCGAACCCGCCCGCGGCAATCGTCATGCCGTCGAACAGCAACCCATCAAGCGCGGCTTCCGCATTGGGATAAATTTTTTGCATGTGCCGCCATTGGGAAATGCGGCGGCGGCGGTCAAGCGAACGTCAGCGCGATGCGGTTGCCGCCGGCCGGTAAGTGAAGTCAAATGTCGGCGTCCAGCTCTTGCCCTTGTCGGTCGATTGCTCGCCCGACTGAAGCACTGAACCATCGCCATTCTTGCGATAGCTCATGCGAACGAGCGGACCGCCCCATTCGCCGGTGATCACCATCGCGGATCCGTTCCAGCCGCCGGTGAAAAACGCGCGCGAACCGCTCGAATCGATCCAGAATTGTTCCCAATGCTTGGCCGCGGGACGTAGATGCTGAGGCTACCGCCGCCGGCCTTGCCGATCGGCATCCAATTCTCGCGAATGCCGCAGCCGTAGACGGGTTCGATCAGGCTGTGCGCGATCAGCTTCCCGGCCGGATCGTAAACGTCCCAGCGGCCCGCCCAGAAATCGAACTGGTGATATTCCGGATCGGCGCAGGGCGACGTGGCGGGTTTGGCAGGCGCCTGGGCCATGCCCGTGGCTGACGTCAGCAGCAACGTGATGGACATCAAGAATGTGCGCATGGTTCCTCCGTCATTGCGAGGAGCCGCAGGCGACGCGGCAATCCACGACTGGATTGCTTCGCTCCCGCTCGCAATGACGTTTCGACGAACTAACCCTTCAGCTTCGCCAGGACGCCCTGAAGCTGCATCGCATTCGACATGTCGCCCTCGACCTTGAGCTTGCCCATCATGAACGCGGTCATTCCGTCGAGCTGGCCAGCGGCCATTTGCTGCCAGTCATCCCAGCCGACCTTGATCGTCGTGTCGGCAGCGCCGTCGTCCTCGCTGACCTGATTGCCGACGCCGTCGAGCATCGCCACGCCCTGGTCGCCAAAGTCGATCTTCACGCGCTTGCCCGGAACCCAGGCGCTATTTTCCTGCATCTTCTGGACGAGGTCCTGCTTGGTCATCGCTTGCTTTCTCCTTTGTCAGTAGGGGTAGCGGGCCGTTGCGGGTGCATCAAGCACGGCCTATCTGGCCGCGCATGACCTACGAAACATCGCTTCAGCTCTTCATCGACGGCGTTTGGAAATCCGGCGAAGGCCGCGACGCCCATAAGGTCGTCAATCCGGTCGACGCGCAGGCGATCGCCGAAGTCCCCTATGCGACGAAGGCCGACTTGGACGAGGCAATCTTGGCGTCCGACCGGGCCTGGCCCGAATGGCGCTCGACGGACGTCGAGAAGCGGGGCGCGATCCTCCACAAGGCCGCACAATTGCTGCGCGAGCGCGCCGACCTCGTCGCCCGGACGATGACTCAGGAACAGGGCAAGCCGGTTGGTGAGGCGAAGCTTGAAGTGCTGGCCTCGGCGCAACTGTTCGACTGGTACGCCGAGGACGCCAAGCGCGACTATGGCCGCACGCTGGTCCGCCCCGCCGGCCAGCTCAGCCGCGTGATCCGCCAGCCGGTCGGCCCCACTGCGACCTTCACGCCGTGGAATTTCCCAATCTATCTACTCGCCAAGAAGGTCAGCGCCGCGCTCGCCGCGGGGTGCACCGTGATTTCGCGCCCACCGCACGAGACCCCCGGAGTTGCGACCGAAATGTTCCGGGCGCTCGCGGACGCGGGCATTCCTGCCGGCGTCGCCCAGCTGGTCCACGGCGACGCCGGCATGATCAGCGAGACGCTGATCGCCAGCCGCGTCATCCGCAAGGTCAGCTTCACCGGCTCGACCAACGTCGGCAAGCACCTGATGCGCCTGTGCGCCGACAGCATGACACGCGTGACGATGGAGCTCGGCGGCCACGCGCCGGTGCTGATCTTCGACGATTGCGACCTCGAAAAAACGCTCGACATGGTCGTGCCCCAGAAATTCCGCAACGCCGGCCAGGTGTGCGTCTCCCCGACCCGATTTTACGTCCAGCGCGGCATCTACGATGCCTTCGTCAAGGGCTTCGCCGAGCGCACCGCCAAGGTCAAAGTCGGCAATGGGCTCGAAGACGGCGTCAAGATGGGCCCGCTCGCCAACAGTCGGCGTCCCGACGCGATCGAGACACTCGTAGCAGACGCGAGGGCCAAGGGCGCGCGCGTGCTTGTCGGCGGCGAGCGCGGCGACGGCGGATTCTTCTTCCAGCCGACCTTGCTCGCCGACGTCCCCAATGAAGCGAACATCATGAACGACGAGCCCTTCGGCCCCGTCGCCGTCAGCCGCCCGTTCGACACGTTCGAGGAAGCCATCGAGCAGGCCAACCGCCTCCCCTACGGCCTCGCCGCCTTCGCCTTCACCGAAAACGGACGCCGCGCGAACCTGATCGGCGACTTGGTCGAAAGCGGCATGGTCGGCATCAACACGTTCGCCATCTCCGGCGCCGACACGCCGTTCGGCGGGGTCAAGGATTTAGGCTTCGGCTCCGAAGGCGGCAAGGAAGGGCTGGAGAGCTACCAGGTCGTCAAGGCCATCCATCAGGCCTGAACAGCCAGACTCTAGGCGCTTTGGTGCAAATAGCGGCGGTTGAAGTCGCCCGCTTCGGCAAGCTTGTCCCAATCGACAATCGTGAGCTTGCTCGACGACAGGCCAATGAGGCCGTCCTTGCGGAGGGCCTGGAGCGTGCGATTGGTGTGAACCGAGGTCAGTCCGGTCGCGTCGGCAATCTGTTCCTGCGTGATGGGAAAGTCGAACACGGGGCCGTTGTCGAGACCGGCCTTGCGCAGGCGCGCCGCCAGTTCGCACAGCAAATGCGCGATCCGCTCCCTGGCGTCGCGCCGGCCGACGTTGACGACCCACTCGCGGAAGATCGCGGCATCGATCAGGCTGTCGATCCACATTGCCCGCGCAACCATCGGGCGAGCCTCCATCAACGCCACAAGCGGGCCTTTTGGAACGACCGCGATCATCGAGCGGCCCAGACTTTGCACGTTGTGGTCGGCAACCTCCAACATGCAATTCTGGAGGTCGAGAAATTCCCCCGGGATGTGGAACGAGATGATCTGGCGCGCGCCGTCGCTCACGAGCTTCTGCCGAAACGCGAACCCGCTCACCAGGACCATGCAGGCGGATGTCGGCTCGCCTTCCCTGACCAGGTAGGAATCCCGGTCGTACTGACGACGGGTCCACGGCAGCGCTTCGATCGCTCGCCGATCGTCCTGCGACAGGTCCACCAGCCGCGACCAGCGCTTGAGCGTGTGCTCGAATATCGAATGTTCGGTCAAAACGCCCCGCCCTAATCCTGCCTAAGGGCTAGGCGGAGGGGACGCCGACTTCCTTCATGGAGGTTATTCGGACGCGTCTTAATCTATGTGTTGATGCGCAATGCTGATGCGCTCAGGGCGCGAGTTCGGGTGCGTGCAGGTAGCGCGGGTTGAAATCGCCCACGTCGCGCAGCCGCTGCCAGTTCGGGAAGCTGATGATCCGGCGGTTTCGATCGATCAATCCCTCGGCCTCGAGGCCTTTGAGCACCCGGTTGACGTGCACTGCGGTAAGGCCGGTGGCGTCGGCGAGTTGCTCCTGGGTCATCGGCAGTTCGAAGGACCCTGTCGGTGGGAGGCCTTGCATCGAAAGCCGATAGGCAAATTCGCAGAGCAGATGCGCGATCCGCGTTCTCGAATCGCGGCGCCCGACGTTGACCACCCATTCGCGGAAGATCGATGCTTCCACCAGCGTGTGCATCAGGATCGCCCGGCCCACGGCCGGGTAGTTCAGGACGAGCTCCTCGAGCGGCCCCCGTGGCACCTCGGCCACCTCCGCGCGCGTCAGCAGCTGCACGTTGTGATCGGATTCGCTAAGAAACATGTTCTGGAAATCCAGCGCGTCGCCGGGAATGTGGATCGAGAGGATCTGCCGCTCACCGTCACCGGTGACCTTGTGGCGGAAGGCATAGCCGGTCACCAAAATAGCGCACCGGTCGGGCCGGTCGCCCTCGCGCAACGTATAGGATTGTGCCTCGAGGCAGCGCAGCTTGTGGGGCAAAGCGAGGATCGCCGCCTTCTCCTCGGCGCTCAGCGAATGATGAATATCGAGCTTGCGCGCAAGCCGCTGAAGCGGATGCTTCGTTTGCTGGTCCAATTCTGTCTCCCGCACAGTGGGGGCGGGAGCACAAATATCTCTCAGTCACCAACGCCCTAGATGATCTACGTGGCCGGCGATTTCGTCTCTATAACATGTGCACGAATTTCGGACCATACAAATGTTAAGGCATTGAAGATAAATCTAGATTAGTCTCACTCGACTCGCTATGCGATGAGCATCGCCGGCAGCACGTTGGGCACCGGCGGCTGAGAGACCAAGCGCTCCCGCCCATAGGAGCGCTTCCATGGCCACTTACTTTTTCCACCTATGCGACGGGACCGACGTCCTGCTCGACGCCGAAGGCCGCGAATTGCAGGGCGGCGCAATCCCGGCCGCTGCGGTGGCCGAGGCACGAGCGATCATCGCCGCCGACGCAATCGCCGGGCACATCCGTCTGGATCAGAATATCGAAGTGCATGACGCGGCCGGCGCGGTCGTGCATCGGGTCGCCTTCGAAGACGTCGTGCACGTGACCCACGAAGCGCTTCGGAGCAGTGTACACATGAGACAAGCGATCAGGCGAAACTAGGCGCGCACCACGCTGCTCACGCGTGCTTCCACAACGCATTCCAGCACCCGCGCAGTGTTCGCCGCCGCTGCCTCGTCATAGCGTTCGGCAAGTTCCAAGTGCCGGCGCCGCACAAGCGGATGGGTGGCAAGGGCGGCGGCGTTCCGCTCTTCGGCGGCCCGGCGCTCGAAATAGCGATAGTTGGTCTCAGTCATATGACCCCCCGAAGGTTCCCAACCATCTATCTGATTCGCAGCGTTTTTCTCTCACATAAATTAGTCGTCGAGCAGGAACGGATGACGCCGTCCGATTGCGCCGCTAACAGGCCTGTCCATGACCAAGCGCACGGGCGCCAGAACGGGCGGACGCATCCTCGTCGACCAGCTCCGCATCCAGGGATGTGATCGTATCTTCACCGTGCCCGGTGAAAGCTTCCTCGCGGTGCTGGATGCGCTTCACGACACGAAAGAGATCGACACCGTCGTCTGCCGGCAGGAGGGCGGGGTTGCCTACATGGCCGACGCCGACGGCAAGATGACCGGTCGCCCCGGCGTCGCCTTCGCTACCCGCGGCCCCGGCGCGACCAACGCGAGCGCGGGAGTCCACGTCGCCTTCCAGGATTCGACACCGATGATCCTGTTCATCGGCGACGTCGCCCGCGGCGACCGCGACCGCGAGGGCTTCCAGGAGATCGACTTGCCGGCCTTCTTTTCGCCGATCGCCAAATGGGCGGCGCGGATCGAGGATGCGCGGCGAATCCCCGAATATGTCGCGCGAGCCTATCGCGTCGCCATTGCGGGGAGACCGGGGCCGGTCGTGCTCGCCCTGCCCGAGGACATGTTGCGCGACGAGGTCGAGGTGCCCGACCGCCCATGCGTCCCATCGCTCGCCGAGGAGCCCGATCCCGGCGCCGTCCAGGCGATGTTCGAGCTTCTGAAGGACGCGACCAACCCGATTGCCATCGTCGGCGGCGCAGACTGGAGCCCGCGCGCATCGCATCATTTCGCCAACTTCGCCTTCCGCTACGGGATCCCGGTCGCCGCCGCCTTCCGCCGCCAGGACGCCATCTGCAATACCTGCGGCGTCTATGCCGGCAACCTCGGCTACGGGCCCAACCCCAAGCTCCAGCAGCGCATTCGCGATGCCGACCTGATCCTCGCCGTTGGGGCGCGGCTCGGCGAGGCGACTACCGACGGCTACACGCTCGTCACCCCCGATCATCCGGGGCAGACGCTCGTCCACGTCCACCCCGACCCCAACGAGCTCGGCCGCGTCTATCACGCCGACCTGCCGGTATGCGCCGACATGGGCGAATTTGCCGAAATGCTCGACGAGTGGATCGACCCCGACCTGGTTCGCTTCCATGCCGGCGGAGAGTCGCACTCGGAGTGGTTGGAATGGTCCGAGCCGAAGCCGCGTGACGGCGTCAAGCTCGACCTCGGCCCGTGCGTCGCCGCGATGCGCGACAAGCTCCCCGACAACACCATCATCTGCAACGGCGCCGGCAATTTCTCCGGCTGGTGGCATCGTTACTGGCGCTACGGCCCGATGCCGACCCAACTCGCGCCGACCAGTGGGACGATGGGCTACGGCCTCCCTGCAGCCGTCGCCGCCGCGATCCGGTTCAAGGACCGGCCGGTGGTGTGCGTCGCGGGCGACGGCGATTTCCTGATGAATGGGCAGGAGTTGGCGACGGCGGCCCAATATAGCGCCGACCTGCTCGTCATCCTGGTCGACAACGGCAGCTACGGCACCATCCGCATGCACCAGGAGCGCGACTATCCCGCGCGCATCTCGGCAACCGATCTCCGCAACCCCGACTTCGCCGCGCTCGCCCGCGCCTACGGCGGCTGGGCCGAAACCGTCGAAAGCACCGAAGATTTCGCACCCGCCCTCGATCGCGCGCTCAGCGAGAAAGGCATTCGCCTGCTTCACTGCAAGACCGACATCGAGCAGATCAGCAACGCAACGACGATCGCTAAATTGAGGCAGAAGCGGAAGGCTTAGAATTCTCCCTGGCGGAGGCTGGGGAGAAGAACTTCACAGCCCGAACGGATACGTCTCGTCCGCGCCCGGCCGCTGCTCACCTGGAAGCGGGGTGACTGCGCTGGTTTCATCGAACCACACCCAGGCGTCGAACTGCCGCGGCAGGACGCACGCGCTATAGTGGCTCCAGCGTTCGGTCTCGGGGCGGTAGATGACGCCGATGAACCGCTCGAGCTTCGGCTGCATGAGCGCCTCGCGGACGTCGCGACCGACCTCGCCTGCGCGCAGGTCAAGGAGAAAGCGCGGCACCTCGCTGTCGTGGCTCGCGCGCTCGTAGCTTTCAGGAAGCGACGGCCGCACGTGCTTTACCTTCATCGGCTCGTCCCAGTCGTCGGCCGCGGCGACCGTACCACCGTGCGTACCGAAGCCGATCAGCCGCGCCTTCGCATCCCATCTTTCCTTCGCCAGCTGGCCGATGTTCAGCTCGTCCCGGTTCATGCCCATGTCGGTGAACGCGGCGTTGCCGATGTGGCTGTTGTGCGCCCAGACGATCGCCTTCGATTGCGGCCCCTTGGCCTCGAGGATCATGTTCAGCGTGTCGAACATGTGCGTGTCGCGCAAATTCCAGCTCTCCGCCGAGCCATGGTACATCACGCGATAATAAGCCTCGGCGTTCTTCACCAGATGGGCGTTGGCGGCCGCATCGAGCCATTCGTCGCACTCGGGCCCGAAGCAGTCGACCTGCTTCTGAAGCAGCTCCTTGAGCATCTGGATCACGCCGACCTCGCAGCGCGCGAAGCCTTCGACCAACGAGTGCCGGCCGTAGGTCGCCGGCTGTTCGGCCCACGGCTCAAGGCAGCCGTAGCGGCGGTGCGCGAGGCGTGCGAGCTCCGGGTCCTCCTGGTCGAGAAAGTCGATCACCGCGCGCATCGACCCGCCGAGGTTGTAGAGGTCGAGGCCGTAGAAGCCGCACATCCGCTCATAGGCGCGGTTGGCGTTGTAGCCGTACATCCAGCGAATGAAGGCATCGACGTCGGTGTTGCGCCACATCCACGTCGGGAAGCGCTCGAACGCGGTCATTTCCCCTGCGCGCCACGGACGATGGCGGACGTAGCGGTCGATCGTCGCCGCATCGGGCCAGTCGGCCTCGACCGCGACGATGGTGAACCCGTGCCGCTCGATCAGCCGCCGCGAGATCGCCGCCCGCGCGCGGTAGAATTCGCTGGTGCCGTGGCTTGCCTCGCCGAGCAGTACCACCCGCGCATCGCCGAAGCGGTCAAACATGGCTCCGAATGCCGGGTCATCGATATCCGGCAACGGCTCCGCCGCCCGGGCGATCAATCGCGGCAACACATCGAGTTCAGTGTCGAGCATCGCTCCATCCTTCCTCCCCGATCAGTGGAACGAACCGGACGGCGCCGAGGTTCTCGCGGACCGTCGATCCGTCGCCGCGCCGCGTCACCTTGACCAATTGCTGGACTGCTCCGGGATCGCCGAGCGGCATCACCAGCCGCCCGCCGGGCGCGAGCTGGTCGATCAGCGGCGGCGGCACGTGGCTTCCGCTCGCGGCGGCGAGAATGGCGTCGTACGGCGCCTCGGGCGGCCAGCCGATCGTGCCGTCGCCTTCGACGATCGCGACATTGCCGTAGCCGAGCCGGTTCAGCCGCTCGAGCGCGACCTCGACCAGGTCGTGCTGCCGTTCGATGCCAACGACGTGCGCGGCGATGCGGCTGATGACCGCGGCGGCATAGCCCGAGCCGGCGCCGACCTCGAGCACCCTGTCACCGCGATCGATGCCCGCCGCCTGGATCATCAGCGCGACGATATAGGGTTGCGAGATGGTCTGGCCGGCCTCGATCGGCAGCGGATGGTCGCCATAGGCGAGATGCGCATAGCCCGGCCCGACGAACGCCTCGCGCGGGACGGCGAGGAACGCGTCGACGATCGGCTGTTCGCGGATTCCGCGGCGCTTCAAGTGACGGTCGACCATCGCCTCGCGCTCGGCCGCATAGTCTGTCATGGTCGTCGCCATGGTCCACCTCCGGACCCATCGAAAACCCGCGAGCAAGGGGGGCCGTTCCGATGAAAGACGTGGAATTGAGGTTCACCGGCTCGATTCCCGCGGCCTACGACCGGCTGATGGTGCCGTTGATTTTCCAGCCCTACGCGGACGAGCTTGCGCGGCGCGCCGCCAGCTTTGCGCCGACGCGCATTCTCGAGACCGCGGCAGGTACCGGCGTCGTGACCCAGGCGCTGGCCGCCGCCTTGCCCGAAGCCGTGATCGTCGCGACCGACCTCAATCCGCCGATGCTCGACATGGCCGCGCAGCGCGTGAAGTCGGGCAAGGTGACGTTCGAGCAGGCCAATGCGCAGGAACTGCCGTTCACGGACGGAAGCTTCGACCTCGTCGTCTGCCAGTTTGGCGCGATGTTCTTTCCCAACCGCGTCCTCGGTCATTCGGAAGCGCATCGCGTGCTTCACGACGGCGGGCGCTATCTGCTCGCGATCTGGGACCGGATCGAACGCAACCCGCTGACCGAGGTCGTCCAGCAAGTGCTGGCCGAGACATTCCCCGACGATCCACCTTTGTTCATGCGCGAAGGGCCGTTCAGCTACCACGATCCGGTCGCGGATCGAATCCGACCTGCACGACGCGGGCTTCGACACGGTGGAGATCGAGACGGTAGAGAAGCGCAGTATTTGCTCGTCGGCGCACGATGCGGCGAGTGCGCTATGCTATGGCACGCCGATGGGGCTGGAGATCGCCGACCGGGGGCCGGGCAGCGTCGAGCGCGTCTTCGAGTCGGTCGAGCAGGCGTTCCGAAAGTTCGAGGGACCGGACGGCATCGACGCGCCGATGTCGGCGCACGTGGTGACCGCGACCAAATAGGCCGCGGCCGGCTATCTTGGTGGCGCTGGGACGTTGGCAATCCTGACGATGCTCCCTTCCGCCTTGCCCGCAAGGTCGTCGGCATTTCTTGACCACCGAAACGTAAAGCTCCTTCTCGCCCGGGCCGAACGCGACATTGGTCGGCCCATTGCCAGCCGCGATGTCGAAGACGTGAAGCAGCTTGCCCTTGGGCGAAACCTTGAGGATTCGACCGCCGTAAAATTGCGCGACGTAGAGATTGCCTGCGCGGTCGACCTTCAGGCTGTCGGGGCCCGCCCACCATTTGCGGACCTTGGGCGGGACCAGCAGGTCGAGGCGCACGAAATTGGCGCGGTTGCCAAGCTTGCCGTCGGGGCCGATCGCGAAAGTGATCACCGAATTGCTGCCCATCTCGTCGAGGTAGAGCGTCTTCTGATCGGGAGAGACGGCGACGCCGTTGGCATAGTTGAGATCGTCGGCGACTTCGGTCCATTTGTCGCTGCCTGGCGCCATGTAGACGATCCGCCCGGCGATCGCCGTGGGCTTGTCCGCGAACGGGCCGAACACTGTTGCGTAGGCGCCGCCATTGGCGGTGACGACGATGTCGTTGACGCCGCCGTCGAAGCCGAGCCCGCGATCGTCGGCCTGCCAGCGGCGCAGTTCCTTGCCCGAAAGGTCGAGCTCGGCGATCGCGCCGTGCGCGTCGCTGCACGCGAGGAGCAACGTGTGCCGGGCGGTCAGCGCAAGGCCATTGTGGCTGCACCCGGGCGCATCGTTGATGACCTTGCTGCTCTTGCCGTCCCACACGGACAGCGAGCCCGGATTCCACGCGACATAGTAGAGCTTGCCGTCGACGAACAGCGGGCCTTCGGGCCCGAGAACGCGATCGGCAATGACGGTTTCGCGGGCCGAAGCGCCGGATGCGAGAATTGCCGACAGCCCGGCCGCAAGGACGCACCAAAACAATCTGGACATACCGACCCCCCTTTGATGCGTTCCTAGCTCAGATCAGTCCGGCAAGCGGACTGCTGGGGTCCGCATATCGCCGCTTCTGCATGCGCCCGGCGAGATAGGCGAGCCGACCCGCCTCGACGGCAGCCTTCATCGCACGGGCCATCAGCACCGCATCCTTGGCCTCGGCGATTGCCGTGTTCATCAGCACGCCGTCGCAGCCAAGCTCCATCGCGACCGCGGCATCGCTTGCCGTGCCGACGCCGGCGTCTACCAGCACCGGCACGCCGGCGCCCTCGACGATCAGGCGGATGGTCACGCGGTTCTGAATGCCGAGCCCGGAGCCGATCGGCGCACCCAACGGCATGATCGCAACCGCCCCGGCTTCCTCGAGCTGTTTCGCGGCGATCGGATCGTCAACGCAATAGACCATCGGCTCGAAGCCTTCTTTCACCGAGCACTTCGGTTGCCTTCAGCGTCTCGCGCATGTCCGGGTAAAGCGTCTTCGCCTCGCCCAGCACTTCAAGCTTCACGAGGTTCCAGCCGCCAGCTTCGCGGGCCAGCCGAAGCGTCCGGATCGCCTCGTCGGCGGTAAAGCAGCCTGCGGTATTGGGCAGGTAGGTGATTTTCTTCGGATCGATGAAATCCGTCAGCCGCGGCTGGCTCGGGTCCGACATGTTGACCCGCCGAACCGCGACCGTGACGATCTCCGCCCCGGAGGCTTCGACCGCCGCCGCATTCTCCTCCAGGCTCTTATACTTGCCGGTGCCGACGATCAGCCGCGAAGTGAAAGTCCGTCCCGCGACGGTCCAGCTGTCGGCCTTGATGTCCTGCTGCGCCGTCACTCACCCGCCTCCAACGAAATGCACGATCTCATAATCGTCGCCGTCCTCGACAATTACGTCCCCAAGCGTCGATCGCGGCACGATCTCCAGGTTGCGTTCGACCGCAACCCGCAACGGATCGAGCCCGAGCTCGCTCACCATCGCGGCAACCGTTATCCCGCCCGACATTCGCCGGTGCTCGCCGTTGACCCGGATTCCTAGCGTTCCATCGAGACCCATCGCAGCCCACTTAGGAGTGACGGCAGAGGCCGCCAAGTGCGTTCAGGGTGGACGCGGAGCCGCTCGTCTGACAGACGCACCGCCGATAAGGACGTAGGATAAACATGCCTCAATCGAAGGACTCCGCCGGTTCCGGCGAGAAGAATGGCGCGATGCGCATCGATCCCAGGTTGGTCAGCGATCTGGCCAAGCTCCTGACGACCAACCAGCTGACCGAGATTGAAATCGCCGATGGCGACCGCCGCATCAAGGTCAAGCGCGAGCTCCGCGCTGTCATGGCCACTGCGCCGGCAATGGCCCACGCACCGGCACTGACCGCGCCGCCGATGCACGGGAAAGAAGATTTGGAGGCTGGCACCGGGGCCGAAGAAGTTACCGGCACCGCGGTGAAGTCGCCCATGGTCGGCACCGCCTTCATGTCGCCCGAGCCCGGCGCGGCTCCGTTCATCGAGGTCGGCAAAAGCGTCAAGGCCGGCGACACGCTGTGCATCGTCGAAGCCATGAAGGTCATGAACCCGATCACCGCCCCGGCCGCGGGGACGATCAAGAAAATCATGGTTGCCGATGCCCAGCCGGTCGAGTTCGATCAGCCGCTGGTGATCATCGGCTGATGCAAATCGAGAAGCTGCTGATCGCCAACCGCGGCGAGATCGCGCTCCGCATCCATCGCGCCTGTCATGAGATGGGCATCAAGACCGTCGCGGTCCATTCGACCGCCGATGCCGATGCGATGCACGTCCGCCTCGCCGACGAGACGGTGTGCATCGGCCCGCCGCCCGCGACCGACTCCTACCTCAATATTCCCAACATCATTTCGGCCGCCGAGATCGTCCACGCCGACGCGATTTACCCCGGCTACGGCTTTCTCTCCGAAAACGCGCAATTCGCGGAGATCGTCGAGAGCCACGACATCCTCTGGATTGGGCCCAAGCCCGAGCACATCCGGACGATGGGCGACAAGATCGAGGCCAAGCGCACGGCGGCCAAGCTCGGCCTGCCGCTGGTCCCCGGCTCCGACGGTCCGATCACCAGCATTGCCCAGGCCAAGGAGCTGGCGGCCGGGATCGGCTATCCGGTCCTGATCAAGGCCGCGTCCGGCGGCGGCGGCCGCGGCATGAAGGTGGTGCCCGAAGAGGATCAGCTCGAAAGCCTGATCAGCCAGGCGGCCTCGGAAGCGCGCTCGGCATTCGGCGACGACACGGTCTACATGGAGAAATATCTCGCCGACCCGCGCCACATCGAGTTCCAGGTGTTCGGCGACGGCAAGGGCCACGCGATCCACCTCGGCGAGCGCGACTGCTCGCTCCAGCGCCGCCACCAGAAGGTGCTCGAGGAAGCCCCGTCGCCGGTGATCACGCCCGAACAGCGCTTCGCGATGGGCGACCATCGTCGCCAATGCGATGGCCGACATGGGCTATCGCGGCGCCGGCACCATCGAGTTCCTCTACGAGGACGGCGAATTCTACTTCATCGAGATGAACACCCGGCTCCAGGTCGAGCATCCGGTGACCGAGATGATCAGCGGCATCGATCTCGTCCGCGAGCAGATCCGCGTCGCCTGCGGCGAGGGCCTGTCGTGCACGCAGGACCAGGTGAAGCTCCACGGCCACGCGATCGAATGCCGGATCAACGCCGAGGACCCCGAGACCTTCGCGCCGTCGCCCGGCCTGGTGAAGAATTACGTCGCGCCGGGCGGCATGCACGTCCGCGTCGATAGCGGGCTCTACACCGGCTATAAGGTCCCGCCTTATTACGACAGCATGATCGGCAAGCTGATCGTCTACGGCTCCAACCGCGACAGCTGCATCCGCCGCCTCAAGCGCGCGCTCGAGGAGTTCGTCGTCGAGGGGATGAAGACGACCATCCCGCTCCACCAGAAGCTGGTCCGCGACCCCGAATTCCTCGCCGGCGACTATACCATCAAATGGCTCGAGCAGTGGCTGGCGAAGAACTCGGAATTGCAGGTGAGCGGCTAGCGGTACCGCCACCCGCGTTGCGAGCGGTACGCGGTGGTGGTACCATCGATTTTGATACCAATATCCGCGGCCCGGATAATAGCGGCCGACAACCCATACCTGCCGGCCGCCACGGTTTGGCACGCAGAAGCCGCGCGGTGTGTCGGTGGATTCCTCGTCCGCAGTCCTGCCGGGCATCTGCCGGGCGCGCGGATGGCCAGCGCCGATGCGGCGATGCAAGCCGATGCTGCAATTGCGATTTTCATGGAACCTCCTTCTACTTGTCTGACGGCAACGCGACCTGCGGCCGAGCCGTTCCGTGAACTTTCGTTAACACGTATCGGTACGGGCTGACATCAGCCACTTGATGGCCGACAACTTCTGCGCCTGTGCAAGCGTTGCACCGGTGGAGGATTTGCGCCGCGTGTCGAGCTATCGCGGAACCTCAGACCGGCCCGATCAGGCCAAGGCGATCGCTGCCGTCGTCGCGGTGCATATCGCCCTTGCCTTCATCATCTTGTCCGGCCTCAATGTCGACATGGTCCGCCGCGCGGTCGAGCAGATTACGACCTTCGACATCCGCGAGCCACCGCCCCCGCCGCGAAGCCGCCGCCGAAACCGCCCAGCGAGCCCCAGGCAATGAGGAAGCCGGCAGGCGCCGCCGCGAAAACTGCCGAGCCGACCCCCGTGGTTGCGCCGACGCCGAAGCTCCCGACCCCATCACCGCTTCCGGCGCGCCAAGGTCGCCGGCATCGGCAGCGCCACCAATTCGGGCGCTGCGGCGGCAGGCAACGGCACCGGCGCCGGCGGTGCGGGCAACGGCCAGAGGCGGCGGCGGCGACTTTTCCGGTTTCACGCCCGGCGCGGCGCATCTCGAGGATCCCCGACAGCGAATATCGACAACTCGCCTCGACGGGGATTCGGCGGGAGCGTCGGCGTAACGGTCCGCGTTAATCCCGACGGGACCGTCAGAATTGCCGCGTTGCCCGCTCCAGCGGCGACCTTCGGTCGGACGGCATGATGTGCCAGCTGACGCTTCGCTACATCCGGTTCAGCCCGGCACGCGACCCCACAGGCCGGCCGGTCGCGCAGGACGTCACCTTTTTCCCGAACTGGTGGCGCCGTGAAGCTCTAGCGCTTGCCGGCGCTCCACCGCCAGCCGGGGCTGGGGCTGCTGCTTGTCGCCAGCCGCGACGCATCGCGGCCGTAGACGTCGTCATAATAAGCGATCGTGGCCCCATCGGGCAGCGCGGTCAGATAGGTGATATAGACCGGCACCGGCTCTTGAGCGGCACGCGCTGCCTCGGTCCCCGCGCCTTCCCAGTCGAGGTCGTAGCCGAATAGCCAGCGGCCCAGCCGCGCCGCATCCTCCAGCCGGACGCAGCCCCCGCTGTACAGGCGCGACGCTTCGGTGAACAGTTCGCGCTCCGGATTGTCGTGGAGGTAGATGCCGGCCTCGTTGGGGAACATGAACTTCATCCGCCCCATCGAATTGTGCGGCCCCGGCAGCTGGCGGATGCGGACCTCGACCTTGCCGCCAGCGACCGCCTTCCAGTCGATCGTTTTGGGGTCGATGATTTGTCGCGTTCTCGTCCCAATCGGACAGCACCTGATAACCAAGGTCATCGAGGTATCCGAGGCCGCGCTTGAGGACGTTCGGCGCAATCCGCTCGGCGGCGAGGTCAGGCGGCACATACCAATAAGGGTTGAGGCTGGCGAAGCGCATATAAGCCGTCATCATCGGCGTCGGATATTTGGGCTTGCCGACCACCACGACCATCGAATCGACGGCCTTGCCATTCTCGAACATGTAGAGCCGCTGTTGCGCGGCATTGACGATCACGTAGCGCTGCTTGCCGGCCGGAAGCGCGCGGGCGCGCTCGAGGTTGAGCTCAGCAGCTCGCGTTGATGATCGTCGGCATATTGGTGGCTCGCCAACGCGTCCCGAAGCTGAGCAGTAATAAGGGATGCATCCAGGCCATGTTGTGGATGTAATCGCTGAGCGACGGCGCGGCCGAAGCGTTGAGCAAGGCGGCGAGCGGCGATGGCGGCTTGGGCCGCAGGCCCGCGTCCACATAGACGGTGCCGATGTTCGGATCGCGCATCAGGTCGCCGACATAAGCGACGAATGCGTCCGACAGCTCCTGCTCGGCCTGGTCGACATCCTTTTTCTTCGCCTTGAGGCGCGCGCGGCGTCGAGCGCCCGCTGGAGCTCGGCGACATGATATTTGTCAGGGTAGAGGCCATCCAGGTTCGCACTGGACAGAAGGGAAATCAGTTGCTGCGGCGCATC
>CAVVKB010000013.1:0-116458 GCA_963748685.1 uncultured Pseudomonadota bacterium | reverse complement strand
GCTTCGACGACGTGCATCGGGTGCCGGACGCTGGCGACCAGGATTTCGGTTGGGAAGTCGTAATTGTCATAGATCAGCCGAATGTCGGCGATCAGCGCCATGCCGTCGAAACCGATATCGTCCTGGCGCCCGACGAAGGGCGAAATGAAGCTGGCCCCCGCCTTGGCCGCGAGGAGCGCCTGCGCCGGGGAGAAGCACAAAGTGACGTTGACCATCGACCCGTCGCCCGTCAGCGCCTTGCACGCCTTGAGCCCGGCCGGGTCAGCGGCACCTTGATCGCGATATTGTCGGCGATTTTCCGAAGCACGGCCGCTTCGCGCATCATCCCGTCATAATCGAGCGCGACCACTTCCGCCGAGACCGGCCCCTCGACCACGCCGGCGATCTCGCCCACCACCTCGAGAAAATTGCGGCCGGACTTGTGGATCAGCGACGGGTTGGTGGTCACTCCGTCGAGCAGCCCGGTGTCGGCGAGCTCGCGGATTTCGGCGATTTCAGCGGTGTCGGCGAAGAATTTCATGGGATTTGCGTGTGCCCCGGCTTTGGTGGATTGGCTTGTCGGCATAGCCGGTGAGACGAAGCGCGTCATCCGATTCGGGGAGGCAGGTCGATGAGCGAGCATGTGCGGGTCGAACGTGTTGGAGCAATGCTGTCGATCACCCTCGCCCGGCCCGAGCGCCGCAACGCAATCACGGTCGCGATGTACTCGGCGCTTGCCGATGCCGTCGATAGCGCGGCGAACGACGCGAGCATCCGGGTCATCACCTTTCACGGCGAAGGCCAGGACTTCGCCGCGGGCAACGACCTCGCCGACTTCCTGGCGGCGGCGCCGCGGCTCGACGAGGAGATTCCTGTTGGCGGCTGCTCCGGGCACTCGCCAGTTGCGAGACGCCAATCGTCGCCGCCGTTCATGGCAATTGCGTCGGCATCGGGACGACCATGCTGCTTCATTGCGACCTCGTCATCGCCGACGACAGCGCCCGCTTCTCGATGCCGTTCGTCGACCTTGGGTTGGTGCCGGAGCGGCAAGCTCGCTGCTGTTCCCGCGGCTCGCAGGGCGGCGCCGCGCTGCCCGCTACCTCCTGCTGGCCGAACCGTTCGGCACCGAGGAAGCGCTGGACATCGGTCTCGTCAGCCATCGTGCCGCGGACGGCGCGCTCGCCGAAGCTGACGAACGCGGTCGTCCAAGCGCTTTTGAAGAAACCGCGGGAGGCCCTTCGTCAACCCAGAGGCTGTTGCGCAAAGGAGCTCGGGACGAAACCCTGGAGCGGATGAAGCTGGAGAGCAGCCTGTTTGCCGACGCCTCGCCTCGAGCGAGGTCAAGGAAGCAATCAGCGGCTTCTTCGAAAAGGGAAGGTCCGGGCAAGAATCCCCCTTTAGGGACACGCTAACTTTCGGTGATTGTATTTCATTTACTGAAAAGTTAACAAAACTCTTCATTGAACGGGGGACGTGATGAAGAGACTTGCAATAGCGCTAGCGGCACTGGCCGCGAGCAGTGCCGCCAATGCGGCAACCACGATCAGCTTCGGAGGCCCCAACGTAAACTGGGGTACGTCCCATGTCTTCACGTCGGGCACCCTCACCATCACCGCCAAGGGCTTCACCGCCGCCAACGCAGCCACTGCACTCTATGGCAAAAACGGTGGCGGCGACGAAATCGGCATCGGCCTCGCCAACGATCCCAGCGGGGATAATGAGATTTACCTCTATGGCGGGGGCTACGTCCAGCTCGATCTCAGTGCGCTGTTCGGCAAGGTTACCAACGTGAAGTTCTCTACCAACAGCACGACCGGCGGCGAGCAATGGAGCATTTTCGGCAGCAATGTCTCGGGTTCGTACTCGGGCTTGGCACTGCTGACCGGGACGAACAAGATCTTCAGCGCCGCTCCCGAGCTTCGGGACGTATAAATATTATGACTTCGTCTCGACCAGCACGAGCAGTGGCGAGAACTTCCTCATTGCCGGCCTGACGTTCACTCCGGCAGTTCCGGAACCCGCAACCTGGGCGATGATGCTTCTCGGCTTTGGCATGATCGGCGGATCGGCCCGATACCGGCGACGCAAGGCGGTTGCGGCGGTCGCTTGAGTTGGTCGACCGATATCAGGTGCTGGTTGCTAGCCACACCCGTTTCGACCGCCTGACCGTCATCCTTGGCCCGCGGAACATCAGCAGATCGGTGTCCTGCCAGTAACTGACCGTAAGGTCGTAATATCTCGCCGTGCCCGTGTTTCCTCCAACCGGATCGCTTACCGAGAACGTTCCGGAGCCGATGCCGGCAACGCTGTTGAGGATCTTCGCTTGATGGTACCCGCTGGAGGCGAGTTGCCTGTTCCGGGTGGCGGGGCACTGCAGCCCGTCGCACCTGGATTGAGGCATAGCGTCGCGTAGCGCGCACCCTCGCCCAGCGCTTGCTGCATCCGGCGCCGCACGATAAACTTCGGCGAGCTGAACGAACGCCCACAGCATCACGACCAGGATCGGAAAGGCGAACGCCATTTCGACCGCGGCGACGCCTCGGTTATCGCGGCTACCTGAAAAGGCAGCTTCATGAAGTCCTCATGCCCGCGTCGCGGAAAACGGATAATAGCCGGTGCGCCCGGAGCCCGTGAAACTCGCGAAATGGAGCGGAAACATCGGATAATATTTGTCGTTGACTGTTACCTGGAGGTAGCGGGCCTGCTTCACCGTTCCGCTTCCGCAAACGAAATCGTCGTATGTTGCCGAACGTGGCGCGCTGGGTCTGACCGTTCCGCCGAGAATCGGTGCATTCCAGGCTCCACGTTACCGTCACGTCGCCGCCGTGACCGGTCGATTTGCATGTCCCGTCGCTATTTACACCGTTGACCTGGCAAATCGCCTCATTGGCTAGGGTCGACTTCGACCGTACGATCTTCCGTGGTCTGCCCGATCTTTTCGACCGCCCGTTGGGCGGCCTGCTCGAGCGCCAGCTTTCGGCTGTAGGCATTGCTCATGTCCACGATGCCGATGACACCCAGCGCGAGGACCGGCGCCACCAGCGCCATCTCGATCATCGCGGCGCCGCGTTCGTTCCTGAGGATGGCTTTCCACGAAACCACTCGGACATGCCTGACGGGGCCGCCGCCGCGGCAAGCCCGAACCGACGCAGGCGCTGTCGTCGGTCGCATTGATCCGATCCTGCTGTTTCCGATCAGGTTGACGTCTTTCGCGACCCACATGGCGCAAAGCTTGAGTGACGTGCCATCAGATGCGACGTCTCCGGTGCCGTTGATCTTTAGGATGCTTTCGGGAAGTACACCGCACCCTTGATTACGTTGTTCGATCCACCGTTGACCGTGTTGGTGCTGCTCGTTGAGGCGCGACGATCCTGGTATATCGCGATTCCCGGCATAATTGCCGGTTGTCGGCGCTGTGATGTTGTTGTTCGCCTGCGCGTTTGACGAAAACGTGCCGATCGTCGCGCTCGGCGCCGTACTCTTGTTCGTCAGAACAATCGTGCAACCGGCGCAATTGAAAGCGCCCTTGAGATCGACGCTGCCACCATTGATATAGATCGGACCGAAGTTCGCCGGGACGTTGATCGATCTGTTCGGTTTAAGCGACAAGCGAAGAGAAACAGTTCGTCCCCGCAGCTTTCATCGCGGCCCAGTCGGTGCCGTCGTCAGCTCCGGAAGCCGTGCAGTTCATGTCCGACGGATTCACGTCCACGTTCGCGAATGGATCAGGCAACGGCGGCGAATAGGGAATATATTGCTGCACGCTCCAGTTGTTTGACTGAGCAATGCCGCCGACCGCCGCAATCGCCTTGGCGGTGACGCTGGAGCTCCCGCCCGCGCTCGCCGCGTTGGCCGCCGGTGAATTCGAATAGAGAATACAGCTTGGCGCGTTGACTGTAGTGTTGCCGTTATTGGTGATCCCGGCACGTGGCCGTCGGTTTCAAGCGCCTGGATACAAGCGGTTCCGCGACGAGATCGTACCCGCCCTGGCGATCGCCTGGATCACCGGCGCGGTGCTCGATGAACATGGAGCTGAACGGCAACGGCTGTTGAACTTGAAGCGTCAACGTCACCTGGTTGGTCACAAAGGCTGCATTGGCCGGATAGGAAATGCTTGTATAGCTGCCCACGCCGCCGGTGCAGGGCGCGGTGGCTTTCAGCCCCATCCAGGTGTGGAGGTTCATGCCAGATCTTTGCATACGGCCGCCGGCACGCTCGTCGTCGCGCCGCTCGCCGCCGCACGGTCGTAAACCCCGGCTATGGCTGCGAAATTGCGCCCGTTGCAACTGTCGCCGCCAGAGCGTCCATTGAATGGTGTCGGTCGCCAGCCCTGCGGCTCCCACGGCTACTGGTCGAAAGGCAGCGACAATCGCGAGCACATTGCCCCGTGGATCCCGCCAGAGCTTCGCTAGAAACTTGAACATTTTGCCCAATTTTCCAAGCGTGGATTGCATATCGGGAGTGATTTAGCGTCCGTCACGGTAAGTGAAGCGTTCAATGTCATGGTTAATGCCCGCTAACACCTGGGATCGTCCGCGCTTGAACTGATGGTGTCCTATTTCTATAATACAGCAAGAGAGCCCCGACGACGTTGACCGCTCCGGCGAGCGCCGCACAAGGTCGCGAAAGGAACGATTGATGGCGACCGCACCTGGAACCGAGACTTCGACGGCCGCCGCGACCAAGCTGAAGCTTGATCCGCCGGAAGCGCTGCAGCCCGTCGTGCCGGCGGAAGCCTCGGGCCTGGTCCCGCTCAAGACCGAGGAAACGACCGAGCTCGACAAGCGCGTGGAGCATTCGTCGATGAGCTTGCCGGCCTCGATTCCAACAGCCCCGAATTCGGTAAGAAGGTCGACCAGCTGACCTCGATGGGGCGCAAAGAAATCGGCGAGGCCGCCGGCGCCTCCAACCGCTTTCTCGACCGGCCGGTGAAAGCGATCGACAAGGACACGGGCATCGGCGCCGATCTCACCGAGCTTCGCCGCACCGTCGAAGCGCTCGATCCCAAGGAAGCGACCAAGACCCGCAAGATCCTCGGGCATCATCCCGTTCGGCAACCGCGTCGACCGCTATTTCGACAAATATCGCAGCTCGCAGACCCACATTTCAAAGATCCTCAGCAGCCTCGCCAACGGCAAGGACGAGCTGCTGATGGACAATGCCGCGATCGACACCGAGCGCGCGAACCTGTGGAAGACGATGCACAAGCTCGAGCAGATGGTGCACATCTCCAAGACGCTTGATCAGCGGCTCGAGGACAAGGCGAACGAGCTGGACGCGACCGATCCCGCCAAGGCCAAGGCGATCCGCGAGACCGCGCTCTTCTATACGCGCCAGCGGACGACCGACCTGCTGACGCAGATGGCGGTGACGGTGCAGGGCTATCTCGCGCTCGATCTCGTCAAGAAGAACAATGTCGAGCTGGTGAAGGGCGTCGATCGCGCCTCGACGACGACCGTTGCGGCGCTGCGGACGGCGGTCACGGTCGCGCAGGCGATGACCAACCAGAAGCTGGTCCTGCAGCAGATCAGCGCGCTTAACACGACGACCGCCGGAATGATCGATTCGACCGGCGAGATGCTGCGCACCCAGACGGGCGCTATCCATGAGCAGGCGGCGAGCTCGACGATTCCGCTCGAGACGCTGCAGCGCGCGTTCCAGAACATCTACGACACGATGGACCAGATCGATCAGTTCAAGCTCCAGGCGCTCGGCAACATGAAGCAGACCGTCGACACGCTCGGCAAGGAAGTCGAGAAGTCGAAAGGCTATATCGCCCGCGCCGAGGGCGTGAATCAGGCGCAGCTTGAGGCCGGCCCGTCGCCGTTCACTCCAATCGAGTCGAAATGACCGACGTCACCGACAAGGTTGAACGGGCGATCGCGCGCTTCGACCGCGTCACTCGGCAAACTCGACGAACGGGGCGGCCCGGTTCGTGACGCCGCGCGCCGGGAACGCCAGCGCGTCAACGCCGGGCTTGGCCGAACCGCTGCGCGCGTGGCAACGTCGGTGGTCGATCTGGCTCGCCGAGCGCTGATCGGGCTGGTCATGCCGATCGGGATGATCGGTTTCCTGATCGCCCTGCTGGTGACCGCGATCGTGGCGGCCGCGCTCATTGCTCGCGGTGGACGCGAGGCGGTGTCGCGCCCCCGCCCCGTCGGCCGACTTGCCGAATGGCGCGATGGTCGAGCGCTTCGATTCCTACGTCTATCGCGTGCGTCGCGCCCTTCCGGCGCCGGCGCAGGCCGAGCTCGACGCGATTTCCAAAATCCTGCCGTCGCTGAAGCAGACCCTGGAGCGGGTCGATACGCTCGATCCGGCGGCGCAAGACGCGCGCCGCCTGATGTCCATTCATCTGCCCGGACTGATCGACCGCTACGAGCGCGTCCCGACCGCCTACCGCCAGGAAAGCGATGGCGAAGGGAAGACGGTCAACCAACGCCTGGTCGAAGGCCTGGCGGCCGGCCGCTCCGCGCTCGCCGAGGCGTCCGAGAAGCTCGCTCGGGCCGATGTCGCCGCGCTCGAGACGCAGGGCCGCTTTATCCAGGCGCGCTATGGCGAGCAGCCGATCGAAGGCCAGGACGCGGCAACCCACCGTCTCGGTACATTCAATTGCGTGCAGTCACGCCGCTCCGTCATGATAATGCGGCCTTAACGGCGGCCGGAGCGGATGGGGATGCAGCTTGCCTTGCTGAGTGCGGGCCAGGCTCGGTCGGCGGCGCTTCGGTTGCCGCCGGCGGTGCCGCCATTCAACACACTCGCCTATCGCCTCTTCACCTTTATCTGGATGCTTGCCTTCACCCTGGCGATCGTCGGGCCCGCAGCGGGCCTTTATGAACGCTATCGGGCGCCGCAGAACAATTCGCAGCTGCTGCTGGGAAGCCGCGCGGGCTTCGCGGTTTCGCCGCGCGACGCGACCATCATCCGCTTCACGGTCGGTCCGCAGGCTGCGGGCCTGGGCGTTGCGGCGGGCGACAAGATCGTCGCCATTTATGGGCTGCCTCTTCCGCCAAGCATGCCGGTCAATGAAGAAGCGCTTGCCGAGCATGCCAATGACCCGGCCTATATCGCGCTTGGCAACCTTCTGTTTGGAACCGACGCCGCCGAGGTTCCGCTAACCGTCCGCGACGCGTCGGGCCGGACCCGGGATGTCACCGTGCAAACTGGCGACAACCACATCGACGCGGGCGCGCGGGCGCTCGGCGTTTCGCCACGGTGGCTCAACTTCATCGATCTGCTGCACATGATCGCCTATCCGTTCCTGCTGTGGGCGGCCTGGCTGCTTCATCACCGCAACTCGCGGGATGCGGTCAGTTCCATCCTTTCGCTGGCCGTGCTGTTCACCATCGGCGCCGAGCAGCCATCATCGAGCTTCCTGGCGACGATTGGCGTTTCGCGGGGATTGAATGTCGCGCTGTTCGATCTCGGCAACGTCCTGCTGCTGACCGGAATCCTGCTCTTCCCGCATGGCAATCTGTCGTGGCGGCGGGTGGCGGTGATCGCCGCGCTGCCGATCCTGCTGTTTCTCCAGGGAACGCTCTACCAGACCTTCTTCATTTGTTTCATGATCGTCACCGTCCTGTCGCTGCTTCGATGCTTGCGGCTGACGGAATCGAGCGAGCAGCGGCAGCAAATTCGCTGGGCGCTGCTCGGCATCACCGGCTACGCGCTGCTGCGCTGCGTTTCGATTGTCAGCGACTATCTGAAATGGACGGCAAGCAGTTTCGGCCACCAGTTGCTGATCGAGATCGGCGCCGGAGTCAGCTTCGCCCTCGCGGTGCTTGTCCTGCAGATCGGCCTGCTGATCGCCCTGCTCCGCTTCCGGCTTTACGATGCCGAATTCGTGATCAGCAAGTCGGCCAACGTCGCGCTGATCACGATCGCGGTCGCGGCGGTGTTTGCCGGCACCGCCGACGGGCTGAAGCAGATCATCTACAATTACTATGGCAACACGACCAGCGAAGGGCCGGTGATCTTCGCGGCCGCTTTGTCGACGGTGCTCATCAACCCGATCCAGGAGCGGGTGCAGCGATGGTCGGAACGCCGCTTCCAGAAGAACCTTTTCCTGCTGCGCGATGACTTGCCAGAAGTCGCCCGCGACATGCGGGAAACCGCCTCGCTAATCGAGATGCTGGACGAAATCCTGGCGCGGGTCGACCGCGGCGTGCGCGCGGTTCGAAGCTCGGCGATCGTCAATGGCTGCGTGCTTCGCGCACGCAACCTCGCGACCGAAGATGTCGAGGCTTGGCGGGCGACCACCTCCGCCCAGGATTACAAGAGCGACATGTGCGAACCGAAGGACAAGCTCTTCCCCATCCGCGTTCCACTCGTCCCGAGCTCGGACGATGAGGAACCGATCGGTTACCTGCTGGTCGGACCCAGGCCCGATGGATCGATTCCCAGCCGGGACGAGCAAAAGGCACTGAAGGAAGTCTCCGAATCCATCGCCCGCGCCATTCGTACCGTGATCAAGCGCGAGGCGCGCGAACAACAAGTCGCCGAACTGATCGATGCCAATGCTCGCCGCATCGAGGCGTTGGAAAACCTCCTCCAGACCGGCCCTTCGACTGACCGCCGGAACAGACCCCGCTCCGCCTAGACAGACCTAAGTTAATTGACCCCGGTTAAACGATAGGATAATTTGCGTCCAAAGCGACATGGAATCCGACTCGGCCGTGACCCCGCGGGGCGCGGCGGCAAACCGATCTTCTATTGGATTAAAGCGAGGAGTGGGTGATGCGGAAGCTCATGCTGTTGGGCACGGCGATTGCGGTCGCCTTTGGAGCGACGGCCGCGGTTGCGAACGTGGTCGTGGTCAAATCCCTGGGACCATCATCGAAAGCCTACCCACCGGGCAAGACCCTTCCGGAAACGGCCAAGATCAGCCTGCAGGGCGGCGACATCCTGACCGTCATCGGCCCGAGCAGCGCGCAAACCCTGCGTGGCCCAGGCAGCTTCGATGCGAGGCAGGTTGCGCTTGCCTCGGCTGCCAGCCAGCGCGGACGGTTCGGCGCGCTTCGAGCAATCGACGTTGCCCATAACCCGAGCATCTGGGACATCGACGTCGCGCTCGGGAGGCAAGGTGTGCATTGCCAATCCAGCGAAGCTCCAGGTGTGGCGCTCGGACAGCGAAGCGCCAATCTCGGTGCAGGTCCGCTCGGCCGATGGTCAGTCGCAGACGTTGAGCTGGGCGGCGGGCAAGGCGTTGACGGCTTGGCCTGCTGCGCTTCCGATCAAGAGCGGCGCGCAATATTCGGTTGAGTGGCCGGATGGCGGCGACAGCGGCAAGCTGGACGTCGTAATGGTTCCGTCACCGCCCACCGACCTCGTCGGGTCAGCGCAGGTCCTGCTCGAGAACGGCTGCCAGAAGCAGCTCGACCTTCTGGTCGAGAGCGCGAGCAAGACCGGGCAATAATCTAGCCGACGATTGACGCGGTTCGCAGGCGTTCTGCTTCGTCGGCAGTGACGTCGAGGGAGACGAGTACCTCCGCCGTGTGCTCGCCCAGCGCCGGCGGTGGCAGGTCGGAATCCGCGCGCTCTCCATCGAACCGAACTGGTGAGCCGACCATCGGCGTGCCGGCGATCGCCCTGACCATCTGGCGGTGCTGGGCCTGAACGTCGGACAGCGCCTGGTTCAGCCGGTTGATCGGGCCGGCAGGAATGCCCGCCGCTTCCAGTTGATCGAGCCACTCGGCGGCGGGCCGGGCGCGGATGATGTCGGCAATAGCTTCACCATCGCATCGCGATTAGCGACGCGCGCTTCGTTGGTGCCGAACCGCGGATCGCCAAGCCATTCAGGATGGCCGCATATTTCCGCCAGCCGCGACTGAATTGCCGATTATTTCCAACCGCGATGATGATCGGCTGATCGGCGGCATCGAACGGCTGGTAAGGCACGATATTCGGGTGCGTATTCCCCTGCCGGGGCGGGTCCTTGCCCGAAATGAGCGCGTTCGAGGCCTGGTTCGCCATGACAGCCAGCTGCGTATCGAACAGAGCGAGAGTCGATGGTCGCCCCCTCGCCGTTCCTTTCGCGCGCGTACAAAGCGGAAAGAATCGCGACGCAGGCGTACATGCCGGTGAAAAGGTCGGCGATGGCAACCCCGGCGCGCATCGGACCGCCGCCCGGCTCGCCGTCGGGAAGGCCGGTCACGCTCATCATCCCGCCCATGCCCTGGATGATGAAGTCATAGCCGGCGCGTTCGGCATAGGGACCATCCTGGCCGAAGCCGGTGATCGAGGCATAGATGAGGCGGGGGTTCGCTGCGCGGAACGATGCGGCATCGAGGCCGAATTTCTTCAATCCGCCAACCTTGAAATTCTCGACGACCACATCGGCCTTGGCGGCAACCCACGCACGAGTCCGCGCCCTCCGGTTGCGCGAAATCGATCGCCGCCGACTTCTTGCCCGCGGTTGCAGCTCAAAAAATAAGCGGCGACCCGGCTCCTCGCCCTCGCCATGCCACGGCGGCCCCCAATGGCGCGTGTCGTCGCCAGCGCCCGGCCGCTCGATCTTGATTACCTCGGCGCCGAGATCGGCGAGCAATTGCGTGCACCACGGGCCGGCCAGGACCCGGCTTAGGTCGAGCACCTTGATCCCGGCGAGCGGCTTCAATGCTTCCGTCCCCATGGCCGCCGATCGGCGAGGATCGCCGCAGCGGCGTTGTGGCCCGGCGCGCCGGTAACGCCACCGCCGGGATGGGCGCCGGACCCGCACAGATAGAGGCCCCTCAGCGGCATCCGATAGTCGGCCGCGCCGATCATCGGACGGGCGCTGAACAGCTGATCGATCCCCATCTTGCCGTGGAAGATATCGCCACCGATCAGCCCGAAGCGTCGCTCGAGATCGAGCGGCGAATGGATCTGTCGCCCGAGCACCGAGTTCGCAAAGCCCGGCGCGTGGCGATCGACAGCGGCGATAATCTGGTCCGCGGCATTGTCGCGCTCCTGATCCCAGCTCCGGCCCGATCCGAGCTCGTAGCGGAAGTGCTGGCAGAACAAGCTCGCCACATGCCGACCCTTGGGCGCGAGGGTCTGATCGAGAGTCGAGGAATTCAGCATCTCGATGATGGGCTGCGCGGACCATCCGGTCGTCTCCGCGTCGAGCCATGCCCGATGCATGTAATCGAGGCTGGGCGCCATGATGATGCCCGCCGTCAAGTGATTGCCTTTCTTCGGGAGCACCGTGAACTTCGGCAGTTCCGACAAGGCGACATTCATCCGGAAGGTTGCGCTTTCGCACTTCCAGCCGTGCATCCGCGTGGCAACGTCGGCGTCGACCGCGCCTCGCGGGACGAGGCGATCGAACAACAATTTGGGATTTACCCCGGCAGCAATCGTTGCCGCCCGCCAAGCTTTGCCACCAGCAACGACGCCTGCCGCCCGGCCGCCGATCACCACGATTTCTTCGACCGGCGTGTTGAGGATGATGTCCACGCCCGCTTCACGGCAGGCCCGTGCCATCGCCTGGGTGATCGAGCCCATCCCGCCAATTGCGTGGCCCCACGCTCCGGGCACGCCGGCAGCCTCGCCGAACAGGTGATGGAGCAGCACATAAGCGGTGCCCGGCGATCGCGGCGACGCAAAGTTGCCGACCACCCCGTCGAACCCGAACAGGGCCTTGGTCAGGTCACCCTGGAAATGGCGGTCGAGCACCTCGGCCGCGCTGCGCAGCGCGAAGTCGTGGACGATGCGCGTCTCCGCGAGCGATAGGCCGGCCAGGTCGCGGCCTAGGCTGAGGAGCTTCGGGATCGCGCTCACTCGATTGCCGACGTCGGGTGGCGCTCGCAGAAGCCATTTCTTCAGCAGCCGGACGACGGTCTCAAGCTCGGCCGAATAGCGGTCATAAGCTTCGGCGTCGGCTTTATGATGTCGTCCGATTTCCTTGCGAGTGAGCCCGTTTCTGCCGGACAGCAGATACTCCCCATCGCCGGGGAGGAAATTGTCGGTCTTCCGGAGCACGACCTTCAGCCCGTGCCTTTCGAGCTCCATGTCACGGATGACTTTCGGCTGCAGCAGGCTGACCGTATAGCTCGCCGCCGAATTGCGGAACCCGGGCAGGAATTCGTCGGTCACCGCCGCGCCGCCGACCGTGTCCGCGGCTTCCAGCACCGCGACCTTCAGGCCCCTCTTCGCCAGATAATAAGCGCAGGTGAGGCCATTATGGCCCGCGCCAATGATGATCGCGTCGTGCAAAATTCCCCCGAAATCAGACCTATCGCATCAGGACAAGTTCTTCGGCCATGGTCGGGTGAAGCGCAACCGTGGCATCGAAGTCCGCCTTCTTCAGCCGTCCCCTGATCGCAATCGCGGCGGCCTGCAGGATTTCGGGCGCGTCCGGGCCGATCATGTGGATGCCGACGATTTCATCGGTCGAGCCGTCGACGACCAGCTTGTAGAGCGACCGCTCGTTGCGGCCGGCGAGCACATTCTTCATCGCGCGAAAGTCGGAGGTGTATGTCTTGACCTGGCCCAGCTTCTCGCGCGCCTGACCCTCGGTCATGCCGACCCCGGCGAGCGGCGGGTGGCTGAACACCGCCGAAGGCACGCAGCGGTAATCGACGCGATGCGGGTTCTTGCCAAACACGGTGTCGGCGAACGCCTGGCCCTCGCGGATGGCGACGGGCGTCAGCTGAATGCGATCGGTGACGTCGCCAACCGCGAAGATCGACGGGATGTTCGTCCGGTTGTCAGCATCGACCTTGATCTGCCCATGTTCGCCAAGCTCGACCCCCGCCGCTTCAAGGCCAAGACCATTGGTGTTGGGAGTGCGGCCCACGGCGATCAGCACCTGGTCCGCCGGAATGTCGTCGCAGCCGGTCATCGCAACATGGAGCGAGCCGTCATCGCGACGCTCGATCCGATCGATGGTCGCATGGAATTTAAAATCGATCCCCTTGCGCAGCGAGATCTGGATCAGCCGGTCGACCAGCTGCTGATCGTAATGGCGAAGCAGCACGTCGCTTCGGTTGACCAGCGTCACCTGGCTGCCGAACTGATGAAAAATGCCCGCGAACTCATTGGCGATATAGCCGCCGCCGACGATGATGATCCGCCTGGGCAGCTTGTCGAGATGGAACACCTCGTTCGAGCTGATCGCATGTTCGATCCCGTCGATGCGCGGCATCTGCGGGGTCGCGCCCGTCGCAATCAGGATCTTGTCGGCGGTGACCTCCTTGCCGCTCGCCAGCCTGATCGAATTGGGTCCCGTGACTTCCGCACGTTCATGGAAAATCGTCACGTCATGGTTGGTCAGCGTGTCGGTGTAGGCGCCTTCGAGGCGGCCGACTTCCGCAAGCACATTGTCGCGCAAGACCTGCCAGTCGAACCTTTTCTGAGGCACGTCCCAGCCGAACATGGCGGCATCATCAAGGTCTTCAGCGAAGTGTGCTCCGTAGACGAGCAGCTTCTTGGGGACGCAACCGCGAATGACGCAGGTGCCGCCGACCTTATGCTCCTCGGCGATTGCGACGCGGGCACCGTAAGCGGCCGACACGCGCGATGCGCGCACGCCGCCCGAGCCGGCGCCGATCACGAACAGGTCGAAATCAGCCATCAGACACCCGTTCTTTCAATCAGCGCGCGCGTGGAAGGATCGAGGTCGCCGGCACCCCCTTCGGCGAGCTGGCCCGCGATCTGCTTGCCGAGCTCGACCCCGAACTGGTCGAATGGGTTGATCCCCAACAGCACCGCGTTGGCGAACGTGCGATGCTCGTAGAAAGCGATCAGCGCGCCGAGCGAACGCGCGTCGAGGCGATCGAGCAGGATCGTCGAGCTCGGCCGGTTTCCGGCATAGGATCGCTGCGGATCGTCGCTTTGCCGACCCTGCATCAGCGCCGCGCCCTGGGCGAAGGCGTTGAGCAACAACATCCGATGATGCTCCGGGTCCTGCGCGTCATCGCCCTCGGCAACCGCGACGAATTCAACCGGGATCAGCACCGTGCCCTGGTGGAGAAGCTGGAAGACCGCATGCTGGGCATCGGTGCCGGTGCCGCCCCAAGTCACCGGCGCCGTCGGATGATCGATCGCCTGGCCGTCGCTGGTGACCGACTTCCCGTTCGATTCCATCTCCAGTTGCTGGAGATAGAATGGAAGCAAGCGCAGGCGCTCGTCGTAGGCAAACAGCGCACGCGACTGGCAGCCCAACTGCTCAACGTAGAAGCGGTCGGCGAAAGCGGCGATCATCGCGACGTTGGCCGCCGGTTCGGCGAAGCGGAAATGCCGATCCATCTCGGCCGCGCCTTCGAGCATAGTTTCGAAGGCGTCCCAGCCGAGCGCGAGCGCCGCGGTCACTCCAACCGAGCTCCACAGCGAATAGCGGCCCCCAACACCCTCGCCAAACTGGAGAATGCGAGTTTCATCGATGCCCTGCTCGATCGCCGCCTCGGGATGCGCCGTGACAGCGATGACGCGGCCATCGGGATCGCCCACCCCACCCTCGCGAAGCCAGGCCCGCGCCGCATCGAGGTTGCTCAGCGTTTCGAGCGTCGTGAAGGTCTTCGACGCGGCGACGACCAGCGTCGTGGCTGGATCAAGCGACTTCACTGCGGCGTCGAATGCGGCGCCATCGATATTCGACAGGAAGCGCACCAAATATTGCGACGACCGCCGCCCGAGCGCATCGACGATCAAATGGGGCCCGAGCACCGAACCGCCGATGCCGATGTGCAGGATGCCGGTGACCGCTTCGAACGCACCGCCCTCGATCGCATCGACAAGCGCCCGCATGCGCTGCCGGCGCGCCGTCGCAAGATCGACGTCCGCCGAGGAGCCGCTGCCGCGCTCGGCGACATGCGTGGCAGACCGGTTCTCGCTCGGGTTGACGACATCCCCCGCAAACAGCGCGTCGCGCGCGGCAGCGAAGTTCATCGTCTCGGCGCGCGCCAGGAAGTCGGTCGATAACGCTTTGATCGAGATGGGTCTTCGACCAGTCGAAATAGATCCCCGCCGCTTCGAAACAGAGCCGGCTCAGGCGGTCCGGCTCGGCGGAAAACAGCTCCTCGAGCCGCTTGGAGGGTGGTTGCGTCATTGCCGCCGCACATAATGCCGGCGGGCGCTTTTGCCACCCCGGCTTGACCAAAGCGGCGGCGCCGGAAACAAGGCGGGCGATGCTGCCTCTCCCCTTCGCCGCAACCGCTCGAGAGCGGATCAACCAGAAGCGACGAAAAAGGAGACGACCGGCTCCCTCCTTCGCTTCATCCTCGGCGTTGTGATCATCGCCTGGGCGTTCCGTTGCTTCGTCATCGCGCCCTTCAACATCCCGTCGGGATCGATGCTGCCGACGCTCTACATCGGTGACTATCTCGCGGTCGCCAAATGGCCTTACGGCTTCTCGCGCTACAGTTTCCCATTCGGCTTTCCGTCCTTCGACGGCCAGGTCATGCAGCGTCTTCCGGCGCGGGGAGACGTCGTCGTCTTCCGCCATCCGACCGAAAATTCCGACCTCATCAAACGCGTCATTGGCCTTCCCGGCGACACCATCGAAGTACGCTCGGGCCAGGTTCTCCTCAACGGACAGGCCCTGCAGCGGCGTCCGCTTCCCGATGCGACTGTCCCGGTTACCGCCAACAGCCCCTGTCGAGCCGTGCCGCCGGTAACCCCACGCGTGACGGCATTGGGCGGCCAATCGGTCTGCCACTATCGTGCCTTCCTCGAAACGCTCCCGGGGGGACCAAGCTATACGGTGCTCGACCAACTCGAGCGCGGTCCGGCGGACGATTTTCCGGTGGTTGTCGTGCCCGCAGGCCACATCTTCCTGATGGGCGACAATCGCGACGACAGCCTCGACAGCCGTTTCCCGTCGTTCGAAGGCGGGGTTGGCATGGTCCCCGTTGAAAATCTGATCGGCCGAGCGCTGATCACCTTCTGGTCCACGGATGGCAGTGCGGATTGGGTCAGGCCCTGGACCTGGTTCACGGCGCTTCGCGCCAGCCGCATCGGCAATGGCTACAAGGGGCAAGCCGAATGAGCGCCAAGGTTGACGCCTTCGTTCGCGACAAGCTTGGGCACGAGCCCACGGACCTCGCGCTGTTCGAGCTTGCATTGACTTATTCCAGCGTCGGCCCCGCCAGTTATGAACGGCTCGAGTTCCTCGGTGACCGCATACTCGGAATGGTCATCGCCAACGCGCTTTACGAGCGATATCCGAGCGAACCAGAAGGCAATTTGTCGAAGCGCTACAACGCGCTGGTCGACCGCGAGACTTGCGCCGAAAATGGCCGCGAGCTGGGCATTCCGACGCTGGTGCGGCTGGGAAAGCAAGCGCGCGAGGATCGTGCAAGCCAGAGCGACAACGTCGTCGGCGATGTCGTCGAGGCACTGATCGGAGCGCTCTATCTCGACGGCGGGTTCGAGGTTGCGCAGCGCTTCATCCTCGCGCTCTGGGAGCCCGACCTCGCGATCCAGGGGGGCGCTCCCCAACACCCCAAATCTGGTCTGCAGGAGCTCGCCGCCGCCAAGGGCGTCAAGGCGCCGCTCTACGAGGTGGTCTCCCGCACCGGCGCTCACCACGCGCCGAGATTCACGGTCAAGGTATCGGTTCCCAAGCTTGGCGAAGCGACCGCCGAGGGCATGAGCAAGCAGGAAGCGGAAACCGCGGCTGCCGCAGCTCTGCTGTCGCAGCTCCAATGACGCAGACCAAGGCCGGCTTCGTCGCTGTCATCGGCGCCCCCAACGCGGGCAAGTCCACGCTCGTGAACGCGATCGTCGGGCAGAAGGTGGCGATCGTCAGTCCCAAGGCGCAGACGACCAGGGCGCGGCTGATGGGCATCGCCATGCTCGGCGAGACTCAGATCCTGCTGGTCGACACGCCTGGTATTTTCGAGCCTCGCCGGCGGCTCGACCGGGCGATGGTGGCTGCCGCGTGGACCGGCGCACAGGATTCGGATCTCATCCTGCTCGTCATCGACGCAGCGGTTGGCATCACCGCCGAAGTCGACCGGATCATCGCGGCGCTCGGCGACCGAAAGCGTCCGCTGCTCCTGGTCTTCAACAAGATCGACATCGTCAAGAAGCCCGAGCTGCTAGCCCTGTCCGCGACCCTGACCGACCGGTTGCTACCCGATCGCGTGTTCATGGTCAGTGCCGCAAGCGGTGACGGCGTGGCAGACCTGAAGCAGGCGCTGGCGAGCGCAATGCCCGAAGGACCTTGGCTATATCCTGAAGACGAACTGTCCGATGCGACCGACCGCATGATCGCGGCCGAACTGACGCGCGAGCAAATCGTCAATCAACTCCATCAAGAGCTGCCCTACGCGACGGCCGTGGAAACCGAGACCTGGGAAGACCGTGCCGACGGCTCGACCGCGATCCGGCAACAAATACTCGTCGACCGGGACAGCCAGAAGGCGATCGTCATCGGCAAATCCGGTCGCCGGTTGAAAGCGATCGGCGCCGGCGCTCGGGCCGAGATCGCGGAGCATCTTGGACGGCCGGTCCACCTATTCCTGCACGTGAAGGTCAATCCGCGCTGGGACGAGGACCGCGGCCTTTATCGGGAGATCGGACTTGAGTGGGCGAATTGAATCAAGGCGCGCTCACGCTGAGCCTGTCGAAGCGCGAGCTCCACACCCCCTTCGACGCCGCCTGCGGCGTCGCTCAGGACAGGCTTAGACAAGCTCAGGGTGAGCGCGTCTGGGTTAGAAGCTCTCTTACCCAGGGCGGCACCAAATCACCCGCACGCCCGGTCCGGCTTTCATCGAACATGTAGCTGCCGAGACTAGGTTCGAGATTTATCTCCAGTGTTCTCGCACCGCAATAGCGGGCGGTCTGCACAAAGCCCGCTGCCGGATAGACCGCACCCGAGGTGCCAATCGACACGAACAGGTCGCAACTCCGCAGCGCCTCCTCGATCCGATCCATCTCATATGGCATCTCGCCGAACCAGACGATGTCCGGGCGAACCTCACCAATGCCGCCGCACGAGAGACAGCTTGCGCGCTCTCCCATCGGTCCCCGCCACGCGAAGCGCTGGTCGCATGCAAGGCACCACCCACGCGCGAGCTCGCCGTGCATGTGGACCAGCCGCTTCGACCCGGCCCGCTCGTGCAGATCGTCGACATTCTGGGTGACCAGCAGTAGCTCGCCGGTCCACGCCGCGTCCAGTCGAGCCAGGGCGTCGTGCGCCGCGTTCGGCTTCACCGTTGAAAGCTTCGCTCGCCGCGCATCGTAGAAAGCATGAACCAGCGCCGGATCGCGACTGAAGGCCTCGGGGGTGCACACGTCCTCGACCCGGTGGCCCTCCCACAGGCCGTCCGGCCCGCGAAAGGTTGCAAGCCCGCTTTCGGCCGAAACGCCGGCGCCGGTCAGGATGACGATGTTGCGAATGTCCACGCGCCGACCCTAAAGCCCGAATCGCGATGAGCGAAGGCAGGATCCGCATCGGCACCGGCGGCTGGACCTACCCGCCGTGGCGCGGCACCTTCTACCCCGAGAAATATCCGCAGGCGAAGGAGCTCGAATATGCGTCGAGCCAGCTTGGCGCGATCGAGATCAACGCGACCTTCTATTCGCGGCAGAGCCCGAAGAGCTGGGAGAAGTGGGGCAACACCGTGCCCGACGGCTTCCAGTTCACGATCAAGGGCTCGCGCTATTGCGTGATGCGCTCGCGCCTGTGCGAAGGCGCGGAAGGCATCGGCAATTTCTTCGCTCAGGGGTTCACGGCGCTGGGCGACAAACTCGGCCCGATCATGTGGCAGTTCGCGCCCCGCCGAAAGTTCGATCGCGACGACATTGCCGGCTTCATCGACCTGCTTCCCGCAGAGCTCGATGGGATGAAAATTCGCCACGCGATCGAGCCGCGGCATGAAAGCTTTCGCGATGAGGCATTCTTCGATCTTTGCCGGGCACGAAACATCGCCATCGTGTTCGAGGATTCCGACGATTATCCGCTGATCGAGGCTGAGACCGCCGACTTCACCTATGCGCGGCTGCAGCGGATGAACGAGGACGTTCCCACCGGCTATGATGCCAGGTCGCTCGATGGCTTTGCCGCCAAGGCAAAGGAATGGCGGGCGGCCGGGGATGCCTACATCTTCCTCATCAACGGCGCCAAGGTCAGGGCGCCAGCGGCCGCGCTAGCCCTGCAGGAACGCCTTCGCTAAGCATCGGGCATGCGCACCCCCGACCAGCCGATCCGCCTCAGCCTCATCGCGCCGGACGGCCGGATGGGCCGGGCGATCGCCAAGGCGGTTGAGGCAAACCCGGCGTTCGCGATCGATCAAGATCATGGCGACGTTCTCGTCGATTTCTCCGCGCCCGATGCACTCGAAGCGAGCCTTGATCGCGCGATCGCAGCGAACGTGCCGATCCTGGTTGGAACCACCGGGCTCCCGCCTGAGCATCATGCACGGATCGATCAAGCGGCGAAGCATGTCGCGGTCATCTATGCGCCGAACACCTCGCTTGGCGTCAACCTTCTGCGCCAGCTGGTCGAGGAAGCGGCCAGCCGGCTCGGTCCCGACTGGGACATCGAGGTGTTGGAAATGCACCATCGCCACAAGGTCGACGCGCCTTCAGGCACCGCGCTGATGCTCGGCGCAGGCCGCCGCCAAGGGCCGCGGATCGACGATCCAGGAGCTCGGCCGCTTCGATCGCATCAGCGAGCATCCGCACGAGCGCGAGCCCGGAACGATCGGCTTCGCCTCGCTCCGCGGCGGCTCGGTCGCCGGCGAGCATATGGTCATTCTGGCCACCGAAGGTGAGCGGATCGAGCTTGGCCATCGCGCGGACAGCCGGATGATCTTCGCGCGGGGGCGCTCGCCGCCGCTCGCTTCCTCTTCGGCAAGCCCGCCGGCCTGTACACCATGCGCGACGTCATCGAGGCCTCCGCCGCTTGAGCGACGCCGCGCCGCGCGTCGACAGTCGCGGCCTCGCGCGGCGCCTCGGCCTGTTCGACGCCATCATGCTGGTCATGGGCGGCATCATCGGCTCGGGCATCTTCGTCACGCCCGCCGAAGTGGCGCGCCATGTCGGCACGCCGGCACTGATCATCGGCGCCTGGCTGATCGGCGGCGTGCGTCGCGCTTGCCGGCGCCCTGGTCTATGCGGAGCTGGCCGCAAGGAAGCCCGCAGTCGGCGGCCAATATGCCTATCTTCGCGACGCCTACGGCCCCCTGCCCGCTTTCCTCTATGGCTGGTCGCTGCTGCTGGTGATCCAGTCGGGCGGCATGGCGGCGGTCGCGATCACCTTCGCGCGCTATCTCGGCGACCTTGTTGCATTTGCCGGTCGGCGACAGCGCGGTCGCCGTCGCCGTGCTCGCACTGCTGACCCTCATCAATTGCCTCGGCGTCCGCGCCGGAAGCAACGTCCAAAGCATCCTGATGCTGCTCAAGATTGGCGCGATCGCAGCGCTGGTCGGCGCGGGCCTCTGGTTCGCTCCTCGGGCAAGTGGCGTCCAGGCCGCAGCACCGATGGCGACTTCGGCCTTCGCCGCGCTCGGCGCCGCGCTGACGCCCGTCATGTTCTCCTACGGCGGCTGGCAAACATCGAGCTTCGTCGCCGGAGAAATGCGCGACCCTGCCAGCGACCTTGCGCGAGGCCTCCTGCTGGGCGTGGCCGGCGTCGTCATCCTTTACACGGCGGTGGCGTTCGTCTGCCTGCACGCCCTCGGCGCCGAGGGCCTTGGCGGTCTCGAAGACCCCTGCCAGCGACGTCATGCGCATCGCGCTGGGCGAGCGCGGCGCAAGCTTCATTGCCCTCGGCATCGCCGTCTCCGCGCTCGGGTTCCTCAGCCAGAGCATGCTGACCGCGCCGCGGGTCTATTTCGCGATGGCCGAGGACGGGCTATTCTTTCGCAGCGTCGCCACGGTTAGTGCGCGCACCCGCGTCCCCGTCGTCGCCATCATCCTGCAGGGTGCCGCGGCAACCGCGATCGCCCTATCGGGAACGTTCGGTCAGATTCTCAGCTACGTCGTCTCGGTCGATTTCATTTTCTTCGGGCTGACGGGCGCGGCCCTGTTCGTCTTCCGGCATCGCCGAGAGTCCTGCGTCGGTTTCCAGGCGCCGGGTCATCCCGTCACGACCGGCCTGTTCGTCGCCGCCTGCGCCCTGGTGGTGGTGGCGACGGTGTGGAACAACCCGGTCAACAGCCTGATCGGCTACGCGATTCTGCTCGCCGGCGTTCCGGCCTTTCTCTACTGGCGCCGGACCAACGCGCGATGAACGAGCGCATCATGCAGTCCGATTACATGCACTGGGCGAAGTTCAAGCGCCCGGTCCGCTACGGCCTGACGGCTAGCGAAGTGCCACATTTCCGGATGGATTTACTCCAGTTCGACCTCGCCGACCTCGACACGGACGGTGCAAGCCATCCCCGCTACGCGCCACTGCGCGAACGGATCGGCGCGCGATATGGAGTGCCGAGCGAACAAGTCGCCGCCGCCGATGGCACGTCGATGGCGAATTTCCTCGCGCTGGCGACCTTGATCTCGCCGGGCGATGAAGTGCTGATCGAGCGGCCGACCTACGAGCCCATCTTGGGCGCCGCTAGCTTCCTCGGCGCGACCATTACGCGGTTCGACCGCGATCTGGCCGATAGTTTCCGGCTCAATCCGGCAAAGGTCGAGCAGGCCTTGAAGCCGAACACCCGGCTCATCGTAATCACCAACCTGCACAATCCCAGCAGCGCGCTCGCCGAGGAGTCGGAGCTCCGAACGGTTGGCGACCTCGCGGCAAGTGTCGGCGCCAAGGTTCTGGTCGACGAGGTTTATCTCGACTCCGCCGTCCCGCCCCGGCGGAGCTCGGTCCACCTGGGGCCCGAGTTCGTCGCGACCAACAGCCTGACCAAAGTGTATGGCCTGAGCGGGCTTCGTTGCGGCTGGATCCTCGCCGAGCCGGCGCTTGCCGAGCGCATGTTGCGGCTGAACGACCTGTTCGGGGTGAACCAGGCGCACCAGGCCGAGCGGTTGTCCTGCATCGCGTTCGATCAACTAGAGACGGTGCGGGGAGACACTCCGGCTCTGCTCGATCGCAATCGTCACTTTTTCAACGACTTCGTGACGGCCCGGCCCGACCTCGACTGCGCAACTACCGAGCATGGCATTACCGCTTTTCCGCGATGGGCCGGGGGCGACACTCGGCGTCTCGATGACCGGCTTCAAGAAGTCTACGACACCGCCATCGTCCCGGGCCGGTGGTTCGAAATGCCCGACCATTTCCGTGTCGGCTTTGGCTTGCAAGCCGAGGATTTCGAAGGGGCCATCGACCGGCTCGGGAAGGCGCTGGACGACCTTCGATGAAACGCGATCAGGTCTTCGAATTCTTTCGCCGGCTGGCCGAGGCCAACCCGTCGCCCACGACCGAGCTTGAGTTCGTCGAACCCCTACCAACTGCTCGTGGCCGTCGTGCTGTCCGCCCAGGCGACCGACGCCAGCGTCAATATCGCGACCCGCCCGCTGTTCGCGCGGATCACCGAGCCGCTGCATATGATCGAGCTTGGTGAGGAAGAGCTGCGCCGCGCAATCAAGACGATCGGCCTGTTCAACACCAAGGCGAAGAACGTGATCGGACTCAGCCAAGCGCTGATCGACGAATATGAGAGCGAGGTACCGCGCACGAGGCAACAGCTTCAGGCTTTGCCCGGTGTCGGCCGCAAGACCGCCAATGTCGTGCTCAACACGGCGTTCGGCGAGGAAACATTCGCGGTCGACACGCATGTCTTCCGCGTCTGCAACCGCACCGGCCTCGCGCCGGGCAAGAACGTCGACGAGGTTGAAGCCAAGCTCGAGAAAGTCGTGCCGCAGCCCTTCCGCCGCGACGCGCACCACTGGCTGATCCTCCATGGCCGCTACACCTGCAAAGCGCGGCTTCCAGAATGCTGGCGCTGCCCCGTGATCGACTTGTGCCGCTACAAACCCAAGACGCCCCCGCCCGGGGAGCGGGCTAAACCCAGCGCCGGTCGAAGCGGTCGCCGAGGCACGTCAGCAACTCGTATTGCGAAAGGCCCGACTGCTTCGCCCCCGACGGCAGGTCGAAATCGATCTCGACCCACTCGCCTTCCTTGAGGCCCGGCGCGGCGTCGACGCCGACGGCGATCAGGTCCATCGACACTCGGCCCAGAACGGGGAGCGCGAACTCCCCGGCAAACGCCGAACCCCGCGAAGAAAAACCGCGCAAATAACCATCCGCATAACCGATGTTGAGGATTGCCGCCTCGGTGTCTTCCCTGGCGACGAAGGTCGCGCCGTAGCCGCAACTTTCACCGTTCGGGATCGTCCGCCGCTGGACGATCTGCGCTTCCACGCGCGCGACCTGGCGGATGCTTCCTTCCGCCTCCGCGCGCGGAATGCCCCCATAGAGCGACAAGCCGGGCCGAACGAGATCGAAGCTGTAATCGCGGCCGAGACAAATGCCGGCGCTATTGGCGAGGCTGTAGCGCCTGGCCGAAACGGCTGACCGGACCGCGCGAAAGCGTTCCAGCTGCATCTCGTTGAGGGAGCTGTCCTCGTCCGCACAGGCGAGGTGGCTGTGCAGCGTATCGATGCTGAGGCCATCGAGCGCG
The DNA here is from genome assembly GCA_963748685.1 of uncultured Pseudomonadota bacterium. Lineage (GTDB taxonomy): Bacteria > Pseudomonadota > Alphaproteobacteria > Sphingomonadales > Sphingomonadaceae > Sphingomicrobium. Next base: position 92,981 of record CAVVKB010000013.1, on the reverse strand, counting down.
GCGATCTCGGTCGGCCGAAGGCCGAGCCGGTTCATGCCGGTGTCGATCATCACGTCGCAATCGCGGCCGGGCGCGATCTCTTTCCACCGTGCAACTTGATTGAGCGTGTTCAGGCACGGACGTGCTCTTTGACGAAGCGCGGCTTCCCCGTCGTCCGGTCCGACGCCATGCAGAACGACGGTGCTGGCCTCCGGCAGAGCGCCAAGCGCTTCGGCCTCCGCCCAGGTCGACACGAAAAAGTCGCGGCAGCCCGCCTCGGTTAGCGCCTCGACGGCCTCCCGCGCGCCGAGCCCATAGCCATCGGCCTTTACCGCCGCGCCCGCGGCGGCGCCGGCTCGATCCCGAAGCCAGCGCCAGTTGGTCTGAAGCGCGGCACGATCAATTTTCAGGCGCAGCGGGCGGTGCATGGACACCCTTTCACCGTTCGTCCCGAGCTTGTCGAGTGACCGTCCTTCTTGTTGTCTCAGCCAAGCGCAGGCCTTCGACGGGCTCAGGCCGAACGGTTGAGCTTGTCCGAGGCGCTCTCCCAATTCTGCCCGTCGAACTGCTCCATCGCCAGCTCCACTGGTTGATCCAGGCAATTGGCGTTGACGCTCCACGCGCCCGGATGCGATCGCGGCTGATAAAAGCTCTTCACGCCGCAAAGGCGGCAGAACAGATGCTCCGCGGTGCCGGTACCAAAGCGATAGCCGGTCAGTGCGTCGGGGCCGCTGAGCAACTCGAACCGCTCGTGAGCCACGATGATGTGGAGAAAGCCCGTCATTCGGCACACGGAGCAATTGCAGTCGAGTGCGGGCACCGGCGGCTCACCTATCTGGGCCTCGAACCGCACCGCGCCGCAATGACATCCGCCCCGAACCTTCATCACGGCTTGGTATGGCGTCGGAGGGCGGACAGCAAGAAGGCCGCCCAGGGGAAGCCCGGACGGCCTTCAGCTGGGCAATCAATTGGCGGCCGCCACCCTGATCGAACGGCCCCTGCTCGCCAGTTGAGCGCCGTCAGAGCGCGCCTTCGCAAGGACGTCCGCGCGGCAGGCGCGCGCCTTGTTCTGTCCGGAAAGATCGCTGTCTGACGCCGGCCCGCACACGTCATAAGCCGCCACGACCAGACGGTGATCGAGCGCGTTGCGCCCCGCCACTGTAGAAAGGTCGAGGTCAGTCGTATGGACCACGCTGACGTTCTGAAGCGCGGGCTCGGCGAGCAGCGGCGCCGCCTTCAGCAGCACGCCGGTAACAGAGCGCGGATGCAGCAATGATCTTGAGGGTCTGTTTCATCGGTCGCCTCCTGTTTTCAAAAGCGACCCTCTCAATTAGTCTCAATTCGCAACTTACGTGAGCCACGAGTTCGTGTTATCGTTCTGCAGATTTGCAGAACTGCCACGAGCCGTATTCCGCTAGGAGCGCCGTCATGCTCGACTGGAATGACCTGCGATATTTTCTTGCCGTCGCGCGGTTTGGCAGCACGCTTGTCCGCCGCCAAGGCCCTGCGGGTCAGCCAGACGACCGTCGCGCGCCGGATCGCCGCGCTTGAAGAGGCGCTCGAGGTTCGCTTGTTCGACAAGCGCCAGGCTGGTTACGCGCTGACGCCGCGCGGGCGAGGATCTGCTCGCCCGCGCCGAGCAGGTCGAGACAGCGCGCGGACGGCTTTGCGGAGGCCGCGGCGGCCCAATCGCGCGACGTCAGCGGAACCGTGAGGATCACCACCGAAGAAGTATATGCGATCACCTTGCTCGCCCCGATGCTGCGCGAGCTTCACGAGCAACATCCGGAGATCATGATCGAGCTCGACACCAGCCAGACGGTCCGCGACCTCGGCGCCGGCGAGGCCGACATCTCGCTGCGGAGCACCAAGGGCGGCGACCAGCCCGCGGGCCTGGTCGGACGCCAGCTCTGCGTCGACGACTGGACGCTATATTGCAGCCGCGCTTACGCCGCATCGCCACGGCGCTCCGGCCAACATCGCCGCCCTCAAGGAGCCACGCGTTCATCGGCGGCGGCGGCGGCAATCTATGGTTCGCACTATCAGTCGTGGCTGAAGGAGCTCGGCCTGGAGCAGCAGGTGGCCATGCACCATGCGACCTCGGGGGGCCTGCTGTCGGGCGTTCGCTCCGGCTTCGGCATCGCCGTCCTGCCCTGCATCGTTGCCGATGCGCGATCCCGATCTCGTCCGCTGCGTCCCGCCGCGCGGCGGCCACGGCCGCGTGTTGTGGCTGTTCACCCATGAGCGCTGCCGTCACACGCCGCGCGTGCGCACCGTGATCGACTTCCTGTACGAGCCGACTGAGCCGACACATTCGGCGACTCGAAGCCGCCAGCGGCGCCGCTTAGACCTGGCGCTTCACTCGACCGTGACGCTCTTCGCCAGGTTGCGCGGCTGGTCGACGTCGGTGCCCTTGAGCACCGCGACGTGATAAGCGAGCAGCTGCACCGGCACCGCATAGACCAGCGGCGCGATCAGCGGGTGGACCTCCGGCATCTCGATCGTCGCCATGCAGCCCTCGCCCGCCTCGGCGATGCCCGTCGGCGTCGCTGATCAGCACGATCTTGCCGCCGCGCGCGCGGACCTCCTGCATGTTGCTGACGGTCTTTTCGAACAGCGGCCCGGACGGCGCGATGACGATCACCGGCACATCCTCGTCGATCAGCGCGATCGGGCCGTGCTTCATCTCGCCGGCGGCATAGCCTTCGGCGTGGATGTAGCTGATTTCCTTGAGCTTCAGCGCGCCTTCGAGCGCCATCGGATAGTCGGGGCCGCGGCCGAGATAGAGCACGTCGCGCGCCGGCGCGATGAGGTGCGCCATCGCCGCGATCTCGTCGTCATGGTTGAGCGCGGCGTTGAGCGCCGCCGGCGCCTCCTGCAGATGCGCGACGATCTCCTGCTCCTCGTCGCGGGTCAGCCGGCCCTTGGCGCGCGCGAGGTTGGCGGCGAGCGCGGCGAGCACCGCGAGCTGGCAGGTGAAGGCCTTGGTCGAGGCGACGCCGATCTCCGGGCCCGGCATGGGTCGGCAGCAGCAGGTCGGCCTCGCGCGCCATCGAGCTGGTCGGCACGTTGACGACCACCGCGATGCGCTGCTCCTGCGGCGCGCGCGTGGCGCAGCGCCGCGAGCGTGTCGGCCGTCTCGCCCGACTGGCTGATGAACGAGCGCCAGCCCGCCCGGCTCGAGCACCGGCTCGCGGTAGCGGAACTCGCTCGCGACATCGATGTCGACCGGCACCCGCGCGAACTGCTCGACCCAATATTTGGCGACCAGCCCGGCGTAATAGCTGGTGCCGCAGGCGACGATCGTCAGGCGGTCGACCTGCTGCGAGGTCGGCGTCGGCGACCGGCAGCGCGACCTCGCCCTCGAACGGCCGGACGTAGCTCTGGAGAGTCTGGGCAACCACGATCGGCTGCTCGAAAATCTCCTTCTGCATGTAATGGCGCGTAATTGCCCTTCTCGACCGGCGCCGACGACGCGCCGGATTCGACGATCTCGCGCTCGACCGGGCTGATTGTCGCGGTCGAAAATCTCGATGCCGCTCGCGGCGGACGACCGCCCAGTCGCCCTCGTCGAGATAGGCGATGCGCTGGGTCCAGGGCGCGACCGCAAGCGCGTCCGAGCCGAGGTAATTCTCGCCCTCGCCATAGCCGACGGTCAGCGGCGCACCCATGCGCGCGCCGATGATCAGGTCGGGATGGTCGCGGAACAGGAAGGCGATGGCGAAGGCGCCGTGAAGCCGCGGCAGGACCGCCGCGACCGCGTCCTGCGGCGAGGCGCCGCGCTCGATCTCGCGGGCGACGAGATGGCCGACGACCTCGGTATCGGTCTCGCTCTCGAAACTCGCGCCCTTCGGCGATCAGCTCGTCGCGGAGCGGCTTGAAATTCTCGATGATGCCGTTGTGGACCAGCGCCACCGGCCCGACGATGTGCGGATGCGCATTGCCGACGGTCGGCGCGCCGTGCGTCGCCCAGCGGGTATGCGCGATTCCGGTGTTGCCGTGGAGCGGATCTCGGCCGAGCTCGCGCGCGAGATTGTCGAGCTTGCCCTCGGCCCGGCGGCGCTCGAGCTCGCCCGTCGTCGATCGTGCAGATGCCGGCGCGAATCATAGCCGCGATATTCGAGCCGCTTGAGCCCATCGAACAGCCGCTGCGCGACGTCGCGCTTCCCGACAATCCCGACAATTCCGCACATAGCTTACTCGGCCGCCTTTCCGCGTCATCCGTTCGCGGAAGCGGCTTGGCCCAGCCGGCGATGCCCTTCTGCTCGCTGCGCTCGACGCGCAAGGCTGTCCGCCTCGACATCCTTGGTGATGACCGAGCCCGCGCCGACGATCGCCCCGTCGCCGATCGTCACCGGCGCCACCAGCGCGGTGTTCGAGCCGATGAACGCGCCTTCGCCGATCACCGTCCGATATTTGCCGAAGCCGTCGTAATTGCAGGTGATCGTGCCCGCGCCGATGTTCGCGCTGCGCGCCGACCTCGGCATCGCCGACGTAGGACAGATGATTGACCTTGGCGCCCTCGCCCAGCTCGGCCTTCTTGAGCTCGACGAAATTGCCGACCTTGGTGCGTCTCGCGAGGCGCGGTCCCGGGCCGGATCCGCGCGAACGGGCCGATGCTCGCCTTCGCGCCGACGATCGCGCCCTCGATGTGGCTGAAGGCGTGGATGGTCGCGCCGTCGGCGACCTCGACGCCCGGCCCGAACACGACGTGCGGCTCGACCGTCACGTCGCGGCCGAGCTTGGTGTCGTAGGCGAACCAGACGCTTTCGGGATCGATCAGCGTCGCGCCTTCGTCGAGCGCCTGCTCGCGCCGGCGCCGCTGCCATTCGAGCTCGAGATGCGGCGAGCTCGGCGCGGCTGTTGACGCCCGCCGCTTCGTACGGATCGCCCTCGATGACCACCGCCGTCGCGGCCTTCGCGCGGCCGCGATGTTGACGATGTCGGGCAGATAATATTCGCCCGCGGCATTGTCGTTGCCGACCTGGCCGAGCCAGCGGAACAGGTCGCGCGGCGCGCACCGCCATCATGCCCGAGTTGCACAGCCGGACCGCGCGCTCCTCCTCGGTCGCGTCCTTATATTCGACCATCTTGGCGATGCGGTCGCCGTCGCCGAGGATGATCCGGCCATATTTCAGCGGATCGTCGGGCGAGGAGGCGAGCACGACCACGCCGGGCCGCATCGTCGCCGTCCAGCCGGTCGAGCATTCGCCGCAGCGTCTCGGCCTCGACGAACGGGCGTATCGCCGTAGAGGATCAGGACCGGCCCGTCGTAGCCGGCGAGCGCGTCCGCGGCCTGCTGGACGGCGTGGCCGGTGCCCTTTTGCTCGGCCTGAACGGCGATCGCGACGTCGCGGCCGGCGATTGCCGCCTCGACCTGGTCGCGGCCCTTGCCGACGACCACCACGCGCTTGTCGGCCCCGAGCGCATCGACGCTGTCGAGCAGGTGGAGCAGCAGCGGCCGGCTGGCGATCGGGTGCAGCACCTTGTGCGTGTCGGAACGCATGCGCGTGCCCTGCCCCGCGGCAAGGATCACCACGGCGAAGCGGCGCTGATCGCTCATGCGCGCGCGAGCAATGGCATGGCGATGCGAGCTCAGCGCCAGCCTGTCCTTTGCGACAACGAAAAGGGCGGCCCCGACGGAACCGCCCTATCGCATTCCGGAGGCCGGAACGCCTAGAAGACGCTGGTATAATATTCGTTGCCGACGAAGCCCATTTTCTGGACGTGGGCCTGCTTGGTGACCGCCAGCACTCGTCGACGATTTCATAGCGCGCCGTCGCATCGGGCTGCAGGTGAAGTTCCGGGATGGGGTTCATCTGCTGGGTCGTGTCGAGATATGCCGCAGCTGCTGCATGGTGACCGGGATCCGTTCCACAGGATCTGGCCCTGCGCGTTGACGCGCACCTTGTTCTTCACCGGATCGATCGGCGGCGGCGGCTGATTCGGCTGATTGACCGGCAGTCGAGCTTCACCGCGTGGGTCTGGATCGGGATGGTGATGATGAACATGATCAGAAGAACCAGCATGACGTCGATCAGCGGCGTCATGTTGATGTCCAGCATCGGTTCGCCGTCGTTATTGTCGCTCGTGGTTTGCATCGACATGGCGAAATACTCCTATTCGGGCCGATAGCCGGCCAGCGGCGGCGGCTCGGAAATGAATCCGACACGCTGGAACCCAGCCTGCTGCATGGTGATGATCGCCGCGCCGATGCACTTGTACTGCGTGTTGACGTCACCGCGGATATGCGCCTCGGGCATATTCTCTTCGTTGATGTTCTGGACGCCGCCGACCGCCTTGATCTGCGTCTTCGAGCTTCTGCGACCGCGCGATCGAGCAGGTCCTTCTGAGTGACCTTGGTCACGCCCCAATAGACCTCGCAGGTGCCGCCAGGGCCGTTGCGGACCGTCAGCGAGACGTTCTCCGGCTTGGTCATCGTCGGTTCGTAGCGAACGTTCGGGCAATTTGATCGGGACCGCCTGCTTGATCACCTGGGTGGTGATCAGGAAGACGATCAGGAGCACCAGCATCACGTCGGTCAACGGAACGACGTTGATGTCCGACATCGCTTCGTCTTCGCCTTCTTGGATTACTAGTTCCTGCCATGAGGCTGGTCTCTTTCTTTACTTCAATCCGATCGAGGCCCGGCCCGAACGCGGACCGGAGCCTCGACTCGATTACTTGGCGGTCGTCGGTGTCCGGACGCGGCTCGCTCGGAGCGGCCGCGGCCGCGCGCCGGCGTCTGCGCCCGGCACCAGAGGTGCCGCCGCCGCCGATGCGCGGCTTCACCGCGCCGGCCGACATCAGATAGCCGTGGAGGTCGTTGGTGAAGGCCGCGAGGTCTTCCATGATCGACTTGTTGCGGCGGACCAGCCAGTTGTAGGCGAGCACCGCCGGAACCGCGACGACGAGGCCGAGCGCGGTCATGATCAGCGCTTCACCGACCGGGCCGGCGACGGCGTCGATCGACGCCTGGCCCGACGCACCGATCTTGATCAGCGCGCGGTAGATGCCGACGACGGTGCCGAACAGACCGATGAACGGAGCGGTCGAACCGACCGTCGCGAGGAAGGCGAGGCCTTCGCCGAGACGGGCGCCGATCGCGCCCTGGCTGCGCGCCAGGCTGTTGGCCATCCAGTCGTGCTGGTCGATCGGATCGGTCAGCTTGCCGTGCTGGTCCTGCGCGAGAAGCGCATCGTCGACGATCGCGCGATAGGCGCTCTTCGCTTCGAGCTTGGTCGCGGCTTCGCGCAGGTTCGGCGAGTTCCAGAAGCTGGAGCGGACCTTGCGGCCCTGGCTGATGATCTTCTGCTGCTGCATCAGCTTGGTGAACAGGATGTAGAACGTGCCGATCGACATGATCACCAGGATCGCGAACACCGAAATGGCGATGATGCCGCCCTGCTGGAGAGCGGGGACGAGGCCATATGGATTGGCATCCTGCGGCGGGTGCTGCTTGCATAACTGTGCTTTCCTTCTGAAAATCTGTCTTGTTAAAATCTGAGTCTTGATTAGCCTTCCAGACGCCACACGATCGGCGGCGTGGTGATCGTGTCAGTCGTCGGCATTGCCGTTGCTGTCGCGCGCGGGCGTGAACTTGGCGCGGCGGCGAAGGATGTTGCACGTCGCCGAATCCAGCGCGCTGTTGCCGTCGACCGGATGATATTGCAGCCGACCACGCGCCCGTCAGGACCGATGGTCACGACGCCCGGCGCAGTCCCTTCCGCGCCTGCCGACTGGGCAGAAGCCGGATAATCGTCGCGCGCTGAACAACGTCCGCAAGTCACCCTTGGCGCTCTGCGCCGACTGCACCTTGCGCGGCGGCGGCGGCGGCGGCGGCGGCGGCGGCGCGAACCGGCGGAACGTACCGGCGGCGGCGGCGCCGTCGACCGTCTGGATCGGCGGCGGCGGCGCTTCCATCCGCACCAGCGGCGGCGGAGTCATCGGCGGCGGCGGAACCTTCGGCATGTCCTTGGGCGGCGGCGGCGGCTTTTCCGGGGGCGGCGGCTGCTCCTCCACGTCGAACGTCTTGAGGTCCTGCGGCCGCCTTCTTGATGACGTTGTAGGCAAGGCCGGTGACGATCGCGTAGCCGCAGCCGAACTGGATGACGACGACCATGATGATCGCCAGAGTCCGGTTGCCGCTGATCTCTTTGCGTTGGGCGTAGGACATTAACCCGCAATTCTCCTCGACACGCCGTGGCGGATCCACGGTCAGACCGGGCGTTCGGACGCGCGCCCCGCCCTTGATGGATCCACCGATGTATCAACATATCATCGGCGGCAAGCGCGCCTCCTTATATCCGCCTCAAAGGCCGCGCAACGGATTTTGTTCCACATGCGGAAGGCCTGAAACCCGCGCTCGCTACGGCAGTGGTCAGTCGTCGGGCCACAGTCCCGGCAAAGGAAGCGATTTCAACCCCCACCCCGTGGGCTTCGGGATAGACGTCGGGCTTGGACAGTGCGCACCCGCAGCGCGCTGCACTCCGCGGAACGCCGCGACGCGGTCGAAAATCGCATGCGCCAGCGTCTCCTGCAGGTTGTAGCGGCGGGCGGCCGCGATCCCCTCGACCTCGGTGCGCAGGAAATCGTAATTCCACGCACGGTGCGGGATCGTCATCGGCGGGCAGCGCCGGATCCTCGAGCCAGATTTCGACCGTGACCAGCAGCCGCTGCGGCGCGCCGACCTCGAAATCGTGAAAGCCGATGTCCGCCTGGACCTCGAGCGATTCGAGCAGGATCCGCGCCGAGCGCACCTTGAGATCGTGCGGCACCAGGCCCGTCAGCTTCGGCTTCGCGACGCTCATGCGTCCCAAGGAACTGGACGTCGCGGTCGAGCCCATGAAGCGCTGGCCGGAATCGATCGTCGAGCACCTGGCCGGTGACGCAGCGCGCGCCGATCAAGATAGCGGATGCGCGCCGACCACATCCTCGCGGCTCGACGCCGCGGCCGAGCGGGTTGTTCGCATGCATCGCCGCGAAATTCTCCTCGCTCTGGCCGCTCGAACGCAGCATCAGCCCGGGCGCGATGCCATTGACCCGGATGCCCCGCGGCGCAAGCGCCCGCGCCGCAAGCTCGGTCAGGCCGGCGAGCGCCTGCTTGGACAAGGTGTAGCTGAGATAGTCGGGATTTGGCGCGGCGAGCTTTGAATCGAGCAGATTGACGACCAGCGCGTCGCCGCCCGGCGTGCCGCGCGGCGAAGCGCGTCGATCAGCAGCGCCGGCGCGCGGACGTTGACCGCCATGTGCGCGTCGAACTCGCGCCGCGCTGAACTCGCCGAAACCGTCCCAGGCGAAGCGCGCGGCATTGTTGACCAGCAGCCGCACCGGCGGCAGCCCTCGCGCCGCCGCGAAGATCGCGTTCGGCGCAGTCGGCATCGGCGAGGTCCGCGACGACCTTCGTCGCGCCCTCGGGCACCTCATCTCGGCGTGATGGACATGCGCGACGACCGCCCAGCCGTCGCTCGAGCAGCGCTCGGGCGATCGTCAGCGCCGACCCGCTTGCCGGCGCCGGTGACGATGGCGGTTCGCGTCGGCTCGTCCATTCGCGATGCGAACTCCTGCCTTGAGCCGAGCGCGTCGCGAAGCAATCCAATGACAGCGGCCATGCCCGAGAGCCGCCCACCGATCGACCTGCAGGGCATCAGCCTCGCCGAGCTGCAGACGCTGATCGACGAGCGCCGCCTGCCGCCGGTCGATCGCTGGAATCCCGAGCGCTGCGGCCATTCGGGCATGCGCATCGCCCGCGACGGCACCTGGTATCATGAGGGCGAGCCGATCCGGCGGCCGGCGATGGTGCGCCTGTTCTCGACCGTGCTGCGACGCGAGCCCGACGGCCGCCACGTGCTCGTCACGCCGGTCGAGAAGCTCGACATCGACGTCGAGTCGCACCGCCTTCCGCGCGATCGAGATGCACAGCGAGGGCGAAGGGCGCGACCGGCGGATCGCCTTCGCGCTCGACAGCGGCGACGCCGTGATCCTCGGCCCCGATCATCCGCTGCGGATCGTCGAGACGGAACACGGCCCCTCGCCGCGCATTCTCGTCCGCCATGGGCTCGAAGCCGAGCTCGCGCGCCCGGTCTATTACGAGCTTGCCGAGCTCGCGCTCGCCGGAAGGCGGCGAGCCGCCGGGCATCTGGAGCGACGGCACCTTTTTCCCGCTGGAGACCGCCGAATGACGCCTCGCCGACCGGCTTCGGAACGCGCTGGCGAACGCCGCCGCGCGAGCCGCCTGCTCGCCGGCGACCTGCCCGAACTCGAGCGCGCGAGCGGACGTGCCGCCGCGGTGCTGATCGCGATCACCGACCGCGCCGAGCCCGGCGTGATCCTGACCGTCCGCCGCGAGCATTTGCGCACCCATGCAGGACAGATCGCCTTTCCCGGCGGGCGGATCGATCCGGCGAAGACGCCGATCGCCGCCGCGCTTCGCGAAGCGCATGAGGAAATTCTGCTCGACCCGGCCGCCGTCGACGTGGTCGGCGCGCATCGACCCCTACCGGACCGTCACCGGCTATCGTCGTCACCCCGGTGCTCGGCGTCATTCCGCCCGACCTGCCGCTCGAGCCGCACGAGCATGAAGTCGCCGACTGGTTCGAAGCCCCGCTCGGCTTCGTCCTCGACCCCGCCAATCAGCAGCGTCGAAGCGCACTGTTCCAGGGCCGCGAGCGCCACTATTACGAGATCGACTGGAACGGCCGCAGGATCTGGGGGGCGACCGCGGCGATGATCGTCAATCTTGTCGCGCAGGCTGCAGTGGAGCTGAGCCTCGACGCCGCCAAATGGCGCAAGAAGCGCGGCATGGCGCGGCTGCTCGACGCGCTCGGCGCGACGAGGGGCTGACGCGCTACGTCGGCGGCGCGGTGCGCGACGATCTGCTCGGCCTGCCGGTCAACGACGTCGATCTCGCGACCCGGCTCGCGCCGGAAGAAGTCGATCGCGCGGCTGGAGAAGGCGCGGATCAAGGCGGTCCCGACCGGGATCGAGCACGGCACGATCACCGCCGTCAGCGACGGCCAGCCGTTCGAGGTCACCACGCTTCGACGCGACGTCACGACCGACGGCCGGCGCGCCACCGTCGCCTTCACCGACGACTGGAAGGAAGACGCGGCGCGGCGCGATTTCACCATCAACGCGCTTGTCGGCCGACCCGGCGACCGGCGAGATCTTCGATTATTTCGGCGGCCTCGACGATCTTGGGCAGCGCCGCATCCGCTTCATCGGCGACCCGCTTGCAGCGCATCGCCGAGGACCATTTGCGGATCCTGCGCTTCTTCCGCTTCCACGCGCGCTTCGGCACCGGCGAGCCGGACAGCCGCGGCGCTCGACGCCTGCACCGCGCGGGCCAACGATCTGATGGCCTTGTCGCGCGAGCGGATCGCCGACGAGTTGCTGAAGCTGCTCGGCCTGCCCGACCCGGCGGCACGGTCGCGATCATGCTCGACACGGAATCCTGGAGCCAGTCCTTCCGGAAATCGACTCGGAAGCGCCTCGCCGGCCTCGAAGCCTGATCGCAAGCCGAGCGCGAGGCCGGATTGCGCCCGACGCGCTGCGGCGGCTCGCGGCGCTGCTGCCCGCGCGAGCCCGATTGCCGAGCATCGCCGCGCGCCTGAAGCTGTCAAACAAGGCGCGCAAGCGGCTTGGCCTGCGCGGCGCGGCGCGGCCACTTGTCCTCGCCGCGCGCGCTCTGCCTATCGCGTGGGAGACCGAATGCGCGATCGACCGGCTGCTGCTGGCCGAGCGACAGCCCGAAGATGCGGCCGAACATCGCCGGCTGGAATGCAGCCGCGCTTGCCGATCGGCGGCGGCGCGCTGATCAAGCGCGGGCTTGCCCGAAGGACCGATCGTGGCGCGGACCTTGCGCGATATCGAGGATCAGTGGATCGAAGCCGGTTTTCCCACCGGCGAGGCGTTCGAGGAAATCGTCGCGCGACGCGCTTAACGCCGCTGCGCTAGGTGTTCAGGGGTGCGCCGATCCAGCGCATAGCGCCAACTCGGCAAGCTCGGAGATGAAAGCGGGCAGGACGGCGTTGAGCGACACGGTGCGGCGCCAGCCCCTCGTAGCGGGCGAACAATTCGGCGAAATGCTCGTCCATGGTCCGGACGCGGCTGGCGCGCACGGCGGCGGCCCGCTGAAACTCCGGGCCCGCGATCGATGAAACGGCCGATCGCCCGTTCCAGCGAAACCTCGGATGCCGCCCGGTAGCTGGCCCCCGCGCCGGGCACAAGTTGGTCGGACGCCGCGCCCCGGTCCGGGACGATCAGCGGAATGCCGCTCGCGCGCGCCTCGGCCGCGACCATGCAGAAGGTCTCGGCCTCGCAGCCGTGAACCAGAGCATCGGCGCTGGCCAGCAAGCTGGCGAGTTCGTCGCGGTCGTCGATCCGCGGTAACACGGCGCGTCGCGCGATTCGCTCGGCGAGCATCTCCAGCGTGCAGCGCTTCGGGCCATCGCCGACGAGCAGGAGCCCTACCTCCCGCCGTCGCGCGGCTTCGCCGACGGCGCGAATAACCATTTCCCACCGCTTCTCGGCCGAGAAGCGGCCGATGCCGACGAGAAGGATCGCGTCGGCGACCAAGGCCGAGCGCCTGAAGCGCCCCGCTCGCGCAACTGCCGGCGACCGGAGCGCCGGCGAAAACAGCCCGGCTTCGACACCCATCCGGCACCGTCTCGGCTATTCGCGATCCCGCCGCGCCGAAGCCGCTCCGCCAACTGCGTCGTTGGCGCACACGACGATGTCGAACATCCGTCCGAGCCCGCGCAGGTGCCGCCAGAACCGGCCGAACCAGCGGTCGATCGCGGTCGATCGCCACCAATCCGCCGAGCCAGCGATAGGCATAGGCGGCAAGCGGGTCGGAGTGCATGACCAGCGACCGGCTCGCGGCGCCCTGCCAGCGGCCGACCGTCGTCGCGCTCGACCACGGCGACGATGCCTCGATATGGTCCGGCTGCCACGCGTCCAGCGCGGCATGAAGGCACGCTCGTCGTCGAAATAGCGATAGCGCCGGTCGACCGGGAGCCGCGGCGACGGCAAGGTCACCAGCACCGCGCCCGGTCCTCGCTTGATTGACTTCGTGATGCTCCCCCGGTGCGAACACGATCATCTCGTGGCCCAAGCCGCGCCGCGGCCCGAAGTTTGGCGTCGACATAGGTACGAACACCGCCGCCGGCGGGCGTATAGAAGGCGCAAACGTCGACGATCCGCATGGCAGTTCGAGACTGGGCAGGGCGGTGAACTTCAAGTGAAGCTTTGTTCATGGGCTCGATCGGCGTGGCGCGGCCGGTCGTTGGCGCAGGGCTGATCATGCCCTCGACGTCGCGCCGCCTGCTGCTGGCATCGATCCACGACGTCTCGCCGCGTTTCGAGAGCGAAGTCGATCGGCTTGCTCGACCTCCTGCGCCCGCATGTCGGATCGAAGCTGGCCATGCTGGTCGTCCCCAACCACTGGGGCGAAGCGCCGATCATTCCGGGATCGCCGTTCGCCCGCCGCCTGCGGACCTGGGCGGAACGAGGGCATCGAAATGTTCCTCCACGGCTTTATCCATCGGGATGACAGTGCCCACCACGGGGCGGGTCCGCGGCTGCGCGCGAAGTTCATGACCGCGAGCGAAGGCGAGTTCCTGGGTCTTGGCCAGGGCGAGGCCTGCAACGGATCGTCGAAGGGCGAACATTGGTCGAAGACGTGATCGGCCGCGGGATCGACGGCTTTGTCGCGCCTGCCTGGCTGTACGGGCCCGGGGCAATTGAAGCCCTGCGCGCTGCGCGATCCCGATCGCGGAAGATCATTTGCGGGTGTGGTCACCGGCGACCGGCGACACGTTGGCGAGCGGCCCGGTCATCACCTGGGCGAGCCGGACGCGCCTGCGCCTTGCCTCATCACTCCTCGCCGCCGCGGCGCTTCGTCATGCCCGGCTTGAGGTCATGCGCATCGGCGTCCACCCGCCCGATGTGCGCCATCCGGCCTTGGTCAAGAGTATCGTCGCGACGTTCGCGTCGGCGGGAGCAGGGCGCCGCCCGGGCCGTTATTCGGATTTGCTCGAGGCCGCCTGAATCACGGCGCCGGGCTAGCGGCGGCGGGATTTCCAGAAATCGATCGCCTCATCTTCGGGGAGCGGTCGAGCGAAATAGAAGCCCTGACCCGATGCGCAGCCGAGCGTCGCCAAAGTGGTCGCCAATTCGACCGTCTCGATCCCTTCCGCCGTGGTCGACATGCCAAGCGCCTCGGCGAGGCTGAGCACGGCGCGGACGATCGCGACGGCGTCGGGGTCGACCATCATCCCGGACACGAAGCTCTTATCGATCTTCAGCACGTCGATCGGCAGCCGCTGCAGGTAGGCGAGGCTGGAATAGCCAGTGCCGAAATCGTCCATGGCGACGGTCGTGTCGAGCGCCTTCAATGCATCGAAGACGCGCGTTGCCCGCCCCGGATCCTGCACGATGCAGCTTTCCGTGAGCTCGAGGGACAGCCGATCGCCGCCAATGCCGCTCGATTTCAGCGCGCTTTCGACCACGTCGGCAATATCGTCTCGCGCGACCTGGATCGCCGACAGGTTCACGCCGACGTAAACCGGAAGTCGCTCGCCGACCCTCTCGTCCCAGGAAGCAAGCGTCTTGGTGGCTTTGTCCATTGCCCAGCGGCCAAGCGTGAGGATGAGTCCGGATTCCTCGGCAACCGGAATGAATTCCGTCGGACTTATCTCGCCGCGATCCTCATGCGTCCAGCGGGCGAGCGCCTCGAATCCCGCGACCTCGCCCGACTTAAGGTTGATCAAGGGTTGGTAGAATAATTTGAGCTGGTCCTTCTCGAGCGCTCGGCGAAGCTCCGTCTCGATCGAGAAGCGGCGCCGGGCTTCCGTCGCCTGCTGCGGTTCGTAAACTTGCGGCCGCCCCGCCGATTTCGCCTGTTTGACGGCGAACTGGGCATTGCGGAACAATTCTTCCGGATCCTCCCCCGCGTGCATCAGCGCTACACCGATCGCGCACTCCACGCGGATTTCCAGCTCCGACAATTTGAACGGCGTCGCCATCACCCGCTGGATTCGTTCCGCGGCTTTCAGGGCATCTTCGACACCGCGCTTCAGCGAGACGAGAACCCCGAATTCATTGCCCCCGGTACGCGCCAGGACATCGCCGGCGCGAAGCCCGAGAATGAGACGGCGAGCGAAAGTGATCAAAAGCTCGTCACCGGCCAGGCTGCCCATCGATTCATTGATTCGACTGAACCGAAGCATGTCGACGACAAGAACCGCATGATCGAGATCGCGGGCGACGTTTTCGCCAGCCTTCTCGACCGCTTCACTAAATGCGAGCCGGTTGGGCAGGCCGGTCAGGCTGTCGCGCAGCATTTCGGCGCGCAGGTGATTTTCGGCACGGACTTCAACGGTCCGATCGACTACGCTCACCAGGCAGCGCCTGGTCCCCGACGGGCTGGCTGCAAGCGGCGCCAATTTGAGCTTGAGGAACTGGCGCGCAACGCCTTCGCCCTCGATTAGTTCGATCTCGTCTGGAGCGGCGGCCGGGTCGGTCAGGAATGCCCGGATGAAAATTCCTCCAGCCCCCTCGGCATATCGCTTGAATGTCTCAATGAACGCTGACGGCGCACCGTGACATCCGGCAAGAGAGAGAAACCGCGGGTTTGTCGATTCCACCCACAGCTTGCCATCATTCAACGTGAAGATCGCGGCGGCAATCGGAAGCGCGTCGAGCAAGCCGAGGTCGCCGGCCGCAGCGATGCCTGGAGAAATCGTCGATCTGGCCGTCCGACGCGATCGCTGGATCGCCGCCGGCCGAGAAGCTGCAGCCTGCATGCCGGCTTCTTAGGAGGACAGGGGTTAATTCGAGGTGTCTTTCAACCTCTGCCCATCGTTGTTAACCGGGGTTAGCTTGGCGCTAACCGAATCGATTATTGCGCGGGAATCCGATCGGCGGCATCCGGCCCGCGGCGCCTCGGGCAGCGCGCCACGGCGACAGGTCGGTCTCCGTCCTCATGCGGCCGCTCTCGCCGCCAAGCATCCAGGTCAAGCCTTCCGTCAGCGGAAAAGCGATGGCATCGGATAGTCCGCCGTCGCGGTAGCGCTGAAGCGTTACGCCCTGGCCACGGCCGAGCTCGGGAAGCTCGGCCAGCGGGAAGACGAGCATCTTCCGGTTTTCGCCGATCACGGCGACGGTGTCGGCGGCTTCCGCCACTGCCTTGACGACGGCGACCCGGCCGCCGGAACGCACATTGACCAATTGCTTGCCTTTGCGCGTCTCGGCGATCGTCGCATCGCCGCTGGCCACGAAGCCCCTGCCGTCCGACGAAGCCAGCAACAGCTTCATCCCCGGCCGGATCACGAACAACTGGACGATGTCGACCTCCGCATCGAGGTCGATGAACAGGCGCACCGGCTCGCCGAAGCCGCGCGCGCTCGGAAGCTTGTCGCCGGCGAGCGTGTAAACGCGCCCGTTCGAGGCGAAGAGCGCGATCCGATCGGTCGTCTGGGCATGGAAGTGAATGAAGGGGCCATCGCCCTCGCGCCACTTGAGGTCGCCGACCTGGTCGAGCGCCAAATGGCCCTTCATCGCGCGGACCCATCCGCGCTGTGACAGGATGACCGTAATCGGTTCCTTTTCGATCATCGCCGACCAGTCGATCTCGCGCGCCGGCGCGACTTCCTCGATCCGAGTGCGGCGTTCGTCACCGAACTTGTCGCGGACCTTTCTCAGGTCGCTCCTCAACCGGCGCCATTGCAAGGCCTCCTCCGCGACCAGCTTCGTAAGGTCCTCGCGCTCGTCGACCAGCGCCTTGCGCTCGCGGCCAATTTCCATCTCTTCCAGCTTGCGCAAGCTGCGAAGGCGCATGTTGAGAATGGCTTCCGCCTGGCGGTCGGTGAGCGAGAACTCGGCCATCATCACTGCCTTGGGCTCATCCTTAGTGCGGATGATCTCGATCACCCGATCGAGATTGAGGTAGGCGACCAGGAACCCTTCCAGCAGCTCCAGCCGGTCGTCGATCTTGCCAATCCGAACCTCGGACCGGCGCACCAGCACGTCCTTCTGGAACGCGAGCCAGGCAAGCAGCGCTTCCTTGAGGCTCATGATGCCTGGCGTTCGGGTGGCGTCGAGCACATTGAGGTTGAGCGGAAAGCGGATTTCGAGATCGGTCAGCTTGAACAGGCTTTCCAGGAGCAGCCCGGGATCGACCGTCCGTGCCCGAGGCTCGAGGATCAGCCGCACTTTCTCATCGCTTTCATCGCGAACGTCGGCGAGGATCGGCACCTTCTTGTCGGCAATCAGCTGCGCGATGTCCTCGATCAGCCTGGACTTCTGGACGCCGTACGGGATTTCGCTGACCAGCAGGTACCAGCCACCCCCCTTTTCCCGTTCGATTTCGATCCGCGCGCGCAGCCGGAACGCGCCGCGACCGCTGACATAGGCCTTCAGGATCGTCTCGCGGTCGTCCACGAGCACGCCGCCGGTGGGGAAATCCGGCCCTTTGACGATCTCCATCAGTTCCCGATCGTCGATCCGCTTGCGGTCGATCAGCTTCATCGCCGCGTCGATCAGCTCACCAACGTTGTGGGGTGGAATAGAAGTCGCCATGCCGACCGCGATTCCGCTTGCGCCATTGGCCAGCAGGTTGGGGAACAGGCCGGGAAAGACCTCGGGCTCTTCCTCCTCGCCGTTGTAGGTTGCGCGAAAATCGACGGTGCCCTCGTCGAGCCCGGCCATCAATTGCATCGCGATCGGCGTTAGCCGCGCCTCGGTATAGCGGTAGGCGGCGGCATTATCGCCGTCGATGTTGCCGAAGTTCCCCTGGCCGTCGACCAGCGGATAGCGAAGCGCGAAATCCTGCGCGAGGCGGACCATTGCGTCGTAGACGGACTGGTCGCCGTGCGGGTGATATTTGCCGATGACGTCGCCGACGACCCGCGCCGACTTCTTGTAGGCGCCCGCTGGATCGAGCCGCAGCAACCGCATCGCCCAAAGCAGGCGCCGGTGAACCGGCTTCAGCCCGTCGCGGACGTCAGGAAGCGAGCGAGCGGTAATCGTCGACAGGGCATAGACCAGATAGCGCTCGGACAGCGCAGCATCGAACGGGGTCTCGATTACGGATGAGATGTCAGGGTCGGCCATGCCACGTCGCTACCAAGCGCGGCTCCGATCTGCCAGCCGTTCGGGCGTGCTTTTCTAATTCTTCGACGACTGTGAGGAGCGGCAGACCGCCGCGCCCGGATGGTCGACGGACTGCCCGTTCGAGGCGCTGTCGTCGCAGCTCTCCACGTGACCGTCGCGGTCGACGTTGATCTCGTCCCATGTGTTGGAATCCGCGCCACTCGTCACGCCCGTCTCGATCTCGGCGAAGCCATCGCCAGGATTGAGCTGCGAGAGATCGAGGACATCGGCGTCGTTTTGGTTCCGGCTCGGCGGCTTGTTCACCGACATCACGATTTCATCGCGCGGTACCTGTGCCCGCGGTGGTGGCGGCGGCGGTGGTGGTGGAGGCGGATCGTGCGGATGCTCCGGCGGCGGCGGTGGCGGATCGTGCGGATGCTCCGGCGGCGGCGGTGGCGGATCGTGCGGATGCTCCGGCGGCGGCGGTGGCGGATCGTGCGGATGCTCTGGCGGCGGCGGATCGTGGGGATGGTCTACCGGCGGTGGCGGCGGATCGTGCGGATGGTCCACTGGCGGTGGTGGCGGATCATGCGGATGGTCCACCGGCGGTGGCACCGGATCGTGCGGATGATCCGTGGGTGGCGGCGGCGGATCGTGTGGATGGTCCACCGGCGGTGGCGGCGGATCGTGCGGATGGTCCAACGGCGGTGGCACCGGATCGTGCGGATGATCGGTGGGTGGCGGCGGCGGATCGTCCGGATGCTCAGGCGGCGGAGTCGGCGCGGGATGCGTCTCCGGTGGCAGCGGCGGATCGTGCGGATGATCCGTCGACGAAGGCGGGTTCGCGTTGCCGTGGCCGCCCCCCTCGGCCGCGCTCAGCGCCCCCTTAAGCTTTGCCGTTTCGGGCGCGGCGGCGGAAAGCGGGTTCGAAAGGATGATCGCGCCGTCCTCGATCCGCGCGCTCTCGGCAGCCGGCGGCGCGTGGCTGATGACCAGCATTCGCTCGACCTGAGACAAGCTCGGTGGCGCTTCGGGACCAAGGGCGGCGCGAACCGAAGCATCGACCACCTGGTCGTCTCGCGGCGCCGCGTTAGTGGTAGCAGCCTCTACGCGGCTCGTCGGCGCTTGGACCTGGACATCGAATGTCGAGCCCTGTCCCGTGACCGTCGAGGGCAAGGACATCGGACCCGATCCAGCTTCTGGATTGCCTAAGGCCGGAGCGCCGCGGACGACGTCCGGCAGCGACGGAACATCCTCGATCCGTCGCGAATTCATTCCGCGATCGACCGAAAAGCGGGAGGCCGCGAGGTCGCCCGATTGCCCGGGACCGCCGGCAACAGCGAGCGCTGGATCAGCGACGAGCGCCGCAATCGCGCAGGCGCAAAGCAGCGTCGTACGCCTCCGAACCCGTACGAATTGATTATCCTCAAACGCCAAATGAACCATGCGCTCCCTTCGCCCCAAGAGGGTCGCGACTCGTACAAAACGTCGGCTAGACGACGGGACGGAACGCTAAAACGGTTAACAAATCAAGCCAATTCGTTAACCAAAGTTGCGAGAACATGAATTAAACGGCACTTTAAGCCGTTGTTTTCCGGAGCTTATGAACTCGCGGTGACGGAGGGAATCCGTCCCTGCACAGCCCAGCCGCCATCTTGTTCGGCAACGGCTCGTTCCATTTCAACGAGCAGCCATTCGCGAAACCGCTTCACTTTGGGGATCATCCGGCGCTCGCGCGGGTAGACGAACCAATAGGCCCAGCCGCGCACCGAAATGCGGTCGGGGAACGGAACGCAAAGCCGGCCTGCGGCCACGTCGCCCTTCCACAGCAATGGCGTCAGAAGCGCGAACCCCTGCCCGCCCATCGCGGCATGCCCCTCGTTCGCCTGGTTCTCGAGGCGGATCCCGGCCCGGCGCAGGATCGCCTCGTCGGCTGGAACGCCATTGTCGGCAAACCACTGCTGCCACCAATCGTCAGCGGGATTGATCCGATTCTCCCGCGCGATGTCACGCGGCTCGAGCCGGCGGCCAACCTTGCGCTCCGCAGCCGCGATGCAATCCGGACTCGCCATCGGCGTGAAATTGGATTCGAACAGGCGATGTTCTTCCAGCCCTTCCCAGCCGCCGCCGCCGCCGCGGATTGCGACATCGGCATCGCCGCCACGCAGGTCGCACATCTCATTGCTCGTCGTCATTCGAACCGCGAGGTCGGGATGCTCCATCTGGAAGCCGCCGAGCCGCCACGCGAGCCAGGTGTTGGCGAACGTGTGGGTCGTGGTGATGGTCAGCAGCGACTCATCTTCCTCACGATGGCTGGCAAAGGCCGCTTCGATCGTGTCGAATGCCGTCGACAGGGCCGGCAGCAAGCGCTGGCCAAGGGGGGTCAGACGGGCCCGCCCCTTCTCGCGCACGAACAAGGGCGAGCCGAGGCGCTCTTCCAAGCTCTTGACCTGATAGGAGACGGCGGCCTGGGTCATGCCGAGCTCGGCGGCCGCCGCCGTGAAATTCTCGGTCCGGGCCGCAGCCTCGAACGCCCTGATTGCCGCCAGTGGGGGAAGTCGCCGCATTGATCGACCTTAGTCCGGCTCGGCTCCGGGCCGCAACACAGCGCGCCTTGACCAGACCGGCGCGCGCCATTCTAACCCGGCGCGGTGGTGATGGAGGTATGATGTCGCGTTTGTTCCGAGCCTTGGCCGCAATCGCTCTGATCGGCACGGTTGCGGCCGCGCCGGCACCCGCGCTCATCAAATTCTCGGACCTCAAGGCCCGATCTCATCCGACGCCGACGACGACGGTCCGCTACGGCACCGACCCGCTGCAGGTCGTGGACGTCTGGCTTCCCGCGGGCCGTGGCCCGTTCCCGACCGTGCTGATGATCCACGGCGGTTGCTGGCAGACCGACGTCGCCGACCGCCATCTCATGGACTGGGTCTCGGACGACCTGAGGCGCCGCGGCATCGCCGTGTGGAACATCGACTATCGCGGGGTCGACCGCCCCGGCGGAGGCTATCCCGGGACGTTCCTCGACGTCGCGGCGGCGGCGGATGCGCTGCGCGATCACGCCCGCGAATTCGATCTCGACACCAGCCGAATTGTCGCCGTCGGGCATTCCGCCGGCGGTCATCTTGGACTGTGGTTGGCGGGTCGGCCGCGACTGCCGGCGTCGAGCCCGGTCCACGCACTTCGTCCCATTCGCATCGCGGCCGTGGTCAGCCTGGGGGGCCTGCCCGATCTTGAGCTCGAGACGAAGGTCGACAACGGCTGCGGGAAGACGGTCAGCGCGAAGCTGGCGGCGGGCCATTATTCGGAGACCTCGGTGCCTCGGCTCGCGCCGCTCGGAGTCCGCCAATATCTCGTCAACGGCCTCGACGACCCGATCGTCCCGACCCTGCTCGCAACTGATTACCAGAAGCGGATGCGCGCCGCCGGCGACAAGGTGACGATCGACTGGATTCCGGCGTCCGGCCACTTCGAGTTGATCGCGCCGGAGACGCAACGCCTGGGCCACCGCGGTTCGCGACATCGAACGAGCGCTCGGCCGCCGCTGATTCACGGACTCGATAAGGCCGGCTTATCGGACTCGCCAAGCGTTTGATTGGCGAAACGAGCGCCCGAATCATACATGGCGTTCAAGTCGCTGGCGGGAGCAGATCCCTCCCCTCACAGCCCGCTTCCGCCGGCGACCACCAACAGGAAAGGAGACTTGCCATGGCTTATGGCCTCAGCACCCGTGCGTTCATCGAAGACGGACCTGTCGAGCAGGTCTCCAGGGCCGAATCGGGCCGAACCACGGCGCGCTCGTGGCGAGCGCTGAACGAAGCCTGCCGGCTCGATGTCATCGAACGCGCGCTCGCTGCCGCCAACGACCGCATCGACGGCTATCCGCTGGCGCTCTGACCCCCGTCTGGCGATGAAAGGATGAACACCATGATCGATGAAATGTTCGACCGTGACTATAGGGCCGGTCGCGAAGCCTTGAACTCGGCAATCGTCGACATCGCTACCCGCTTTGGCCAGGCTGTTGGCAACGCCTTCAAAGTGTTGAACCGGATCGAATATTCGGCTCCCTGGCTGGGCAAGCAGAGAGGCGCCCGAATCCGTTGACCGGACGGTGAGGAGGGCGGGCTAGCACGCACCGCCCTCCTCGCTTATAGCGGCGCTCCTTCCGCTTTTCGTTGGAGTGATGCGCACCGATGGCCCGCCGCCGCCAGATCTACGAGGGCAAGGCCAAGATCCTCTACGAGGGTCCGGAGCCCGGCACGCTCATCCAATATTTCAAGGACGACGCCACCGCGTTCAACGCGCAGAAGCGTGGGACCATCAGCGGCAAGGGCGTCATCAACAACCGCATCTCCGAGCACATCTTCACCGCGCTCCAGGTGATTGGCGTGCCGACGCACTTCATCCGCCGCCTCAACATGCGCGAGCAGCTCATTCGGCAGGTCGAGATCATCCCGATCGAGATCGTGGTCCGCAACGTCGCCGCGGGCTCGCTCTCGAAGCGTTTGGGCATCGAAGAAGGCACCCAGCTGCCGCGCACGATCATCGAATATTATTACAAGGACGATGCGCTCGGCGACCCGATGATCGCCGACGAGCATATCGCCTGCTTCGGCTGGGCAACGCAGGACGAGATGAACGACATCGCCGACATGGCGATCCGGGTGAACGACTTCCTGTCGGGCATGTTCGCGGCCATCGGCATCCGCGTGATCGACTTCAAGCTCGAGTTCGGCCGCGTGTGGGATGGCGATTTCGCCCGTGTGATCCTGGCCGACGAAATCAGCCCGGACGGCTGCCGGCTGTGGGACATCAAGACCAACCACAAGCTCGACAAGGACCGCTTCCGCCAGGACCTGGGCGGCGTCGAGGAAGCGTATCAAGAGGTCGCGAGGCGGCTGGGCCTGCTCCAGCCGGACGACGAGTCCGCCGTGCTTGACCTCGACAGCCACCGGAAGAAGCGCGGGAAGTAGCCACTCAGGCCGGTAGCGCCTGAATGGCTGGCGCTGTGGATGTCTCGACCCGGTTCCAGTGCAGCACGAGCGGCACCAACACCGCGCACGCGACCAGCGACAGGCCCGCATCGACGAGAAACACGCCGGACACCCCGCCCCGACTGAACGCCCCGCCGTCTACGGCCTGCATGTAAGTGATGGGCAGCGCCGTCGCCGCCTGGAGCAGAGCGAATTGGGTCGCGGCAAGCGGATTGTCATCGCCAATCGACCGGAACACGATTGTGCATTCGACCACGAATGCGGCAGCCTGGAACACGTTCTCGCCAATCAGCGCTAGGGCAAAGACAGCCGGAGTCCTGGGCAAAACGATAAGCGACAGCGTGAACAAGGCACCGATACCGCCCACCGCAAGGTAAAGCGGCCGCGGCTTCACTCGCTTGAGGATCACCGGCACCATCATGCACGAGAAGATCGCGGCAACGGCCACCCCGGTACCTGCCATTACGGCCACGAACCGCTCCGAAGCCGCGAACCGCGCTCCAAGGCCACCGAGCGAGTTGGTCAACGCAAACGATGCAGCAGGCAGCGCAAACATGAAGAGGGTGCGGAGCACGGCCGGCTTGCGGATCAACTGGCCGATATCGCGAAACAGCGCCGAGAAGCTCTCCTTCACCCCACGCCTGAGCGTGGGGGACGGCGGGATAAAAAAGCAGATCAGCAGCGGCGCCGCGATCAATCCACCGACGGCGACCGCACCGAGTTGCTCCGGTAACCACCGCATCAGCGTGATGAACGAAATCGCGCCCAAACCGAAGCCGCCGACGTTGCCGATGGTGAAGCTGGCGCCGAGTTTCCCTTCGTCGCCTTTGCCGACAACGTCGCCAAGCCACCCGCCAAGGGCGTTGAAAAAGAGGTTGGCGGCGAGGAAGCCGGCGACAAGCAATGCCGTGAATTGGCCGAGCTGATCGATCGACAAGAGGGCAAGCGTGGCGATCGCCGCGGTGAGCAAGCCGAAGACGATGGCGTAGGTTCGGCGATTGAAATGCACGTCCAGGATCGGCGCGAGCAGGAAACCGCAAAACGTCGGGATCATCGCTGTTGCAGTAATCGCGGCGATCGTCGGTTGTGGAACGCCTCTCGCCGCCAGTAGCTGGGGCACCGTGATCAGGACGGCCGCGCCGTAGAAACCGAATGGCAGGTTCGCCAGCCCCATGACCCCGGGCGCCCGAATATGAAATCGCCGGCTTGAGGCTTCAGCCACTCGCGAACCTCCTGACGCGCGCTTGCCGGTCAGGCGCGAGCTCTCAGCGAAGGTCCGGCGCAGAAGTATAACAGGCGTCGGCCTCGAACCCTAGTCGTTTCGCGATCGTATCCACGCCGAGGTAAGGCTCGATCGCGGATCGAGGCCCACTGTCCTACAGCAGCCTGCTTGTGCTTAAGCGCGACCAATGATCAGAGCCGCGCCACCGGGACTCTCCGCTCGAACCAACACTCGCACCGGGACTCCCATGCGCGCGCGTAGGCTTGCTGCATTTGCTGCGTTTCGTTTGAAATGAGCCTGCCGCGCGCCCGCGTCGTCACCCTGAATGCCGCGCTCGGTCCGCTAGATTACCGCGTGCCGGACGGCATGCACGTCGAGCCGGGCTCCGTCGTCGTCGCTCCGCTCGGGCCGCGCCAGTTGCTGGGGGTCGCCTGGGAAGCCGACCGGCTGCCGGCGGAGGAAGTCGGGGACAACCGGCTTCGGCCGCTGGCTTCCGCGCTGCCGGTCCCGCCAATCGCCGCCCCGCTCCGGCGCCTGTGCGAATGGACGGCCGATTATTATCTGAGCCCGCTGGCCTCGGTCCTGCGGATGGTGCTGCCGTCGTCGGCGGCATTGGATGGTCCCCGTCAGCTCACCGAATATCGCACCAACGGCCAGGTGCCCGTCCGGCTGACGCCGCAGCGAGAAAAGGCATTGGCGGCGATCGAGGGCCGGCAGGGCACGGTGCGCGAACTCGCCGATCATGCCGAGGTCAGCGACGCGGTGATGCGCGGCCTGGTCACCACGGGCGCGCTGGAAGCCATCGCGGTCGTCGCCGACCGGCCGCTGCCCCAACCCGATCCGGATCATGCCCGACCGGACCTGAATGCCGAGCAGCACGAAGCGTCGCGAAGCCTGGCCGAGGCCATCGGCCGGGGCTTCGATCCGGTGCTGCTCGATGGCGTTACCGGCTCGGGCAAGACCGAAGTCTATTTCGAAGCGATCGCCGCGTGCCTGCGCCAGGGCAAGCAGGCGCTGGTCCTCTTACCCGAGATCGCGCTGACGGAGCCGTTCCTCAAGCGGTTCGAAGCGCGGTTCGGCTGCCAACCGGTCGCGTGGCATTCGGATCTTCGCTCGTCGCAGCGCCGCCGCGCCTGGCGCGGGATCGCCAGCGGTGAAGCAGCCGTGACCGTCGGCGCCCGATCGGCGCTGTTCCTCCCTTATCCGAACCTTGGCCTGATCGTCGTCGACGAAGCCCACGAACCGTCGTTCAAGCAGGAGGATGGGGTTCAATATCACGCCCGGGACGCCGCCGTGATGCGGGCCAAGTTCGAGGACATTCCCGTCATCCTGTCCTCGGCGACGCCCGCCATCGAGAGCCGCCACATGGTCGAGGTTGGCCGCTACCGCGAAGTCAATCTGCCGCAACGGTTCGCGGGCGCATCGATGCCGGCGATCAGCGCAATCGACCTGACGCAGGACCCGCCGCCGCGCGGCCGCTGGCTGGCGCCGTCGCTGGTCGAGGAGCTGCAGGCCAACCTCGATCGCGGCGAACAATCGCTGCTGTTTCTCAACCGCCGGGGCTTCGCGCCGCTGACCCTGTGCCGGCACTGCGGGCATCGCTTCCAATGCCCCAATTGCACGGCGTGGATGGTCGAGCACCGGCTGATGCACCGCCTCGCCTGCCACCATTGTGGCCATGTCATGCCGCCGCCCAAGGCCTGCCCCGAATGCGGGACGGAAGACAGCCTGGTCGCGTGCGGACCCGGGGTCGAACGCATCGCCGATGAGGTCGCGGAACTGTTTCCCGCTGCTCGGACCGCGATTGTCACGTCGGACACGATCTGGTCGCCGCTCCGCGCCGCTGAGTTCGTCGGCGCGATGGAAGCGGGTGCGATCGATGTCGTCATTGGCACCCAGCTGGTGACGAAGGGCTATCACTTTCCGAACCTCACGCTCGTCGGCGTCGTCGATGCGGACCTCGGCCTGTCGGGTGGCGACCTTCGCGCGGCCGAGCGAAGCTTCCAGCAGATTCAACAGGTAGCCGGCCGCGCCGGCCGCGGCGACAAGCCTGGGCGCGTGTTCGTCCAGACCCACGATCCCGAGGCCCCGGTTATCGCCGCCCTCGTGCAGGGCGACACGGCGGGCTTCTACGCGGCCGAGACCGAATCCCGTCGCGAGGCCGCGATGCCGCCATTCGGACGCCTCGCTGCGATCGTCATCTCCGCCGAAGACTCGTCAGAAGCCGACAGCGTCGCGCGGCGCATCGGCCATGCCGCGCCCGAGGTTGAAGGCATGGCGGTGTTCGGGCCGGCCCCCGCCCCGCTGGCCATGCTTCGCGGCCGGCACCGCCAACGGATTCTCGTTCACGCGCGCCGCAGTCTCGACGTCCAGGACGTGATCCGGGATTGGCTCGCGGCCCTCGACTGGAGCGCGAAAGTGCGCGTCAGCGTCGACGTCGACCCGTACAGCTTCCTCTGAAAAGGGTGAAAGCAGAGGCACTTGCGCCGTCTTCGCCGGGTGATAATCCTTGACCGCCGAGTAAGGGGGATTGATGCGTATCGTGTTGGCGTCGCTGGCGACCGTTGCCGCCATTGCAATCACCTCGCCGGCGGATGCGGCCTGGCGACGCTTCGAAACCGAGCATTTCATCATCTACAGCCAGAGCCCGGACAATAAGGCCGAGGAGCTGGCGCGCGGCCTCGAGGGGATTGACGGCCTGATGCGCATGGCGACCGGCCTCAGCGCCGAGCGCCCGCCCGTGAAGGTCCGCATCTACGAAATGGCGGATGAGGGGGAGGTCCAGGCCGCGCTCGGCCAGCGCGACAGCGGCGTCGCCGGCTTCTACACCAGCAACGTCCTTGGCCCCTATGCGGTGACCTTGCGGCGCCTCATCTCGGCCAGGGGCGATTTCACGCCGGGCCTCGTCCTTCACCACGAATATGCGCATCACTTCATGCTGCAATATTTCCCCGCGACCTATCCCGGTTGGTATGTCGAGGGATTTGCCGAACTGATCGGCTCAACCAAGACCCTGCCGGACGGACGCCTCGCCTACGGTTGGCCGGCGCGTCAGCGCGGGGACACCATTTCAGTGGGCTGGGTCAGCATGAAGGACATCCTTCTAAGGTCACCCGAGAAGGTCCCATTCAACCTCTATGGCCAAGGGTGGGCGATGACCCACTTCGTGACCTTCTCGAAAGAGCGGTCACCGCAAATGCGGCAATACCTTGCGGCGTTGAATGCGGGGAAGAGTTCCGCTGAAGCCGCCTCTGCCTTCGGTGATCTCGATCGGCTGAACCGCGAGGCGCACCTCTACGTGTCGCAGGGAAGCTTCGCCTACACGCCGGTTAAGGTTTCCATCCATGAGCCGGTCGTCGAGCGAGTTTCCGATGTCGGCCCGGCCGAGGCTGCGCTGATCCCGGAAACAATCGCTTTCTCCGACGATGACCTGTCGCTTTACCGAAAGGACGAAGACCGCGAACGTGAGCGCCGACAGCGCGCTGACGTTCTTAAGCGGATCGAGGCCAAGACCGCACGATTCCCGGACGACCCCACGGCCCTGGTCCTCCTCGGGCAGGCCGAGAAGGCCGCCGGTAACGACAAGGCGGCGGAGCAGGCGGCCGATCGCTTGCTGGCGATTCAGCCGTCCAACGTCGACGCCTTAGTCCTGAAGTCGCGCCTGCTCTCAGATCGTGCCGATGCATTGTCCGGTACCGCTCGCGCCGAAATGGCCGCGCAGGCCCGGCACCTGGCGGTGATGGCGAACAAGGCGAACCAGGAAAACCCCCTGGTCTATGTCGCTTTTTTCGAGAGCGTTAAGGCATCCGGCGAAGCGGTACCCGCGGATGCGCTCGACGCCCTCGCCGCCGCGGTTGAAAAGCTCCCTGCGAACACCCGGATCCGCCAGGAGCTGGTCGACGAGCTCGCGTCGGAGCAGAAATATTCGCTCGCCATCCAGGCGCTAATGCCGTTGGCGACCGACACACATGAATCGCCGCTGCGAGCCGCCGCCCGCGAGCAACTTGCCAAGCTTCAGGCGAAATCGGCGGTGGCGAGCCGCTAGACGACGCGTCGAAACCAGGCCGGCTTCACCAGCCGTCCGGCGCGCACGGAGCGGACGATCAGAACCGCCGCGCACAACGTGCCGATCGAGATCGCGATCGGGGACGCCTCAAGGCCGAAGCCGTTGCCGGTGAGCAGCGGTGGTCCGGTCAATCGCGCGGCGAGAAGCCCGTCGACCGGCTTGCCGGACACCGGGATGCCGAAAATCTCTCCCTGGCTCAGGTTCCAGCCGGCGTGGATGCCGATCGGCAGCCACAGCTTCCCAGTCAGCATATAGGCGCCGCCGAGCAGCAGCCCGCCCTCCAATGCGATCCCGATCACGGCCAGCGCGCTCGCGTTCGGGTTGGCCAGATGCGATGCGCCGAACAGCAGCGAGGAGATGATCAGCGCCGGCCAGGTTCCCGCAAACTCCTCGATCCAGCGGAACAGGATGCCGCGAAACAGGAGCTCTTCGCTGACCGCCGGAAACAAGCCGGCGAGCACCAGCGCCGGAAGCAGGAAATGCGCATCGCCGGGCCCTTGCAGGCGGTACACGCCGATCACCGCCGCGACTGCCACGATCGCAGCCATCAGTGCGAGCCCAATGGCGAGACCTGCCGATGTCTGCTTCAGGGCCCCCGGCCCGGCGAGATCATCGCGCGGCTCGGCACCGAGCTGACGGATGAACAGCTTGTAGGTGAGCACCATCGCGATCGAGACGATCAGCGCGTTGATGACGGTCGATCCGGCAACCGGATGTGCCCGGAAGAGGGTTTCGAGCAGGCCCGCCACCGTTCCCGGGATCGCAATGAAAATCGCGGCGGCGAGCAGCATCGCTACGAGCGGAAACTCGATCACCCGCTGGAGCCGCCCGCGCCCGTCGATGATGTCGCTGTCGCCCATGCCCCTCGCCTCGGGTAGAGACAGCGAGGGGCGCGATGCAAGCGGTTAGTCGGCGAGCGGCAGCTCGGGTGCCCGATCGGCATGGCCCTCGGCGGCAAGCAACTGGCGCTTGCGATCGAGACCGCCGGCATAACCGCCGAGCGAGCCGTCGCTGCGGATCACCCGATGGCACGGGATAAGCACCGCGACATGGTTGTCGCCATTTGCCGTCCCGACCGCGCGCACCGCCTTGGGCTGGCCGATCGCGGCCGCGATCTGGGCATAGCTCCGGGTTTCGCCCGCCGGGATCTTGCGAAGCTCGCGCCAGACGGCTTCCTGGAAGGCGGTGCCCGCGACGTCGATCGGCAGCTCGCGCGCCGCGAGCGGGCGGTCGATCGCGGCGAGCGCTCCCTCGACCAGCTCGCGAAGACCGCCCGCGTCCTCGATAATCGTCGCCTTGGGAAACAGCCGCCGAAGCGATTGTTCGCTGTCGTCGAAGGTGAGGCGGCAAATGCCCTTGCTCGTCGCGGCAATCAGCATCCGGCCGATCGGGCTGTCGAAATGGGTCCAGCGGATCGTCTCGCCGAGCCCACCGCCGCGCCATGCCGAAGGAGTCATCCCCAACCTCTCCTTCGCATCCGAATAAAAGCCGCTCGGGCCCGAGTAGCCGGCGTCATAGACGGCATCAGTCACGCGACCCGTTGATTTGAGTGCGGCCTCGCCTCGCCGGTTGCGAAGCGCTCGTGCATAGTCGGCCGGCGAGACGCCGAGGTTGCGCTTGAACAGCCGCTGGAAATGATGCGGCGCATAGCCCACCGCTTCGGCTAGCCGGTTGAGGTTCGGCGTTTCCTCGGCCTCCTCGATCAGCTTCACCGCCCGCGCCACCGCTTCGCGATCGCGGCCCACGTCATCGGGCTTGCAGCGCAGGCAAGCGCGATAACCGGCGGCCCGCGCCTCATCCCGGACGCATAGAACTCGACGTTCTCGCGCTTCGGACGGCGTGCGGGACAGCTCGGCTTGCAATAGATGCCGGTCGTCTTGACTGCGCCGATCACGCGTCCGTCCCAGCTACGGTCGCGCCGCATGAAGGCTGCCCAGGCGGTGTCGGCATCCAGCCGCGAGACCTTGTCCATTCCGTCCGATGTACGCTCGCGAAGCGCCGGTGCAAGGCTGGCCATGGTCAGTTCCTCTCGATCTTGGCGGCGAAGCAGCCGCGCGCCGCATTGTGGGCGTGGATGGTCTGGACGTCCGGGTTCTCGAACAACTTGCGGATGGCCGCGTCCGCCTCGCCGGGCTGGGCGACCAGCGCGTCGGTCATCATCCCGGTCGCATCGAAGCCGCGGAGCGACAGCACGCGTGACGTGAAGACAGGCGGTACCTGATCGACGAACTCGGCGGCTTGCTCCGCGCCCTCGGTGACGAAGATGGCATGGCTGGCGCGATAGGGATTGGCGACATCGTGGCTGACGTGGTTGAGAAGCAGGACGGCCTCGCCGACGTCGCGATCGGTCAGGCTGATCCGGCACGGGAAACTCGGCTTCTGGGTCACCGTCATCCGGACGATCCCAAGATCGCCCAACTCCTCATTGGAGCGGTTGTAGAGGTGACGAAATGGAGCGGGGTCGAGCCCCTTGATTCGGTATGTCATGACCCGGTTCTACGGACCGCAACCCCAGCCCGCTTCCGCGAGCTTGCGTTCAAACCAAAAGCTTGGCGGTTGCATCGCCGCGCACCCCTTGCTAGGGGCCGCCGCAACCCATGGGGGCGTGCGGGGTAACCCGTTTGCCACGCCCCGTTTTTCATACCGGGGCAACATTTCCAGTTTCTGGAGCTTTTCGCGCGTGGAGACATCCGGCGGCATTCGGGCCAGCTTAGCAGGGCGCTACGCGTCGGCTCTGTTCGACCTTGCCCGCGACCAACGACAGATCGAGGCGGTCGGCAAGAGCCTCGACGCGCTCAATCAGGCGCTGGTCGATTCGAAGGATTTCGCGGAGCTGATCGCGAGCCCGCTGGTGTCGCGCGAGCGAAGCCGGCAAGGCGTTCGCAGCGCTTGCGCCGCAGCTCAAGCTCGACCCGATCACTACCAATTTCCTCGGCGTCCTCGCCCGCAACGGCCGCAAGAGCGCAGCTCCGCATCGATCATCCGCGCCTTCCGCCGCCTCGCCGCCGACCATCGCGGCGAGACGACCGCCGAGGTCGTCACCGCCCACCCGCTCAACGACGACCAGCTCGCCGCGCTCAGGCAGCAGCTGCGCACCCGCGCCGGCCGCGACGTCACCATCGACGCGACGGTCGATCCCGACATCCTCGGCGGACTCGTCGTCAAGCTGGGCAGCCAGCTGATCGACGCCTCGATCCGCACCAAACTCAACCGTCTCGCATCCGCGATGAAAGGCTAAGCAACACCATGGATATCCGCGCCGCTGAAATCTCCCGCGTCATCCGCGACCAGATCGCCAATTTCGACACCGAAGCCGCAGGTCTCCGAAGTCGGCACCGTGCTGTCGGTCGGCGACGGCATCGCCCGCATCTACGGCCTCGACAACGTCCAGGCCGGCGAGATGGTCGAGTTCGCCAACGGCATCAAGGGCATGGCGCTCAACCTCGAGGCCGACAATGTCGGCGTCGTGATCTTCGGCTCGGACGCCGAGATCTAGGAAGGTTCGACGCGTCAAGCGCACCGGCACCATCGTCGACGTGCCGGTCGGCAAGGGCCTGCTCGGCCGCGTCGTCGACGCGCTCGGCAACCCGATCGACGGCAAGGGCCCGATCGAGACCGACCGAGCGCAGCCGCGTCGAGGTGAAGGCGCCCGGCATCATCCCGCGCAAGTCGGTCCACGAGCCGGTGCAGACCGGCCTCAAGGCGCTCGACGCGCTCGTCCCGGTCGGCCGCGGCCAGCGCGAGCTGATCATCGGCGACCGCCAGACCGGCAAGACCGCCGTCGCGCTCGACACCTTCATCAACCAGAAGGAGGCCAACAAGCCGGCGACGACGAGAGCCAGAAGCTCTACTGCATCTACGTCGCGATCGGCCAGAAGCGCTCGACCGTCGCGCAGATCGTCCGCGCGCTCGAAGAGAATGGCGCGATGGAATATTCCATCGTCGTCGCCGCGACCGCGTCCGAGCCGGCGCCGCTGCAGTTCCTCGCGCCCTACACCGGCTGCGCGATGGGCGAATATTTCCGCGACAACGGCATGCACGCGGTGATCGTCTATGACGACCTTTCCAAGCAGGCCGTCGCCTACCGCCAGATGTCGCTGCTGCTGCGCCGCCCGCCGGGCCGCGAAGCCTATCCGGGCGACGTCTTCTATCTCCACAGCCGCCTGCTCGAGCGCGCGGCCAAGATGAACGAGGACAATGGCGGCGGCTCGCTGACCGCGCTGCCGATCATCGAGACCCAGGCCGGCGACGTGTCGGCCTACATCCCGACCAACGTGATCTCGATCACCGACGGCCAGATCTTCCTCGAGACCGACCTGTTCTACCAGGGCATCCGCCCGGCGATTAACGTCGGCCTGTCGGTCAGCCGCGTCGGCTCGGCCGCGCAGACCAAGGCGATGAAGAAGGTCGCCGGCTCGATCAAGCTGGAGCTCGCCCAGTATCGCGAGATGGCGGCCTTCGCCCAGTTCGGCTCGGACCTCGACGCCTCGACCCAGAAGCTGCTGGCCCGCGGCGCGCGCCTGACCGAGCTGCTCAAGCAGCCGCAGTATCAGCCGATGCCGGTCGAGGAGCAGGTCGCCTCGATCTTCGCCGGAACGCAGGGCTTCCTCGACAGCGTCGATACCAAGGACGTCGTCCGCTACGAAGCGGCGATGCTGAGCTACCTCCGCTCGGACAAGCCGAAATCCTGGCCAAGATCCGCGACACCAAGGCGCTCGACGACGACACGGCCAAGGCGCTCAAGGACGCGCTCGGCGCGTTCGGGAAGCAGTTCGCATAGGAACATTCACACCGCGCTCACCCTGAGCTTGTCGAAGGGTGGACGAGGACGCTTCGACAGGCTCAGCCGTGAGCGCAGTTAGGGAATCGATGGCAAGTCTGAAAGCCCTCAAGATCCGCATCGGCTCGGTGAAGTCGACGCAGAAGATCACCAAGGCGCTCAACATGGTCGCGGCGGCGAAGCTGCGCCGGCGCCCAGCAGAGCGCAGGCCGGCCGGCCTTATGCGGTCGCGCATGACCGAAGTGATCGGTTCGCTGGCATCGCGCATCACGCCGGGCCCGCAAAGCCCGAAGCTGCTCGCCGGCACCGGCAAGGACGAGACCCACCTGATCATCGTCGCCACCGCTGACCGCGGTCTTGCCGGCGCGTTCAGCAGCAACATCGTGCGCGCCGCGCGCCGCAAGCGCCGATGATCTGATCGGCGCAGGGCAAGACGGTGCTGTTCTACATCGTCGGCCGCAAGGGCCGGCCGGTGATCCAGCGCCTCTATCCCCAGTCGATCATCGCCCAATACGACACCACCGAGATGCAAGAACCCGACCTACGCCGACGCCCAGGCGATCGCGAAGGACCTCGTCGACCGCTACACGACCGACGGCATCGACGTCGTTCACCTCGCCTATGCGAACTTCCGCTCGACACTGGTGCAGGAGCCGACGGTCGAGCAGATCATCCCGGTCCCGGCGCGCGCCGAGCGAACGAGCCGGCACAGTCGACGAAGGCGGCAGCGCCCGCCGCCGTCGAATATGAGCCCGACGAGGAAGAAATCCTCGCCGACCTGCTGCCGCGCAACATCGCGGTCCAGATCTATCGCGCGCTGCTCGAGAACCAGGCCGGCTTCTACGGCTCGCAGATGACCGCGATGGACAATGCGACCCGCAACGCCGGCGACATGATCAACCGCTGACGATCCAGTACAACCGCCAGCGCCAGGCCGCGATCACGACCGAACTCATCGAAATCATTTCGGGCGCCGAAGCGCTGTAACCGAGACCCGAAGGCAAGGAAGACAAGAAGCATGGCCACCGCCGCCGACCGACCAAGCCCCGCACCAAGAAGGCCGCGCTCCGGCCGACGCCGCAGGCGCCGCGCGCAGACCAGCAACCTCACCGGCCGCGTCAGCCAGGTGATCGGCGCCGTCGTCGACGTCGCGTTCGAAGGCGACCTGCCGCCGATCCTCTCCGCGCTCGAGACCGACAATGGCGGCAACCGCCTGGTCCTCGAAGTCGCGCAGCACCTCGGCGAGAACGTCGTCCGCACGATCGCGATGGACTCGACCGACGGCCTCACCCGCGGCCAGACCGTCAACGCCACCGGCTCGCAGATCCGCGTGCCGGTCGGCCCGAAGACGCTCGGCCGGATCATGAACGTCATCGGTGAGCCGATCGACGAGCGCGGCCCGATCGGCAGCGACATGTCGGCGCCGATCCACGCCGAGGCGCCGCCCTTCGTCGACCAGTCGACCGAAGCGGCGATCCTGGTCACCGGGCATCAAGGTCATCGACCTGCTCGCGCCCTATGCCAAGGGCGGCAAGATCGGCCTGTTCGGCGGCGCCGGCGTCGGCAAGACCGTGCTGATCCAGGAGCTGATCAACAACATCGCCAAGGGCCACGGCGGCGTCTCGCGTGTTCGCCGGCGTCGGCGAGCGCACCCGCGAGGGCAACGACCTCTATCACGAGTTCCTCGACGCCGGCGTCATCGCCAAGGACGCCGACGGCAACCCGACGCCCGAAGGCTCCAAGGTCGCGCTGGTGTTCGGCCAGATGAACGAGCCGCCGGGAGCCCGCGCCCGCGTCGCGCTGTCCGGCCTTACCCAGGCCGAATATTTCCGCGACCAGTGAAGGCCAGGACGTGCTGTTCTTCGTCGACAACATCTTCCGCTTCACCCAGGCGGGCTCGGAAGTGTCGGCGCTGCTCGGCCGCATCCCCTCGGCGGTGGGCTACCAGCCGACGCTGTCGACCGACATGGGCACAGCTGCAGGAGCGGATCACCTCGACCAACAAGGGCTCGATCACCTCGGTGCAGGCGATCTACGTGCCCGCCGACGACTTGACCGACCCGGCGCCGGCGACCTCCTTCGCCCACCTCGACGCGACGACCACGCTCAGCCGCGCGATCTCCGAGCTTGGCATCTACCCGGCGGTCGACCCGCTCGACTTCGACCAGCCGCGTGCTGACTCCGGCCGTCGTCGGCCAGGAGCATTACGAGACCGCCCGCGCCGTCCAGGAGACGCTGCAGCGCTACAAGAGCCTGCAGGACATCATCGCCATCCTCGGCATGGACGAGCTTAGCGAAGAGGATAAGCTGATCGTCAGCCGCGCCCGCAAGATCCAGCGCTTCCTGTCGCAGCCGTTCCACGTCGCCGAAGTGTTCACCGGCATCCCCGGCAAGTTCGTCCAGGTCGAAGACACCGTCCGCTCGTTCAAGGCGGTCGTCAACGGCGAGTACGACCACCTGCCGGAAGCGGCGTTCTACATGGTCGGCGGCATCGAGGAAGCGGTCGCCAAGGCCGAGAAGCTGGCGCAGGAGGCGTAAGCGCTGACGGACGATCTGCGCCTCGAAGACTGCGTCAACGACGTCTGCCCCTGGTCCGGCAATCCGGTCAGCGCCGACAGCCTGACGCGCTATCGGGGCAAGGTCGTCGGCTTCTGCAACACCGGCTGCCGCGACAAGTTCGACGCGGCGACCCGCGCGTTCGACGCAAAGATTGAAGGCAAGGAACTAATGGCCGATCTGCATTTCGAGCTCGTGACGCCCGACCGGCTGGTGATGTCGGACGACGTCTACATGGTCGTCGTCCCGGGCACCGAGGGCCAATCCGGCATCATGGCCGGCCACGCGCCCTACATGACGACGCTCAAGAACGGCGATGTCGCCATCTATCGCAGCCAGGACGGCCAGCCCGAGCGGATCGCGGTCACCGGCGGCTTCGCCGAGGTCAGCGACAAGGGCCTGACCATCCTCGCCGAAAGCGCTGAAGCAGCGACCGCTTAGCGCGGCATTTACCATCAGCCGCTAGAAGCAGCGGCGATGTCTGGAGCATCTTCCATCGCGGCAGCGACGCCCAGGACGCCAAGGGCAGTTGCGGCCCTTGCCGAGCGACCTTTGTGGCTCGCGCTCGCGGTGGTCGCCGTCGTCACGGCCTTCCGGCTGAGCGGCACGGTCGATTCCGATGTCGCCTGGCAATTGTGGATCGCCGGCCGGATCCACGCCGGCGCGAATCTCTACACCGACATCATCGAAACCAATCCGCCATTGTGGTTCTGGATGGCGTTGCCGATCGATCGGCTATCAGCGCTCCTCGATGTGCGCGTCGAGGCTGTTCTGGTCGCCGCGATCGGATCGCTGGCGGCGCTTTCCATCCTTGCCACACACCAGTTGCTTGCCGTTCGCCCGCTGCGGTCGCGGCGCGTTCATCCTCGCTTACGCCGCACTCATGTTGACGGCCATGCCCTGGGTGCACGTCGGCCAGCGCGAACAGATCGTCCTGATCGCGACGATCCCCTACATCACCCTCATCGCCGCTCGCCGCGACGGTCGCGGGGTGCCATGGGCGTTGGCAGCGCTTGTGGGTCTCGGCGCGGGTCTGGGACTGGCACTTAAACATTATTTCCTGGTGGTTCCGATCCTGCTGGAGCTCTGGCTCCTCGCGGCTCAGGGAAGGCGCTGGCGGCCGTTCAGGGCGGAGACGTTGGCCGTCATCTTTGTCGGCATCACTTATGCCGCGGCCATCGTCGCGATCGAACCCGACTTCCTGTCGCGAATCCTGCCGCTCCTACAGCTCGCTTATGGCGTCTACGGCGCCCCGGGCGCGGAGTATTTGTTCGGGCCGCTCGCCATCCTAGCACTCACAACCATAGCCCTTGCAGCGCTGATCCTTGGCAATCCGTTTCGCAAAGATGCATCGTTCGCCAGCGCGCTGCTGATCGCCGCAATCGGCTTTGCGGCCGCGTATTTCATCCAGTTCAAGGGCTGGACCTATCACGCCATCCCGATGCTCGGCTGCGGTTCACTGGCCCTTGCGGTTCTGTTGTCGAGCGAGGGCACGAAATCGGCGGCATTGAGGAGTCTGCGGCCCAGTTCTCCTCGCTCTGCCTTTCCTTCTCGCGCTGGACGAGCAGCGCCATCCGACTTTGCCCAATTTCGACCTGACGAACGCCGTCGCGGGCCTCGCTCCTGGGGAGCCGGTGGGGTTCCTGACCACGGAAACGGCCATTCCCTGGTCGGTCACCTTGCAAGGCCGCTACCGATACGCGTCGCGCTACAACGGGTTCTGGATGATGATCGCGATCATCGACAATGAGCGACGGGGCAATCCTAATCCCAAGCTCGCGTCTTTGGGGAGGCAGATCGTCGCCGAGACGGTCGCTGACTTCTCCTGCATCGTGCCCAAGCGGATCATCGTCCCGCGCCCACGACCCGGTCAGGCGGCTTTCGACATCCTGCCCTTCTTCCAGCGCGATCCGGCCTTCGTCGCGCTCCTTGCGCATTACAGGGTTCGAACCCGAACCAGCCTCGAGACGTACGAATTGATGTCGCCGGTTGCGCCGAGTCGACGTCGATGCCGTCATGGCGTTTGAACCTGGCACGGTTAGTCTTTCCTTAGGCATCTCCCGTTAATTCAACGTGGCTCAATTTCAAGTGAGCGAGTGACCAGGGGCATGAGCGCATTCGGCAAACGGAGTGGCATGGGCGGCGGCGGCGGGCGGCCCAATTTCGGTGTCGCCAAGCCAATGAAGGGCAGTTCGACCGGCGGCTCGCGGCAACAGCGAGCTTGCCGGCGGCGAACAATTCCCGCCGATCGACGAACTGACCCCTCCCGCCGAGGCAGCGCCTTCCGAGCCCGGCACCCTCGGCGCGGCGATGGACCGCCTGACCGCTCGCCAGAATGCCAGCGGCGACCAAGGCAGCAGCAAAGTCGAGGGCTTCGAGGCTTCGGTCCATCGGATCAAGGAGCAGGTACTTCCTCGCCTGCTCGAGCGCGTCGATCCGGAAGCGGCGGCGACCCTCAACAAGGACGAGCTCGCCGAAGAATTCCGCCCGATCATCTCCGAAGTGCTGGCCGAGCTCAAGATCACGCTCAACCGCCGCGAGCAGTTCGCGCTCGAGAAGGTGCTGGTCGACGAACTCCTCGGCCTCGGCCCGCTCGAAGAGCTGCTCGCCGATCCGGCGGTCAGCGACATCATGGTCAACGGCCCCGAGCAGACCTACGTCGAGCGCAAGGGCAAGCTCGAGATCGCGCAGATCCAGTTCCGCGACGAGGAGCATCTGTTCCAGATCGCCCAGCGCATCGTCAACAAGGTCGGCCGCCGCATCGACCAGACCTCCCCGCTGTGCGACGCCCGCCTCCAGGACGGCAGCCGCGTCAACGTCATCATCCCGCCGCTGTCGCTTCGCGGCACCGCCATCTCGATCCGCAAATTCTCCGAGAAGCCGATCACGCTCGACATGATGCGCGGCTTCGGCTCGATGTCGGAGAAGATGGCGACGATCCTCAAGATCGCCGGCGCCAGCCGCATGAACGTCGTCATCTCCGGCGGTACCGGCTCGGGTAAGACGACCATGCTCAACGCCTTGTCGAAGATGATCGACCCGGGCGAGCGCGTGATCACCATCGAAGACGCGGCCGAGCTTCGGCTTGCAGCAGCCGCACTGGCTGCCGCTCGAAACCCGTCCGGCCAACCTCGAGGGCCAGGGCGCGATCACCATCCGCGACCTCGTCATCAACGCTTTGCGCATGCGTCCCGATCGCATCATCCTCGGCGAAATTCGTGGCAGCGAGTGCTTCGATTTGCTCGCCGCTATGAACACGGGTCACGACGGCTCGATGGCCACGCTCCACTCCAACTCCCCGCGCGAATGCCTCGCTCGTATGGAGAACATGGTGATGATGTCGGACATCAAGGTTCCGAAGGAGGCGATCAGCCGCCAGATCGCGGACTCGGTCGACCTCATCGTCCAGGTGAAGCGCCTTCGCGACGGCTCGCGCCGCACCACCAACATCACCGAAGTGATCGGCATGGAAGGCGACGTCATCGTCACCCAGGAGCTGTTCAAGTTCGAATATCTCGACGAGACGCCCGGACGGCAAGATCATCGGCGAATATCGCTCGATGGGCCTGCGCCCCTACACGCTCGAGAAGGCCAAGCAGTTCGGCTTCGACCAGCCCTACCTCGAGGCCTGCCTCTAGACATTTGCCCAGAACATTCGTGTTCTGGACAACCACGACGAATTTGCAGAGAGTGCGACCGCTCGGTCATTGACGAGGGAATCCGTCATGCACCTCCGGCTTGCGATACTCGCCGTCATCGGTCCCCTTTCGGCCTGTCAAATCCCGCGTCCGATCGACAGTGTTGCTTATGTTGCGAATTGCTCGACGAATCCTGAGCGGCCGGACCAGAGCGCTCGCCTATTCCTGACGCTCCGGCTTCCCGACTGCAGGAAGGGAAAGACCACGCTGACCAACCGGCGAACGGATAAGGTTCGCTTCGCGTCAAGCGACGGGAAGGCGATCACATTTGTGCAGGAAGATGCGTGGTTGGACGCGCTAGCGGAGCGCGTAGAAAACGCCGGACAGTCGCCGCCTGTCATATTCATCCACGGGTACAACAACAGTAACACAGACGCGCTCGATCGGGCGGCGAAGATCAGCATGGCGTTGGGACATGACCGGATAGTGGTTGCCCTCACCTGGCCATCCTTCGCGCGCAAGACCGGTTATTTCTGGGATGAAGCCGACGCTGAGTGGGCAGCCAAGGAGCTTCCGGGCATGCTTGCACCTTTGCTGGTCCGGTTCCACCGTATTTCGATCATCGCGCACAGCATGGGAAATCGCCTGGCGCTTGCCGAAGTGGCGCGCCTTCGTGCCGACGGTCAACTAGGTAATATTCAACAACTAGTAATGGGGGCGCCCGACCTCGACCGACAGGAATTCGCGAAGCTTCTCTCTGAGCCGGGCGGCATCGGTATTCGACCCACGATTTACGTATCAACGCGCGACCAAGCTCTAAGCTCGTCCTGGCGGGGACACGGCTACGCTCGCGCAGGTGACTTCAGTTGGTGGGTCACGGGCCACCAACCCTATTACGCCTTCGCGTGGTTGCCGGCAGATGTGATCGACACCGCACCGATCGACAAGTCATGGCTCGGCCATTCGGCTTTCATCGACACCCGTCAGGGCGCGGTGGATTTGTGCCGTGTGATCCACAATAGTGGCGGACGAGGGATCGAGCATCGAGCGAACACGCCGGACAATTACTTTGAACTAATCGGGTACGGGATCGATGATGCCTGTTATTTGGCTGCAAGGCCCCGGCTAGCCCCGTAAAAAGTCAGGCCCATTACATCGAGATCCTCCGCAACCTTCTGTAACATAGGTCAATTTCGTCATTTTCGACGGAACAAAGTTACGCCTTCGGTCATCCAGCGGTCATGTTGCGCAAAGCGGAAACGCGAGCTCGCGCTAGCTCGTCGGAACGTTACGATCGCTCCTTCCCTCAGCGTCGGACTCACCGGCGACCTGATCCACTAGAGACTAGGGAGCCGCTCGTCTGGCTGCTCCTGGGCGGCCGGAAAGGCGACAACAATCAGTTGTTCGCCCTCGCTCAAGCACTGGGCTATCGCGTTGAAGCGAAAAGGCTGCGCTACAATGCGCTTCGCCATCTGCCTTTTTTGAGGAAGGGCCTGATCATCTTGTCGAGCCGAGCGCGGACGTTGGTTGCGCCGCCCTGGCCCGAAATTGTCGTCGCGGTCGGTTATGCCAGTGTGCCCGTCGCTCGCCATATCCGGGACTCGACGGGAGGCCGGGCGAGACTGGTTCACGTCGGCAATCCGCGCGAGGCGATCGACGATTTCGACCTCCAGATCACGACGCCCCAATATGCTCGCAAGGGCCGCAAGCAGCTGCAGCTCGACCTGCCGATCGGGAACCCGGCCAAACAGGCGCGTCCGACAGCAGAGGAGCGCGACTGGCTGCGGCGGCTCCCCCGCCCCCACCGACTGGTCGCCGTCGGCGGCCCTGCTCGACACTGGGAGCTGGATCATCGCGCCATTCGCGAGGCAATCGACGCGCTACGCAGGCGCTCGCCTCGAGGGAGCCTGATCGTTGCCACGAGCCCGCGCACCAGGGATGCGACGCGGCGACTCCTAACGGAGGTTCTCGATGGCCGTCATGAAGCGATGGTCGAGAGCTTTCCGGCTTTTGCCACATTGCTTGCCGATAGCGACGAAATCCACGTTACCGCCGACAGCGTTTCGATGCTGTCCGAGGCGATCCTGACCCATAAGCCCGTGGGCATGATTCCCATTCGTCATTCGTTCGCGGGATTGCTGACCGAATGGCTGTGGGAATGGCCGACAGCACGCAAGGCGCTTCCCAACTTCGCCAACTTCTGGAACGTTCTGCGCCGACGGCACCTGGTCGGGACGGTAGAGCTTCCGGTCGCGACGCAAGTCTGCGACACTGTCGATTGCGCTGCCGACGCGGTGCGAGCGTTGCTGGCGCCGGGGGACAGAGTTGACGAGGGAAGGCTCTAGCGCACCGCTTCGCATCTGGGCGCTCGTCGGCGCCCGAGCCGGCGACAATGACCAGGTGATCGCGCTTGCCAAGGCACTCGGCCTGCCGTTCGAGGTCAAACAACTTCACTTCAACGGCCTCCGTCGCCTTGGCCCGCGACTGCTCGGCGCATCGCTCCGAAGCCTCACAACCGAGGCGCGTCGCGCCCTGCTTTCCGAACCCTCGCCCGACGTGACGATCTCCGTCGGCCATCGCAGCGTCCCGCTCGTCCGGGCCCTGCATCGGCGGTCCGGTGGTCGAACGCGGTCGATCCACATCGGCTTCCCCAGAATTTCGCCTGAGCATTTCGACCTGGTGATCACGACCGCGCAATATCCCATTCCCCCCTCGCCCAAGCTGTTCCGCATCCCGTGGGCCATTACCGGCGCAGCAAACGCGCCGAGCAGGCCGACCGCGAACGCGCTGGACGCGCTACCCGCCCCGCGCGCCTTGCTGCTGGTCGGAGGGCCGACGCTCTACTGGAAGATTTCGCGACGCGCCGTCTTGCGCACCGTGGATGAGATGCTGGAAGAAGCCCTGCGAGCGGGCGGCTCAGTAATTGTCTCAACGAGCCCGCGAACCCCGCGCTACCTAAAGCAAGCCATCGGCCGGCGGCTGGCTTCGGTACCAACAATGCTGACCGGTCCAGGGGGACTGCCAAGCTATCCAGGCCTGCTTGCCGCGGCTGATTCGATCCGCGTTACTGCCGATAGCGTGGCGATGACGTCCGACGCGATCTGGACGGGAAAACCGGTTGCCCTCGTCCCGATTGTCCCGTCGATGCTCGGCAGGGCGGTGATGGGGGTGATGGATCGGTTAAGGCCGCGCCGCCCAGTCTACCCGCGCGATCTGCGCTTCTTCTGGCGGGGGCTTGCGGAACTCGGCATCTCGGACACGCTGACCAAGCCGAGGATCGCGACCGGCGACCTGTTGCAGATCGTCCTGGAGCGCGTTCGCCGCATTATCTAAGGCTGCGCCGTCATCGCGAGCGCGATCGCACCGAGCGGCCGGCGTTGCTGCCGAGGTCCGGGGGCAGTTATAATCGTCCGCCGGGAGAGGCGTATAGTCATTAAGGCTCTCGGCGAGCCTCGCCTGCACCAGACCGAGGAGCTGCGGCTGCCGCTCAACAACGCCGCCGCCGATCGCGATTCGCCACGGCGCTGCCGTGGCGACGACGCGTGGCATAGCTGTGCCAGCGTCCACGCAATCGATTTCCAGGTCGCATCGTCGGGAGCGAGCTGGAAAGCCCATCCCCAAACGCGCCCTCAGCGCCGTCCCGGACGCGAGCCCTTCCACGCAATCGCCATGGAACGGCAGGATCCGGGCCAATCCTCGCCGGGCAAGCGCGCGGGACGGATATGGCCCATCTCCGAATGAGCAAAGCCGGGTCGGACGGCCGTTCACGATCAGTCCGACGCCGATTCCGAGCGCCAACCGTGATGTAGGCAAAATCGTTGAAGCCGCGACCCGAGCCCCAGCGCAGTTCCGCGAGCGCCGCGCCATTGACGTCGGTATCGAGCTCGACCGGAACGCCTGCCGCCGCCGCCTGAAGCCGGGAGCGCGATATCGACACTAGCCCAACCTGGCTTGGTCGTCGCCAGGATGTGGCCATAGGTCGGTGACCGCGGCTCGACGTCGATCGGCCCAAAGCTCGCAATACCCAGCGCTTCGAAGCCTCGCGCCGCCTTCCAGTCCCGAAGAATCGTCTCGATCCGTCCCAGGGTCGCGTGGGGATCCGTGGTCGGGTTGGTCTCCCGGGCGACAATCTCATCAGGCGCCCGCGCCAGGATCGCGACGCATTTCGTGCCGCCCAGTTCAACGCCCGCATAGGTCATGCTGCCTTGAACGGAAAAACGGCGCGGGTGGCAAGAAGGCTGGTTTGCCGGGCTTAGCTATCGCGTGCTCATGAGGAGGGCATCGTCGAGCAGGGCCGCAGCGGTCACCTCGGCTCCCGCTCCCGGCCCCTGGATGATCAACGGCTGCTGGTCATATCGGTCAGACCAGATCGCCACGCGGTTGTCGGTCCCTCGTCCCCCGCCTAACGGATCATCGGGGTCGAGGTTTTCCAGTCCGACGCTCGCGCAGCCGTTGTTGAGCCTGGCGACAAAGCGAAGGCTTCCGCATCCGGCACGCGCTTCATCGAGCTTTTTCTCCAACGAAGCATCGAGAAGCTCGAGCTGGGCAACCGCTTCCGGGGCTGTCAGCCGGGCCAAGGCATCGGGAACCAGCGACGCCACGGTGACGCAACCGCTTTCAATCGGAAAACCTGCGGTCCTGGCCAGGATCGGATCTTGCGGCGGACATCCTCGCCCGACAGGTCTTCGCGCGGATCAGGCTCGGTATAGCCTGCCGCATCGGCCTCGCGGACCAGCGCGGAAAAAGGCGCGCTGCCATCGTAGCGATCGAACAGCCAGGCCAGCGAGCCCGACATCACCCCGGCGATTACGTCAATCCGGTCACCCCCATGCCTTAGCTCGCGAAGCGTGCGCAGCAGGGGCAGCCCGGCGCCAACCGTCGCCCGATCCCCGAAGCCCGATCCACGGCGCTCGCACGCCGATTGAATGTCGCGCCACCGGGACAATAAAGTTCCCCCGGCAAACTTCCATGCGGTCGCGATATGAATG
Organism: uncultured Pseudomonadota bacterium; assembly: GCA_963748685.1. Taxonomy (GTDB): domain Bacteria; phylum Pseudomonadota; class Alphaproteobacteria; order Sphingomonadales; family Sphingomonadaceae; genus Sphingomicrobium. The sequence goes on along the minus strand of CAVVKB010000013.1, from coordinate 48,665 downwards.
CCGGCGTCGAGCAGCGCCGGATGATTTGCGGCGACATCTGCATCCGCAGTGGCATCGATGAGGATGCGAGTGCCGCTATCGCCCAACGCCGCAAGATGTCGGCGCGCCGAGCCGTCTGTCGCACCGGCCGGCCTGCGCGAGGCTGACCGCGCACCGTTCGGGGTCGAGGCCATCGGGATCCACCAGCGACAGGCGCGTGTTGGCAGCGAAGACTAGGTTGAGCCGATCGCCGAACGTCGTCCCGCGCCGCTGGCCAAGGCGCTTCAGCACCGCAAGCCCAACCGTCCCGCTGCCGAGCAGCGCGACCTTGGCGGGTCTAAAGCTCGTGACTGGCGCACCGTACGGGCAAAGATTTCGGGCAAGCATCGGCCGGCCACCGCAAGAGCATTTGCCGCGGCGCGATCGAGCGCATTGACAAGGTCGCCGACCAAATCGTCGGGATGCTGGATCCCCACCGACACCCGCAACAGACCAGGCGTGATCCCGGCAATGGCTTTCGCGTCCTCGTCCATCGCCGCATGGGTCATGGTCGCGGGGTGTGCGGCGAGACTTTCCACGCCGCCGAGCGACTCCGCGAGCGAGAAGCAGCGCAGGTCGGTGACGAAATCCCGAACGGCAGCTTCGCCGCCGACAAGCTCGAACGAAACCAGCGATCCGAACCCGTCCTGTTGCTGCCGCGCGACATCATGGCCGTCATGCTCCGGCCTGCCGGGATAATGCAGGCGCGAGACGGCACGGTGGCCGGTAAGGACGTCGACAATGACCGCAGCATTCTCTTGGTGGACGCGAATACGTGCATCGAGCGTTCGAAGGCCGCGCAGGGTCAGGAAGAGTCGAACGGTGCACCGGCCAGCCCGAGCGCATTGGCCCACCAGGCCAGATGCTCGAGAACCGCGGAATCCGCGGCAATTACCGCACCGCCGACGACGTCGCTGTGACCGTTGATGAACTTGGTTGTGGAATGGACGACGATGTCGGCGCCATGCTCAATCGGCCGCTGGAGAGCCGGCGACAGGAAGGTGTTGTCGGCCACGACGATCGCCCCCACGGCTTTGGCGGCGGTCGCCAGCTCGCGGATATTGGTGATCCTCAACAGCGGGTTCGACGGCGTTTCAATCCACACCACCGCCGGCTGGCGCGCGAGCGCGCTGCCAAGCACGTCACGATTCCCATAGTCCACGACCTCAAGCTCGAACGCTCCTTTGGCCGAGAGCGCTTTGAACAGTCGCCAGCTGCCGCCATAGCAATCGTGAGGCACCAGCAGGCGATTGCCCGGCTCGAGCAGGATCTGCAGGACCAGCGCGATCGCCGACATTCCGGTGACGTGACCACGCCGCCGGCGCCACCTTCGAGGTTCGCCAGCGCGCTCGACAGCTGGTCCCGCGTGGGATTGCCGCTGCGGCTGTAATCGTATGCCCGTTTCTTGCCGAACCCCTCGAACGTGAAATTGGCCGAGAGGACGATCGGCGGCGTGACCGCGCCGAATGCCCCGTCGAGTCATCCCCGCCCGCACGGCCCGGGTTGCGATTTTGGTCATGTCGTTTGCTCCAGCGATTTGAGGAAGGTTTGGATGATTGAAGCGACGATGCCTTCCTCCTTGAGGAAGGCATCGTGGCCATAGAGGGACTGGATGGTGACGAGCCGGCCGTCGGGAACGGCGCGGACGAGCGCCGCCATGTCCTCGGCCGGCACTAGACTGTCTTCGGCAACCGCGACGAACGTCGCCGGGACGATGATCGTCGACGGGTCGATGCGGTGAAGGTCGATCGATTCCGAAAGGCGGCGATACGCCGGCGCGCTCATCCGTCCGCCGTGACGATTCCCGATATGGTCGAGATAGGATTCGCTGCTGGCCCGGGCGCGATCCCCGTCGATTAAGGGAGGCTCCTCGAAACGCTGGGCAAACTCCTGCGGCGTCCGGTAGGTCAGGATCGCGAGCTTGCGCGCCAGCGCTACGCCCTCCGCCGGCGAGCCAAGCCGCTCGCCGAGCTCGACAGCCTGGCGCTGCAACGCGCGCTGGGCGCTGGTGAACGGGTGCGACCGATCGGCCCCGCTGATCGCGAGTAGCGCGCGAACGCGACGAGGCGCGATCGCCGCGCAATGCATTCCCACCATCGCGCCATAGCTCGCGCCAACGAACCCCGCTGCACGCTCCAGCCCGAGCTCGTCGAGTGTGGCCAGCATCGCCTTGGCCTGATCGGTCGCGTCGATCGGACGGTCGAGCTCGCCGTCCGCGCCGAGCCAGTCGATCGCGAGGACGCGGTGCTGCGCGAAGCTGTTCGACTGGCTTTCCCACCAGCCATCGCCAGCGTCGCTGTTATTCGCGAGGACATGCCGGCCGGAGGAAATGCCACCCGCGACGATAAGCAACGGTGCATTGTCAGGCCCAGTCAGCTCATAGCGGACTGCCAGCGAGGTCGGGCCGGCATGGACAAGGCCAAGCGTGGCGCGGAATTCGCCTCGCTGCGCTTGCCTGCCGAGCCCGTTACTTGTTGTTCTGATCGTCACGCCTCATCCCTGCTCCTCGATCGAGGTTCGCGGGGTGGCGGACAGCGCGGGCTCAGTTCCTCGCGGAACTTGCCTCAACCATCTGCCGGCGGACCACAGGTCCCCGCAGGAATTGGCACCATTGGGACGAGCTGTCGCTCGCTCCTGGTTGCCCCGGCATCATTGGGCCTGTCCCTCAGCCGGTCTCGATGGATGAGCGCGGAATGACGCGGACGGCGCGGCCTGTCAATCGCGTCGCCCCACGAATTGCGTTTCGACAACCGGGCGAGTTCAATTTGAACCAATCGAACACTGTGGACGCATTTCTTCCTCTAAAGCCGTGCGCCACAGCGTACGGCTCGCCGGATTTGCAATCGTGACTGGCTCGCACCGGCGGACTTGGCGGAAAGTGGCCGTTAGCAGTCTGTCTGCCTTCCGATGCGAACCGGGAGGAAGCTGCCGCTCGTGACATCGGTTACAAGGGAACGTTTGGCCGCTGGCAAGCTCCACTCAGATCAGCGGCCGCCTTCGGGTTTGCAAGCACCGCCACCGGGCCACCCGATCCATCCTGGCCCTTTGACGAACCGGCCTGGAGTTGCACCGGTCGGCTCGCCGCCCTTGAGAACCTGCACGCCATTGACGAATACGTCGCGCACGCCCGTCGCGTACTGCATCGGCTTCGCGTAGGTCGAGTGGTCGGCGATCGTAGCGGGGTCGAAGATCACCACGTCAGCAGCCATCCCGGGCGCGAGCCGGCCGCGGTCCCGCAGCTTGAGATTGCTGGCGGGGAGCGAGGTCAGCCGACGGATCGCATCTTGCAGAGACGTGACCTTCTCGTCGCGCACATATTTGCCGAGGAACCGGGCAAAATTGCCGTAGGCCCGAGGGTGGGTGCTCGACTTCAGGAACACCCCTTCAGGAGCGGCCGCCTCGGCATCCGATCCGAAACCCATCCACGGTATGGCTGCCTCGCGCCGCACGTTATCCTCGTTCATCAGGAAGTAGACCGCCCCGACCGTCCCTGGTCGGCGAGGACAAGGTCGATGACCGCCTGTTCGGGGCTGACGTGGCGCAGCTTCGCCACCGCTGCCACGGTCTTGCCGATCAGCGGCTTCAACGAAGGGTCAACCAGGTTCGTCAGCTGGACGCCGTCCGGCCCGGCGTGGAGGTAGAGGTTTTCCCAATCGCGGCCGGGCTCGAGCATCTCGCGCTTTATCCGCTCGACGATCGCCGGATCCTTCAAGCGCTGAAGCATCGCTTCATTGCCGCCATCCTGGACCCATGGCGGCATCGACGCGGCAAGCCCGGTCGCGCCTGCGGTATAGGTATACATATCCGCGGTGATCTTGAGTCCGGCCGCGCGCGCCGCCTCGACCCTTGCGATGGCGGGGCCGAGCTTGCTCCAGTTGGAGCGTCCGGCTTGCTTGAAGTGATAGATTTCGGCCGGGGCCCCCGACCGCCGCGAGATATCCACGAGTTCGTCGATGCTCTCGAGCAGTCGATCGCCCTCGGAGCGCATGTGGCTGATATACATGCCGCCGCACCGCCCGGCTTCGGTGGTCAGGGCGACCAGCTCGTCGGTCTTTGCGAAGGTCGCAGGCGGATAGATGAGCGAACTGCCGACGCCGAGCGCGCCTTCCTGCATCGCCTGGCGAACGAGCGCGCGCATTCGGCGCAATTGCGCGGGCGTCGGATCGACATTGCGTTCGCCAAGTTCATGCTGGCGAACCGTCGTCGCTCCAACGAAGGACGCAACGTTCAACGACGTGCCCTTGCGATCGAGGAAATTGAGATACTGCCCGAGCGTGGTCCAGGTGATGGGATATTTGATGTCGCCCTCGCGCTGGACCGCAAGCTTCTTCATCGCGGCGGTGAAGGGCCCCATGGACCAGCCTTCGCCCATGACTTCGAGCGTGACGCCCTGGCGCAGCTCGCTTTGGCCGCGCGGGTCGACGAGCAACGATTCGTTGGACCAGCTCAGCATGTTGATGAAGCCCGGCGACACTGCCAAGCCGCGCGCATCGATGATCTTCGCGGCTTTCATCGAGCGGTGCGGACCGACGTAAACGATGCGATCGCGCCGCACCGCAACGTCGCCGACATAGGGCGCTGCGCCACTTCCATCGTAGATCGTCCCGCCTCGAATCAGTAAGTCGTAGGCCGGCCCGGGCGCGGCATTGGCGGCACCGGCCCCGCTGATCAGCAAGGTCGCCCCCGCAATGGCGGCGATAGCGCTTAATTGGCTCTGCGCGCTCATGATGCGTTCCCCGCCACCGGTGTGAACAGCAGGTCCTGATAATCCCAGCTGAAATCGGCCGCCGGTGAGACGGGCTTCATCGTGATCCGGTCGACTTTGCCGTCGGCGCCGATCGAAAAGGTCATGTACGCCGGCTCAACCCATTTCAGCGTCGGGTTGGTCTTGAACGTGTCGTATTGGTAATGAGTGAGAGGCCCTTCCATGCCGCTCGAGTGAGGGAACTCGACCCTCAACGCATTGCCGGCGCGACTGATCTTGATCGTTCCATACCAGGGGTCGGAGTAGTCGCCGACGTAGCGGTCGAGCGGGAGCGACGGGCCAATGGCTGCAGGCTTGGCTTGCGCGGTTTCGACCTGCTTGGCGGCGGCGTTCAGTCGCCCGATCTTCCACTTGTGGAATTTCTCCGGCCATTGGTTGGCGGGCTGGCCGAGATAATAATCGAGCAACTCGTCGCGAAGCCCGAGGATGATCTCGCCGTCCTGGCTGTTGGCAGCGATGAAGATGCCGATGTTCTTGTCCGGCAATAGCGCAACCGTGGCTTGCGAACCGAGAACGGCGCCATCGTGCCCGACCACCTTGGCTCCCCGATAATCGGAGATGTCCCAGCCCAGGGCGTACAGATTGAACTTGGGATTGGTGACCGCGAATTCGGCAGGGAACTGGCGGATCGGCGTCGGTACGACGCCGGTCCACATTTCCCTGGATTGCTCCTCCGCGAAGAGGCGCTTGTCGGTTCCAGGGATCGCGCCATGGCCGAGCTGCGTCAGGAGCCAGCGGCTCATGTCATTGGCACTGATCGCCAGCCCACCGGCGGGCGCGGCATTCTGGGCGATCGTCGCATCATTGTTCAGCGGCGTCTGCGTACCCAGTCCCTGGATCGCGCCGCCGCTGCGGCTATGCGGTCGAGCGCGGTTGGGATTGGCGAGGTAAGCGCTCACACTGTCCGTCGAATGATTCATGCCGAGTGGCAAGAAGACGTGATCGTGGAGATATTGCTCCCACGGTTGGCCGCTCACTTCCTCGATCAGCTGGCCCGCGGCCATGTAGAGGATGTTGTCGTAGGCATAACCGCTGCGGAAGCTCGTTGCGGGCTTCAGGTAGCGGATGCGCCGCACCGTCTCCTTGCGCGACAAATTGCTGTTCGGAAGAAACAGCAGATCGCCTTCGCCGAGCCCAAGCCCGCTGCGGTGGACGAGAAGGTCGCGGATCGTCATCTCGCGCGTCACCCATGGGTCGAACATGCGGAAATCCGGCATGTGGTCGATGACCTTGTCGTCCCACTTGATCTTGCCCTGGTCGACCAATGTGGCGAGCGCCGCGTTGGTGAAGGCCTTGCCCGTTGAACCAGTGAAGAAGATCGTGTCCGCATCGACCGGCTGGTTGTTCGAGATGTCACGGACGCCCCACCCATGAGCGAGGGTCGTGCGACCGTTTTCGACGATCGTGATCGTCAGCCCCGGCACGCCGAACTCCTTTCGGAGCTGCTCGACGCGCTGTTCGAAACCGGGTGGAGGCGCCGCAACGGCGGGCGATGCCAGAGCTAAGAGCGCGAAGAGGACAGTGCGTCGCATGCGACAGCTTCCTTCAGGGTTGGTGGTTGGGTGAGCCGCCACAGCCCGAGCGTCAGCACGGGCAGGACGTAAACGGCAATGAGGATGTAGGCCAAGGCGCGGTATCCAGTGGCAATCAGCGCGACGAGGCCGAACCGGTCGGCGACGGCCATGCAGAAGGCCAGCAGTAGCACTGAGATGGTGAGCCTCGCGCGATGGCTGAGGACCGCTCCGCGGCGGTTGAGCAAGGAGCGCGCGATGCGCTCGTTGATCGCATGAACCGAGCTTGCTCCACTCTCCAGGAGAGCCGAGAAGATCATCAGCTGGAAGAGCAAATGGAACAACGGAATATCAAGCCGCTGAAGCAGGAAATCGGACGGCAGGGTCGCGCTTTCTATGGCCGGGTAGAAGCCCACCATGGCAATGAAGAACAGTAGCGCCGGAAGCATGGCGAGCGGGCCAGCGATAATGCCTGCGACGATCGCATCGCGCCTGCTGGTCAGGTGCCGGATGACTGGCAGCACCACGACGGCGCCGATCAGATTGTAGCTGGCGTAGACGACCCCGCCGGTCAGCCACCCCGACGATCGCGAAGGCTGCGCGAATCCGGCCCCGATGCGGTCGCCGAAATGGGTCAGGGCAAGCACGATGAAGAGCGCGTAGACGGCGTAGAGCAGATACGAAACGAGGGCGAACATCCGCTCGACAGACGCATTGCCGAACGTGACAACGGCGACGATCAATGCCGCAAGCGCCGCCGTTCCCCACAGCGGAGAAACGCCCAGGATAGCAGTGGCGATCGCTCCCGCAGCCGCGCCATAGACGGCGAGGATCAGGATGATGAACAGAACATAGGCGCATTCAAACAGGATCCAGCCAGGCCCAAGCAGCTGCCTGAAGAACGTCAAATAATCCCAGGCCCGAACGTGACGCGCGAACAGGAATGTCACGGCACAGACGATGCTGAAGACGATCGTCGACGTCGCGATCGCCGCCAAGCCGCCCCACGGGCCGCTCGGCATGAAGAATTCCGCGAGCTCCCGCCCTGTCGCATAGCCGCCGCCGATCACCACCGCTTTGAACGCCAGGCCCGGCAGCAGGAACCGCTGGAACCAAGTTGAAGGCGGGGCCGGTTCGCTCAACTGATCACTCGATGCAGGCGTCGATGAGTTGATCGAACGCGGGACCGCCGCGGATCGGGTCGGCAACCGGAAGACCCAGCCGCTCGCTTTCCAAGGCCAGCAAGACGTGCGCTTCGTGATCGTTGAGGTTGGCGGTGTTGAGGCTCACTCCAACGCAGCGAATCGAGTCATTGGTCAGCCTGCCGAGCGCCACGGTTCGTTCGATGACCTCCTCGATCGACGGAACTGCGAACGCCGGATAGCCGAGCATGTGCGTGCGCGACGGCTGATGACAGACGACGAACATGTCGGGCTGACTGCCGTGCAGCAATCCAAGCGAGACTGCTGCGTAGGCAGGATGAGACAAGGACCCCTGGCCTTCGATCACGTCGACGTGATCGGGCGAAGCCGGCGGACTTAACATCTCGGCCGCGCCGGAAATGAAGTCGGCGACGACGGAATCGATCGGAATGCCCGATCCGGCGATCATGATTCCTGTCTGCCCGGTGGCTCGGAAGTCTGCCTCGACTCCGCGCGCGCGGAGCCCCTTAGTGATTGCGAGCGCCGTATATTTTTTACCCAAGGCGCAGTCCGTGCCGACGGTCAGCAGCCGGCGACCGGGCCGCCGCCGCCCCGTCCCGACCGCAATGTCGGAGGGCGGCACTCGAACGTCGATGAGCTGACGTCCAGTCAGCCGTGCGGCATCGACCAGGCCTGGAACCTCGCTCAGCCTGGCGTGCATTCCGGAAACCACGTCCAGGCCGGCACCGAGCGCTTTGGCCAAGATCGGCACCCAATGCGCTGGAATGAGGCCGCCCGGCGTCGCCACGCCGATAAGGAGAGCTCGGGCGCCATTCGCGTGAGCCTCACTCGGGCTCATTTTTGGAAGCCCGATGCTGACCGCCGATTCGCCAAGCGCAAGCTCGCCAACGCATCGTTCAGGCGCCCAATCGCGCAGGCCCATTGCCGTCTTGGCGTAAGCAGGCTCGGTGATGTCACCGAGGAAAATCAGATACGGCCCATGAGGCGTCGCCGAGGCCCTCATGTCATGCTGCCGAACTGGCATGTTCGGCGCGGCCGCGAACCACCTTCGCCATTAGGAACAGGCAAGCTGCGGCAGCAACGGTCGAACCCATGCCGAGGCTGAAGAACGCCGTTGGCGGGATGACCAGCCAATAGGCTCCCATGAAGCCCGCAAGCAGGCTGCCGAGGAACTTGGCGATATACCAGCTGCCCATCGCCATCGACGCAAAGCGCGCCGGCGCCAGCGATTCGACCAGCGTCAGGCCGACCGGAATCACGAACAGCTCACCGAGGGTAAGAAGGAAGAAGTAGGCGACGACCCAGAGCGAACTGACGCGGGCGCCGTGCGGGCCGCTCGCAAGTGCCGCAAGGACCATCACCAACATGCCGGCGGACGCGATCAGGCACCCCGTCGCCATCCGTCGCAGCAAATGCGGAACCGTCTCTCCGGCTTTGCGCCGCCGCCAGAAGCTGATCAGCAATGGCGTTCCGAGGATGATCAGCAGCGGATTGATGGACTGGAACCAGGTCGCCGGAATCGCCAAACCGGACCCAACCGACCGATCGGTGAAATCCCTCACCCAAAGCGCGATGACGTTGCCGCTCTGCTCGTAACCGACGCGAAACAGGACAACCATGGCGATCATCAGGAACAGGATCGAGACATGGTCCCGCGCCGAAGGAGCGCGCGATTTTGGGCGTGACAGCCGACTTCGTTCTGGCGGGTTCAGCCGGAAGCAAGCGGCGGAAACTGCAGTAGATAATAAGACCGACCGCCATGCCGACGCCGGCGGCGGCAAACCCCCAATGCCAGCCATAGACTTCGCCCAGCGTTCCGCAGACAAGCGGCGCCATGAGGCCGCCAAGATTGATGCCCATGTAATAAGCGCTGTAAGCATAGGCCTTGCGCGGGTCGTCGTCGGCGTAGAGGCTGCCGACCTGCACCGCCAGCGGCGGGATGAACAGTCCGTTCCCAAGCGCGACCAGCGCCAGCGCCGGAAACAGCAGCGCCTCCGACGCCATGGCGAAATGACCGGCCATCATCATCGCTGCGCCGATGATCACGCTCGCCGTGCGTCCCAGCCAGCGGTCGGCGATCAGCCCGCCGAAGAAGGGGCTGAAGAAGGCTGCGGCCCCATAAGCGCCGTAGATCAACGACGACTTCGCCTGCGAGAATCCGAGGTGCTTCGTCATGTAATAGACGAGCAGCGCCTGCAGGCCGTAAAATGAAAATTCGGCCCACATCTGGGTCGTGAACAGGACCGTCAGGCCCGGCGGATGGCCGAACAGAGTCCGGGCCGGCTTGGCCACTTTCGCGTCCGCCCCGGCCCGGCCCATGATTGCGTTAGTAGTTCAGCGAAGCGGTTAGCAGCCCCGCATTGATGCACAGCCACCCCATCAGCGCCGCCGCAAGCGCCACGATGATTGCCCAACTCGTGGCAAGGCGATGACGTCCAGGGGCGTTCGCAATCAACATAGGCGTTCCAGAAGGCGATGATTGTTCCGACCAGCGCAACGATCAAGACCAGCTGCAGGACCCGCATCCACATATCCATGCCGCCATTCAATGCGGTCAAATCCTTCGTGATCGCAGTGATAATCAACAGCCAGCCGACGATCAGGATCAGGTACAACCAGGCCGTGGCGCGCGTCGCCCGGTAAAGCTGCAGTGGCCGCGCTTCGATCTTTGCCTCATATTTGTATCGACGGCGAACAAGCGCCACGATTGGCCAGCTTAGTGCGGCAATCGCCAGGATGATCAGCGCCACTGCGAACGCCGGGATGATCCACCCCGCATTCATTGACGCAGGCGCCGGCAGGAACTCAATGATCGGCGCGAATGGCGTGATCGAGAACATCTTTACGCGGCCATTGCCATCCACCACCGCCTGCAACTTGTCGGTGCCGTTGACCTCCTGCCAGACCCAGGGCCCAACCTCGCGCCACCTGCGCGGGGTGCCGGAAGGATCGGTGACCGTGGAGGCGATAAGAATGCCATCCTTGTCGACGCCAACGCTCGTTTCCCCAACGAGCGCGAGCAAGCGAGTCCAGTTGAAGCCGCCCGCGCGGCTGCTGACATAGTGTCCGGCCATCGCCTGGCCATGGGCCTTCGCCGTGGTCGCGGTCGGCAGCGGGTTCGCCGCCGCCGGGAAATAGCGATCGGTGAAGTCTTCGAACAATTGCTCGCGCAGCGGATGGGCGGCACCGGCCTTACCCGCGCTATTCATCGAAATGAACAGGCCGACATTCTTGTCGAGGAACAGGTGAAGATCCGAATGCATGAAGATGGTGTCACCGCCATGCCCCACGATGTTCAGGCCGTTCCGGTCCTCGTGATAGAAACCGAGTGCCATCGCCGGCAGCGCCGAAAACGGCTTGTTGGCCGGCGCGTGCATCAACTGCGCCGTCGCGGCATTGAGCAGAGGACCGCCGTTGTCGAGATGGGCGATCATGAACTTGCCCATGTCGGCACCAGAGGCGGCGAGCGATCCCGCAGGGGCGAGCGGAATCACCTCATAGGGCTTCGGATCCGTCGAGCCATATTGGTAAGCCTTCGACATCAGCGGCATCAAACTTGGCCGGTGCGGGCTGCTCGAAGGTCGAATGATTCATTCCGAGCGGCTGGAAGATGTGCCGCTGGACATATTGGTTGAATGGCTCTCCCGAGACCCGCTCGACAATGTAGCCTGCGAGCGATGCGCCATAATTCGAATAAGCGGGCATTTGCCCGGCGCGTAAATGCGATCGGGAACCCAGCGCACGAGCGCGGTGCGCAGCGGCACGGGCTTGTGATCATATTCAATCAGATATTTGGCGGTCTCCGCAAAGCCCGGCCGTGTGGGTCATGAGATTACGAAGCGTGACGGGCTTGCCGTCCCTGGGCGGGATCTTGAAGTCCAGATATTGATTGACGTCGGTGTCGAGGTTGAGCTTGCCCGCCTGGACAAGCTGCATGACCGCCGTCCAGGTGAACAGCTTCGATACCGAACCGGGACGAAACAGCGTCAGCTCGGGATCCACGGGCTTGGCGGTTTTGACATCGGAATAGCCAAAACCGCGCTGGGTAAGCGGCTGACCGTCCTTGACCACCACGACGACCGCGCCGGGAATGGCGCCGGCGCGAAGTGCGTAGGGCATGAAACCGTCGAGCCAGGCATCGACGTCAGCTTTGGTGAGCTCGGCGCGCCGGCCCCAGTCGCGGATGTCGAAGGAGCAGGCGCCGCGGGCAAGACCGCGGTGTTGGATCGAGTCGGCTGCAGTTGCGCAGGAGACTGCGCGCTAGCCGGAATTGCGACGCCGCCGCGATCGCGACCAACCAACCGAATAGCCGCATCATCGCTCCCTTAGTATTTGAAGCCGAGGCTCAACCCGACCGTGCGCGGCCGGATGATCCCGTGCCGATCGCCCCGCCCGGGAAGATCGGGGTGGTGGTACCGACGACCGCCGTTACGCCTCGGCTGTCGCCGAGATTCTTCACATAGGCTTCGACGTTGAATCGCCCGAAGTCCACGCCGGCATTGAGGTCGATACGCTGTAAGGGCGAATGTGACGTTGTTGCCCATAGCTTGTGGCGAACGCGAGATCGTAAGGACCGGTCTGGCCGGAAAGTGCCGCACTGAGCCGCCCACATGCGCCCGCGCACCGGCGCCTAACTGCCAATGATAATCGGCGTTTGCTGCAACGCTTAGCTTCGGGGTGAAGGGCAATTGGTCACCCTTTAGGCCTCCCACGTTCACAGGCGTCGCGTCGGTCAAGGCGCGCGGGTGTATGCCCCGTTCACGGACAGATCCAGGCCGGGTACCGGCCGCGCGGTCGCAGTCAGCTCGAAACCGTCGCTTTTTGCGCCTGATCCGTTGATGTTCACGCCAAACGGAATGTTGTTCGCGCGACAACCGTGAAAAGCTGGATGTCTTTCCAGGTGATGTGGAACGCAGCCGCATCGAGGCTGAAGCGATGGTCGTCGGATTGCGCCTTTACCCCCGCTTCCCAGCTGATCGACGGAATCCGACGGTAAGTGCCGGGATACTTAGGCGGCGCATTGGGCGCGATCACGTTGGGACCGCCCGGCCGGAAGCCTTTCGCCACCCGGGCATATAGCGTCGTATTCGAATTCAGTTTGAACTTGGGTGCGACCGAATAAGTAAAAACATGCTCGGACGAGCTGTTGCTCTTATCGGTGGTCCCGCCCGCCAAAGCGCCCTGGCTTGTCTGGCGCGCCGATTGGTTGTTCTTGCTGTAGCGGCCGCCGAACTGGAGATCGAATTTCGGCGTAACGTGAACGGTGGCGTTGGCAAAACCGGCGATTTCCTTATACCTGGAACTGCAGATCGAGATGACCAAGTGTCGGGGCAAAGACAGCCGGTAGAGTAACCGGCGTGAGCGTGCCAGGCTGAACAGCGATCAAATCTTGTTCGATCAGACCTTTCTCACGGGTGTAGAAGCCGCCGATGAGCCAGTCGGCAAATCGGGTCTGTCCAGCCAGTCTGACTTCCTGGGTGAATTTGCTCACATTGGTTTGCTGGGGCTCGATGAATTCGTTCACCGGCACGCCAAATGCCGCGGTGAGCAACGAGCTGAACGCAACCGTCAGATCAGTCCGCAGGTCCTGATCCTGCTTGCTGAAGCTGGTCGATGTCGTCAGATTCGCGAAGCCCAGGTCGAATGTGCCCGTGCCGTTGTACAGCCGGTAGTGCAGGTTCGAGAATTGGCGGCACGAACTGCGATTCCGACAGCCCGCGCACCGGCTTCAACGTGACCGATCAGCTTCGATCAGGGTCGGCTCGTCCGCATCGATGTTCTGGGCGACCGCAGTCAGGCGGATCGAAGCAGCGTCGCTTGGCTTGAACAGGAGCGACGCACGTCCACCGTAGACGCGGTCATCGTTGATATTCTTGGCACGGTCGGAGCCGCCGGTTCCGATGAAATCGATGAAACCGCGCGTCCTTGCGGTAATTGCCGGATGCCCGGAATGCGAGCGTCGGACCGAGCGGCACGTTGACAACCGCATTGGCATTGTACCCGATCCCGCCGTGACTGACGGTTTCAAGGCCGGCGCGTCCCCTGGCTTCAAATCCCTTCGTGGGAGGCGAATTGGTTACAAAGCGCAGCACTCCGCCGAGCGAGCTCGCGCCATAAAGCGTTCCCTGGGGACCCCGCAGAACCTCGATTCGATTAAGGTCGAAGGTGTCGAAGTCGCCGGCCAGAACGGCGCCGTTGACCAGACCGCTGCTCGAACCGAACGGTGTTTCGTCGATGTAAACGCTGACGGTCGATGCGACGCCTCCGGTGTTCACACCGCGAACGATCAACCGGCCCTCGCCGGGAGTGCTCTGATTCAACTGCAAGCCGGGAACGAGCTTGAGGTAATCCTGGAAGTTCGTCGCATGTTGGGCTTCGAGATTCGCGCCGGAGACGACAGAAACCGACTGCGGAACGTCGATCAGCAGCTGCGGACGCTTTTCCGCGGTTACGATGATCGCTTCGTTGTCGGTCGGCGCTCTTGGCTGCTGCGTTGGCTGCTTGAGCCGCTTGCGGCGCCGGCGCAACCTGCGCCCCTGACGCGGGCGACGCTCCCAGCGATCGCCGCGATGCACGTTCCGGTCAGACAACCAGGCCTTCGAACGAGTCATCCCCCTAGCCCCTCCATAATTCTTCGTGCCATCATTGCAGAAGTGTTTCTGAAATGGCAACTGGTTTCTGGTTGAGCGATAATGGTCGAGCCAATGCTGGAGAAATGACGGTTCAACGGTGACGACGATTCCCGCGCCCGAGCCGCGCGATCCGTGATGTCAGGCTTGCCCAGGGTCTCAGCCTGCGCGCTTTGTCGGCGCGCGCGGGTCTTCCTTATTCGACCCTGTCGAAGCTCGAAAATGGAAAGATGGCACTCACCTACGACAAGCTGATCAGGCTTGCCCAGGCGCTCAACGTCGATCTCAAGGATATCCTGGCCGAAGCCGAGGAGCGCTCGGCGCCGGTCGCCGTCGGCCGCCGCAGCGTGGTCCGTGCGGGCGAGGCGCTCGACGCCGAATCCGAGACAGCACCTCCATCACTATCCCGCTTCGGATTTGCTCGGAAAAATGATGACTCCGATCATCATCGACGTTCAGGCTCGAAGCGTCGATGAGCTCGGCGGCCTGGTCCGCCATTCAGCGGCGAGGAATATCTCTACGTCCTGCGCGGCTCGATGGAACTTCACTCGGATCTCTACGCACCACTTGGCGTTGGCGGCGGGCGATTCGGTCTATTTCGACAGCGGCATGGCGCACGGCGTATGTCCGGACGAGCCATGATCCCTGCACCGTCCTGGCCGTCTGCGCCGGCCAGGGAATCCGGCAGCTGGCGGAGACCGCGAAGAAGCGGTCGCGGCTGCAGCAAATGATGGGCGCGACGGCGTCGTCTGAGTGTTTCAATATTTGAAACTTCTGTTTCAGTTGCTATGCACTGGTCATGGCCACAACAAAGATTCGCGCGAACTCAGGTCGAGAAGGCCGCGATCCGGTTCAAGGAACCGTTCCGGATCACCGGATACGTGTTCGAAGCGATGCCTTCGATTGTCGCTCGGATTGCCGACGCGACTGTGTCGGGCCGCGGCGAAGCGGCCGGGGTCTATTACCTCGGCGACGACCAGCAGCGGATGCTGACGCTGATCGAGCAAGTCGGCACCGACATCGAGGCCGGCCTCAGCCGGCGACGAGCTTCAGACGCTACTGCCCCCTGGCGGCGCCCGCAACGCGCTCGACTGCGCCTTGTGGGAGCTGGAGGCCAAGCTCAGCGGCACGCCGGTGTGGCGACTCGCCGGCGTTCCGGCGCCCAAGCCACGCGTCACCACCTTCACCTTGCCGGCCGATGATCCTCGGTGCGTCGCGACGAAGGTTCAACGGCTCGGCTATAGCCAAGGCGATCAAGTTGAAGCTCGACGGCGATCTCGACCGCTCGACCGGGAAAGAATCGCGGGTCGTTCGGGAAGCGCGGCCCGATGCCTGGATCGGAGTCGACGCCAATCAGGGGTTCGTTGCCGCGGACCTGGACGCGCTGGCCGCGGCGGCGCGGGATTATTCGGTATCGCTGATCGAGCAGCCGCTGAAGCGCGGCGACGAAGCTGGCGCTGGAGGGGTGGCGGCCGGGAGTCCCCGTCGCCGGCGATGAAAGCATTCTCGACCTTGACGAACTGCACGAGCGCGCTCGATACTTCGACGTCATCAACATCAAGCTCGACAAGTGCGGCGGCCTTACGGAAGCGCTGACCATGGCGCGAGGTCGCGCAGCGAGCTGGGCAAGCAATTGATGATTGGGAACATGGGGGGATCGACCCTCGCCATGGCCCCCGGATTCGTCATCGCGCAGCTGTGCAATGTGGTCGACTTGGACGGGCCTTACGGTCTCGCTGACGATCCTCTTGCTGACGAAATCTACAAGGACGGCGCAGTCTTCATCCCGGAGACAATCTGGGGCACCGATAATCGCTGACTGAACTCAACCGTTCAGCTGGCCTTCGGATTCTCCAGGACTCGAACCGTACAGCCGTGGCCGTCATCATCGCGAATTACTGCTTCCAGGTAGTTCCTCAGTCGCGTCAATGACCGAGAAGGGCGCCTTCGGCCCCCAATGCCACATGTCAACAAGCGAGCATTGGTCAAAACTCACTTGGCCTGCTGACGACCTCTGCAATGTCAACTCCAGCTGCCCCGACCAAGCTATTGATTTTGTTCAGTTCTGGGCACGCAGAAATGCGGGTTGGCCAACGAAACGGCGTTTAAGCAACGGCTTGAGCTCAATCTGAACCACCCGAACATTGTGAATGGTGGGCGTGGCAAGGATTGAACTTGCGACCCCTGCGATGTCAACACAGTGCTCTACCACTGAGCTACACGCCCACCCAGGTCGGCCGCTGGACCGCTCGGAAGGCGGCATTTAGGGAGCGGATGCGGAAAGGCGCAACCGCCTTTTAGGCGCTACAGCCGGCCGTGCTGGTCCTCGGTCTGGAACATCCGGTCGACTTCCATCACCAGGTCCTTGAGGTGGAACGGCTTGGACAGCAACTTGGCTTCCGGCGCGGTGCGGCCGCCCTGCAGCGCAACCGCGGCGAAGCCGGTGATGAACATGACCCGGATCGCGGGTCGATCGCGCTCGCCTTCTGGGCGAGCTCGATCCCGTCCATCTCGGGCATGACGATGTCGGTCAGCAGCAAATCGAAATGCTCGGTCTCGAGCAGCGGCATCGCTTCGGTGCCGCAGCCGACCGCCTCGACCTCGTAGCCGACCCGCTGCAGCGCACGCTGCAGATATTCGCGCATCGACGTATCGTCTTCGGCTAGGAGGATTCTCGCCATGCCCTCTCTATGCTCTGCATCATTTGCGTTTTGCCAGAAGCGAATAATGCGCTCGCGCGTTGCAGGCTCCCTGAGCAAGTCCTAAACTGGCACGAAATTTAACCATGCATCCGTGAGCAAGCTCCCCTCCCCCATCATCCATGAGCCGCGCGGCGACCTGCCGGTGCTGCTGTCGGTGCCGCATTCCGGTCGCGATTATCCCGACTGGCTGGTCGCGCTGGCGTCAGGCGGCAAGCCGGCGCTGACGACGCTCGAGGACCCGCTGGTCGACCGCCTCGTCTGGCGCGCGCTGCAGCGCGGCTGCGGCGCGGTGATTGCCCGGACGCCGCGCGCGGCAGTCGATTGCAACCGCGCGGAGGACGAGGTCGACCCCTCGGTCATCGACGGCGCCCGCCGCGGCCGGGTCAGCGCGCGGGCGCGCGGCGGCCTTGGCATCGTCCCCGCGCGCACGCAGCAGCATGGCTATCTGTGGCGGCGGGCGATCACGCCCAGGCAGCTCGACGAGCGGCTCGCCCAGGCGCATCGCCCCTATCACGAGGCGATCGAGGCACAGCTGGCGCTGCTGATCGACCGCTTTGGCTGCGCGCTGCTGCTCGATTGCCACTCGATGCCGCCGCCGCCGGACGGGGTTCCGCCGATGGTGTTCGGCGACTGCCGCGGCCGCACGGCCGACTGCTGGATGAGCAGCGAGGCGGTCGCGATCGCGCGCAGCACGGGTTCGAGGCCGGCCTCAACGACCCGTTCGCGGGCGGTCACATCATCGAGCGGCACGCGCAGCCCGCAACGCGGCGTCCATGCCCTGCAGGTCGAAATCGACCGCCGCTGCTATCTCGACGCGTCGGCTGCAACAAGCCGGGCACCGGCTTCGACCAGGTCGCGACGCTGATCGAGACGCTCGCCGTCGAGCTCGGGCAATCGCTGATCGGCCGCCAGTATCGCGACGGCGGCCGAATAGACCGAAGCGTCAGACGACGGCGGCGCGGCTGCTGCGGCACCGGCGCCGGCGCCTTGCCCTGCTGCATCTGGCGAGCGAAGATGTCGCGCATCTGGCTCAGCGAGAAGAGATGCGCGTAGATCAGCGGCAGCATGCCGTTCTGGTTCATCTTGCGCAGCTCGTCGCCGCGAAGGTTGCGGACCTTCTCCTCGTCGACCATGCGGAAACCGCGATAGACGAACGGCTGCTCGACGCCCTCGGGCTGGATCGCGACTTCACCGTCCATCAGCAGGTCCGACTTGACCAGTTCCTCGATGAACGCGTTGGTGCGCAGGCCGGCGGCCTCGAACTGCTCGCAGAATTCGAGGATCGCCTTGGTCGCCGCGCTCGGCTGCTCGCCGTCGAACAGCGGCTCGCCCTCGTCGAACTCGCCGACCGCGCCCGAGGTCGGATCGTAGCACAGCGACAGCTCGTCGCTGTCCGGGCGGAGCTTGGCGAGCAGGAACGGATAGCGGCGAAGATAGGCCGGAATGTAGAGGTTCGGGTCGGTCGAGCGGCCGTTCTCGTCGAGGAACACGTTGACGCCCTCGTTGAGGCCCATCAGCGCGATCGGCACCGGCGTATCGCCGACCGAGAAGACGATCGGATAATGGCGCTGAACCAGCGTGAACTCGTCGACCGTCAGCGGCACCGCGTGCGTGCGGCCGACTTCCGGCATGCTGAGCGATCGCGCGAACCTTCATCTTGCCGTGCTGGTCGAGGTTGATCGGTTCGATCGAATTGTAGAACAACGGCAAGCTCTGGTTCGGGGCGGCGGTCGCCATTGAGTCTCTCCTGGGGTCCGGTCTTGGCCGGCGCGCATCGCGCGGAGCCTGCCGGCAAACTGTGCGAGCGCGCCTCTATTGGCCTCGCGGCCGTTAGGCAAGCCGCGCGGCGCCGCCACGTCCGCTAGCCGGCAGTTCATTGAACATTCAACGCGTTGCTGCGAAGCCGCTGCCCATGGGGCGGGCAGTCGGTGACTCCGGGGACATTCTGGAGCCTCCTGCCGCTGTTGCTCGGGCTGTTCGCCGCGCAGCCGGGCCGCGTCGGCCAGACGGTGACCCGCCTGATCGTCCAGGACGAGGTGATCCTGCGCGTCCCCGTGCAGCCGCGCCCGCTGATGCCGCGAGATCGAATGGGTCGAGAAGAAAGGCCCGAAGTGCATGCCGGCCGCCGCCATCCAGCGCGCGCTGCTGTCGGGCTCGGAGCAGGTCGACTTCATCCTCGCCAATCGCGCCGCGGATTCGCGCCGCAGTTCGACGAGGATTGCCCGGCGCTCGATTTCTACGGCGGATTTCTACCTTCAGCCGCAAGACGAGCAGCTGTGCGTCGGGCCGCGATGCGATCCATTCGCGGATCGGCGGCAGCTGCACGATCGAGCGCTTCAAGCAACTCGTGCCGCAGGATTCGACATTGAGCGGCTTGGAATTGACCGGCCGACGCCCCACCTTCCTTGACAAGGCCGAAGCAGCCCGGCATAGCCGCGCTCGCGCGATTGCCGCATCGGCCGTAAAGAAGCCGCGGCGCCACTTTATCACCCGGAACTTGAATGACTTTTGCCGATCTCGGCCTTTCCGACCAACTGCTCCGCGCCGTCAACGACAGCGGCTATAACGAGCCGACGCCGATCCAGCGCGCGGCGATCCCGTCGGTGCTGATGGGCAAGGACCTGATCGGCATCGCCCAGACCGGCACCGGCAAGACCGCCGGCTTCGTGCTGCCGATGATCGACATCCTGCACGAAGGCCGCAGCCGCGCCCGCATGCCGCGCTCGCTGATTCTCGAGCCGACGCGCGAGCTCGCGATGCAGGTTGCCGAGAATTTCGAGAAATACGGCAAGTACCACCCGCTCTCGATGGCGCTGCTGATGGGCGGCGTGCAGATGGGCGACCAGGTCAAGGCGCTCGAAAAGGGCGTCGACGTGCTGATCGCGACGCCGGGCCGGCTGATGGACCTGTTCGGCCGCGGCAAGATCATGCTCAACGACTGCAACCTGCTGGTGATCGACGAAGCCGACCGGATGCTCGACATGGGCTTCATCCCCGACATCGAGGAAATCTGCTCGAAGCTGCCGAAGTACCGCCAGACCCTGCTGTTTTCGGCGACCATGCCGCCGCCGATCCAGAAGCTCGCCGCGAAGTTCCTCAACGATCCCAAGCGTGTCGAAGTCGCGCGTCCGGCGACCGCCAACGTCAATATCGAGCAGCGCCTGGTCGAGGTCCGCGCCGACAAGAAGAAGGACGCGCTGCGCGACATCCTCCGCCACGAGGATTTCAAGAACGCGATCGTCTTCGCCAACCGCAAGACGACCGTTCGCGAGCTGGCCACCAGCCTCAAGCGCTCGGGCTTCGCGGTCGGCCAGATCCAGGGCGACATGGACCAGTCGGACCGCATCGCCGAGTTCGACCGCTTCAAGAATGACGAGATCACGATCCTCGTCGCCTCGGACGTCGCGGCGCGCGGCCTCGACGTCAAAGGCGTCAGCCACGTCATCAATTTCGACGTTCCCTGGCAGCCGGACGATTATATCCACCGCATCGGCCGCACCGGCCGCGCCGGCATGAAGGGCATCGCCATCACGCTCGCGACGCGGGAGGACGGCGAGGCCATCGACCGGATCGAGAAGCTGATCGGCCACAAGATCCGCGCGTCAGGCGAGCGATCGGCGACAGCCGCCGCCGAAGCTGCGCCAGCGCCGATGAAAGCCGAGAAGCCGGCCAAATCTGCGAAGCCGGCCAAAGCCGAGAAGGCGGCCAACAAGGCGCCAAAGCAGCGCCAAGCCGGCCGCGCCAAAGCCAAGCGCCTGCCGCCGAGGCGAAATGCCGCAAAAGAGCGCCGAACGCTCGCCCGCTCGTCGAGGACATCAGCAACGAATGGAACGGACCGATGCCGAGCTTCCTGTCGGTCAGCGCGGGCTAGTTGCACAGCCTGACACTGGAAAGCTTCCGTCGCCGGTTCCTAGCTGCCTCGCGGGCTGCTCAAACGAAGGAACCGCAATGACCGACAGCACCGACTATGTTCTCCCCAAAGTCTGGACCTGGGAGCAGCCCAGCGGCGGCCAGTTCGCCAGCATCAACCGGCCCATCGCCGGCGCGACGCACGACAAGGAGCTGCCGGTCGGCAAGCATCCCGTTCCAGCTCTACTCGCTCGCGACGCCGAACGGGCAGAAGGTCGGCGATCATGTTCGAGGAGCTGCTCGAGAAGGGCCACGAGGACGCCGAATATGACGCCTGGCCGATCCGCATCGGCGATGGCGACCAGTTCGGCAGCGGCTTCGTCGACATCAATCCCAATTCGAAAATCCCGGCGCTCGTCGACCGCAGCGGCCCCGAGCCGATCCGCGTCTTCGAATCCGGCGCGATCCTCGTCCATCTCGCCGAGAAGTTCGGCGAATTCCTGCCTGCCTCCGGCCCGGAACGCGCCGAAACCCTGTCCTGGCTGTTCTGGCAGATGGGCAGCGCGCCGTTCCTCGGCGGCGGTTTCGGCCACTTCTTCGCCTACGCGCCCGAGAAATTCGAATATCCGATCAACCGCTACTCGATGGAAGCCAAGCGCCAGTTCGACGTCCTGAACCGCCGCCTGGCCGACAACGAATATATCGCCGGCGCCGACTATTCGATCGCCGACATCGCGATCTGGCCCTGGTACGGCGGCGTCGCGCTCGGCCGCAGTTATCGAGGCGCCGACGAATTCCTCGCGACCCACGAATATGAGCATCTGATGCGCTGGGCGAAGCAGATCGACGCGCGCCCAGCGGTCAAGCGCGGACGGATCGTCAACAAGCTCACCGGCGACGAGAGCGAGCAGCTGCACGAACGCCACGACGCCAGCGACTTCGAGCTTCGCACACAGGACAAGCTGATACCGGTTGACGAAGCCGAGAGCGTCAAGGACGACGCGATCTAATTCGTCATTGCGAGCGGTAGCGAAGCGAATCGCAACCTAGATCGCCGCGTCGCTACGCTCCTCGCGATGACGAACGGTATCGGGCCAAAAACTCGCTCGCGAAAGCCTGCAGCCGCTGCTCCGCAATGGCGTCACGCAGGCCCTGCATCAGCCGCTGGTAGAACCAAAGGTTGTGCTGCGTCATGAGCATCGCGCCCAAAATCTCGCCCGATTTGACGAGGTGATGCACGTAGGCCCGGCTGAAGGTTGTGCAGGCGGGGCACGGACACCCCGGCTCGATCGGCTCCGGGTCTTCGGCGAAGCGCGCGTTCCTGAGGTTCAGCGGCCCGTCGGCCGTGAACGCCTGCCCCGTCCGGCCGGAACGCGTCGGCAGGACGCAATCGAACATGTCGATCCCGCGCACGACCGCCTCAACAATGTCGTCGGGCTTGCCGACGCCCATCAGGTAGCGCGGCTTGCCGGCCGGCAGCATCTCGACCGCGAAATCGAGGCAGCCGAGCATCGCCTCCTGCCCCTCACCGACGGCGAGCCCGCCAACCGCGTAACCATCGAAGCCAATGTCGATCAGCGCATCGGCGGACGCCTTGCGCAACCTCGCGTCGAGCGCGCCCTGCTGGATGCCGAAAATCGCCGCTCGCTCCGCATGCTCGCCGCCGCGGTCGAACTCCTCGCGCGAGCGCTTCGCCCAGCGGATCGAGCGCTCCATCGCCTCGCGCTGCGCCTCGGACGAGGACGTGGTCGGCACCAGCTGGTCGAACTGCATGAGGATGTCGCTGTCCAAGACCGCTGCACCTCGATCGACCGCTCGGGCGACAGCATGTGCCGTGATCCGTCCAGATGGCTCGCGAAGGCGACCCCTTCCTCGGTGACCTTCGTCAGCGCAGACAGGCTCATCACCTGGTAGCCGCCGCTATCCGTCAGGATCGGCCGCTCCCAGCCCATGAACCGATGCAGCCCACCGAGCTTCGCGACCCGCTCCGCGCCGGGCCGCAGCATCAGGTGGTAGGTATTGCCGAGGATGATGTCCGCGCCGCTCGCGCGCACCTCCTCCGGCCGCATCGCCTTGACCGTCGCCGCCGTGCCGACCGGCATGAAGGCCGGCGTGCGGATCTCGCCGCGCGGCATCGCGATAGAAGCCGGCGCGCGCGGCGCCGTCGGCGGCGCAGATCGAAAAGGCGAAGCGCGTCACCAGGCGCGCCCTAACGTTGCGCAGAGCAACCCGCCAGCCGGAGCTGGTGAATGATCCGCCGTTAACCTTAAATCAGCAGATGCAGCCGACAAATCGGACGGTGACTGCCGCGCAACATCCTGCAGGGACCAAGCCTTGGATCATCGCATCCGCCGCTGACTGGTTGCGGCTGAGCCTGCTCGCCTGTGCTCTGCTGATCGGCATCGGCCCGCTTTACCAATTTGTCGGAAGCATGATCTGGTTTCACGAATATCTCGGCGACTATCGCGTTTTCTGGGGTGTCTCGAGACTTCCGTTAGGCCGGATTTACGATCATCACGTTTTTGCCTACCCGCCAGCGTCGCTGCTGCTGTTCCGGCCCTTTGCCCTGCTGCCTTTCTATCCTTCGCTGATTGCATGGAGCGCCGTGGGCGCGGTCGCCATGGTTTATGCAGCCAGGAACCTCGTAAGGCCCGGGGCACTGATCCTCGGATTCCTCACCTTCGCGGGTCTGGGCGTGCTGCTAGGCGGACAGATCAGCTTATTCATCGGCGCCCTGATCCTCACTGCCCTCCGCAGTTCGGACCCGCGTCTCCAAGGCATCGCGCTTGCAGCGGCAGCGGCGATCGAAACCGCAGTCATTATTGGCCGCTCCGGTTGCGCTGATGGCCGCGCGCAGCTGGAAAGCATTAATCTGGGCCGGTGCGGCCGCAACCGCGATTTTGCTGCTATCGCTGTTTCTGCTCGGTTCTGGCGTCTGGCTACGCTGGCTCATCGAACTGCCGCGCTTCCACGCCTATCTGGTCACTCGAAACATCGATCGCATGGATGTGGGGCTTTACGGGCTCGCGATGTCTCTGGGATTGCCCGGGTGGGTTTTCTTCGCGGGAATTCCTCTCGGAATAGCAACGAGCTGGCTGGTGTTCCGAAGTGAGGCGCCAACGCTTGACCGCTACGCTGCCTTCGTCGTGTCGACGGTGCTGATGTCGCCCTATACTTTATATTACGATTTGGCCGGCCTGACCTTTGTCTGTGCCGCCTACCTCCTGGATCGCCGGCGTTCGCCGCTCATCTGGACGGCGGCGGCCATGATCTTGAGCTCCGTTCTTGCACCGGTAGGGATTATCTTGCTCGCCGTGGCCCTGGCATCGGACAGCACTCCGCCGCCGCGTCGCTCAAGGTGCGGTCAGCTGCGACGGCATCGTTAGGACGACCGTGGCAGCAACAGGCTAGCGTCGCCATAGGAGTAAAAGCGGTACGCGCCCGAAATCGCATGCGCGTAGGCTGCCTTCATCACATCAAGGCCCATCAACGCACTCACCAGCATGAACAATGTCGACCTCGGCAAATGGAAGTTGGTGATGAGCCCGTCGATCGCCTTGAAGCGATAGCCGGGCGTGATGAAGATCGCGGTATCGCCTTCGAACGGATGGATCACCCCATCCTCGCCAGCCGCGCTTTCGAGCAGGCGCAGGCTGGTCGTGCCAACCGCGATCAGCCGGCCGCCGGAGGCTCGCGCTTGGTTCAGCCGCTCCGCCGTCGCCGCGTCGATGCGCCCCCATTCGGCGTGCATCTTGTGAGTGGCCGTTCCTCAGCCTTCACCGGCAGGAACGTGCCGGCGCCGACGTGCAGGGTTAGGGTCTCGCGCCCGACGCCGCGCGCTCCCAGCGCATCGAGCAGGCGCGGCGTGAAATGCAGCGCGGCGGTGGGTGCCGCGACCGCCCCTTCCTCGCGCGCGAACATCGTCTGATAGTCTGCCCGGTCTTCGGCATCGGCCTGGCGCTTCGAGGCGATGTACGGCGGCAACGGCATCCGCCCCGCTCGTTCGAGCAGTAGCTCGACCGGCTCGTCCCCGAGGAAATGCAGAAGCGCGGAGCCGTCCTCGGCCTTGCACTCGACCATCGCCCCGACGCCTTCGCCAAAGTCGATGACGTCACCCGACGCGGGCGCGCTTGGCATTGCGCAGGAACGCCTGCCATTCGCGTGGCCCTTCACGCTTGTGCAGCGTCGCACCGATGCTCGCGTTGCCGCGCCGGCCTTCGAGCTGCGCCGGAATGACCTTGGTGTCGTTGAACACCAGCACGTCGCCCGGTCGAAGCAGGCCCGGCAGATCGAGCATCTGACGGTCGGAGATGTCGGTGCCATCGACCAGCAACAGCCGCGCACTGTCGCGCGGCCGCGCTGGCCGCAGCGCAATCCGCTCCCGCGGGAAGCTCGAAATCGAAAAGGTCGACGCGCATGGCGCGGCCCGCTTAACCGCCCAAATACGCTCTCACAATTTTGGTCGGCTGCGTCGGGCGGCTCGCCCGGCGCAATCCCGTCGACCGCGTCCATGCCGGCAACGACGCGGCCCATCACCGTGTAAACATTGTCCATGAGGGCCGGGGCGCGTACATGATGAAGAACTGGCTGTTGGCGCTGTCCGGGCTGTCCGCGCGCGCCGCGCCCAACATTCCGCGCAGGAACGGGACCGCAGTGAACTCAGCCTTGAGGTCGGGCAGGCTGGAGCCGCCCTCGCCCGTGCCCTTGGGATCGCCGCCCTGGGCCATGAAGCCCGGAATCACGCGGTGGAAAGTAAGCCCGTTGTAGAAACCGCTGCGCACCAGCGTCTGGATCCGCTCGACATGGTGCGGCGCGAGGTCGGGCCGAAGCACGATCTCGACCGTGCCGCCGGTCGACAGTTCGATGAACAGGTGGTTCGCCTTGTTCGCCGCGACTTCGCGCAGGCGCGACGATGCTTGGCATCGGCGGCGGGACCGGCGCCGGCTTCGCCGCGATCAGACCCAGCGCCACGATCGGCAGCGCCAACAACGACTTGTTCAACATCATCCTCCCCGAATGCCGGTGCGCGCTGTGCGAGCAGCGCGCCTGACCTTAGCGTGAACCGCCGTAGGTGACGGCGAACGTCTTCCGCGACTGCAGGCGTCACGAACTTGTCGATCGCCCCGCCGAAGCGGGCGATTTCCTTGACCAGCTTGGACGCGATCGGCTGCAGCGAGACGTCGGCCATCAGGAAGACAGTCTCGATATCGTCGTTCAGCTGCTGGTTCATCCCCGCCATCTGGAACTCATATTCGAAATCGGCAACAGCCCGCAGGCCGCGCAGGATCGCCGTCGCGCCCTGCGCCTCGGCGAAGTCCATCAGCAGGGAATCGAACTCCACGACCTCGATCTTGCCTGGCAATCCGGCCACGTCGCGCAGCACCATCGCCAGCCGTTCCTCGACCGAGAACATCGGCTCCTTCGACGGATTGGTCGTCACGCCGATGACCAGCTTGTCGACGAGGTGAGCGCTTCGCCGGATGATGTCGAGATGCCCGAGCGTGATCGGGTCGAACGTCCCCGGATAGACCGCAGCTTTCACCAGAACCTCCCCCTAGTGATCCCGTTCGATGGCGAACCGGGCGATAGCACGAAGCAGGTCTGCTTCGTCACCGTGGCTTGAAAGATGCTCGATCGCCTGGTCGACCAGGAACCCCGCCTGTTGCCTCGCACGCTCCTCGCCAAAAAGCGACACGAAGGTCGCCTTTCCGGCATGGGCGTCCCTGCCGGTCGGCTTGCCCGCCGCCGCCTCATCCCCGCTATGATCGATGAGATCGTCGGCAATCTGGAACGCAAGCCCGATGTTGCGGGCATAGCCGCGATAGGGCGTCCGCGCATCCGCCGGCAGCTTGCTCATGATACAGGCCACCTCGACCGCATATTCGATCAGCGCGCCGGTCTTGAGTTGCTGCAGCCGGGTGATTGCCGGCAGGTCGAGCTGCTGCCCCTCGGCCGCAAGGTCCATCATCTGGCCGCCGGCCATGCCCGCCGGCCCCGCCGCGCGCGCCAGTTCGAGGACGAGGTCGGAGCGCACCCAGGGGTCCTCGTGAGTCGCGGGATCGGCGAGAATCTCGAACGCGAGCGCGTGAAGGCTGTCTCCGGCAAGCACCGCCGCCGCTTCGCCGAACGCCTTGTGAACCGTCGCCTTTCCCCGCCGCGTGTCGGCATCGTCCATGCAGGGCAGATCGTCGTGGATCAGCGAATAGACGTGGATTGCCTCGATCGCGCAGCCAGACGCGAAGCGCGCATTCACGGTCGATCGCGAACAGGCGCGAGGCGGCGACGCTGAGCAAAGGCCGGAGCCGCTTGCCGCCGCCGATCGCCGCATGGCGCATCGCCTCGTACAGCCGCTCGCGGCTGTCCCCGGTCGGCGCCAGCATCTGCCCGAAAAAATCGTCGACGTCGGCCGGACCCGCGCGCCCTCGGACTCTAGCTCCTGGGCGAGCCGGTCGACCGTCTCAACCGGCATCGAAGGGCTTCAGCCCCGCCGGCTTGCCGTCGCTGCCGAAGGCGATCTGTTCGATCCGTGCCTGCGCATCCTTGAGCCGCGCCTCGCAATGGCGCTTGAGCCGGTCGCCCTCCTGGTAGAGCTCGATCGACCGGTCCAGCGGCGCCTCGCCTTTCTCGAGCGTGCGCACGATCTCCTCGAGCCGCGCGAGAGCGGCCTCGAAGCTCAGCTGGCTGACGTCGGCTTCAGTGGTGGCCATGGGCGAACTTGTGGTCCCCGACGCTTGCTCAAATCAAGCGAGCGCTATTCGACTCGGGATGTTCTTGAACGGGTCACGGATCCCCGGAACGATCTCGTCGCTAAGCGCTTCGCCGTCGGCATTCGCCAGCGCTGCCTCAGCTTCGCGGGCATGGCGCTCGCGCTCATCGCGCAGTTCGACGATCAGGGCCTGGCGGTCACTGTCGAAGCGCGTGTCGGTCGGCGCCTGGATGCCCGCGGCCTTCGCAGCCTTGGCAACCGCGGCATCGAGCTCGCGCTGCGTCGTCAGGCCCAGCGTCACCGGATCCTTCGGCGTGATGTTCGCCATGTTCCAGTGGCTACGCTCGCGGATCGCGGCGATGGTCGTGCGGGTCGTGCCGATCAGCTTGCCGATCTGCCCGTCGGTAACCTCCGGATGGTTCTTGATGATCCAGGCGATCCCGTCCGGCTTGTCCTGGCGCTTGGACACCGGCGTGTAGCGCGGGCCCTTCGTTCGGCGGACTTCCTCTGGCGCCTTGTGCATCTGCAGCTTGTGCTCGGGGTCCTGCTGACCCTTCAGGATTTCCTCGTTGCGTCAGTTCGCCGGCACGGATCGGGTCGCGGCCGGTCAGCTTGGTCGCCGCGGTGTCGTCGGCGATTGCCTGCACCTCGAGGATGTGAAGGCCGCAGAACTCGGCGATCTGCTCGAACGTGAGCGAACTATTCTCGACCAGCCAGGCGGCGGTCGCATGGGGCATCAGGGGCTGGGCCACTGGGTTTCTCCGAAGAATTCAGCAAGATTGAAACAAATAGGGCCGCCCCTCGCGGAGCGGCCAGCATGGCGGGCGATGTAGCCCTCGCCTCTCGATCGGGCAAGGCTGCTTTAGGCGTCCAGCGGAATATAGTGCGGCTGGCCCTTCACCCGCTCGACCCACTGCGCCACCGCCGCATAGCGCGGGAGATCGAAGTCAGCATCGCCGGCGACATGGGTATAGGCGAACAGGCAGATATCGGCGAGGCTGATGGTGTCGCCCACCAACCAGTCGCGGCCGGCCAGATGCTCGTCCATCAGCTTCAACGCCGCGTCCCCGACTGTCGCTTGCCCGGCATTTGCAGCCGCTGAAGCTCGCTAAGCTGGTCCGAACCCAGCCATTGCATCCAGAACCGCAAAGTCGCGATGTTCGGTTCGTGGTTGTACTGCTCCCAGAACATCCAGCGCAGCATGTCGGCATGGCCGAAGGCATCGCTTGGAATGAGGTTCGACCCCGCCGCCACGAAATAGCTGGCGGCATTGCTTTCCGGAATGAAGCGGTCGCCGACCTGCAGCACCGGGATCCGTCCATTCGAGTTCACCTGCGCCAGGAACTCCGGCGTGCGCGTCTCGCCCTTCATGATGTCATATTCGCGGCGGTCGAGCTCAACGCCGGCCAAGTGCGGCAGTCAGCCGGACCTTGTAGCAATTCCCCGACGGCGCAAATTCGTGAAGGACCAGGCGATCCGTCATCGCACCTTTTCCTTCCTAGTGGCGAACTTCGAGGACGATTTTCCCGACATGCTCGCCGGAGTCCATCCGCTCGTGCGCCGCCGCCACGTCGGCCAGCGGAAAGCTTGAATCGATGACGGGCTTTAGCCGCCCGCCCTGCACGAAGGGCCACACCGTCTTGGCGATTTCGTCGGCGACCATCGCCTTGAACTCTACCGAGCGCGGCCGAAGCGTCGACCCGGTGAGCAGCAGCCGCCGGCGCATGATGTCGACAATCGGGATTTCCGCCGTCGCGCCGCGCTGTACCGCGATCGAGACATGACGCCCCTCCTCGGCCAGGCAGGCGAGGTTCCGGGGCAGATAATCGCCACCGATCATGTCGACCACGACGTTGACCCCGCCTCGATTGGTCACGCGATGGACTTCCTCGACGAAATCCTGCTCGCGATAATTGATCGCGGCGTCGGCGCCGAGCTCCATCGCCCGCTCGCATTTCGCATTCGTCCCGCAGGTCACGATGATCTTGAGGTCGAACAGGTTGGCGAGCGCGATCGCCATCGTGCCGATGCCGCTGGTGCCGCCGTGGACGAGCACCCAATCGCCGTCCGCGGCGAAACCGCGCTCGAACAGGTTCACCCACACGGTGAACAGCGTCTCCGGCATCGCCGCGGCTTCGATTGCCGACAGACCCTTCGGAACCGGCAGGCAAAGTCCCGCCGCCGCCAGACAATATTCGGCATAGCCGCCACCCGCGACGAGCGCGCACACGCGCTGGCGGAGCAGCGGCTCCGCACCGTCACCGGCCGCAATTACCTCTCCGGCAATCTCCAGGCCCAGCACGTCGGGCGCGCCGGGCGGCGGCGGATACATGCCGCGCCGCTGCAATAAGTCGGGCCGGTTGACGCCCGCCGCCGCGACCCTGACCAGCACCTCGCCCGGCCCGGGCCGGGGCACCGGTCGCTCAACGGTCGCCAGTCCACCCGTCTCCGTCGGCGACCACGGCCAGCATCGATGAAGGCATCGCCGGCACCGGCGGCTTATTGACTTGAGGACTTCGCCGGTCAACGATTTGCGCCGTGGATCTGGATGACCTTTTCCCGAGCAAGCCCGGCGACCCGCTGGTCGAGCTTGGCAAGCAGGACCTCGACCCAATGTCGATCGAGGAGCTCCACTCGCGGATCGAGGCGCTCAAGCCGAGATCGCCCGCGTCCAGGCCCACATGCAGCAAGCGGAAACCCACCGCTCCGCGGCCGAAGAGCTGTTCAAGAAGCAATGAACTCGGCGGCCGCCTCGCCGCCGCCTCCGCCAATCGATTATCTGTTGAAAAGCCCGAAAGCGGCACTTGATTGCGGCGGCTGTGCGTATGACATTGAATTCAAAGCCCGTAGGCTTCCGCCGCGGGTGCGGGAGTAACAGCCTAAATGCCTAGTTTTGCTCGCGAACTCGAACAGACCCTCCACAACGCCTTGGGGGAAGCCAGCCGTCGCCGGCACGAGTATGCGACCCTCGAACACCTGCTGATCGCGCTCGTCGACGATGAACATGCCTCCAAGGTGATGACGGCCTGCGGCGTCAGCCGCGACGATCTTCGCTCATCGGTGAAGCAATATCTCGACAATGAGCTCGGGGCGCTCGTCGCCGACAGCGCCACCGACCCGACGCCGACCAGCGGCTTCCAGCGCGTCGTCCAGCGCGCGATCCTCCACGTCCAGTCGTCGGGCCGCGACGACGTCACCGGCGCCAACGTGCTCGTCGCGCTATTTTCCGAACGCGAAAGCTACGCGGTCTATTTCCTGCAGCAGCAGGACATGAGCCGCCTCGATGCGGTGACCTTTATCAGCCACGGCGTCGGCAAGGGCGATACGCCGGCCGAGACCCGGGCGCCCGAAGGCAATGAGGACAAGAGCGAGAAGGAGAGCACGAAGAAGGAATCCGCCCTCAAGCAATTCACCGTCGACCTCAACGAGAAGGCGCGCATCGGCAAGGTCGATCCACTGATCGGCCGGATGCCCGAGGTCGAGCGGACTGTGCAGATCCTGTGCCGCCGGTCGAAGAACAATCCGCTTTATGTTGGTGAGCCCGGCGTCGGCAAAACCGCGATCGCCGAGGGCCTCGCGCGCAAGATCATCGAAGGCGATGTTCCCGAGGTGCTGAAGCCGGCGACCATCTATTCGCTCGACATGGGCGCATTGCTGGCCGGCACCCGATATCGCGGCGACTTTGAAGAGCGGCTGAAGTCGGTTGTTTCGGAGCTCGAGAAGCTTCCGAACGCGATCCTGTTCATCGACGAAATTCACACCGTGATCGGCGCCGGCGCCACCAGCGGCGGCGCGATGGATGCCTCGAACCTGCTGAAACCGGCGCTGTCGAGCGGCGCGATCCGCTGCATCGGCTCGACCACCTACAAGGAATTCCGCAACCATTTCGAAAAGGATCGCGCGCTGCTGCGCCGGTTCCAGAAGATCGATGTCAACGAGCCGACGATCGAGGACACGATCAAGATCATCGCCGGCCTGCGGTCTTCGTTCGAGCAGCACCACAACGTCCGCTACACGCCCGACGCGGTGAAAAGCGCGGTCGAGCTGTCGGCGCGCTACATCCACGACCGCAAGCTCCCCGACAAGGCGATCGACGTGATCGACGAGGTCGGCGCGATGCAGATGCTGGTGCCGCCGAGCCGCCGCAAGAAAGTGATCACGCCCAAGGAGATCGAGGCGGTGGTCGCGACCATGGCGCGCATCCCGCCCAAGTCGGTCAGCGCCGACGACAAGCAGGTGCTCGAGCATCTCGAAGCCGACCTCAAGCGCGTCGTGTTCGGGCAGGACCTCGCGATCGAGAAGCTCGCCTCGGCGATCAAGCTCAGCCGCGCCGGGCTGCGCGACGCGGACAAGCCGATCGGCAATTATTTGTTCTCTGGTCCGACCGGCGTCGGCAAGACCGAGGTCGCGCGCCAGCTCGCCTCGATCATGGGCATTCCGCTCCAGCGGTTCGACATGTCAGAATATATGGAGCGGCACGCAATCAGCCGGCTGATCGGCGCGCCGCCGGGGTACGTCGGCTATGACCAGGGCGGCCTCCTGACCGACGCCGTCGATCAGCACCCGCACAGTGTACTTCTGCTCGACGAGATCGAGAAGGCGCACCCGGACCTGTTCAACATCCTGTTGCAGGTGATGGATCACGGCAAGCTCACCGACCATCACGGCAAGACGGTCGACTT
Source organism: uncultured Pseudomonadota bacterium (assembly GCA_963748685.1). GTDB lineage: Bacteria > Pseudomonadota > Alphaproteobacteria > Sphingomonadales > Sphingomonadaceae > Sphingomicrobium. The sequence continues at coordinate 16,640 of CAVVKB010000013.1, read as the reverse complement.
CCGCAACTGCATCCTCATCATGACGACCAATGCGGGCGCCGCCGACATGGCGCGCGAGGGGATCGGCTTCGGCGCCTCGAGCCGCGAGGACATGCAGGAGGACGCGGTCAAGAAGATGTTCACGCCCGAGTTCCGCAACCGCCTCGATGCGATCGTGCCGTTCAGCTACCTGCCGCCGGCCGTCGTCGCCCGGGTGGTCGACAAGTTCCTGCTCCAGCTCGAGCTGCAGCTGGCCGATCGCAACGTGCATATCGACCTCGACGACGAGGCGCGTGAGTGGCTCACCAATCGCGGCTATGACAAGCTCTACGGCGCGCGCCCGATGGGCCGTCTCGTCCAGGAGAAGATCAAGCAGCCGCTCGCCGAGGAGCTGTTGTTCGGCAAGCTGGTCAACGGCGGCGAGGTCAAGGTCCGGGTCAAGGACAACGCCCCGGCCTTCGAGATCGTCCCCGCCGCGCCCAAGCCGGTGAAGACCAAGCCCAAATCCAAGACCAAGCCGCGAAGAAAAAGGCCAGCGGCGACGCACCGGCTGCGGAGTAAATCGGCCTAGAGGGCCGGGACCAAATCCCAACCCTCCATTCTTTCAGCCGAGCGCTTGGCGCACCGCCTCCCGCGATTTGGCGTGGAGCGCCCAGAAATCCCGAACGCTTCGTCCCGCGAGCTTTTCTTGCAGGACCGTCAAGTGCGAGTTCCAGCCGCTGCCGAAATCCTGGGCCCCGACCGGGCTCTGGATGCCACTGTGCGTCAGCACCAGGCGCGTGCGCTCGCCCGCCGCATGCAGCTCGTAGGTGACGTTGCCGTTGGCGCCGCCGCCGAACGTCGTCTCGAGCAACCGCGGCGGCTCGAAGCGAAGCACCGTTTCATTCCAGCGCTTCCCTTTGAATTCGGCATAGCTCGCCGGATAAGGCACGTCGTCATCGGACAGATTGTCATGGTCGTTGATGAGCTCGAACTGACCGCCCGCGCGCGCGTCGGTTCCACCCATGAACCATTGGCCGCGCAACTCCGCTTCGGTTAGGTAGCGCCAGACCTTATCGACGGGTGCATCGAGCATCCGTTCGAGCCGGATAGTGTCGGGCGCCAGGCGTTCGACGGGCTTGGTCATGAGGTCAGCCATTGGTGGTCTCCATCTTGTCGAGAGTGTTGAGGATCATCGTCCAGCCGTGGCGGACCGGATCGGCGTAAGAGGCCCATTTGGGCGGGATTTCGTGAGTGAGGATCAGCTTCGTGCCGGTCGCTGTCCGCTTGAAATCGACGGTCACCGTCGACCATTCGCCCTCCTCTGTGCCTGGACCGCGAAAGTGGAATGAGATCCGGCGAGGCCGGTCGATCTTCAGGAACTCGCCATGATGCTCGGCATCCCCGTCGGCCCGGCGGTCCACGATCAGGAAGCGGCCGCCGACACGGGCGTCGATGTCGCAGCGAACGATTTGGCCGTCGGGGGTCGCGAACAGAAACTGCTTCGCGAGCGCGGGATCGAGCCACGCATCGAACAGCCGCTCGGGCGGCGCGGCGATCTCGCGCTCGACGGTCACGACGGCGGGCTCGCTCATCCCTGCTTCTCCTCGACCAGCGCCTGGAGTCGGTCGATCCGCGCATTCCAGAAATGCTCCCATTGCTGGAGCCACCGCTCGGCCTCGGCGAGCGGCTCGGCCTTCAGCGCGCAAAGGTAGCGTCGCCCGGATTTGCGCCGTTCGACGAGACCCGCGCGCTCCAGCACCTTCACGTGCTTGGAAGCGCCGGCGAAGGTCATGCGGAAGGGCTCGCCGAGTTCGCCGATGGATTTCTCCCCCAGCGCGAGGTTGGCGAGCATTCCCCGGCGGGTGGGATCGGCGAGTGCCTGGAACGTCGTATCGAGTCGATTTTCAACCATGCGGTTTAATATTACGAGCGACTATTGATTGTCAACCGATTAGTTGAACGATTGCGCGATCGGACGAGAAGCCGCTTGCCGACGACCCGCGAAAGTTGAATTGTGTGCGTTCAGTTTTTTGCTCGGGGGTCTCGTGACTATCATTCGCACGCTTTCGCCGCTCGCGGCCCTCCTCGCCGCGACGAGTTTCTCCGCGCACGCCGCGCCCGCCACGGCGTCCGACCCGCTATTTCACCGGTGCCGACATCTTCGGCCTGGAGGTCGCGACCGATCCGCAGATCAGCCCCGATGGCCGCACCATCGCCTACGTCCGCAAGTCAAACGACATCATGACGGACAAGGCGCGCAACACGATCTGGCTGGTCGACGTCGCGACCGGGCAGCAGCACCCCCTGGTCGCCGGCGCCGGCTCATATTTCTCGCCGCGCTGGTCGCGCGACGGCGACCGGCTCGCCTACGTCGGAGCCGACGGCGGCAGCGCGCAACTCTACGTCCGCTGGATGGCGAGCGGCGAAAGCGCCCGCATCACCGGCCTGCCGGACAGTCCTGATAGCATCGCCTGGTCGCCCGACGGCCGCCGTATCGCTTATTCGATGTTCGTGCCCGACGAAGCCAGCCATCTCGGCACCGCGCCTCCCAAGCCCGAGGGCGCGAAGTGGGCCGATCCGCTCGAGGTCATCGACGCCGTCAATTACCGCGCCGACGGCGCCGGCTATCTGAAGCCCGGCTACCAGCAGATTTTCTGGGTGCCGGCCGACGGCGGCGCGCCCACGCAGCTGACCTTTGGTCCGACCAATGCCGGCGCCCAGGTGTCCTGGACCCCCGACAGCCGCGCGGTCGTCTTCAGCGCCAACCTCAACAAGGATTGGGACCGCAATCTCAATGAGAGCGAAATCTACCGCGTCTCGATCGACGGCGGCACGCCGGTCGCGCTGACCAGCCGCAAGGGGCCGGACAATTCGCCGGTGGTGTCGCCGGACGGCCGGATGATCGCCTATGTCGGTTACGACGACGACCAGCGCTCCTACGTCGACACCAAGCTGTACTTGATGAACCTCGACGGCAGCGGCAAGCGCGCCGTGACGGCCAATCTGGATCGCGCCGTGAACAGCCCGGTCTGGTCGGCCGACGCTCGCTCGGTCTACGTCCAGTACGACGAACATGGCAGCAGCCGCGTGGCGCGCGTCGGCCTCGACGGTTCGGTTCATGATGTCGCGAGGGGTCTTACCGGATCGGGTCTCGACCGCCCCTACAGTGGCGGCGAGTTCAGCGTGTCGCGGACCGGCCTCGTCGCCGTCACGGCCGGCGACAATCTGCATCCGTCCGATGTTGGAGTGTCGTCGGGCAATGGCGCGGTCCGGCGCCTTACCCATCTCAATCAGCAGCTTGAGGCCAAGGCGCTCGGCCAGCCGCAGAGGCTCGCCGTTCTCTCCAGCGTCGACAAGCGCCCGATCGATGCCTGGATGATCACCCCGCCCGACTTCGATGCCGCGAAGAAATATCCGCTAATCCTCGAGATTCACGGCGGTCCGTGGTCGGCCTATGGGCCCAACTTCTCCACCGATGACCAGCTCTACGCGGCGGCCGGCTACGTCGTGGCCTATGCCAACCCGCGTGGCTCGACCTCATACGGGCAGGCCTTCGCTGACCAGATCGACAAGAATTATCCCAGCCACGACTATGACGATTTGATGAGCACGGTCGATGCCGCGATCGCTAGCGGCCATGTCGATCCCGACGAACTGTTCGTCACCGGCGGCTCGGGCGGCGGAGTCCTCACCGCGTGGATCGTCGGCAAGACCGACCGCTTCCGCGCGGCGGCGACCCAGAAGCCGGTGATCGACCTAGCCAGTTTCGCGCTGACGACCGACTTCGCCTCGTCCTTCACGCCCTACTGGCGCAAGGAGCGGCCGTGGGAGGATCCGCAGAGCTACTGGAAATATTCACCGCTGAGCCTGGTGGGCAACGTCAAGACGCCGACGCTGGTCGTGGTCGGCAGCGAGGATTACCGGACGCCGGTGAGCGAAGCCGAGCAATATTATACCGCGCTTCAAACACGGGGCATTCCGACCGCGCTCGTGAAAGTCCCCGGTGCGAGCCACGGCGGAATCGCCGGGCGTCCGAGCCAGGCGGCGGCCAAGGCTAGCGCGATCCTCGCCTGGTTCGACCGCTATCGGAATAGAAAGTGGACCGCTCCGGTGGCGTCGAATGAAGGGGCTTCCCACAGCACGGCGCGCTAACTAGTCGCGTCCCCAGGGATGCCGCGTTTCCGGCTAAGCGTCTGACTGGGGAGACGATTATGAGCAAGACTCCGCTGGATCGCGGCGACTTCGCTTGCCGCCAGCGCCATGCCTGTCGCGGCCGCATCGATTGGCGGGTTCAGCCCTTATCGCCTGGCGGAGATCGTCAAAACCATCTCCGCCGACGACTTCGAAGGCCGCGGCGTCAATACGCCGGCGGAGACCAAGACCGTCAATTACATCATCGACCAGTTCCGCTCGGCCGGCCTTCAGCCTGGCGGAGACGCGGTGAAGGGCCAGCGCCGTTGGACGCAGGACGTTCCGCTCCTGCAGTCGGAGCTGTCGGGCGATCCGACGGTCACGGTTCAAACCGGCAGCGGACCCATTGCCCTCGCGCAAGGGACCGACATCGCGGTCCGCTCGCCCCAGAACGGGCAAAACCAGATCGCGATCGCCAACGCACCGCTGGTGTTCGCCGGCTACGGAGTCGCCGCGCCGGAGCGCAACTGGGACGATTTCAAGGGCCAGGACATCCGCGGCAAGATCATCGTTGTCCTCATCAATGACCCCGACTTCGAAGGCGGAGAAGGCGATTTCGGCGGCAAGGCGATGACCTATTACGGCCGCTGGACCTACAAGTTCGAGGAAGCGGCGCGGCGCGGCGCCGCCGGCGTCATGATCGTCCACGAAACCGCACCCGCCTCCTACGGCTGGGCGACGGTCAAGAATTCCAATACCAGCACGGAATTCGACATCGTTCGCCAGAATCCGGCGGCGAGCCACACGCCCTTCGAAACCTGGATCCAGCGTGACACGGCAGTCCGCCTGTTTAAGGCTGCGGGGCTCGATTTCGAAGCTGCGAAGGCCGCCGCCAGGCGCCGCGACTTCAAGCCGATCGATTTGAAGGCGACCGTCAATGCTACCGCGACCGCCAAGGTCAGCACCATCACATCGCACAACGTCGTCGGCCTGCTGCCGGGCAAGAAATATCCCGACGAAACGATCATCTATTCGGCGCACTGGGATCATCTCGGGATCGGCCTGCCCGACGCCAGCGGAGACAAGATCTACAATGGCGCGGTCGACAACGGCACCGGCATCGCCCAGCTCATCCAGCAGGCCCGCCGCTTCGCGCTCGAGCCGCGCCCCGAGCGGTCGATCGTCTTCCTCGCGGTCACGGCGGAGGAAAAGGGCCTGCTCGGCAGCGAATATTACGCCACCCATCCGCTCTATTCGCTCGCGAAGACGGTCGCCGTGTTCAACACCGACGCGATGAATGTCTGGGGGCCCGAGAAGAATTTCAGCATCCGCGGCACGGCCAGGCTCGGGCTGCTCGATGAGCTGATCGCGGCCGGTAAAGCGGAAGGCCGCTACTTCACGCCCGATCCCCATCCGGAGACCGGCGGCTTCTATCGCTCCGACCATTTCTCCTTCGCCAAGGTCGGCGTTCCGGCGGTCAGCTTCAGCTCCGGCAACGACCTCGTCACCGGCGGCACCGCCCGCAATGATTTGTTGTCCGGCGACTATACCGCCAAGCGCTACCACCAGCCCGCCGACGAATTTAACCCGAAATGGGACTTCCGCGGCCTCGCGCAGGACGCGAACCTGCTGCACATCGTCGGCGAGAAGCTCGCCAATTCGCGCGATTGGCCGAACTGGAGCGCCGACAGCGAATTCCGCGCCGCCCGCGATAAATCGGCCGCCGAGCGCGAGAACGCGATGCCCGCGCCCGCTGCCGCAACCCCACCGAAGAAGGGCGAGCGCGGTTGAAGCCAGGGCGCCGCTGATGTAGTTCCTGCTTTGTTCCAAAGAGGAGTCGCGAAATGGCCGATCTGATCTTCTACACCAACCCGCAATCGCGGGGCCGCATCGTCCGCTGGATGCTGGAGGAGGTCGGTCAGCCTTACGACACCGAGATCATCCAGTACGACGATCTCAAGACGGATCGCTACCTGGCCGTTAATCCGATGGGCAAGATTCCCGCCCTCAAGCATCGTGGCCATGTCGTCACCGAGTGCGCGGCGATCTGCGCCTATCTCGCCGATGCGTTCCCGGAGGCGAAGCTCGGGCCGACGGTCGAGGAGAAAGCGGATTATTACCGCTGGTTCTTCTATGCCGCCGGGCCGGTCGAACAGGCGTTCACCAACCACGCGATGAAATGGGAAGTCCCGCCCGAGCGCGAACGCATGTTCGGCTATGGCAATTACGACCGGGTTGTCGCGGTCCTGGATGATCTGCTCGGATCGCGGGACTATGTGTGCGGAAATCGCTTCACGGCGGCGGACCTCTATGTCGGGTCGCAGATCATGTTTCCGATGCAATTCGGCATGATTCCCGAGCGCGAAACGTTCATTCGCTACCGCGATCGCCTGCAGGCGCGCGCCGCCTACAAGCGCGCCGGCGAGATCGATGAAAAGATCATTGCCGAGAGCGGTGCGACCGCCTCGCAACCCCAACCGGCCTGAGGCTTGAAGCGCTTGGCTTTGTCCAAATGCGTTTCCAGCGCGGTAACCAATTCCTTTTGATTGGGCTTAATACCAACTCGGTTAAATCTGTTTTCGCACCCAGCTTACCCCCCGGGTGCTTGCACAACACCGGTCCTGCCACTTCCGCTCGAACCCAACTGGCAGGACCGGAATTGCCCAAGAAAAAGGGCCGGCGGATCGCTCCGCCGGCCCTCTTCTTTTGTCGCTGCTGCGCCGCTTTAGCGGCGGTCGCCCATGAACCGCAGCAGGAACAGGAACATGTTGATGAAGTCGAGGTAGAGCTGAAGCGCGCCCATCACGGCGCTCTTGGCCATCGCCTCGCCGTGACCGGCAACCGCGAAATAGACGCTCTTGATCTTCTGCGTGTCGTAAGCGGTGAGGCCCGCGAACAGCAGTACGCCAATCGCGCTGATCGCCAGGTTCATCGCCGGCGACTTCAGGAACATGTTGACCAGCATCGCAACGAAGATGCCGACCACGCCCATGATCAGGAACGTGCCCATGCCGCTGAGGTCGCGCTTGGTTGTGTAGCCGTAGAGGCTAAGGCCAAGGAACGCCGCCGCGACCGCGAAGAAGGTCTGCGCGATCGAGACGCCGGTATAAACCAGGAACAGGCTCGAAAACTGAACGCCGACCAGGGCCGCAAAGGCCCAGAACAAAAGCTGCGCGGTTCCGGCCGAGATGCGATTGATGCCGAAGCTCAGCGCGAACACGATCCCTAACGGCGCGAACAATGCGACCCAGAACAATGGGGTCGCCGCGCCCGTCGCCGGGTTCACGATCAGGTTGATCAGGCTCGAGTTCGCGAACAGCATCGCGATGATGCCCGTCAGAAGCACGCCCGACGCCATGTAATTGTACACCGACAGCATGTACGACCGAAGGCCCACATCGCGGGCGGCGCGCGGAACGCCGACCGTCGCAGCGGTCACGCCGCCAGTCGTCCCTCTCGTCCCTTGCGGGTCTTGCCAGTTGGCCATTTGATCTCCTTCGCGCGGGCGAAAGGCCCGTTCGCTAAAGCCAAATATCGTGGATGCGCGGTGCGACTTCAAGCAAAACACGACATAAGCCACGCTTGCTGAACATCCGTTCAGATTGGGACCAAGCTACGGCATTGCCGATCCTCGCTAGCGATGCGACACTGTGGGTCATGGCGAAGCCCAAATTGGCGGCCGCGGACATGGCGCATCGCCGCAGGCGCCCTCGCGCTTTTCCGCGGCCACTCCCCGCGCTCGCTCAGCAGCCGCAACGGATCGTCGCGGTCGGCGATCTCCACGGTGACTTCAAGGCGTGGCAAGACATCGCCCGCGGCGCCGGCCTGATCAATGCGGGCGGCCATTGGGTGGGCGGCAAGACGATCCTCGTCCAGCTCGGCGATATCCTGGACCGGGAGCCGGACTCGCTGAAAATCGTCCGCAACCTCCAGCAACTGCAGAAAGAAGCGCCGCGCAAGGGCGGTCGGGTCGTCGTCGTCCTCGGCAATCACGAGGCGATGAACCTCCTTGGCGACAACCGCTACACGACAGCCGGCGAATATGCGGCGTTTGCCGACAGCCAATCGCCGGCTCGCCGCGACCGCGTCTACGCCGCGAACAAGGCGCCGCTCGAGGCTGCGGCCAAGGCGCAAAACCCGCAAGTCACGCCCGACCAAGTCCGCTCCGCCTGGATGACCGAGCACCCCCTTGGCTGGGTTGAGCATCGTCTCGCCTGGGGACCGTCGGGTGATCTCGGCAATGGGCGACCTCCAATCCGGCGATCGTGAAGATCGGCGGCACGCTCTTCGCCCATGGCGGGATCAGCGTCGAATATGCGCGCACGCCGCTCGATGCTGTGAACAAGCGCATCGCCGCAGCCATGGCGGCCGGCGACGACAGCCCGAACTCCGTCCTGACCGATCCGCTCGGTCCGCTCTGGTACCGCGGTCTCGTCACCGCCGATGCCGACGCGCAGGCGGCCCGCGCCGCGATGAAGCCGCCCTCACCTCCGCTGACGGCCGACCAGGAGTTGACTGCGGTCCTGGCAAGCTACGGAGCGCGGCGGCTGGTGGTCGGACACACGCCCAGCCTGAAGGGCATCCAGATCACCGCCAACGGCCGGCTCGCCCGGATCGATACCGGAAATTCGCGCTATTACGGCGGGCCGCTCAGCTGGCTCGAGATCGTCGGCGACCAATTGGTACCGCACACAGTGCCGCGCTCGCCATAAACTCGAAGGAGGGGGTTGATGAAGACATGGATCGCCGCGCTCGCGGCCGGCTGCGCAAGTTCAAGCCTCATGGCCAAAGCGCCACTCCCGCCCACGCCGCTGTTCGCCAGCGACGCGCCGATCCGCGTGACCATCAAGGGACCGATGACGTCGCTCGCGTCGAACCGCGCCGAAGTCCCGCGCACCGCGACCATGACCGTCGACGGCGTCGCTTATCCGATCACGCTCACCCCCCGCGGAATCACGCGCAAGACCAGCGACATCTGCGACTTTCCGCCGCTCCGCGTCGAGCTGATTCAGCCGGCACCCAAGGGCTCGCTGTTCGATCATCAAAAGAAGCTGAAGCTGGTCACCCATTGCAAGCGATCGCCAGATTTCCAGCAGAAAGTCCTGCTCGAATATTCGGCCTACCGCCTGTTCAACCTGATCACGCCGCTCAGCTTCCGGGCGCGCCTCGCCAATATCGACTATCTCGACGACAGCGGCCGTCCTTATGTGTCGCGCGTCGGCTTCTTCATCGAGGATTTCAGCGACGTCGCGAAACGCAACGGGATGGACGTCGCGCACATGGGCTCGCGCGTGCCGGTCACGCAGCTCGACGCCGCCGCGGGCGCCCGCTTCGCCGTCTTCGAATATATGATCAGCAATTACGACTGGTCGATGCGCGCCGGCCCCGAGGGCGACGATTGCTGCCACAACGGTCGGCTCCTGTCCGCGGTCGCCGGCGCGCCGCTCATGCCGATCCCTTACGATTTCGATTATTCGGGCCTCGTCGATGCGCCTTACGCCAGCCCGCCCGAAGGCATTCCAATCGATAATGTCCGGCAGCGCACCTATCGCGGTTACTGCGCCCACATGGCGCAGGCGCGGGTCGTCGCCACTCAACTGGCCCCGCGCCGCGCGGAGTTTACCGGTGTGTTTACGACAATCCCCGGCCTCGACCCACGCAACCAGGGCCGCGCGGCGAATTACATCCAGGGCTTCTTTAGCGACCTCGACAGCGGCAAGATCTTCAAGACCTGCATCGGCAGCTAGCCCTTGGTTTCCACGATCGTGGTCTTCTCCACGATCAGGGATGCCGAGTCATTCCCATCATAGTCGGTGAGGAACCGCTTCATTCCCTGGCGCTCGCCATATTCGGTGATCCACAGGATCACGAAGCAATAGTTGAAGGCGATGCTGATGACCGCCGCGAGCTCGATAGCGCCGATGCCGGCGCTCAGGCCCGTCCCCACCGCCATCAGGATGAACAAGGCATCGCCCGAACTCTTCAGCGAGTTTCGAAACCGCACCGCCCCGGCGATCCCGGCGAGCGCAAACGCCAGCGAGAGCGAATTCTGGACGATGATCACGACGCCGGTGACGACCATTGGCAGGACGATGATCGTATTGACCAGGCTCTGGTCATATTCCTCACCGCCCCGCACCGCCATGTACACCCAGCTGATCGGCAGCGAGACGAGGATCGCGGCGATGATCGCGACGATGAGCCAGAACACGCTTTGCCCGAAGTTGACGACATGCGCGGCGCGCACCGCTTCGCTCGCCTGGAGCGGGTTCTTGGCCGGCTGCGAAATCAGCTGTTCGACCCCGCCGACGGGCAAATAACCGCGCAGTTCCGGCCACAGCTTCAACGCGATGAACACCGCGAGGCCGATGATCAGATAATAAGCCGTGATCTGGATCAGTAATCGTCCTGCCCGCATGTCTGTCCCCCTTCGATGCGCCGCCCCGCGGCGCGATGCCGTCGATTGTTCTAATGCTCTTGCTGCTGCCTCTGCTTCTCCGGTCCCGCCTGATCCTCGTGCGCCGGCATGCGATATGACGGGATGGGCTGCATCACTCCAAACCGCTCCCTGAGCGGCGGATGCGCGAGCGGCGGCCAGTCGATCTTGGCGAGCGGGAGCTCAGTGTCCGGAACCCGGTCGAGCAGGTCGCGAAGCAAAGTCAGCCGGCCGAGCGGCTGGTCGTTGAAATCGATCAGTGTCCACGGCGCGAAGTCGGTGTGCGTCGCCGCCAGCATCAGCTCGCGGGCCTCGGTATAATCCGCATAATGCTGGCGCGCCTTGATATCGATCGGCGACAGCTTCCAGCGGCGGACCGGGTTGCTGAGCCGGTTCTGGAAGCGCTCCTCCTGGACCGCCTGGTCGCAGCACAGCCAATATTTGAACAACAGCATGCCGTCGTCGATCAGGTGCCGCTCGAATACCGGCGCCGCGTTGAGGAAGTCCTGCGTCTGGTCGGGCGTGCAGAAGCCCATGACTTTCTCGACCCCGGCGCGATTGTACCAGCTGCGGTCGAACAGCGCGATTTCACCGGATGCCGGCAAATGCTCGATGTAGCGCTGGAAATACCATTGCGTCTGCTCGCGCTCGCTTGGGCTGGGCAGCGCGACCACGCGGCACTGACGCGGATTCAGCAGGCGGGCGAACATGTCGATCGATCCCCCCTTGCCGGCGGTGTCGCGGCCTTCGAACACGACCACCACCCGCTGGCCGGTCTCGGATACCCAGCGCGCCATCGCGCTCAGCTCCTTGGCCATCGGCGCCAGGAGCTCGACATATTCCGCTTCGCTGAGCCTGCCCTCGTCGCTCATCAGCACCCCCTGCTGAACTACCGTTGTGGCACGGCTTGCATTCGTTGGGAACTAGTGACGCCGGGCGCATTGCAGCAACCCTATACGCGGCTTACCGTCGTTCATCCGCGACAACCCATTGCGAGGTCCCCTTGCACAAGATCCGAACGACGTTGACCGCCCTGTTGCTCAACTCGGTGCTTGCCGGAGGTGCCATCGCGGCGCCGGTCGATCCCGCGCTCCTCGCACCGCTGAATTGGCGGTTGCTCGGCCCGTTCCGCGCCGGCTGGGCGGAAATGATCGAAGGCGTTCCCGGCAAGACCGACAGCTATATATTCGGTGCGTCGGGCGGTGGCATTTGGCGCACCGACAATTCAGGTCAGACTTGGAGCTCGCTGTTCGACCGCGGCGGCAGCTCGGCGATCGGGGCCATCGCCATCGCCCCCTCAAACCCCAATGTCATCTACGCGGGCGGCGGCCAGCCCGAGCCGCGCTACGACGTCCAGTCGGGGCGCGGGGTTTATCGATCCGGCGATGGCGGCAAGACGTGGACCGATCTCGGGCTCCGGGACACGCGCTATATCGGCCGCATCTGGGTCAGCCCGACCGACCCCGACACGGTGATCGTGGCGGCGGTCGGGCATTTTTTCGGCGCGAGCGACGCACGCGGCATCTACCGCTCGACGGATGGCGGCCGGACCTGGACCCATCCCGTCGCACCCGGCGGATTCACCGGTGCCAACGACATCGCCGCCGACCCCAAGAACCCGCGCACCCTGTTCGCCTCGACATGGGAGGCGCGGCAGTGGCCGTGGCAGAGCTATTTCACGGAAATTTCCGGGCCGGGCAGCGCAATCTACCGTTCGGATGATCAGGGCGTTCACTGGCGCCGCCTGACGGGTGGCGGGTGGCCTACCGGACCGCTTGGTCGGATCAGCCTTTCGGCGACCCGCAAGGGCGCGAACCTCAGGCTCTATGCATCGGTCAACTCGAAGGCCAACGGCGGGCTCTGGCGATCAGACGACGGCGGTGCGCACTGGCAGCGGGTCAACCCCGGCAAGGCCTTCTCCAGCTATTATTTCAACCGCGTCACCATCGACCCGCGCAATCCAGACGTCGTTTATCTGGTCGGCCAGTCGATGCGCCGTTGCGATCAGGGCGGCGCCCGTTGCGTGATCTTCCGTGGCAGCCCCGGCGGCGACGATTATCACTCCATCTGGATCGATCCGAAGAACGCGACCCGCCTCGCCGCTGCCTCCGATCAGGGCGCCGCCGTCTCCGTCAACGGCAGCCGGACCTGGAGCAGCTGGTACAATCAGCCGACCGGCCAATTTTACCACCTCGCGGCGGACAATCGTTTTCCTTACTGGGTCTATTCCGGGCAGCAGGACAGTGGCACTGTCTCGATCGCCAGCCGCAGCGATTATGGTGCGCCCAACATGCGCGATTGGCGCCCCGTCGGCGGCGACGAGCGCGACTTTGACATCCCCGACCCGGTGGATCCGAACATCGTGTTCGGCTCGGGCCTCGGCGGCCACGCCAGCCGTTGGGACGCCCGCACCGGCCAGGTGACGGACGTCTCGCCTTGGCCGGTGCAAAATTACGGACTGCGCCCGACCACCGTCGAGCATCATTTCAACTGGGTGAATCCGCTCGTCGCGTCGCGCGCCGGCCCGCCCTCGCTCTATCTGGGCGGCGACGTTATCTTCAAAACCGCCGACCGCGGCGCGACCTGGACGGTGATCAGCCCCGACCTCACCGGCAAGCGACCGGATGCGCAGCGCTGCGTCGATGATGTCGCCATCGCCGACGCGGTCGCCTGCGGATACGGCACGATCACCGCGATCGAACCCTCCCCGCGCTCGCCTGCCGAGCTATGGACCGGCAGCGACAGCGGGATCCTCGGCATCACTCGCGACGGCGGCGCCAGCTGGACCCAGACCTCGCTTCCTGGCCTGCCGGCCTGGAGCAAGATTTCAAGCATCGACATCTCGTCGATCGATCCCAACCGCGCCTATCTCGCAGTCGACGGCCAGCGCATCGACGACTGGCGCCCCCATGTCTTGCGCACCCGCGATGGCGGCCAAACCTGGCTCGAAGTCACGCGGGGCTTGCCGGCCGGCCAGACGGTCAGTGCGGTGCGCTCCGACCCCGTCCGCCCGGGCCTACTTTACGCGGGAACGGAAACCAGCGTTTTCGTCAGCTTCGACGACGGCGACAATTGGCAGCCGCTACGCCAGAATCTGCCGACCGCCTGGGTCCGGGACCTGCTCGTCCACGGCGACGACCTCATCGTCGCGACCCAGGGCCGAGCGATCTGGGTACTCGGCGATCTTGCGCTGCTCCGTCAGCTGGGCCTGGACTCCGCGCCGAAAGGTGCGCAGCTATTCGCGCCTGCGCCCGCCTACCGCGTCAGGTTCGACAACAACCACGACACCCCGCTCGCGCCCGAGACGCCGGTCGGCGAGAACCCGCCCCAAGGCGCAATGATCGATTATTGGCTGCCCGCCTCAGCGAAAGGCCCGATAACCCTCGAAATCCGCAATTCTGCAGGCGCAGTCGTGCGACGGTTCTCGAGCGCCGATCGACCCGCGCAAGTTCCGGCCGAGCGCTATTTCGCCGACGATTGGGTAAAGCCCGACCCGCGCCTCGCCGCATCCCCCGGCGCCCACCGCTGGATCTGGGACTTGCGGCGTCCACGTCCCAAGGCCGTGGCTTACAATTATTCGATCGCCGCCATCTGGGGTCTCGACACGCCCCTCGACCCGCGCGGTCAGTTCGTCGAGCCGGGCCGCTACACGGCGGTGCTCAGCGTCGACGGCCGATCACAGACCGCGAGCTTCGACGTCCTTCCAGATCCACGCGTCACCAACGCCGATTATCGTGCCGCGCGCGCCTTTTCCGAGAGCCTCTACGAGCCGATGGAAAAAGCCTGGCGCGGCTATGCGGAGACCAAGGCCGTTCGCGATGCGCTGGCGAAGCGCATGACCGCAATCCGCAACTCCGAGGCACTGGCGCAGGCCAAGCTTCTTGCTTCGAAGCTCGAGCCGCCCACGGCGCCCAATGCCGGCTTCGAAGGCGAAAGCGGCACCTTGGCGTCCCTCGAAACCTCGGCCGAAGCCAGTGACACTGCGCCGGCCGAAGGACTGCGCCAGGTCGCCCGACAGGCGCTCACCGACGTCAACCGCGATTGGGCGGACTGGCAGCAGGTCAAGGCAACGATGCTCCAGTCGCTGAACCGGCGCTTGGCGGCGACCGGCGCGGCCCCGATCGTGGTTCCGCCCGAAGCGGAGCTCAGCGTGACCGCTGGCGCCGACGGAATCGATCTACCCTGAGCAGGCGACGACGATCACGCCATGCACAGGCTGTTCGTCGCCATCCGTCCGCCCGAGGTAATCCGCGATCAGCTGGTTGACGCGATGGACGATAGCCCCGAGTTTCGCTGGCAGGATGAGGCGCAGCTGCACCTGACCTTGCGCTTCATCGGGGAGGTGGAGCGGCCGCTCGCCGAGGACATCGCAACCGCTCTTGCTCGCATTGACTCCGAACGCTTCGAGCTCCGGCTTGCGGGCGTCGGCTATTTTGAACAGCGCAACGGCGGCGCGCTATGGGCAGGTCTCGATCCAAAGGCGGCAGTCACCGCGCTTGCCGCCAAAATCGAGCGAGCCTGCCAAAATGCGGGCATCGAGCCCGAACGCCGGACCTTTCATCCGCACATCACCCTTGCCCGCTGGAGAGGCCGCCGCACTCGCGAAATCGGCGACTTCGTCCGGCGCAACACGGGCCTGTCGTCGATACCCTTCACTGTCGACCAGTTCATCCTCTTCGAGAGCCGGCTCTCCCGGCACGGCGCGCACTACGAAGAGGTCGCGGGCTACGCGTTGAGCTAGCGAGCGCCAGTCAGACCCGCGATTGCAGTCATGCGCCTGCACGCCGCAACTGTTGCAATCCGGTGACTATTTGTGCGAAGCCAAGGGGTTAGCGAGGTCGAATGCGGGACTGGTTTCGTCAGCGGTATCTCGACCTGCTCGGATCGATTTACATCTACAATGAGCATCGCGGCTACACGGCCATCGATGCCGTGCTGCAAGCGGTGCGCAGCCGCTGGCCCGACGATGCGCGCTTTATCGCGAGGATCGAGAAGCACGGCGCGGACGAGCGCAAACATTATCTGATGTTCCGGCGCTGGTTCGAACGTCGGGGAACGATGCCCCTCGCCGTCGACCGCACCTGCGGCCACATCGACCGCTTCGTCGGGATCATGTTCCGGTCGACCATCGATGAGCTCGATCCGACGCGGATCGTGGGCCGCGACGATCTGTTCGAGCGATTGTGCCGGGTCATTTCGCTGACCGAGCAACGCGGCCACCGCCAGGTCGAGATTCTGCTTCGCCATCCGATCGTCCGGACCGACCCGACCCTGGTCAAAATCTTCCGGATCATCGAGCAGGACGAGCCGAGCCACTGGGCGCCGTACGAGGATTGGCTGGCCGCGCATGGTTGCCGCTCATCTCGCTGGTGGGAACGCGCCATCGACACCTTCATTCACAGCGAATTGCTGTTTCTGAAACTGCCGGTCCTGTTCCTCGCGCCCGGCGTGCGGCGGCGCTCGTCCTGGCCGGACCAAAGCGATCACGCGTCGCCGGCGGGGGACTCGGTCGCTGTCGCTGCCCGCGGTTGAGCACGATGGTGGCGCGGCGGCGTTAGAAACGCGGCGTCCGGCCTTCGGGCTCGGACAGGCGTGGGCCGGCGAGGATCGGCCCTGGCTGCTTGCGATGGCGCTGATTGCGGCCTTCGAACTCGCCTGGTGGGGCATCGCCTGGAAGGCCGGGATCGCACCGGCGCCGCGCACGGCAACCTATGTTGCGCTGGCCTTTGCGGCGCTGGCGGTAGCGGTTGGGGTGCGCAAAGCGATTGGTCTTACCGCCAGTGCCGCTGCGTGGCCGGCCGTCCTTGCCGGCACCTTGCTGATCGGTATCGCGGCAAGCGTATTCCTGCCGCTCAAGTTCGCGATCCCGCATGAGATTCCGTTCTGGCTCGACAAGCCGCTCGAACGCGCCGAGCTGGCAATCTTCGGCACCCAGCCGTGGCTCGCCCTCGACCGCGTGCTGGGCTGGGCCGCGGTACCGATGGACTGGTTGTACGGCGCCTGGCTGCCGACCCAATCGCTCATCCTGTTCCTGGTGATGCTCTGTGCTTCATCGCCGGCGAAATCCCGCTTGTTGGTCGCCTACAGCCTCGCCTGGTTCCTGCTTGGCGTC
>CAVVKB010000012.1:0-18728 GCA_963748685.1 uncultured Pseudomonadota bacterium | reverse complement strand
CGCGAAAGGAAGCACGCAAACGGAAAGGGTCCGCCGCTGGTCCTTCGCCTCCGCCCCTGGCTGCTCGCCCGGTCCGGCAAGCGAAGCGACGCTCCCTGACAGCTTGCACAGCCCGGTGGCTTCGGAATCGCCGATCCAGCCATGAGGTCCGCGCACTGGATCTGATTGAACGGGAGCGGGGCACCGTTTCGTCGAGTTGGGCCTGGACAAATTTGGCGCGGCGTGCGGCGTCCGCTTCGGCCCGGACCCATTGGGATTTGGTGCTTTCTGACCACAGGACGACGACCGCGGCGGGGCCTTCAACCGCTCTTCGATGACCTCGGCGTAGGCCCGGTGCGCCGGCAACTCATCGTCGCGCCACACCCAGTATCCTTCCTTGCCAGCTCCCCCGCCACCTGGTTCGCATGCGCCGTTCGTCGGCCGCGCATAGGAAACGAACACATCAGACATCCAGGACCCTCTTCAGGCCGGAATACCACAGTCAAGCTGAGAGTCATTCGGCCCAAGCGACTAAAGTCCTCGTCCATACCGATCGGCATTCCCGGCGGCACCCGCGGCAGCCGCGCGGGATCGGCGAGCGCCTTGTCGAGCGCCTCGCGGTCCTTGAGCAGCGCCGCGAGGCCCCGGCCCAGTCCGCTGCGCGCGCGCCGCGCTGAGCGCTTAGCTCGTCGGCCAGCCGATCGAGCCGGCCGGACAGCTGCAGCGCGACGGTCGGCGACAGCGCCGCATCGCGCTGCACCCGGGCCAGCGCCAGGATCGCAGTGGTCGCGATCCGCCGCCCGACTTCCTTGCCCGATTGCGCCAGGGTGCGGCCGAGCAGCAGGTCGACAAGCGCGCCGGCGCCGGGATCGTCGCATCGCCGGCGTGCTGCGCCTTCGAGGCGATTGAGCCGCTCGGGGCGAGCAAGGCGTTCAGCGTTTGCGCGGCACCGACCTCGGTCGCCTTCAGCGGATCGAACACCGGGCCGCCGGCGGTCGGAATGATTTCGATGTCGGTCTGGCGGTCGGCATTCCCGCCGAACCCGCCCGACAGCAGCGGCAACAGCCGCGTCGGCACGGTCAGCTCGGCTGGCGTCAGCGTGTCCAGCAGGGCATAGAGCGCCGCCCATTGGCTGGCCGCGGGCGCCGGTGACGCGGTCACATTCTCGCGAGTTCAGCGCATAGGGGAAATTGACGCCGCCGACCGTCTTCGCCGCGGCCTCGACCTGATAGCGGTCGAGCAGCCAGATCGGAACGAACGCCCGGCGAGGTCGGCGAGCGACTGGCCGGCCGGGATCGACGCCTGGCCGAAGCGGTCGAGCGCCGACCCGGCGAACAGCCATCATCCGCCGGAGCTCGCCGACCGGATCGGCGCCGTCGTCCCATAAGCGACCCCTTCGGCTGCCCGAGCCGACCGGCCGCGCATCGTTGTCGGCGACGAAGCGCAGGCCTTGCGCCGCGCCTCCGCGAGGATCGGCGCGGCCTCGGCATCGGTGCGCGCGCCGTAGAGCCATTTGATCACCCATTTGTCCCACGGGCCGACGCCGACGCCATAAGCATCCTTCAGCGACGGCGCGCCGCTTTCGAGCGTCGACGCGCGGCGCGGGATAGTCCATCACCGAATAGCGGCCCTGCGTGCTCGCCGCGAAATTGTGCTGAGGCCGATCGCATGGCCGACTTCGTGCGCGCCAAGCTGGCGGATCCGCGCCGAGCGTCGCGGTGATCGGGTCGTTGGGATCGCCGGTGCCGGTGAGCCCGGCCCCGACCAGCGCCTGGAAGATCATCATGTCCTGCCGCGCGCGGAGCGAGCCGAGCAGCACCGAGCCCTTGATGATCTCGCCGGTGCGCGGGTCGTCGATCGGCGAGCCGTAGGACCAGCCGCGCGTCGCCCGGTTGACCCAGTTGACGACATTGTAGCGGACGTCGAGCGGGTCCGCGCCCTCGGGCAGGATCTCGGCCCGGAACGCATCGACGAAGCCGGCCGCATCGAACGCCTGGTTCCACCAGCTGACGCCTTCGCGAAGCGCGCGTCCGGATCGGCTCGGGCGCGCCACGGTCGATGTAGAAGACGATCGGCTTCTTGACCGGCGAGCGCGCGGCGGTCGGGATCGATCTTCTCGAGCCGGAAGCGGGTCGCGAGATCGCGCACCATCGGCGCTCCGAGCGGCGCCGAGAAATCCACCTGCTGCTCGCTGATCGAATAGCCGAACGGGTCGTGGCGCGGGACGTAGCCGGGCTCGGGCAGCGCGATCAGCGAATGGCGCAGCGTCAGGGTGAAGGTCCGGTTGTCCGGGAATGATGTTGGTGACTTCGGCCTTCGGCTCGTCGGAGCGGAAGGTCAGCTCGCGCGGCGAATTCGGCATTCTTCGGGAAGACCTTGACGAAAGTCGGGTCGGCCGCGCTGAGCTCGGGCACGAACTTGAAGTCGCCGCCGCCGCCGCGCTTGACGACGCGCGGCAATGCCGAAGTCGTCGCGGGCGAGGAAGCTCGCCAGGTCGACGGTGAACGAGCCGTCGGGCTTGGTGTCGACGACGTCGCCCATCCAGATGGTCGAAGTTGGCGAAGGCGTCGCGCACGTCGCGCTTGCTCGTCCGCGGTGCCGTTCGGCGCGACGAACTTGCGGGTTCTCGATCTCCGCCGCGACCTTCTTGCCGATCCGGCGGAAGACGAGGATGCGGCTGCCCGCGGCGCCGCGCGATCGAGGCCGATCGGCGCCGACCCGAGACCGGTCTCCAGCTGCGTCAGGTAGATGTAGCGCGCCGGACACGCCGTCCGCGTCCGGCTTTGGCAAGGTGGCGATGATCTTGCCGGTCTTCAGGTCGGCCTTGACCTCGAGCAGCGGCCGGTCGGCGTGCGGCGCGAGCGTGCCGGCGCCGCCAGGGCGCGTGGCCGGCAATGCCGCAGCGGCAGACGAGCAATCGAAGACGCAATGACAGATGACGGCGCATGAAGACCCTCCCGGCGATGACAAGCTAGCAGCCGCCGGTCGCCCTGTCCACGCCCTTGCGCGGCGCAGGCCGCGCCGACAGCTCATCCATGCGACCCGCTCCCTCTTCGCTACGTCGCTCTACGAAGCGCAGATCGACGAGCCGGCTGCTCGCCGAGCTTGCCCATTCGATCCGCTCGCTCGCGCAGGACGACGCGGCCGGACGGCGCTGGTGCCGGAACATCGGCTATGCGGGCTACACCAGCTACGCGTCGCTCGACGACCTTCCCGAGCGCGATCCGGCTTTCGCCGATCTTGCGCGTTGCTGTGTCGTCACGCCGCGAATTCGCGACGACTGCGCATTCGATCTCGAGCGCAAACCGCGGCTCGACAGCCTTTGGGTCAATCTGCTCAAAGGCGGTGGACACCACAGCGGCCACATCCATCCGCACAGCATCATCTCCGGCACCCTCTACGTCGAGGTCCCGCCCGGGCTCGGGCGCGATCCGCTTCGAGGATCCGCGGCTGCCGCTGATGATGGCGGCTCCCGCGCAGCGCGCCGGAGACCGTTCGTCGCGTCGATCCGCGTCCGGGACTGTTCCTGCTGTGGGAAAGCTGGCTTCGCCACGAAGTGCTTGCCGGCACCGGCCGCGGCGAGCGGTTGAGCATCAGCTTCAACTTCGCCTGATGCAGCGGCCTGATGATCATCGGATCGCCGGGTGCGGGCAAGTCCACACTCGCCGCCGAAATGGCGCGACGGACGGGCCTGCCGCTGATTCATCTCGATCACGAATACTGGCGTCCCGGCTGGGTCGAGCCGCCCAAAGTCGAATGGATGGAGCAACTTCGCGAGCTGATTTCGAGCGAACGATGGATCATCGTGGCAATTACGGCGGGTCGTTGCCGCTTCGGCTCGGACCGGCCGATACTTTGGTCTATCTCGTCCTTCGCGACGCGAATTTGCGTGTTCCGGGTATTGCAACGAATCATCGCAAGCCCCGGTAGGGTCCGCCCGGACATGGCCGAGGCTTGTCCGGAGCACTTCGATCTGGAATTCCTGCTGTACGCGGCGACGTTTCGGCTCACGCGACGAAAGCGGATCCTTGCGAGGATCGCTAACTTTGCCGGATCGGTCATCCGCCTTCGCAACCCCGCGGAAGTGCGACGCTTCTTGGCAAGTTTCGATCCCCGCGGCTAAAGGGCCGCAATCCCGAAAACCAGGAAACTATCTCAATGGGCTTCCGCTGCGGTATCGTCGGCCTGCCGAACGTCGGCAAATCGACGCTTTTCAACGCGCTTGACCGAGACCGCCGCCGCGCAGGCGGCCAACTATCCGTTCTGCACGATCGAGCCCAACGTCGGCCGCGTCGCCGTGCCCGACGAGCGGCTCGACAAGATCGCTGCGATCGCCAAGTCGGCGCAGGAGATCGAGACCCAGATCGAGTTCGTCGACATTGCCGGCCTCGTCCGTGGCGCGAGCCAGGGCGAAGGCCTCGGCAACCAGTTCCTCGCGAACATCCGCGAGGTCGACGCGATCGTCCATGTCCTGCGCTGCTTCGAGGGCGGCGACGTCACCCATGTCGAAGGCCGGGTCGATCCGATCGCCGACGCCGAAACCGTCGAGACCGAACTGATGCTCGCCGACCTCGACAGCCTCGAACGGCGCGTGCCCAACCTCGTCAAGAAGGCGCAGCAGGGCGACAAGGAAGCGAAGATCGAAGCGAGCGTGCTCAGCCAGGCGCTCGAACTGCTTCGCGCCTCCAAGCCCGCCCGCCTCACCCGGCCGAAGGATGCCGAGGAAGCGAAGGCGCTGCAGCGCGCGCAGCTCCTCACCGCCAAGCCAGTGCTTTACGTCGTGCAACGTCGATGAGGGCGATGCCGCGTCGGGCAATGCCCTGTCGCAGCGTGTGTCGGACAAAGCGGCGTTGGAGAATGCGAAGGCAGTCGTGATCTCCGCCGCCATCGAAGCCGAGATCGCGACTCTGCCAGCCGAAGAACGCGCAGGCTTCCTCACCGACCTCGGACTGCACGAAACCGGCCTTAACCGGATGATCCACGCGGGCTACGAGTTGCTGGGCCTCATCACCTTCTTCACCGCCGGGCCCAAGGAATCGCGCGCCTGGACCGTGCCCAAAGGCGCCACGGCGCCGCAGGCCGCCGGCGCAATCCACACGGACTTCGAGCGCGGCTTCATCCGCGCCGAAACCATCGCTTACGACGATTACGTCAGTTGCGGCGGCGAATCCGGCGCGCGCGACGCCGGCAAGCTACGTTCCGAAGGCAAGGATTATGTCGTCAAGGACGGCGACGTGATGCTGTTCCGCTTCAACGTCTAGGACTTGCTTTCCCGCATCGAGCATGATCGCGAGCAGACCAGGAACGATTATCCCGACATAGCTCGCCCACATCGGGATGGTGTGGCTACCCATGACAACCTGGAAATGGGTGAACAGTCGATAGACGTGAAGCAGCGCCATGACCGCGAAGATCAGCGCGGCGATGAGCGTGAATGGTCTAGTCATCGTGCCTCCACTTTTTCTCCGGTTCGATCATAGCGCAGTTCTCCCGCTGCGGAATCCGCGCGAAACAGCCGCTCGGCCGGCCGGAGCGTCAGCAGCACCCAGAGCATGCCGAACGACCAACCCCCGATCACATCGCTCGGCCAATGCACGCCGAGCATCACCCGGCTAATCCCGATCAAAATCGACAGGAGAATGGCACCGCACGCCGCCGGACGCGCCCATCGCGTCCCGGCGGTCAGCGCTAGCGCAAGGGCCAGATAGAAGATCATCGAGCTGGTCGCGTGGCCGCTCGGAAAGGATTGGGTTTTCACGACGACCAGGTGAGGCTCGAGGGCCGGCCTCGCCCGCGCGACCCAATACTTCTGCGCTTCGCTCAGCCCGCGCCCGACCATGGCGATCACGAGGAGAACGAGGCCCAACCGTCCCCGCCGAACATGCCAAAGCCACAATGCGCATACGACACAGGCGCCGATCAGGACCGTCGGCTCGCCGAGCGCTGTCAGAATTCTTGCGACGAGGAGCAATGCCGGCCGCCGCCCGGCATAAAGCGCTTCGTAAATGGTGCCATCAAGCGGCCCACCGCCCCATACCAGCATGGCGAGCCAGATCGCGGCGAGCGTCACGATGGCGGCAATGAACCGCCATTGGAGCTGCGGTGACCTTTCACCCATGGGGCGATCAACGATGAACGGGGCTTCGCGTTGCGAGCGCTAGAACTTCACGCCCGCACGCAGCCCGATTGTCCGCGGCCGTCCCGGAACAACCAACGCACGTGTGCAGCTCCCGCAGGCCGTTTGCCGGCTGATATCGATGCGTTTGTCAAAGACGTTGGTGCCGAACAGCTCGACGTTCCATTTCGGCCAGTCGAGGCCGGCGTACAGGTCAACCAGCGTTGCAGCGTGAAGCCGGCCCTGGAACACGTTCGGGTCTTGAAAATTGCCGCTCCCGGCAGGAACGAGTTCGATCTGCGTACGCAAAGAGGATGGGGCCGATCCGCGGTAGGTCACCCCGGCCTGAACGTGCGCCTTGACGTTGTTCCACGCCGCCCAGCTGTAGCGGGCTGTCGCGGTCGCTTTCAACTTGGGCGTGATGGGCAGTCGCGTGCCGCTCGGCGCGACGATGAAATCCTGCAGGCCGTCGACCTGCCCCGAGCAGTCCGGCGTATCGTCACCAGCCTTGTTGCAGATGTTCCCCTTCGTTTTCGCGTCGGTGTACGCAGCCGCGGCGTTGATGGTGAAGCCACCGTGCACGTAGCCGAGGTCGGTCTCGATCCCGTTGATCCTCGCGTCGCGGGCATTGTGGATTTCGGTGAAGCTGTTGGCGCCGAGGAACGCGAATTGGAACTTCTTCCACTCTTCATGGAAAATATCGCCGTTCCAACGCAACGGCCCGAAGGTCGTCTTCCAGCCGATCTCATAGTTAGTCAGGAAGTCAGCGGCATAAGGCGGAATGTCTACGCGCCGGTTAACGCCGCCCGGCCGGAATCCGCGCGACCAGGTCGCGTAGAACATGAGATTGTTTTGCGGTTTCCACTGAGCGTTCAACCGGTGCGTGAAGCCGTGGTCCTTGGCGCGAACGGGCTTCAACTCACCGTCCTCGAACACGGCCAGATTTGTGCAGGGACTCCCCTCAACAGCGGCTGGAAGCAGTGGAGACCCAAGAGCATTCTGAAGCCTGGCGCCGCTTTCGGTGAAGCACTGGATGACACCGGTTTGCGAGCTTCCCACGCCGTTGAAGGGTTTCAGCGTGAACCCTGCACCTGGGTTTCGTCCGAACCCGAAGAAGCCAATGAGCGTGTTGTCATATTTGAACAATCGACCGCCTGCCGTCACCGTGATCTTTGGCGTGACGTCGAGGCTGGCCTCGCCGAACAGCGCGTAATCCTTGTCCTTGCGCTTCTGCTGGGTCAGCCAGAGCGTGCCGGGTTGCCCATTCACTGAAAGCTCCGGCGCCAGGCCCGCCACCTGATAATCCTGGTGGATGAAGTTCCGCTGCACCTGGTAGAAGGCCCCGCCAATAACCCGGAACGGCTTGTCCGCGGGCGAGGCAAAGCGAAGCTCCTGGCTCAGCTTCTTGAAGTGGTTCGTCCCGACGATGAGTTGCTGTGGCGAGATGGTATTTCCGGCCGCATCGTGGAAATAATTGTAATAAGCTATTCCGCCGGTGAATTCGTAGAGCCGATCGTAGGCATCCGAATAATCGGTGTAGTCAGCGGTCGAGAACGTAGGACGGTCCATGTAGGCACCGGCATAGGTCACATCGAAATTGGCAATCTTGCCCTGGACGGTGAGCGCCGCTTGCCAGAAGCGGTCCTTGTTTTCCTCCGGGAAGAAGCGATCGATTTTCAGGTCGCCGATGTTGGGATCGTAGAAGAATACGCCGCGCGACTTGAGCTTCTGGTACATGAAGGTCGGCGTCACCGTCCAATTGTCGTCGAGGTCGATCTTGAGCGCCGCCCGGCCGCCGTAGAGGTCCTGCTCGTTGAAATTCTTTTTGACGAGATTGGCATTGTTGAAGGCTATGCCGTTTTTGACGCAGCCGATTGCCGTCTCTTCGAAATCATAGATGGTTTCGCCGCAATATTGGCGTGAGCCGAAAACGTTATCGATGTAGCCCGCATCATGCTGGTAGAATCCGACGCCGCGGAAAGCGATCTTCGGCCCGATCGGCAAGTTGATCATGCCTTCGATCTTGCCGCCGGCGCCCCCGTGATCGACCAAATTCCCTTCGACGTCGAGCCTTCCGGTAGTCACTCCGAGTTCGGGCTTGTTGGTGATGATGCGAATGGTGCCAGCCTCGCTCGAGGCGCCGTAAAGCGTGCCCTGCGGACCTGACAGGCTTTCGATCCGCGCAACATCGTAAATATGAATGTCGAGCGTACCGCCGATCGTCGAAACCGGCTGCTCGTCGAGGTACGTCCCAACCTGCGGCAGCGGCCCGGAGTGATTTCCCTCGGCGTTGGTACCGCCCGCCGCGGACACGCCGCGCATGTAGACGGTCGTGACCCCCGGTGAGGTCGTGAGGAAGGAGACTGACGGAAGCTGCTTGGTATATTCCTCGAAATTCGAAATGTTGAGCTGGTCGAGCCGGCGAGTGCCAAGCGCGATGACGTTGATCGGAACGTTCTGGACATTCTCCTCGCGCTTGGTCGCCGTGATGATGATCTCGGTCGGGTCGGGGACGTTGCCGTCCTGCGCGCGCTGAACGGGTGGCGGCGGCGCGGTGACATCGGTCGCGTTGGTGCCAGGCGCCGGAGACTGGCCGGTTGTCTGCGGCTGCGCATTTTGCGCAAAAGCCGGCGTGGCCAACGCCGTGGAAGCGAGAAGTCCGAGCGTGAACGCGCGCAGTTCCGTCATCGAATGCCCCCATTCGTTTATATGTCGCCATTGCGACAGAGACGTTGCGGGTTGTCAACGACCCAATCGATCAATTGACGATTGTTCACGTCCGCCGCTTGCACGCTTACCGATACGGATAATCATCCAGCGCTGAGCCCAGCGCCTCTTTGAGTGGCCCGAGATAAGCGTCGTACGCGCGCCATTCCTCTGTAGCGTCGCGATAGATCGGACGTCGGACCTGTTCCGAGCTCGCGGTGCGGACGGCTCGCTCGGTCTTGTAGAACTCAA
This sequence comes from uncultured Pseudomonadota bacterium, assembly GCA_963748685.1. Taxonomy (GTDB): domain Bacteria; phylum Pseudomonadota; class Alphaproteobacteria; order Sphingomonadales; family Sphingomonadaceae; genus Sphingomicrobium. Next base: position 9,676 of record CAVVKB010000012.1, on the reverse strand, counting down.
GCACCTGCGGTTCGAAATCCAGGCCACAATAATCGAGCAGCCTCCGGACCTCGCCCTCGGTATCGTCGACCATCCGCTCGTAGATCACGCGGTGGACGCGTCCAGGCAACACCGCGTCGACGTGCGCCATCAGCCGGACGTAATCCGCAATAATAGCGGCCCACATCCTTGAGATCGTAGGTAAACGGCTGGCCGCGTGCGAAATGTTGACGGAAATTCGAGAAGCTGCAGGAAAGCGGGTGCCGACGCGCATCGACGATCTTCGCGTTCGGCAGGACCAGGTGGATGAAGGGCACGAAAAGCCAGTTGTTGGGCAGCTTGTCGATGAAGAATGGCCGATCGGTCCGACGTTGCACGCGGGCTCGGTTCAGATATTCGCGGCCCAGCTCTTCACGATCGGCGGCGCCGAGGTTCAGCGGCGCTCCGGGATACGAGCCAATCTTATGAACCAGTGCGGGAATGTCCGGCAGCTCGGCCGTGCCTTCGACCAGGGTATGGCTGCTCAGGATCTGTTCGATCAAGGTCGATCCCGATCGGGGCAGCCCGACGATGAAGATCGGGTCGGGCTCCGCGTACCCGCCACGGCGCTCGGCAAAGGCCGTCTGGGTGAACTGCGCGATGCACCGATCGACCGTGCGCGCAATCTTCGCCGCATCATAAGGCTGACTTTTCAGCCGGAGCGCATTGGCCTTGCTGTAATGGGCGAACGCTTCTTCCGGGCGCCTCGCGTCGTGCAGTGCCTTGCCCAGCGCGAAGTCTAGGTGGAAGCGATCCACGTCCGACAAACCGGCTGTCTTCAACGCCGACTGCATCGACGCAAGGTCCGACTCATCGAACCTGACCGTCTTCAAATTCGCGAGGCTCCACCAGGCTTCACCCAGGTTCGGTTCGATAGAGAGGGCATTGCGATACGCGTCAACGCCTTCAGGCTGCCGGCCGATCGTCTTCAACATATGACCATAACTCAGCCAGATCCGAGGCTGGTTCGGTGTCTTCGCCAGCAGGCTCTCGTATAGCTGGATCGCCTCGTCGAAATCACCCAGCTTCCCAAGCGTCGCCGCCTTCAGGTTGAGGACACTGATGTCGTCGGGGTCAACGGCAAAGAGGTCGTCGAGCAGTTCGAGGGCTTCCGCGGGCCGTCCGATCCGTCCGAGGACGAGCGCAAGGTTCGCGCGAGCGGCGCCGAATCCGGGCGCGATTTCGATGGCGCGGCGCAGCAAATTCTCCGCATCCGTCATCCGTCCGATCCTGGCGGCAAGCTCCGCGAGCATCCGGATCGCGGCAGCGTCGAATGGGTCTTCCTTGAGGTGCGGTTTGAGGATGCGCTCGGCGACGTCGAGCCGATTGTCGTTGAGCGCCATCGCGGCCTCGATCAGCCGCGGGTGCCAGTGCTTGCCGATGGGCGCTTCGGTTGCCACGAACGCAGCGTAGCCTCAGACGCCCGGCGCCGCTATGCGCTTCGCCATGATCTATTTCGAAGACTTGGAGATTGGCGCAGAGACCGATTTCGGCTCCTATGAAGTGACGCGCGAGGAGGTGTTAGAGTTCGCGCGGAAATATGATCCGCAGCCCTTCCATCTGTCCGACGAGGAAGCCGCCAAGACCCACTTCGGCCGGCTCGCGGCAAGCGGCTGGCACACGGCGGCGATGACGATGGCGGTGATCGCCCGCCACGTCGTCGATGAAGAGCAGGCCGGGCTTGGCTCACCGGGTATCGACGAGCTGCGCTGGACAAAGCCGGTCTATCCCGGAGACACGTTATTCGTCGGGGGGCAAATTCTCGACAAGACGCGGTCGCGAAGCCGCCCCGAAATGGGTTCGTTCCGAACGCGGACGACCGTCACCAACCAGGACGGTCAGGTAGTGATGTCGTTCATTTCGATCGTACTGATGCGGCGCCGGCCGGTTGAGGCCTAGTCGGGGCGCTTGCCTTCATGTGAATGGCGAGGTGCCGAATCCTGGCTCCGCACGGCCTGGCTGCGCACGGCCTGGCCGCTGGTGGTGACAGACGTGCTCCGCCGATCGTTCCCGACCCAGCCGCTGCGGCGTGACGTCTCACCCGAGGTGGTGGTGGTCGTGCCCGGCATGGTAGTCCCGCGGTCGCGCCAGTGCCGTCGATCCCAGCCGCTCCAATTGTCGCCGGTCGTGGGCGCTGTTGTGGAACCCGTTCGGCGTTGCCAGCGATCCCTGCGGTCCTGCCAATATCGCCGCTGGGTGTCGTTCCACTCGTGGCGCGTGCGATAGCGGTCGTACACGTAGATGCCGCTGCCCGGATAATAATAATCGCCGTACCAGCCGAATGGATCATAGCCGCCGTAGCCATAGCCATATCCGCCGTAGGGAGAGCCATAGCCATAACCCCCGCCGTACGGGTAGTCGTAGCCATAGCCGCCATAGCCCGAGCCAACCCCGACCGAGATTCCGCCATATCCATATGGGTCGCCATACATGCCGTAGGCGCAGCCGCTGAGGGCGAGACCGCTGGCCGCCGCCAGCGCAAGAAAACGAAGCCGAGGAACGCGCATGATCCGAGTCTCCATTACAACGGAGTTACTTACGGTCGTACGCGCTTCGTCGAGTGAACGGCCGATTAACTGGCCGACGGGCCCGCTGCTAGCCGGTGACGCCTTGCTTGGCCTTCGCGCGGCGCGCTTTCGCCTGATTTTCGGGATCCAGCGACCCGACCGGCAGGACCTCACGCTTCGCGCTGTACCAGAGCTGCTGATAAGCGAGATAGCCGAGGATGCTGGCGATCAGCAGGAAAATGCAGATTGCTAGACCCGACGCATGGCGGCTCTCGAGGTTCGGCTCGGCCGTCCACGCCAGGAACGCCGCGACGTCCTTCGCCATCTGGTCGACGGTCGCCGGCGTGCCATCGGCGTAGGTGACCTGGCCGTTCGACACGAGCGGCGGTGGCATCGCAATGTTCAGGTTCGCGAAGTACGGATTATAATGAAGGTTCTGCGGAGTCTTCGCGTCCGGAAACTTCTTGAGCAGCTCCGCCGGCTGATTCTGATAGCCGGTAATCAGTGAATAGACATAGGCTGAACCGCCCTCACGGGCCTTGGTGATCAGCGACAGGTCCGGCGGCAGCGCATTGTTGTTCGCTGCGCGCGCCGCAACCTCATTCGGGAACGGCGCCGGGAAGCTGTCCGACGGCAATGCCTTGCGCGTGGCGGCTTCCCCGGTGTCCGGGTTGATCGACGGGACCTGCGTTTTCCAATCGGACGCGATCTTCTTGATCTCGGCGTCGTTGTAGCCGAGCTGCTTGAGGTCCCGGAACGACACCAGCTTCAGGCTGTGGCAGGCCGAGCACACTTCCGAATAGACCTGGAAGCCGCGCTGTAGTTCGCGCTTGTCGAACTTGCCGAACGGCCCGTCCGAGGCGAGGTGCAGCTCCTTCGGCTCGCGGTGGAAGACGTCGGACGCGAGCGGCGCCGGCGGGCTTTGGAAATAGGTCGCGAGATTGCTGAAGAAGGAGATCAGCAGGACCGCGGCGAAGACGGCGCCGATAAATCCGAGAATGAAACGCATGTGCCTGCCTGTCCCCTTAAGCGGCGGTCGTCGTGGTGGTGCGGCGCGGTTTCTTCTGTCCCATCGGAGCAGCTTCCTCGGCCTCGCCGTGAAGCACGCTCTCGGAGATCGAGCTGGGCAGCGGCAGCGGTGTTTCGAAGGAAGAAACCAGCGGCAGGATCACCAGGAAATGAAGGAAGTAATAGGCCGCCGCGGCCTGGCCGACGGCCACGCGCCAGGCGCTGATCGGTGCGCCGCCGATGTAGCCGAGGATCAATACGTCGACGACCAGCAGCCAGAAGAAGCGCTTGAATACCGGCCGATAGGAGCCCGATCGGACCGGCGATTTGTCGAGCCACGGGAGGAAGAACAGCAGCAGGATCGAGAAGAACATGGCCAGCACGCCCCACAGCTTCGCCGGCAGGATGAAGTCCACGGTGAAGGAGCGAAGGATCGCGTAGAAGGGCCAGAAATACCATTCGGGGACGATGTGCGCCGGCGTCGCCAGCGGGTTGGCGGGAATGTAATTGTCCGGGTGGCCAAGGTAGTTCGGGGCGAAGAACGTCACCACGGCGTAAAACAGCAGGAAAGCGCCGGCGAACCAGCCGTCCTTGGCCGTATAGAAGGGGTGGAAGGGCAGCGTGTCCTTCTCGCTCTTCACGTCGACCCCGGTCGGATTGCTCGATCCCGGAATGTGCAGCGCCCAGATGTGCAGGATCACGACGCCGGCGATCACGAACGGCAGCAGATAGTGGAGCGAGAAGAAGCGCGTGAGCGCCGCCTGGTCGGGAGCATAGCCGCCGAGCAGCCAAACGCGGATCGGCTCACCGACTAGCGGGAAGGCCGAGAAGAAGCCGGTGATGACCTGCGCGCCCCAATAGCTCATCTGGCCCCAGGGCAGGACGTAGCCCATGAAACCCGTCGCCATCATCAGCAGATAGATGACCAAGCCGAGCATCCACACCAGCTCGCGCGGCGCCTTGTACGAGCCGTAATAGAGCCCGCGGAAAATGTGGATGTAGGTGACGAGGAAGAAGAAGCTCGCCCCGTTCATATGCGCATAGCGGAGCAGCCAGCCGGCATTGACGTCGCGCATGATCAGCTGGTTCACCGAGTTGAAGGCGCCGTCGGTCGTCGCGTAATAATGCATCGCGAGGACGATTCCGGTGACGATCTGGATGGTCAGGAAAATCCCGGCGAGGACTCCGAAATTCCAGAAATAATTGAGGTTGCGCGGCACCGGATAACCGCCGCCGATAGCACCATAGACGACGCGCGGAAGCGGCAGACGCTCGTCGATCCAGCGCGTCAGCGGGTGCTTGGGTTCATAGGGCTTGGCCCAGGAAAAGCTCATTTTCGCTTGCCCCTTCGCGCCGATCTTGACGGTCGTCGGCGAGGTGAAATCGTAATCCGGCACCTGCAGGTTCTTCGGCGCCGGCCCTTGCCGGATGCGCGCGGCGGTGTCGTACATCGACCCGTGGCACGGGCAGAAATAGCCGCCGTACGGACCGCGGTTCTCGCCTTCGCCGATGCCCAGCGGCACGCAGCCGAGATGCGTGCAGACGCCAAGCGTGATCAGCCAGTTCGCCTTGCCCGGCTTGGTCCGCTGGGCCAGCGTCTGCGGATCGCGAAGGTCGGACAGCGAAACCGCGTTCGCCTCGGCGATTTCCTTCGGGGTCAGGTTGCGGATGAACACCGGCTGCTTGCGCCAGCTGGCCTTGATCCCCTGCCCCGCCTGGATCTTCGAGATGTCGACTTCGGTCGTCGCCATCGCCAGCACGTCGGCCGACGGCGCCATCTGCACCAGCAGCGGCGCCAGCGCGGCGACCCCGCCGACGCCGGCGAAGCTGACTGCCGCAACGTTCAGGAAGTCGCGGCGGCGAACCCCGTCACCGCCGGTCGACCGCGGTTCGGAACCTCAGCGGATCGTGCCTTGGTGGCCATCATCCCCTTTGTGACGCTTGACTCACGGTGCCGGGAACGGCACCCCGCGACGCCGCTCCGGACCGATGCCCGATGCGATTGGCGGGCCTGATAGCGAGGGGTTTGGGGGCTGTGAAGGGGCTTAGCGTGACGCGGCCGGCAACAAGTCGCTGGCGGCTGAGCGCAAATCAGAAATGGTGCGTACAAAGGGCCAGCAGGAGAATGATCGGGAGTGGAATGCCGATCAGCCACAACAGAATGGACCGCATGACTCGCCTCCTGAATGCCGGTTGCGCGGACAATGGCCGGGCGACGGCAACGGTTCCGGCGCCTGCTCAGGCCGTAACGTGCGCCGTCGCCTCTTCCGGCTTGATGCTCACGCCGGCCAGTACCGCCGCGCGGAACATCACCGCCGCGGCATAGAGGACGACGACGATGACCAGCCAGCGCAGCATGTCGATCGGCATGCGTCTTGACGATGAAGGCAGCCACGAGAACCGCCGGATGCCGCCGATCGCCAGCCCGAGCACGACCCTCAGATCGATCTGTGCCGATCTGGATGTGGCGAACGCTGGCGCCTGCGCCCATCACCGCAGCGCCTGCGGCCATGATCGGGAAGCACAGCCGCGGGTCCATGCCCATCAGGCTCAGCATGACCAGTGTCGGCGCGTAATTGCCGACCCCGAAATTGAGCAGAACCCCGAAGCCGAAATTGGCGGCGATGGCGACGATCAGTCAGCGCGAGCGGCAGCGCTGGCCGCGGTGCCGCCGCCGGGCAACAGGTGAAGGTTGGTCATCGCATAAGCGATCGCGGCCAGCACAAGGCCGACCGCGACGACGAGCTGGACCACCCATACGCGCGCCTTGGCGACGAGCGGCGCGCCGAGCAGCCCGCCCATCAGCACGGCGATCGCGCAGCCGAACAGCAGCACCGGATCGACCATGCACGCCGAGCAGGATCAGGAAGATGACCGCCTCGGCCATCGACGGCGGGGTCAGGCCGACCAGCATCGTCGGCGGAATCAGCCGGTCCGGCACCAGCTTGCGGAACTTGAGCCAGGCGGTGGTCGGCGCGAACGAGCCGATTCCCAGCGTGTCGAAGAAACTGACGACCGCGCCGAGCACGAGCCTCGAAGCTCGGGACCGGCGCGGCGCTCGATCGCGGCTCCGAGCAGGACGAACGCGAAAACAGGATCGCCAGCGCAAGCGGAACCAGCAGCGCGATCAGCATGGCATGCCCCCCTGCCGACCGGTTCGGCTGCCCAACCTAGACCATTCCGCGGGTCGCACAACTGCGCGCCATCGCGTGAAATATTCGCCGCGCCGCTGACTTCGCGGCCGCACTCGGGAATCTGTCGTCCCAAGCTCGAATCGATGCTCGTCGCCCGCTCAAGCCGGGCCCGCGGCTTTTGGTGCGGGCGTCGACGATGATTCCGATTTCGAGCGAGGGCAACGCGAGCATGGCCAAGCACGAGCGGGCACGATCCTTTCGCGCATCAAGGACGAGGAGATCGACTGGGTCGACCTCCGCTTCACCGATCCCAAGGGCAAATGGCAGCATCTGACTATGGCCTCGGGCGTGATCGACGAGGACATGCTGACCGACGGCTTCATGTTCGACGGCAGCTCGATCGCAGGCTGGAAGGCGATCAACGAGTCCGACATGATCCTGAAGCCCGACCTCGACGCTGCCTACGTCGACCCGTTCAGCGCGACGCCGATGCTGGTCCTGTTCTGCAATGTCGTCGAGCCTTCGACCGGCGAGCTTTACGGCCGCGACCCCCGCTCGACCGCGACCCGCGCCGAAGCCTATCTCAAGGCGACCGGCATCGGCGACACGGTCTTCGTCGGCCCCGAAGCCGAATTCTTCATGTTCGACGACGTCCGCTTCGAGGACGGCTACAACGCCAGCGGCTTCAAGATCGACGACATCGAGCTGCCGACCAACACGATGCGCGAATATGAAGGCGGCAACCTCGCCCACCGGCCGCGCGCCAAGGGCGGCTATTTCCCTGTCGCGCCGGTCGACAGCGCAATGGACATCCGCGGCGAGATGGTCTCGACCATGCTCGAGATGGGCCTGCCGATGGACAAGCACCATCACGAGGTCGCCGCCTCGCAGCACGAGCTCGGCCTCACCTACGGCGGGCTGGTCGAGACCGCCGACCGCATGCAGATCTACAAATATGTCGTCCACATGGTCGCCCACGCCTACGGCAAGACCGCGACCTTCATGCCCAAGCCGATCGCCAAGGATAATGGCAGCGGCATGCACACCCACATGTCGATCTGGAAGGGCGGCAAGCCGCTGTTCGCCGGCAATGGCTATGCGGGCCTGAGCGAGACGGCGCTCTACTTCATCGGCGGCGTCATCAAGCATGCCCGGGCGCTCAACGCCTTCACCAACCCGACGACCAACAGCTACAAGCGGCTGGTGCCGGGTTTCGAAGCGCCGGTGCTGCTCGCTTATTCGAGCCGCAACCGCTCCGCCTCGTGCCGCATCCCCTATGGCGCGGGCGAGAAGGCGAAGCGCGTCGAGTTCCGCTTCCCCGACGCGATGGCCAACCCCTATCTCGCTTATTCGGCGCTGCTGATGGCGGGCCTCGACGGCATCCAGAACCGGATCCATCCGGGCGACCCGATGGACAAGAACCTCTACGACCTGCCGCCGGAGGAGCTGGTCAACGTCCCGACCGTGTGCGGATCGCTGCGCGAGGCGCTCGTCAGCCTCGAGAACGACCGCGCCTTCCTCACCCGCGGCGACGTGTTCAGCGACGATCAGATCGACAGCTATATCGAGCTCAAGTGGGAAGAAGTGATGCGCTGGGAAACCACGCCCAGCCCGGTCGAGTTCGACATGTATTATTCGTCATTTTAATTGTGATGTAAGGTACTCCTTTCGGGACGCCGGTGGAGGGGAACCCTCCCACCTTCCCTTTCCCTCCATCGGCATCATCTCCCTGTCGCCAGCGACGGAAGATTCCGTCAGCGCAGCGGATATAGTGGCCACGTCCCGCGCCATTCCGTAACCATGGTCGTCGCATAATCGCGCGTCGCGACGGTGAGCGGGGACGAATGAACATCAGGGCGAAGATCTTCGCGCGGCGTGCAGCGGCCGAGCAGAGTCCGATGTCTTGAAGGCCAAGCGTAGGCCGACGGAGCGCGAAGCCGGACAGCGCTGCGACAGCGTCAAGGTCGAGCGCGACGAAATCGCGCCAGGACCAGCGACGCCGCGGCGAGGATCGCCATCGCCTGACAGACGAGCGCGCGACGTCACCTACGACGGCGCGCAGCATCGAGGTCGAGCTCATCAACCTTTCGGGCGGCGGCGCAATGATCGCCGCGCGGGTTCGATGCCCAATGTTGTGGGACCGGGTCGATCTCCACCTCGGGCAGCACGGCACTGATCGAATGCGCCGTGCGCTGGATCCGCGACGACCGCGTCGGCCTGGAATTCGCGCACGAAACACGGCTCGACTGGCAGCGTCCGACCAGGTCGCGACCGTGCTTCGCCACGTGATCGAACAGACGTTCTCGCACTATCGTCCTTCGCGCGAGCGCGAGCGAGGAGCCCAGCCCGGTCGAGGCTGAGAGCCGTACGGAGCGAGCCGAGACATCGGCGCATGCGCGCCCGTCACCCGCTGATCTGGAACGGCGACGCTTCACCACGATTACCAGACGTGCCGATCCGCATCCGCAATATCTCGGCGACCGGGGCGATGATCGAGATCGCCCGAACGGTGCGCGTCGGCGCCGAGCCGCTGCTCGAGCTCAGCGACGCGGTTTCGCTTTCGGCGACCGTTGAATGGGCCGTCGGCGACCAGGTCGGCCTGCGCATTCCACTCCCCGTTCGATAAAATCTCTTGCCGACACGCGGCCCGCCGTGGCGTCGCACAACTGAACTGCGCCAGCCTATCTCAAGGGGACCTCAGGCGAGCAGGACCGCTGGGGCCAACTCAACCTCGCCCAGTTGCACGACCAGTTCGAAGGCTTCCTCCGCCACTAATCGCTGCGCGCGTAGACGACCCCGGCCTCGTCGCTGGCGATCCGGCGCCACCCGGCCCGATCAGCAAGTCGACCAGCCGCTTGCTGTTGCTCGGGACGATTGCCCAGCGGATGTTCCATTTCTCAACTGCTCGATTGAATTCGGCGGCGTCGCCCTGCCCGATCCGGGAAAAGCCCAGCACAAGCTCGTCACCGTACATATCAGCCCCCGTGGGATGCGGGGCGGATGCCGGAC
>CAVVKB010000011.1:0-19011 GCA_963748685.1 uncultured Pseudomonadota bacterium | reverse complement strand
CGGCATCAACAGTCGAGTGCGCAGAGCGCCGCCTGAAGCCGGACCCCCGAGCGGATCTCTTCATCGAAGAATTTCTGGTCGGCCACGCTTTTCGCGGGTCGGCGTCTCGTCGGCGCGGGCGAAGACGACCGTCCCGACGGGTTTTGCGGAGTGCTCCCGCCCGGACCGGCGATCCGGTGATCGCGACGGCAACATCGGCATCCGATGCTTCGAGCGCACCGCCAGCCATTGCCCAGGCGATCGCTACGCTGACCGCGCCGAACGTTTCGACGATATCCTTCGAACCTTGAGCTCAGCGATTTTCGCTGCATTCGAATAGGTTATGCAACCTGTTCAAACATCTCCGAAGAGCCGGGGATTTCAGTCAGAGCCGCGCTCACCAGGCCGCCGTTTCAGCTTTCGGCGTCCGTCACGCGCCGGCCGGCGGCGCGAGTTCGCGTTCACGACCTCGCGCGCCTTGGAGACAAGAATTTCGGGCAGGAGCTTGTCGATCACTCGATCCCATCCCATTCGAATGCTCGCCACGGCCTGGGCAGCAATGCCTTCGCGCCGCCGGTGAACCGAGGCCCTCGGTCGTGGTCGCCTTCAGCTGACCTGGTCACGCTCAAGCCAGCAATTTGGAATTCGTGAACGCATCGCTTCCCGGTGATGGCCCACTTTCGGGGCTGCGGCGATGATCGTGCAATCGATATGGTCGATTGTGGCGCCCCTGTTACGCAAAAATTCGCCGCATGGGTAAAGAAAAATGAAGATTTTGCGCCCTTCCATTCGGTCGGAAGGGGAGATATGGGCGCCGATACGCAAGTCCGGCAGCGCCCAAAAAGCCCGTCGGTATGGCATGCAACACGACGTCCGCATCGCTGTGGCCGCAAGGCCGCGATCGTGCGGATTTGTAATCCGCCCAAGGTCAACGTGGCCTTCGCCCGAGAGGCGTGCACGTCGAACCCCGTGCCCGTTCGTGGCGTCAGTCGCCCGGCTGGCCATTGCTCGGCGCGCTCGAAGTCGGCGGGGAGAGTGAGCTTGTCGAGCGCGGCATCTCCTCGACCGCGGCGACGGTCATCCCCGCCGCGTGAACAACCATGGTTTCATCGGTCGGGGAGGGGCCGGTCCAGGTCGTAGGCCGACCTCAGCGCAGCCGCCGGAAGGCCTGCGGGGCTTGCACGCGGCCAAGACCGGATCGATCAATCGGCTCACCGAGGCGTTTCGCCGATCCGCGCCAGGGTATCGCTGACCGCCAGGACCGGCGCGGCACCCTCAGCGAACTCCAGGCTCGCCAGCAATCGATCGAACACCGCGGCGGGGAAAGGGGCGCGCTCGTCATCGACCAGCACGGCGTCGCCATCGAGTTGGGCCAGGCCATTGGGCACGGATTTGGCCCGCTCGGCTCCGCCTTCGATCAGGGCTGCGATGTCGAGGCCGTGGAGGGGGACATTGGCACTCTCTTGCTGGCCGGCGCCGACGACCACCCGGACCGACCGCACCGCCGGTGACGAACGAGCGATTTCACCGCCCAGCGCAACAGGCTTTCCACCGACCCTCCGATATTGCTTGGGAGGGCAACCGCCGAGGTGTTCGCCCTTGCAGGCGGCGACGATGAGCGCGGTGGTGGTCACGGCGGCGGGGTCTAGGGCTGCTTGCCTTGTCCGCCAAGGCCCTCATCTGTATGGGCCTGCGGCCCATGCCAGTGCTCAAGCCTATCCAGATCGGCCCTCTCCGGATCGAATCGCCAGTCATCTTGGCGCCGATGACCGGCGTCACCGACTTGCCGTTCCGGCGCGTCGTGAAGGGCTACGGCGCCGGGCTGACGGTGAGCGAGATGATCGCGAGCCAGGCGATGGTTCGGGAAACGCGCCAATCGCTGCAGAAAAGCCTGTGGGATCCCGCGGAGGAGCCGGTTTCCCTCCAGCTGGCGGGGTGCGAGCCTCATGTCATGGCCGAAGCCGCCAAGCTGAACGAGCAGCGCGGCGCCGCGATCATCGACATCAACATGGGCTGCCCGGTGAAGAAGGTCGTGAATGGCGATGCCGGGTCCGCGCTGATGCGCGACCTGCCCCTGGCCGCGCGACTGATCGAGGCGACGGTCAAAGCCGTGAAAGTCCCGGTAACCCTGAAGACCCGGATGGGCTGGGATCATTCGAGCCTGAACGCGCCGGAGCTTGCACGCATTGCCGAAGAACTGGGTGTCCAGCTGATCACGATTCATGGCCGCACGCGCTGCCAATTGTACAAGGGCGAGGCTGACTGGGCATTCGTTCGCCGGGTGAAGGAGGCCGTGTCGATCCCGGTGATCGTCAACGGCGACATTTGCTCGGTCGAGGACAGCCGGACGGCGCTTGCCCAATCCGGCGCCGACGGGGTGATGATCGGTCGCGGCGCCTATGGCCGGCCGTGGCTGATCGCCCAGACGATGTCGGAGCTTGGCGGAGGGGGGCATCGGCCGGATCCGACGCTCGACGAACAGCTAACGACCATGCTCGCGCAATATGATGACATGCTAGAGCTCTATGGTAGGCAAACCGGCGTCAACCTCGCGCGCAAGCACATCGGTTGGTACACCAAAGGGCTTCCGGGCTCGGCCGAGCTGCGCAACAAGGTCAACCAGCAGGACAACCCCGCGGTGGTCGTACGCATGTTGCAGGAATTCTATTTGCCGTGGCTCGCGCGCTCGGCAGCCTGAGGGAAATCGGACCGATCATAGTGTGTTGTTTGTGCAACGGCCATGCTAGGGCCGCTGCCGAATGGATGCGCGTACGGCCGAATCGCGGATGAATGCAGGGCAGGAAAGCTGGCTCCGGCGGGAGCGGGCGAGCGGGCGGTTCTACGACCGTCTGGCGTGGCTGATCGCTGCGTTTCTAGCGTCAATTATTGCGCTTAGCGTTTGGCTGCTCCGCCGCGGCGCCGAGCCCGGAACGCTGCTATCACCGCCACTCATCGCGCTCCTTCTGATCGCGAACCTCCTACCGGCGATCGCGCTGATGGTGCTCTATGCGAGAAAAGTCGCGGTTCGGCGGGCGGAGGCGGGCGGGCTTGGCAGTGGGCGCCTTCACGTGCGCCTGGTTGCCTTGTTCTCGGTCATCGCCGTGGTCCCGACCGTCCTCGTCGCGATCTTCGCCTCGCTCCTATTCCAAAGCGGTCTTGAATTCTGGTTCTCGAACCGCGCGCGCACATGCTGGAGAATACCGTTGAGGTGGCGCAAGGCGCCTACAAGTATGAGCTTGGCCGCGTCATTGACCAGGCGACGCCGATGGCCGGCGACTTGACGACCTACCTTCAAAGCATGCCGATCGATGACCCGCAGTTCAAAACGGGTTTGGCATTCCAGACTTATCAGCGCTCTTTGAATGAGGCGGCCATCCTGAGGCTGGGGCCGTCGCGCGACTTGCAGACTCTCGGGGTTGCGGTTGGGAATTATGGCATCGACATCAACAAGAACCGCATCAAGGCCGCGATCGACAAACTGAACCGCCTTCCTGCAACCGCGAGCGTTGATGCCCAGACTCCTAATCGCATCGCGATCGTGACGAGGCTGAACGGGATCCCCAACACCTATCTTTACATTGGTCGGGTAGACGCTGAGGTTGCGGCCCAGACCAGGCGTGCCAATAACGTAATGGCCGACTATCAATCGCTACTGGCGCGATCCCGCTTGAACCAGCTCAAATTCAACGCCGCGCTTTTGCTCGGTGCGCTGATCATCGTGGCTCTGGCCATCCTGACGGCGCTTCGGTTGGCCGACCGCCTTGTCCGGCCCGTTGGTGAGCTGGTGACTGCCGCTGGCCGCATCGAAGCGGGTGACTTCACCGTTCGGGTTCCAGTCGCGAGAAGCGAGGACGAGGTGCAAACGCTTGCCGCCGCCTTCAATCGGATGACCGGGCGGCTCGAGGAACAGACGACGGCCTTGCGAACCGCCAATACGCAACTCGACACCCGGCGCGCGTTCATCGAGGCGGTGCTGTCCAGCGTCACCGCGGGCGTGATCGCGGTCGACAACATGTTTCGCATCCGCCTCCTCAACCGTACCGCCGAGACGCTTCTTCAAAAGGGCCAGGAAGAGATCGAGGGACGCGACCTGTTGGCCGTGTCACCCGAGCTCGACGAGTTCATGCGTGGCGAGAAGACCGAAGCCACTGTCCAGATCGCGGACGACGGCGTGCAGCGGACCCTGGCCGTCAAGCGCGTGCGCTACCAGGACGGCTCGGTGCTGACCTTCGACGACATCACCGACCAGCTGTCGGATCAGCGGCGCGCCGCATGGTCGGACATCGCGCGGCGCATCGCGCATGAGATCAAGAACCCGCTGACGCCGATCCAGCTGGCAGCCGAACGCCTTCAACGCCGGTTCGGGCAGGAGATTTCATCCGACCCGGATACGTTCGAGCGCCTGACCGCGACGATCGTCCGCCAGGTCGGCGACCTTCGCCGGATGGTCGATGAATTCTCCAATTTCGCGCGGATGCCCAAGCCTGTGTTCCGCGACGAGGACGTCCATGAAATCGCTCGGCAGGCCCTGTTCCTGCACGAAGTCGCGCATCCGGCGATCACGTTCACGCTCGATCCGCCGCAAGGTGACTTCAGGATGATCTGCGATCGGCGCCAGATTGCACAGGCGTTGACCAACGTCGTGAAGAACGCGGTGGAAGCTATTGAAGGACGAAGGAATCGTGGAGAGCACAGCATTGCCGGTGACCGCGTAGATCTGAAGGTGCGGCGCGAGGACGCACATCTCGTGATCGATGTCCTCGACACCGGGATCGGCCTCCCCGAGGACCGCGAGCGGCTGACCGAGCCCTATATGACGACGCGGGTGCGGGGGACCGGGCTGGGTCTCGCGATCGTCAAGAAGATTGTCGAGGAACATCTGGGCGAGATTTCCTTCTTCGATCGGGCCGGTGGCGGCACGCATGTCAGGATTTCGTTCGACGCGGGCAGGCTGGCGGCGCTGGAAAGCGATCGCGAGCAGCATGCCAACGGCGACAGTGAAGAGAGTGGCGAGGAAACCGATGGCGCTTGAAGTGCTCGTGGTCGACGATGAAGCCGATATCCGGGAGCTAGTTAGCGGGGTCCTGGAGGATGAAGGCTATGCGGTTCGCACTGCCGCTGACAGCACGCAGACGCTGGAAGCGCTCGAGGATCGCCGGCCATCCATGGTTCTTCTCGATGTGTGGTTGCAAGGCTCGCGGCTGGACGGCCTGCAGCTGCTCCAGGAAATCAAGCGCCGCGACCCGACGCTGCCGGTTCTGATGATCTCCGGGCACGGCAATCTCGACACGGCGGTTGCCGCGGTCAGGGAAGGGGCCGTCGACTTCATCGAAAAGCCGTTCGAGGCCGAGCGGCTGATCTATCTGGTCGACCGGGCCACCGAGACGGACCGCCTGCGCCGGGAGAATGAGACGCTTCGGCAACAGGTCGGTCACGAGGACCAGCTTCACGGGAATTCGGTTGCTATCAACACGGTGCGCGCCACCCTGAAGCGGGTCGCGCCGACCGGCAGCCGGGTTTTGATCTCCGGTCCGCCGGGCGTCGGCAAGGAAATCGCCGCGCGGATGATCCATCAATGGAGTCCGCGCGCGAAAGCCCCGTTCATCGTCCTCTCGGCGGCGATGATGAGCCCCGAGCGGGTCGAGGAGGAGCTGTTCGGGAGCGAAAGCGAAGGAACGATCCGCCCGGGCCTGCTGGAGCATGCCCACGGCGGGACCCTGTTCCTCGACGAGATCGCGGACATGCCGCAGACGACGCAGGCCAAGATCCTGCGCGTCCTCACCGACCAGAGCTATGCGCGCGTCGGCGGCCAGCGCCCGGTGAAGGTTGACGTCAGAGTGCTGTCGGCGACGTCTCGAAATCTTCAGGATGAGATCAATGCCGGCCGTTTCCGCGAGGATCTCTTCTATCGGCTGAACGTGGTGCCGGTGAAGCTGCCGCCGCTTCGCGAACGCCGCGAAGACATCCCGGAGCTGGTCAGCCATTTTCTCGCTCGCTTCGCGGCCGAGCGGCGCATGGTCGCGCCGGCGATTTCGGAAGAAGCCATGGCCGCCCTCCAGGCCCACGATTGGCCGGGCAATATCCGCCAGCTTCGGAACATCATCGAACGCACGTTGATCCTCGCGCCGGGCGACCGCGCCTCCTGCATCGAGGTCGATCTGCTGCCGGCCGAGGTGCTCGACAACCAAGGCCCGGTGAGTGGCGGCTCGAATTCGACGATGGCGATCATGGGAAGTCCTCTCCGTGAGGCGCGCGAATCGTTCGAGCGCGAATATCTGAAGATTCAAATCCGCCGTTTTTCCGGCAACATCTCGCGCACCGCCTCGTTCATCGGCATGGAACGGTCCGCGTTGCACCGAAAGCTCAAGGCGCTTGGGATTGGCGAGAAGAAAGAGGGCGAAGACTAGTATTGCGATGGCCGCGCGTTCGTTGAGCTTGCAGGATCATTTCCTCAACAGCGCCCGGCGCGCGAAGCTGCCGGTTACCATCTTCCTAGTGAAAGGCGTGAAGTTGCAGGGCGTCGTCACCTGGTTCGACGCTTTCTCGCTACTGCTTCGGCGCGAGGGCTCGGCGCAGCTTGTCTACAAGCATTCGATATCGACCGTGATGCCGTCCGCGCCGCTTCCGGAATTCGTCGCAACGGCAGCGGACGTTGATGGCGCCAAGGCCAGCCTCCAGGACGTATTCCTGAGCGCCGCCCGGCGTGAGCAGGAGCGGATGACGCTGTTCCTCGTTAACGGGGTCATGCTGCAGGGCACTGTCACCGGGTTCGACCAATTCTGCGTGCTGCTCGAACGCGGCGGGCAGATCCAACTCGTGTACAAGCACGCGATTTCCACGCTTCAGCCGGCCCACCCGCTGCAGCTGGGCGGGCAAGCCGCGGACGAAGGGGAGGACGAAGCATGACATCCCCCTTCGACGACAACGGCGCGATCGAGGTCGCGCGCGGCGAAAAGGCGATCATCGCCGTCCCCGAGCTGCCGCGCGAAGGCGTGCGCCGGTCGGCCGATGCGCGCGTCGAGGAAGCTGTCGGCCTCGCCGAGGCGATCGGCATCGAGGTGGTCGAAGCGCGGCCGTATCGGGTCAGGTCCGTGAGGCCCGCAACATTGCTGGGAAAAGGGCAGGTCGAGGAGATCGCGGAACGCGCGAAAGCGAGTGGTGCCCATCTCCTGATCGTCGATTCGGCGCTCAATCCCGTTCAACAGAAAAATCTGGAAGAAGAATCGGGCACCAAGGTCATCGACCGGACGGGCCTCATTCTCGAGATTTTCGGCGAGCGGGCGGCCACTGCCGAGGGGCGGCTGCAGGTCGAGCTTGCGCACCTCGATTACCAGGCCGGACGCCTGGTGCGCAGCTGGACCCACCTCGAGCGGCAGCGCGGCGGGTTCGGTTTCCTGGGCGGCCCGGGCGAAACCCAGATCGAGGCCGACCGCCGCATGATCCGCGACCGGATGGCGAAGATCAGGCGTGAACTTGAGCAAGTGAAGCGGACCCGCACGCTTCACCGCGACCGGCGGCAGCGCGCGCCGTGGCCCGTGATTGCCCTTGTCGGCTATACGAACGCAGGAAAATCAACGCTTTTCAATCGCCTGACAGGCGAAGCTGTGTTCGCGGAGAATTTGCTGTTCGCGACCCTCGACCCCACCATGCGCGACATCAAGCTGCCCGGATTCGACAAGGTGATCATGTCGGACACGGTCGGCTTCGTTTCGGATCTGCCGACCGAATTGATTGCCGCATTCCGCGCCACGCTGGAGGAGGTCGCATCGGCCGATCTGCTCGTCCACGTCCGCGACATGTCGCACCCCGACCGCGACGCGCAGGCGGAGGATGTTGCCGAGGTGCTTGCGTCACTCGGCCTTGCAGAAGAGGGGAGTCCACCGCGCATCGAAGCCTGGAACAAGATCGACCTTCTTCGACGATGAGGAGCGCGAGCGTGTCATTACCGAAGCGCAGCGGCGTCACGATGTTGTCCCGATCTCCGCGTTGACCGGCCAAGGGCTCGATGCGCTTCGCGTGCGGATGTCCGAACAATTACGCAGCGGCGAACAGGTCCATGTCGTGCGGCTCGCCGCGTCCGATGGCGAGCGGATCGCCTGGCTTCATTCGCGCGGTGAGGTGCTGCAGCACAGATTGGATCAGGAAGACATGGAGCTGTCGGTTCGACTGTCGTCCGACAATTGGGCCCGTTTTCAGGCGATGGAGTCGGCCTGAGCCTTTTTCGTCGAGTCCCACAAGCGTTCCTTGTCCTCTAGCGAAAGACCGGCAAACCCCGGCTCCTGCTCGATTGCCCGGAAGCGTTGCTCGAACTTGCGATTGGCTTGCCGAAGCGCAGCTTCAGGCTCGACGTTGAGATGCCGTGCGAGGTTTACGACGGCGAACAAGAGGTCACCCAATTCGTCGAGTTTGCGATCGTGCTCGGTCTCGGCTTCCAACTCCGCCAGCTCTTCATCGATCTTCGCCCGCGGCCCGGAGGAATCCGGCCAGTCGAATCCGACGCGCGCGGCGCGCCGCTGCAGCTTGGCGGCGCGTTCCAGCGCGGGTAGCGCCAGCGCAACGCCCGCCAGAGCGCTCTTGTCAGGATTCACGGCGCGTTCTTCGGCCTTGATGATCTCCCACAGATGGTGCCCGCCTTGTTCGGCGTCGCCGAAGATGTGCGGGTGGCGGCGTTCCATCTTGTCGCAAATGCGGTCAATCACATCGTCGAAGGTGAACAGCCCGGCTTCCTCGGCCATCTGGGCGTGGAAGACGACCTGGAGCTGAAGATCACCGAGCTCGTCCGCGAGCGCGGGCATGTCCAGACGAGCGATGGCATCGGCAACTTCGTAGGCTTCCTCGATGGTGTAGGGCGCAATCGTTTCGAATGTCTGGACCGTATCCCATTCGCAGCCGCGGTGGGGATCGCGCAGCCGGCGCATGATCTGGCGGAGGCGTTCAACCGGCATCGAGGGGGGCCTTTCGGTGGCTGTGTCTGAAAGTATGATAATATGTATTATGTAAAGTACACAGGAGAGCTAAGGCACAAGAACCAGCCATCGCCCTTCCACGCTCCAGCGGCTCAAGGACGACAGGAAGTTCATCCCCAGGACATTGAGATCATCGTTGTCGGCGATCTCCAGCGCCACATCCCTTCGTGTGATTCCGCCGACGCTCAGCTCCGAGGCGCGCCCGCTGGCGACCCGGATCACGCCATTGCCCGTCCGGACATATTGATCGCGGTGCGACGAAACCTCGACGCCAGCAGATTTTGCGGTGTCGCGGTCGACCGTGGTCGTCGTCGCGCCGCTATCAACCAGGAATTTGACGTCGCGGCCGTTGAGCTTCGCATCGACCCAGAAATGGCCGTCGATCGCCATCGGGATCCGGGTTTCGCGCCCTTGCTGGATCGGCGTTCCAACCGCCTCCGCCCGTAGCCGCTGGCCGACCCAGCCGAGATTATCGCGAAACGTGAAGAGCACGAAGCCCGCGGCGAAGATCGCGACCCACATGAGCGCCATCGAGACCATCTTCGCCGCCGGCTCGCGCCGGGTCATCAGTGCGCCCAGCACCAGCATGGCCGCCATCAGCAGATACAGCCCGCCGAGCATCAGGTCATTGGTCATAAGGTGAACTCGAGGCCGTCATAGGCCGGCGCCGCCCAGTCGGGCAGTTCGTTCACCAGGGTCCGGTAATCGAGACCATTGCCCATATGCACCAGATAGACTTGGCCAACTTTGAGATCGCGCGCAGCGTTCAACACGCCATCGAGATGCATGTGCGTGGGATGCGGTTGACGGGTCAGGCAGTCGGCAATCCACACATCGACGCCCTCGTACAGTGCCATCATATCATCGGTTAAAGCACTGAAATCGACGGCATATCCAACCGAGTGTTCGTTCTCGTCGAACCGTATTCCAAGGGTTATCGGACCGCCGTGAGGCTGATCGACGAAGCGCACTCGAACATTTCCGAATCGGATGTCTCCGCGCGATTGGCTGGGCGCCGCACGACCGGCCGGTAAAAGTCCGATTGGGCGAAGGCATAGTCGAACCGACGCCTGAGCTCATCCAGCACGTCGGCGCGGGCGTGGATCGCAACCGGCCCGCCGTTCGCTTGCGAAACCGGCCGAAGCTCGTCGATGCCGTGACAGTGATCGCCGTGCGCGTGCGTGACGATGACGCCCGCCAGTTCGTTGACCTTGGCGGCCAGCAATTGCTGCCGAGGTCCGGCCCACAATCGACGAGCATCCGCTCGCCGGCACTTTCGACCAGAAGGGACGTGCGAAGGCGCGCGTTGCGCGGCTCCGACGGGTCGCACTGCCCCCACTCGTTCCCGATCTTCGGCACGCCGGTCGAGGTCCCGCAACCGAGGATGCGAACCTTCATGCAGCTTTCTTGAACAATTGAAGAAGTTGGCCGTCGTCGTTTCGGCGAGTTGTTCAGGCTCCTCGCTCCGCAAGGTCGGCCACGAAGGCGGCGGTGTCGGCGACGAATGCGGGCTCGCATTTCTGGCCGCGGTGCGGGACCGGCGCGAGGAACGGCGAATCCGTCTCGACCAGCATCTGGTCCGCCGGGAGCCATCTGGCGGTTTCCTGCAGGTCCGCGGCGTTCTTGAACGTCACGATACCCGACAAGGAGATGCGGAAGCCAAGGTCGAGACCCTTGCGCGCCAACTCGGCGGAGCCCGTGAAGCAGTGAAGGACGCCGGTCACGCCCCCTGCCCGAACCGCCTCGGACAGCATGTCGGCGGTATCGTCCTCGGCGTCCCGGGTATGAACGACGAGCGGCAGTCCGGTCTCCCGCGCGGCATCGATATGCGCCTGGAACCGCTCGCGTTGCGCAGCGCGGTCCGACTTGTCGTAATAATAGTCGAGCCCGCATTCGCCGATCGCGATGACGCGCGGATGGGTCGAGGCCTCGACCAGGGCTGCGGCGCCCAAATCCGGATGCGCGTCGGCTTCGTGCGGGTGGACGCCGACGCTGGCCCAGACGTCGGACTCGCGCTCCGCTACGGCAATGATTTCCTGCCACTCGCGTTGCCGGGTCGAAATGTTGAGGAACCCGGCGACGCCGCGTTTCCGGGCATTTTCAAGAACTTCGTCCTGACGTTCGACAAGGCCTTCGTAATTGAGGTGGCAATGGCTGTCGATCAGCCTCACGCGGTTGCGACCTCTTCCTCGGGAAGCTCCAGCCGCGGAAAGAGGGGCGTCGGCTGCTCCAGCCTGAAGTCACTCTCGGCCAAAGGCGAATACCAGTGGCCGTTGATCGCTTCGAAGGTGCGAAGGTCGGCACTTATGCCCATTGCGTCCAGAAGCCGGTCCGCGCTCGCCGGGATGATCGGACGGATGCCGACGGCAAGAATGGCGATGCAGATGTAGAGCGTCGCGAGCACGGTCTCCATCCGCTCCGGATCGGTCTTCTTGAGCGCCCATGGCGCTTGCTCGTCGATATAGGCATTGCAGGCGAAGACGGCCTGGATCCAGGCTTCGGCCGCGCGCGAGAAGGCCAATTCCTCGTAAGCGCTGGGCATCGTCTTCCCGACCGCACCGCAAACCACGTCGAACAGCGCATTGTCGGCATCGGTATGGCCGCGGATTTCGGGCAGCCCCCCGGCGCAGTTCCGGACGATCTGGGTCAGGACGCGCTGCGCCAAATTGCCGAAGCTGTTGGCGAGCTCGGCATTGGCGCGGCTGACGATCGCTTCGGCGCTGTAGCTGCCATCCTGTCCGAACGTGACTTCGCGCAGCAGGAAATAGCGCAGGGCGTCGACCCCGAACCGCTCGGCCAGCACCATCGGGTCGACGACATTGCCGACGCTTTTCGACATCTTCTCGCCGCGGCTGAGCAGGAAGCCGTGGCCATAGACCTGCTTCGGAAGGGCGATACCGGCGGACATCAGGAAGGCCGGCCAATAGACGGCGTGGAAGCGCACCACGTCCTTGCCGATCAGATGCACGTTGGCCGGCCAATATCTGCGCCACAGCTCGGTATCGTCGGGATAGCCAAGGCCGGTGATGTAGTTGGTGAGCGCATCCAGCCAGACGTACATCACGTGATTGTCGCTGCCCGGCACGGGCACGCCCCAGTCGAAGCTGGTGCGCGAGATGCTGAGGTCCTTGAGGCCGCCTTCGACGAACCGCACCACCTCGTTGCGGCGGCTTTCGGGCCGGATGAAATCGGGTTCTGTGGCGTAGAGCTCGAGCAGCGGCTGCTGATACTTCGACAGGCGGAAGAACCAGCTCTCCTCGACCGTCCAGTCGACCGGCGTCCCTTGCGGCGACAGCTTCGTGCCATCGTCGGCGGTGGTGAGCTCATCCTCCTCGTAATAGGCCTCGTCGCGGACCGAATACCAACCTTCGTAGCGATCGAGGTAGAGGTCCCCCCTCTCCTCCATCGCCGTCCAGATCGCCTGGCTGGCGCGATAATGGTCGGGCTGCGAAGTCCGGATGAAGCGGTCGTACGATATGTTAAGCTTATCGCACATGTCTTGGAAAAGGCGCGACATTCTATCGGCAAATGCGCGCGGCTCGACCCCTTCCGAACGCGCGGCCTGGGCCATCTTCAGACCATGTTCGTCGGTGCCGGTCTGGAAGCGGACGTCGCGGCCCTGCGCCCGCTGGAAACGCGCCATCGCGTCCGCGGCGATCGCTTCATAGGCGTGGCCGATGTGCGGCGGGCCGTTCGGATAGCTGATCGCGGTGGTGATGTAATAAGGGTCTGACATGCTTGCGCCCGCACCTAGCGGGGCGCGGCTAGCGCTTCAAGGAAGGCGCGAACCGGCGTCTGCGACCTCGGCGAGGATGCCGCCGATCTGGAACACCGTCGCTGCCGGGTCGAGCGACAGCCGCGGTGCCAGCGCGGTCAGCTCGCGCGCCTTGCAGTAGGCAGAGAGTGCTCGTTCGCGTTGCGGGCCGTCCAGCCTGCGCGCTTCGCGGGCGATCAGCGAGGGCGCCAGTTCCAGGAACGCCGAATAACGCTCCGCCGCCGTTTTCTTGCCAAGCTCGGAGGCGAGCTCGGACCGGCGTGCATTGGTGGGGTCGCCCTGGCGAAGGATCGCCAAGGCCGCGTCCTCGAGCTTCGCCAGGCCAAGCTCGGCAAAGGCGATGCCCCGCCCCGCCGACCCGCCAGAAGTCGCTATAATCCGTTCGCACTCGCTCATGCTCAGCCCTGTAGCGCGCTGCTCAAGGACTGACGTCATGGCGTCATCATCGAGATTGGTGAAATCCAGTCGCCGGCACCGCGAGCGGATCGTCGGCAGCAGCCGGCCGGGCGAATGGCTCACCAGGAAGAACAGGGTGTTGGACGGTGGCTCCTCGAGCATTTTGAGAAGCGCGTTGGCGCCCGAGGTTTCGAGCTCGTCGACGGCGTCGATGACCGCGACCCGCCACGGGCTGAGCGCCGGCGTCAGGGTCAGGAACTCGCCCAAACCACGAACCTGGTCGACGCTGATGTTGCGCGCAAGATTGCCCGTTTTCTCATTCACCAGTCGCTCGAGCCGGCGCATGTCGGGATGGCTGCCGGCCTCGATCAGCCTCACGATGGGATGATCGTCAGGGGTCTCCAGCCCCGGCAAGCCCGACGGCGAGCCGGCCGCGTCGGCTAGCACGCGCCGCGCCGCGGCATGGGCAAAGCTTGCCTTGCCGACGCCCTTGGGCCCCGCCAACAGCCAGGCGTGGTGCAGCTTTCCTGACGCCCAGGCAGTGGTGAACTGCTCGACGGCGCGATCTTGTCCGACGATCACGGCAACAAATCCGCAATCGCGTCGATCAGACGCGCCGTGACTTGCTCCGGCGTCCCGGACGCGTCGACCAGCCGCACGCGCTCAGGCTCTTCCGCGGCAATCAGGCGAAAAGCCGCCTCGACCCGGCGATGATAGTCGTCGGAACGACCGCCAATGCGATCGCTGCCCTCGATGTCCCGAGTGCGCGCCCGTTTCACCCCGTCTTCGAGAGCAAGAACCAGTGTCCGGTCGGGAAAGCCCTCGCCAATCCCGAAGCAGTTGATCGCCCGCACGGCCTCGATGCCAAGGCCGCCCGCGCCGCCCTGGTAAGCCAGCGAGCTGTCGATGAAGCGGTCGGAAAGCACCCAGCGGCCGGCTTCGAGCGCGGGCCCGATCGTCCTGGCCACATGGTCGGTCCGTGCCGCCGCGAACAGCAAAGCTTCAGCCCGCAGACCCCAGCGGTCGTCGCTGCCGCCCAACAGCAGCTCGCGAATCCGCTCGGCGCCTTCGCTTCCGCCAGGTTCACGAGTGACGACGACATCGAGACCACGGTCGCGAAGCGCCTCGGCCAGCGCGCCAACCTGCGTCGATTTGCCCACCCCCTCCCCGCCTTCGAGGCTGATGAAACGCCCGCGTTGTGTCCCTGGCGGCGTCACGCCATCCCGAACAGCTGCTTGAGGCCGAGCCACATGCGACCGAAGAAGCCGGCGTGGCCGACATCCTCACCGGCGACCAGCGGCACGATTTGCGGCGGCGTATCTCCGGTGGTGACGATCAGCTGGGCGATCTCCTGTCCCTTTCTGATCGGCGCCGCAATTGGTCCCTCGTAGCGAATCTTGGTCTGGATCGTGCCGGCCGAGAGGCCGGCGGGCACGGTCACCGACAGGTTGCGTGGGGCGACCAGAGAAACCTCGCTCGAGCTTCCCAGCTGGACCTTCGCCGTGCCGACCTTGGCTCCGGACGCGAACAACGGCTTGGCCTGCCACGCGTTGAAGCCCCATTCAATCAGGCGACGGGATTCGGTGACTCGGTCGTTCCAACTGCCGAGCCCCGCGACGACTTCGATCAAGCGCCGGCCATTCTGCTCGGCCGACCCGGTGAAGCCATAGCCGGCCTCGTCGGTGTGACCGGTCTTGAGGCCGTCAGCGCCCGGAACGATGCCGAGGATCGGATTGCGGTTGCCCTGCGTGATGTCCTGGTTCGACCCCAACGTCTTGCCCCAGGTAAAGCTCGGCAGCGAATAGAACTGCTTGTAGAGCTTGTAATGGTGCTCGATCTCCCACCGCGCCAGCGTCGCCAGGTCGCGCGCGGTGACGTAGGTGATGCCATTGTCGGGCCAGCCATTGGCGGTGCCGAAGTGGCTGTTGGTGAGACCGATCTTCTTGCCATAGGCATTCATCTGATCGGTGAAGGCCTGCTCGGTCCCGGCGATGCATTCCGCCAGGACCACCGATGCGTCATTGCCAGAGAGCGTGACGATGCCCTTGAGCAGATTCTCCACGCTCACCTGCTCGTTCACCGACAGGAACATCGTTGAGCCAGCCTGCGGACCGTGCCACTTCTGCCAGGTCTCCGGCCGCACCGTGCACATCTTGTTGAGCGGAAGATCCCCCCTGTCGATGAGCTCGAAGGCGACGTCCGTCGTCATCATCTTCGCCATCGACGCCGGCGGCATGCGCTGGTCGGCGTTCTTCTCGTACAGCACAGCACCCGACGACAAGTCGATCAAATAAGCGACCTTGGCGGGAGTCTCGAACTGGGGAGCGGCCGCGGGCGCGGCGGTGGCGAGCAGGGAAGCGGCGGTGGCAAGTAGGATGATGCGCGACATGGGCTTGAACAGCTTCCCCGATTCAGTGGTGATGAAGCCCGTCTATCGCCGAGCGACGGCGTCCGCCAGAACTCCGACCGAGATACCGTAGAAATTCGAGCAATTATAATCGAGGATCGCGCGATAATTGGTGGTCAGCAGGTAAGCGGTCGAATCCGGCCCATCGGGCTCGATCAGGCTCGCCATCTCGCTGTCAGCCAGCGATCGCCCAAGCGGCGTCACACCTAACGCGCGCCATTCGCGCATCGTCAGCCAGCGGCTGTGGCGGCGATAGACCTGCGGGCAGCGGGGCGCCGTCGTCCGGCTGACCAGAGGCCCCCGATTGAGGCCAGCAGGCGTGCGTACGCGAATCCCCCACGCGACGTTTGGCTTCCAGCCCGCGTCGCGCAGGTACATCGCGATGGAGGCGAGCCCGTCCATCTCGTTCGACCAGATGTCGGCATAACCGTCGCCATCGCCGTCGGCGCGCAGCCGCAGAGCGACCGAGGGCATGAACTGCGGATAGCCGGTGGCACCGGCCCAGCTCCCCTTGAGGCGGTAGCGCGGCACGCCCTGGTCCATCAGCTTCAGCGCGGCGACGAATTCGGATTCGAAGAAGTCGCGGCGCCGTCCGTAATAGCCGAGGCTTGCGAGCGCCTGGAGCAAGTCGGTACTGCCGGTCACCGTGCCGTAGCTTGTCTCGAGGCCCCAGATCGCCATGAGCACCGCGGGATCGACGCCGTACCGCGCCTCGAGGGCCCGGAGTGCGTCGTAATGATCGCGCGTAATTGTCGCGGCCACGCCGGATCAGCGAGCCGGTGACATGCGATCGCAGATAGGGGGCGAGCGCCCCGACCACGCCGCCGGAGGTTCGGGCAATCGGCTCGGTCCGTTCAAGCTCGATGACCCGATCGTTTTTGGTGAGGCTCGGCACATTCGCCTGGACCGTCGCATCCTGGACGCCCTGCAGGCGTGCGAGCTGTGCGAGCCGAAGCTTGTATCCATACCACGGGTCCATCGTCGGTACCGGTCGATTATAGGCAGGCTCGAGCCCGCCGACCTGTGCACTCGCGGGCGATCGCGCCGAGCGAACCCATCGCGAACATGGCCACCGCCAGTAATTTCGACCCGCTCAATGCCAACACGCTCTCCTCAAGGCCGCCGAGGCTAGAGCGCTGAACGCGCCTGACCAGCTTGGTTCATCGCGCGCTCGGCACGGCTGGTCGGTAACGTTAGCCGCGAGAGGTTAAGAGGCGCTCGGATGTAACACTTGAAAACCTCGCGAAGCGCTGTGACACAGCGCGCGAGTGGATGGGTGGCCGAGTGGTTTAAGGCACCGGTCTTGAAAACCGGCGACGTGCAAGCGTCCGTGGGTTCGAATCCCACCCCATCCGCCACCACCGACCGTCTGTTCGTCGAAGAGGACCCCAGGCTGATCGCCGCTGCATCAAAATTCATCTTGCGTTCACGCTACAAATGTAGCACTCTACAAATGTAGCGCGGCGAGTCTGCTGCGTCGAAAGGGATTGCCAGATGCTCAGCAAGCTGCCGCCGCGTGAACGCCAAATCGTCGACGTTCTGTATGAGCGCGGCCCCCTCGCCGTCGCGGAAATCTGCGATGCGTTGCCCGTCCTGCTCAGCGGGTCGGCAGTCCGGGCGATGCTCAAGCGGCTCGAAGACAAAGGCTTCGTCCAGCGCGGCGAATCGGAACGCGGTTTCCTCTACAGTCCGGTTGTTTCCGACACCGTTGCCAAGAAGTCCGCGCTCAGCGACATCGTCAAAACCTTCTTCAACGGCTCGCCCGCGAGTGCCGCCAGCGCTTTGCTCGGCATGTCGGACAAGCTCAAGGAAGACGAGCTCGACGATCTCGAAGCCATGATCGCTCGCGCTCGGAAAGCCAAAGGGGGCCAGTAATGCACGTCCTCATCGGGATCGCACTGAAGTCGTTGCTCCTCGCCGGGCTGACGCTCGGCCTGCTCCAGCTGATGAAGCAGCGCTCGGCAGCCGAGCGTTCGTGGGTCGCGCACATCGGCCTGTTTGCGCTGGTCATCATGGCCTTCGCGCCGCTGGTCCTGCCGAGCTGGACCATCCAGGCGCCGGCGATCCTCGGACAGACAGCGGTCGAGGCTCCGGCGGTCGCAGCAGCGCCCGCGGCGAAGTCGACCAGTAGCTCCGGTCACGACGACTGCGACGCCGGCGACCACATCGCCGCCCCGCAGCGGCCATGCCACGCTCAACGCGGCCGCGGCAGCGACGGCGCTATACGCAGTTCCGGCCGCGATCCTGCTGCTGATCACCTTCCTGGCGCTGGTGCGCCTGATTGCGCTTCAGGCCCGCGCCGACGTCCTGGTCGACGGCCATTGGCTGAGCGCGCTTGCCCGGGCGCAGCGGCGGATGGGGTTCAAGCACGGCACCGCCTTGCTCACCAGCGACGAGCTGGCCTCGCCGATCAGCTGGGGCCTGATGCGCCCGGTGATCCTGCTCAACAGCCGCGCGGTCGAAGCGACGGACGAAGCCGAGGCGATCATCGCCCATGAGCTGGCGCACGTCGCCCGGATGGACTGGATCAAGCTGCTGCTCGCGCGGGTCGCGACCGCCTTGTTCTGGTTCAATCCGCTGGTCTGGCTGCTCGCCCGCGAAGCGCACCAATTGCGCGAGGAAGCGGCCGACGACGCGGTGCTCGCCGCCGACATCGTCGACACCGATTATGCCCAGCTGCTGGTCGGCGTCGCCCGCCACGAATGCCCCGGCCTGCTGCTCGGCGCGCATGGCGTCGCGCCGTCGAAGAGCTCGCTTGCGCGACGTGTCGCGCGAGTCCTCGACGGCAAGTCGGTGCGGGGGCCGGTCGCGCGTTCCTTCGCCTTGGGCGTGTTCGTGGGGGCGTCGTCGTCGCCGCCCCACTCGCTGCGCTGACGCTAACTCCGGCTGCAACGAAGCCCGTGAAGCCCTGCGTGGCGGTAGTCGCCAGTGAGCGGACGTCGCCTTATTACGCCCCGAACCCGCAGCCCCAACCGACCTTGCCCATGTCATCGCCAAGGGCGTCTCAACCTCCGTCTCGACAGCGGTCGCAGCCGCCACCGCGATCGCGCCAATGGGCCATGATCGGAATGCGGATTTCCGGGTGACCTCCCCGAGCGGAGCGACCGTCGAAAGCAAGAACGGCGTGAGCGTCTCCCGTAGCCCGAGCGGAGCGACGGTTCCGTCTATCCGCCCGACGCCCAGGGACGCCGCAAGATGGTTGCAGTCGCACCCAACGGCGCCACCGCCGTGACCTATGTCGATGATGTGACCGCCGCCGCCGTCGCTCGCGCAGACGCCATTCGCGAACGCGGCGACGCGCGGATCGACAAGGCGATCAGGATGAAGGCGATCGGCCTCACGCCTGAATATATCGGCGCGATGCAAGTCGCCGTCCCGTCGCTGTCGCGGCTCGATTTCGACGATTTCGCAGGGGTTCAATAGGTCGGGGTCACGCCCGAGTTCGCGCGCTCGCTGGCCGCGGCCGGATTCCCCTGGATCGCGATACC
>CAVVKB010000010.1:0-116556 GCA_963748685.1 uncultured Pseudomonadota bacterium | reverse complement strand
GCCCTATGTCGCTCCTCCGAAGAAGTAGCCCGTCATCGCCAGCGGAGCGAGCAATCCAGTCTGCGTTGATGCCGCTGGATTGCCGCGGCGCTTCGCGCCTTGAACTACGGTTTGCAGAATGACATGGCCGGCGGATGGACGCGCGACGGCGCGGTCCAGGACCATATCTACGACACGGTAAAGGACGCCGATCCTGCCCGCTCGGGCGCTCCGCCGCAGCGGCGAACGCCCGGAAGAATGCGACTATCGCGGCGAACCGATCCCGAACAAACGGCGCGATGCGCCCCCCGGCGTCCGCACCTGCGCCGCCGCCAGTCGACACGCGACAAAGCGGTCGTCCACTCCACCGTCGTCCGCCGCGGCAGCAAGGATAGCCAGCCGCGCTAGGCGGCGTCTAGGGCGGTGACCGGCTCGGCCGCCCGCTACGCCGAGACCTCCCCGACCACCCCGGCATCACGGCCTTCCTGACCGCTCCGCCATGGGTCAGGTCGTCGCATCCGCCGGCCTGCCGAGCCGCAAGCAGATCCTCGACTTCATCGCCTCGTCCGACCAGCCCGCGGGGAAGCGCGAGATCGCGCGCGCGTTCGGCCTTTCGGGCCAGGACAAGATCGAGCTCAAGGCGCTGCTCAAGGACATGGCCGACGAGGGGCTGATCGATTTCGTCGCCGGGCCGCGCTTTTCACCAGTCGGGCGGCGTGCCGAAGGTCACCGTGCTGCGCGTGGTCGAGGTCGACGACAGCGGCAATGTCTGGGCGGTGCCCGAGCAATGGCACGCCGATACGCCGCCGCCGAAGCTCCGGCTGATCGAGCGCGGGCGGCGCGGCGCGCTCGGCATCGGCGACCGCGTGCTCGCCAGGACCGAGGAGCGCGGGCAGGGCCTGATCGCTCATCCGATGAAGAACTCGAGCGCTCGGCCGAGCTGGTGTTGGGCGTGGTCGGCAGGAAGGCGAGCGCTTCTGGCTGTCGCCGGTCGACAAGAGCGAGCGGCGCGAACTGCCCTCGCCGATGTCAAGGACGCCCAGGCCGGCGATCTGGTGCTGTGCGAAGTCAGCGGCCGGCCGCCGCGGGTGAGGGCGCGGGTCGATGCGGTGCTCGGCGATCCGTTCGCGCCGCGCAGCTTCAGCCTGATCGCGATCCACAAGCATGGGCTCCGCCATGAATTCGCGCAGGAAGCGATCGACGAGGCGCATCGCGTGTCCAAGCTGCCGCTCGGCGAGCGGGAAGACCTGACGCATCTGCCGATCGTCGCCATCGATCCCGCCGATGCCCGCGATCATGACGATGCGATCTGGGCCGAGCCGCGGACGGCGAAGGCGGCTGGAACGCGATCGTCGCGATCGCCGACGTCAGTTTCTATGTCCGTCCCGGCTCGGAGCTCGACCGAGAGGCGCGGGCGCGCGGCAACAGCGTCTATTTTCCCGACCGCGTCGTCCCGATGCTGCCCGAGGAATTGTCCGCCGACATCTGCTCGCTGAAGGAAGGCGAGGACCGCGCGGCGATGGCCTGCCACCTCGACATCGCGAAAGACGGGGAGATGAAGAGCTGGCGCTTCACCCGCGCCAAGATCCGCATCGCGGCAAACATCGCCTATGAGGATGCGCAAGCTGCAATCGATGCGGCCGGCGAGGAGCGGATCGAAGTCAGCTCGCCGACCTGCTCGATGCCGCCGATCGAAGGGCGGGTGCCAGCCGGGCTGGTCGAAAAAGCGCTCAAGCCGCTGTGGGCCTGCTGGCGCGCCTTGTTCGCCGCGCGGCAGAAGCGCGATCCGCTTGAGCTCGACCTGCCTGAGCGGCGCGTAGTGCTCGACGAGAAGGGGCGCATCGCCTCGATCGCCGCGCGCGACCGGCTCGACGCGCATCGCCTGGTCGAGGATTATATGATCGCCGCCAACGTCGCGGCCGCGCGCGCGCTCGAAGCCAAGAAACGCCGGTCATGTACCGGGTTCACGAACCGCCGAGCCGCGAGAAGCTGGTCGCGCTCAAGGACTATCTTGCGACCTTCGACCTCGAGTTCGCGCTTGGCCAGGTGATCAAGCCGGGCACCTTCAACCGCGTCATCGAACGGGTCGGAGATGGTGACGGCAAGCAAGAGATCATGGAGCAGTTGCTCCGCACCCAGATGCAGGCGCGCTACGGGCCGGAGCGGCTCGGCCATTTCGGGCTGGCGCTCGCCACCTACGCTCATTTCACCTCGCCGATCCGGCGCTATGCGGACCTGCTCGTCCATCGTGCTCTGGTGAAGGCCTATCGGCTCGGCGAAGGCGGGCTGCCGCCGGGCGATGAAGAACGCTTCGTTGAGATCGGCGAGAAAATCTCGATGCTCGAACGCCGCGCGATGGAGGCAGAGCGCGACACCGTCGACCGCTATGTCGCGGCCTATCTCGCCGACCGCGTCGGCCAGTTGGTCGAGTGCCGGATCACCGGCGTGCAGCCATTCGGCTTCTTCGCCACCGTCGACGACCTCGGCGGCGACGGACTGGTGCTCGCGAAGGACCTGGGCCGCGAATATTTCCGCTACGATGAGGCGGCGCGCGCGCTGGTCGGGGACGAGACCGGCGAGACCTATCGCGTCGGCCAACGGCTGACGCTGCGCCTCGCCGAGGCAAACCCGGTCGCCGGATCGCTCCGCTTCGAGCTGCCCGAGGGAAGCTACGGCGGCAGTTCCGCGCCGCCGCGGCGCGACAAGGTCCGGACCGGCAAGCGCGGCCGCCCGGCCAACATCCGCCATTGAAGTCGGCGCCGCTAAGCCACCCGTTTATCCGCCGTTCATCGACAAACGCCGTTCGTCGAAATCGCTTCGACCAAGGCGCATTGCGCGTCTGCGCATCGACAGCGGGCGGATGGAAATTCCGGCGCTACAGGTGTAGCCTTGGCCGAGCTCGATGGAAGAGTTCAGGCTCGGTCTTGGCAACAGTGAATCGCTGTATTACGACACTAATACGATTCGCACGATCGAAAAGGGAGATGACCATGAGTAAGCTTATCCTGTGTGTCGCCTTGCTTACCGCTGCGGCGCCCGCCGTTGCCGCACCACCGATCGCCAATCAGGTGGCATCGGCCGAGCCAGGCCGGCGAGATCGAACTCGGTGGAGGGGCGAAAGCGGTCGCTCCACAGGTCGAGAAGAAGCTCTGCAAGAATTTGCCCTCCAGCTACACGCGAATGACCGAGCGTGTCTGCCTGACGAGGCAGCAGTGGGAGCAAGTCCAGCGCGAAGTCGAAGGACGCTAACGCTGCCGGGCTGCGTCGTTCTCCCTCAGGTCGGCGCAGCCCAACCTTTGCAATCGCTCGCACCCGACATAAGCTCCGCTACAGTCGCAATCAGGGAATCGAGCGATGGCCACGGCAGCAGCAGCGCTGATCGCGCGAGCACGACGCGAAATTCAGCACCAGTTTTTCGAGGCCGACGCGGTCAGGCCGGATCGCGCGATCGCCTTTTCGCCCGCCAATGGGTTCGAACGGCGCATGTTCGCGCGATACTGTTCGCGGGCCATCATTCGTGAAGTCGGGAACGGCAATCTTGGCTGGATGTCGTTGCTACGACATCGACGTCCAGCAGCGTCATCGGCGTATTCGGGCGTATTGCTGGCGATCATAGCGGTGCTTGCCGTGCTGGTCCTCGCCGGCGAATTTGAAGGTCATCCCGCGTTGAACGCAACCTCCGCGCCGCCGGCGCATTGAGCGAGCGATGGCCTACAAAATCGCGATCATCGTCGGCAGCCTTCGTGAAGGCAGCATCAACCGCAAGGTCGCTCGTTCGATCTGCGGCGCTTCGGGGCGACAATCTCGACTGCTCGATGATCGAGATCGGCGACCTGCCGCTCTACAATCAGGATCTCGATTCCAACCCGCCGCAGCAATGGCAGCGCTTCCGCGAGCAGGTCGGTTCGGCCGACGGCGTGCTGTTCGTCAGCCCGGAGTATAATCGGGGCGTTCCGGGCGTGCTCAAGAACGCGATCGACGTCGGCTCGCGGCCCTATGGGCAAAGCGTGTTCGACAAGAAGCCCGCGGCAATCGTGACCGCGTCGCCGGGAAGCATCGGCGGGTTCGGCGCCAATCACCAGATCCGCCAGGCCTGCGTGTTCCTCAACATGCCGGTGATGCAGCAGCCCGAGGCCTATCTCGGCCACGTCAGCGACGACAGTTTCGACGAGGCGGTTGCCTGAAGGATGGCGCGCTGAAGGAGCTGGTGACCAAGCTCGCCCATGCGTTCCACGATTGGGTCGAGATGATCCATCGCTCGCGCCAGCTTCTGGCCGAGGATTCGGCGCACTCGGCGAAACAAGCAGGAACACGCCTGACACTTGGCGTTCGCGCGGCGCGGCTCGAATGCAGGCCGCTCAACGGCGGGAGTGAACAATGGAACTGACTTTGCTTTCACGCTGGCAGCCGCAGTTGCTTGCGATCCTGCGGATCGTCACTGCGCTGCTCTTCCTGGAACACGCACTGATCAAATTGTTCGGGTTTCCGCCCGGCGGCCAGCCCGGCCCGCAACATGCCGGCACCTTGCTGTGGGTCGGCGGGGTTGTCGAGCTGGTGTGCAGCGCGATGGTCTTGCTTGGCCTGTGGACTCGGCTGTTCGCGTTCATCGCCGCCGGCGAGATGGCGATCGCCTATTTCATGGTCCATGCTCCGAAGAACTTCTATCCGGCGCTCAACATGGGTGAGGGCGCGATCCTGTTCTGCTTTATCTTCCTTTATCTCGCGGCTGCCGGCGCGGGAGCCTGGAGCGTCGATGGCGCGCGGATGAGGAACGCCCCGATCAGGTGACCTTCGCGCGCGTCTTGAAGCGCGGCTGATCCCACGACCTGCTGGCGACGAATGTCACCCAGGATGGCAGCGGCCTCGACCATGTCGGCGTGGCGGTTGTAGAGGGGCGCGAAGCCGAACCGGATCAGGTCGGGCGCGCGGAAGTCGCCGATCACGCCGCGCTCGATCAGGGCCTGCATGATGGCATAGCTCTCGGGATGCGCGAAGACGACGTGGCTGCCGCGCTGCTCAGGCGTAGCGCGGTGATGCCAGCCGAAGCTCGCCGCCGCAGCGCGCCTCCACTTCGCGAATGAAAAGCTGCGACAGCGACCGCGACTTGGTCGCCAGATCGCGCATCGCGATGTCCGTCGAACGTCGCCAGCCCCGCGTCGAGCGCAGCCAGGGCGAGCACCGACGGCGTGCCCGTCAGGAATTTGCGCGATTCCCGCCGCCGGCCGATAATCGTCGACGAAGGCGAACGGCTCGGCATGGCCCATCCAGCCCTGCAGCGGCGATTGCAGCTCATCCTGGAGCCGTTCCGCGACGAAGATGAAAGCGGGCGCGCCCGGGCCGCCATTCAGATATTTGTAGCCGCAGCCGACGGCGAGGTCGCAGTCGGCGGCCGTTGAGATCGAGCTCGATCGCGCCGGCGCTGTGCGACAGGTCCCACAGCGTCAGCGCGCCGGCCGAATGCGCGCGGCGCATTGATGCGCCGCCATGTCGTAGATCGCCGCCGAGCGGTAATCGACGTGGGTCAGGAACACGACCGCGGTATCCTGTCGATCGCGGCGACGACTTCGTCCGGCTCGACCGCTTTCACCGTCAGGCCGAGCAGGTCGGCGAGGCCCTGCGCGACATACAGATCGGTCGGAAAATTGCGCCGCTGGGTCAGGATCGTCCGGCGGCCGGGCCGCGCCTGGACCGCCGCCGCGAGCAGCTTGAACAGGCAGACGCTGGTCGAATCGGCGATCAGCAGCTCGTCCGGCTTGGCGCCGACGATCGGCGCGAGCGCGCCGCGATCCGCGTCGGCCAGTCGATCCAGTCATGCTTGTTCCAGCTGGCGATGAGGTCGTCGCCCCACTGCCGCTCGACCGTCTCCGTCAGCGCCGCCGGTGTCGCGGCGGGAAGCGCGCCGAGCGAATTGCCGTCGAGATAGATGACGCCCTCGGGCAAGCGGAACCGCTCGCGCGCGAAGGCGAGCGGATCGGCGGCGTCGAGTTGCGGGCTCTTCGATCATCGTCATTGCGAGGAGCGGAGCGCCGCAATCCAGCAGCGCTGACTGGCTTGCTGCGCTAGCTCGCAATGACGCTTAAGCTTCGGCAGCGTGACGCCCTTCTGCCCCATATATTTGCCGGCGCGGTCGGCGTAGCTCATCTCGCACGGCTCGTTGCCCTGGAGGAACAGGAACTGGCACGCGCCTTCGTTGGCGTAGACCTTCGCCGGGAGCGGCGTGGTGTTCGAGAATTCCAGCGTGACGTGGCCCTCCCAGCCGGGCTCGAGCGGCGTCACGTTCACGATGATTCCGCACCGCGCATAGGTCGATTTGCCAAGGCAGATCACCAGCACGTCGCGCGGCACCCGGAAATATTCGACCGTCCGCGCCAGCGCGAAGCTGTTGGGCGGGATGATGCAGACGTCGGTCTTGCGGTCGACGAAGCTGTTCGCCGCGAAGTCCTTGGGATCGACGGTCGCGAATATCGACGTTGGTGAAGATCTTGAATTCGTCGGCGACCCGGGCGTCATAGCCGTAAGAGGACAGGCCATAGCTGATGCAGCCCTCGCGCCGCTGCGCCTCGACGAACGGCTCGATCATGGCGTGCGACTGCGCCTGCTCGCGAATCCAGCGGTCGGACAAAATCGCCATGCCGAGTGCCTAACGGGACGGTCCGAGCCCAGCAATTTGGCGCCGAATATTTCTGTGGATGACCGTTGTTTCGAGTTTCCGGCACTTCCTGCGGACCACCCGCTAGATTCGTGCACAAGCTATCCACAACTGTGCTATTTTTGCGCTCGCTTGATGTGGGGCCGCACGAGCGTAGGAGCCTCGCCATGGCCGAAGTAATCCGCATCGCCGAGTCCGCGTTAGAACCGCCAAGTCCAACCCTCCCGCAGAACGTCGAGGCCGAAGCCGCGCTGCTTGGGCGCGCTGATGATCGACAACCGGCTGGTCGAGGACGTCCAGCTCAAGCTCAAGCCGCATCATTTCTTCGAGCCGCTGCACGGCCGCATCTATGAAGCGATCCTGCGGCTGACCGACAGCAACCGGATCGCCAATCCGGTGACCCTCAAGCCTCTGTTCGACGGCGACGAGGGCATGAAGGAAGTCGGTGGCCCGGCCTATCTCGCGCAATTGACGGGGTCGGGAGCGGCCGTGATCGGCGCCCGCGATTTCGCCTCCCAGATCTACGATCTCGCGCTGCTGCGCGCCCTTGTCGGCGTCGGCCGCGAGCTCGTGGAGGGCGCGCTCGATACGAGTGAGGACGTTGCCCCCCTCGCTCAGATCGAGCGCGCCGAGACCGAGCTCTACAAGGTCGCCGAAGAAGGCGGCGCCGAAGGCAAGGCCAAGAGCTTCGCCGAGGCGACCAGGGAAGCGCTGGAGATGGCCGAGAAGGCGCTCAACAGCGGCGGCCATCTGTCGGGCTTCACCACCGGCCTCGAAGCCCTGAACGCCAAGATGGGCGGCCTTCACAAGTCCGACCTGATCATCGTTGCCGGGCGTCCCGGCATGGGCAAGAGCGCGCTCGGCACCAACATGGCCTTCGCCGCCGCGCGGCGGTTCCTGCGCGATTCCGCCGACGGGATCGAGCCGGCGAAATCGTCGGGCGCGCCGGTCGTGCTGTTCAGCCTGGAAATGTCGGCCGACCAGCTCGCCACGCGTATCCTGTCCGAGCAATCGGGGATCACTTCGGAAAACCTCCGGACCGGCAAGATCACGCAGCAGGAATTCCGCGATCTCGCCCGCGCCGCCGCCGAACTCGAAAGCCTGCCGCTCTACATCGACGACACGCCCGGCCTGACCATTGCCGCGCTGCGCACCCGAGCCCGCCGCCTCAAGCGGCAGAAGGGCATCGGCATGATCGTCGTCGATTATCTCCAGCTGCTCCAGGGCAGCGGGCGGGGCGGACAGCGAGAACCGAGTCCAGGAAATCTCGGAGATCAGCCGCGGCCTGAAGCAGCTCGCCAAGGAGCTCGATGCGCCGGTCATCGGCTCTGTCGCAGCTCAGCCGGCGGTCGAGCAGCGCGAGGACAAGCGGCCGCAGCTCTCCGACCTTCGGGAATCGGGCTCGATCGAGCAGGACGCGGACATCGTCATGTTCATCTACCGCGAGGATTATTATCTGAAGGCGGTCGAGCCCGACATGCCGACGCCGAGCGAGACCGAGAAGCTCGCCAAATACGAAGAGTGGAACGCGAAATATGCGTCCGCCGCGGGCAAGGCCGAGGTGATCATCGCCAAGCAGCGCCACGGCTCGACCGGCATCGTCCGGCGTCCGCTTCGATGGCCGCATCACCAAGTTCAGCGACGCCGTCGACGAAGGCTACATGCCCGAGATGCGCGGCGGCTGACGCGATCGAGCTTGTGGGAGGGGGATGAGGGCGCCGGCCGATGTCCGGCGCCCTCAGCTTATCTACGGCCCGACGTCGTCGCTGCTTTCGGGCTGCTCGATCCTGATCGGCGCGCCCGGCGCAAGGCCCAGCGCCTTGGCGATATTATTGTCCCAGCCGTAAACGTCGGGCCGGAACTGAACCTTCGACCCGTCCCAGAACACCGTCTCATAGAGCAGTCGCACCGGGATTTCGTGCGGCAGCTTGACGAACTTATTGTCGTCCTGCCCCTGCATCGCCTGCTGGAACTCATCGAGCACGCCTTCCTGCCCGGCAAGCGCAGTGGCGAACTGCATCGCATTCTCGACCCGGACGCAGCCGTGGCTGCGATGCCGGTCGGGCATGGAGAACAAGGCCTTCGCCGGCGTGTCGTGAAGGTAGATCGCTTCCTTGTCCTGCATGTCGAACTTGACCAGGCCGAGCGAGTTCTTGGGGCCGGACGCCTGCACCCACAGGCCGTCCTTCATGGCGAAACCATTGTCGGCGAGCCAGGCCTGGCCCTTGTCGGCGACTTCCTTCTCGCCGATGCCCTTGGGCACGGTCCAGGTCGGTTTGGCGACCAGCCGGAAGAGCGGCGCCTGCAGCTGGGGCGTCGGTTTGTCCGCTTCGCCCACGACGACATTGCGATGGTCGACATGCTGTCCATCGCGCCAATAATCGAGGAACGCTGCCGCGGTGTTGACGTCGATCCGTGTCCCCGGGCGGATTGCGCGGCAGCCACCGCAAACGCTCCATGGCGATGGCAAGCTGGCGCGCGCGATAGGCGGGACCGGCGTTCAGCGCGTCGAGCGTGTCGCCGCCGATGATTCCGTCCTGCTTGAACCCGAAATCGCCCTGCAGCTGTTTTACCGCAGCGACGAGCTGCGGCGAGTAGGTCGTCGAGGCTGCGCGCCTGCTGTGCAGAGCCGCTTGCAGCCTGCGCTCGCAGATAACCGACGGCCTGCAATGCGCCGATGACCTGCGCGACCCGCGGATCGCGGCTCCCCGGCTTGATCGGCTTGCCGTCGGTGACGGGCTGAAACTGTTCTTCTTCGACGCGAGCTGAAGGAAGTGGAGATGCGCCTGGCTGAGCGCTCGATATTCGTCGGTCTGCGGAGCGAGCGAGTTCGAGCCAGCTTTTGACGTCGCCCTTCTGGATCGCCTGCTGCAGCCCCGGCTTCACGTCGATGCTGGAGTGCGGGATCGTATAGACTTCGAACAGCTTCTTCGGGTCGGCATAGCCGTTGGCCAGCGCCGAGGCGTATTTGAGCGCCGCCTGGGTCAGCGCTGCGCCTTTCTCGCCGCCTTTCAGGAAGAGCTCGGGTTTCAACCCATTGGCCGGGGCGCCGGCGATCGTGTCGCGGAGCTGCTTCTCGGTGTCGGACGTCCACGCGCCATCGATCTCCGGACTGGCCGGCGCGGCCGTGGTCGCGCCATCGCTCGATTTCTGGTCGCTATAGTTGCAACCCGAAAGAGCTGCGCTGCACAGGGCGAGGCCGAGGGCCGAGCCGATCAGTTTGTTTTTCATGCCCGCTCGAACGCGGCGAACCGCCAAAGCGATCCACGGCCCCTCCACTCCGGGCAGGGGGATCGCGCTTAGTCTTCCTGCATATTGGGATCGCGCAGGCCCTGCGCGATTGTTGCGCGCGGGCGGTCGGACTCGCTGCTGGTGACGGGATAGGCGCAATAATCGGCGGCGTAAAAAGCGCTTGGGCGGTGATTGCCGCTAAGGCCGATGCCACCGAACGGCGCGTTTGACGGCGCGCCGTTGGTCGGCTTGTTCCAGTTGATGACGCCGGCTCGGACGTTGGCCCAGAACTTGTCATACAGTTCGGGGCTTCCGCCGATCAGGCTTGCGGCGAGGCCGAAGCGGCGTATTGTTGGCTTCCGCGATCGCGGCATCGAAGTCCTTGACCCGGATGAGCTGGAGGACGGGCCCGAAAATCTCCTCGTCGGGCCGGTCGCGGACATCGCTCACGTCGATCAGCGCCGGGGTCAGGAATGGCAGGTCCTTGTCCGGCCGGTCGAGCCGGCGCAGCGGCTTGCCGCCCTTCATCATCAGGTTGAGCCATTGTTCCTGGACATGATCGGCGGCGGCATTGTCGATCACCGGCCCCATGAAGGGCTGCGGGTCGGCGAACGGCTCGCCGACGACCATCCGGTCGATCAGTTTCTTGACCGCCTCGAGCAGCTCGCCTTCGTGCCCCGTCCTCGACGATCAGCCGCCGCGCCGCGGTGCAGCGCTGGCCGGCGGACAGATAGGCCGATTGGACGACCATCGTCGCGGCCGATTCGATGTCCTTCGCGTTCCACACCACCAGCGGATTGTTGCCGCCAAGCTCGAGCGCGAGGATCTTGTGCGGAGTTTCCGCGAACTGCTTGTGGAGCGACATGCCGGCGCGCGCCGAGCCGGTGAACAGCAATCCGTCGATGCCGGACTCGACCGGCGAGTGCCCGGCCCTGGTCGGGACCGCCGATCAGCAGCCGGACACGCCTTCGGGAATGCCCGCGTCGTGAAAGCATTCGACCAGCAATTCGCCGGTCGCCGGCGTCTTCTCGGACGGCTTGAACACCACCGCATTGCCGGCGATCAGCGCCGGAACGATGTGCCCGTTGGGAGGTGCGCCGGGAAATTGTAGGGGCCGAGCACCGCCAGCACGCCATGCGGCTTGTGGCGGACCGCGATCTTGTTGCCGAGCGCCCCCTCCATCTTCCGCTGCGGAGTCCGCTCCGCATAGGCCTCGACGGAAATCTCGACCTTGTTGACGACGGCGCCGACCTCGGTCTTGCGCCTCCCACAAGGGCTTGCCGGTCTCGCGGGCGATCAGTTCGGCGAACTCCGCTTCCTTTTTGCGCACGACGTTGGCGAAGCGGCGGATGGTCTCGATCCGAAAAGCGTTGGAATGCGCGGCCCAGGCCGGCCAGGCGGCACGCGCGGCCGCGACTTCGGCAGCCGCATCGCCGATCGGGCCGGACCAGACCTGCTTCCCCGTCGCCGGATCGGTGGAGATCAGCGTCGCGCCCACGCGCGCTCCTTCGACCACATCCGACCGATCCTCAACCTTGCGGTGCATCTTGCGCGACTGCTGCCCCCATTCGTCGGATGGCATTAACCTTGTTATTGTAACGGCTGCCAGTCGTCGCGCATCGGCAATCGCCGTCCAGATCGCTTCGACCTCGTCGATCAGCATCGAGCAAGGGGCGTCGTCCGACCAATAAGGATGCGCTTGCTGCTGGACCCGGCCTTCGAGCAGCGCGGCCAAGTGCGCGGAATGCTTCTGCCGGATAGCGCTCCGCGCCGGGATCGCGCCCGCCGCGCCAGTCGAAAAAGATGCGATCGATGGCAATCGCCCTGGTCGCCAGCGCGCCGATGAGCGCACCGGCGACGTCGCGGTCTCTCTCTCCCGAGTCGATCCCAAGTCGCGCGATCAAGGCGACGGCCAGCGCCTGCTCGAAGCGCGCGCTCCACCCGGCCAGCAGTTCCGACAGGGCGGGCGCTTGGCGATCAGCGACAGGCAGCCGGCCAGTTGCGCCAGATCCCAGTGGATGGCTTCGGGCTGACGGCCGAAC
Organism: uncultured Pseudomonadota bacterium; assembly: GCA_963748685.1. Taxonomy (GTDB): domain Bacteria; phylum Pseudomonadota; class Alphaproteobacteria; order Sphingomonadales; family Sphingomonadaceae; genus Sphingomicrobium. Next base: position 104,655 of record CAVVKB010000010.1, on the reverse strand, counting down.
GCGTACAGCCCGTGATGGTCGAAATAAGCGGCGGTGAACTCGGGCTCCCAATCTCGGTGAAGCGCCAGGGCCCGTAGTCGAAGCTCTCGCCGGTGATGTTGATATTGTCGCTATTGAGGACGCCGTGGACGAAGCCGGCCGCGAGATAGGAAGCGGCAAGCGTCGCGGTTGCCGCGCAGACACCTGGTCGAACAGCCGCTCGGCATTTTCTCCATCGTCGACCGTCCGCGGTTCGCCATAGAGATGCTCGAGCACGTACCGAGTGAGCGACGTCAGATGGTCAACTTGGCCGAGGAAAGCGAGGCGCTGGAAGGTGCCGATCCGGATATGGCCGTGACTGAGCCGGGTGAGCACCGCGGAGCGGGTCGGGGACGGTTCGTCACCGCGGTCGAGCGCTTCGCCCGTTTCGAACAAAGCGAAACTTTTCGACGTATTGACGCCAAGCGCTTCGAGCATCTCTGTCGCCAACACCTCGCGCATGCCGCCCTTCAGGGTCAGGCGGCCGTCGGCGTGGCGGCTGTAAGGCGTCTGGCCAGAGCCCTTGGTGCCGAGGTCGAGCAAGCGGCCGCGCTCATCGCGAAGCTGGGCGAAGGTAAACCCGCGGCCGTCGCCGATGTCCGGATTGTACACGCGGAACTGGTGCCCGTGATAGCGCAGGGCCAGCGGCTCCAGCAGGTTTTCCGGCAGCGGTTCGAACCGGCAGAAATGCCGCGCCCAGTCCGCTTCGTCGAGCTGAAGTCCGACCTTTTCCGCCCAGCGATGATTGAGGAATCGCGGCGTGCATTGCGGGAAGTTCGCGGGCCGAACGGGGTCGTAGAACGTCCGGCCCGAGCGTCAGGATCTGTGGATCGGGCCGATAGGTCATCGCCGCCAAGGTGGGGCCGGACGCGCCCGGTTCCAACGGCTCAGGCGATCAGCGCCTTCAGTTTCGCCACCGCATCGGCATCGGAATCGTCGGGCGAGATCGTTCCCGCAAACTGCCCGCCGCGGTCGAACAGCAGGACGGTCGCGGTATGCTCGATCTCCTTGCCCATCGCGGCGTGCGGCATCGGCTGCGCGAAAATGCCGATATTGCTTCTTCACCTGTCGATCTGCGCCGCGCTCCCGGTCAGGCCGATGATCGGCGCGTTGAACAGCGAGGCATATTGGCCGACCTCCTTCGGCCCGTCGTTGGCGGGATCGATGGTGACGAAGACGATCCGCAGCGCCTGGTCGTTGGCCGCCTGGCGCCGCAGCTTGACGAGCCGCGACAGCGTGGTCGGGCAGACGTCTCCGCAGCGCGTGAAGCCGAAGTAGATGGCGTAGGGCTTGCCCGCGAGCGCCTGGCTGGAGAAGGGTCTGCCGTCGGCGCCGACGAGCGTGAACGGTCCGCCGAAGCTCGTCTTGACCGGTCCGGCGGTCGCTTGCGGCGGCGCGGCCCGCTCGCGCGCGATGAAGAAGGTCGCGGCCATGCCGATCACTGCGACGGCCACGATGAGCCACAGCAAGGCCCGGACTCTGCCCAGCGTCGATGCCGGCGGTCGCTTCTCGGTCAATCAGATCACCATGCGCAAATTCGCGCCGCCTTCGGGCGCATTGAGGGCGCATATCGACCCGCCGTGGGCAAGCGCAACCTGGCGCGCAAAGCTGAGGCCGACGCCGCTGCCGCCCTTGTGGGTGGTGTAGAAGGGCAGGAAGATGTCCTCGCGGCGATCTTCGGGGATGCCGGCGCCATTGTCGCGCACCTCGATCCGGAAATGGCCGCCCGGTTCTCGCGCGAGCGACAGGACGACGATCGGCTGGTCGAGATCGGCGGTCGCCCGCATTGAATTGCGAAGGAGGTTGAGCAGTGCCTGCGCGAGCAGCTCCGGGTCGGCATTCAGGCTCATGGTCGTCGGCTCGACGACCAGCCGCGCGTCGATGTTGCGGTCCGCCGCATTGGCCAGCGCGAGCCGCATGATTTCCTCGCCCCACTGCGTCGCCTTGAACGAGCGGCGGTGGATGTCGGGCGCCTGGGCGAACTCGCGATAGCTCTCGACGAAGCGCAAGATGCCCTCGGCGCGCCGAGCGACCGTTTCAGTCGCGGTCTTCGCATCGCCGAGCGAGGCGTCGCGCTTCGCCGCCGAAGCGACCAGCTCGGCGCCGGTCCGGGCGAGCGAGGTGACCGGCGTCAGCGAGTTCATGATCTCGTGTGTGAGCACGCGCACCAGGTCGGCCTGCGCCGCGACCTCGAGCGCTCCGAGCTCGCTCTGGACGGGCAGGATCGAGATGACGCTGACGGGCTGGTCGAGCCTTGCCACCTGGGCGGATGCGAAGATTGCCTTTTGCGGAACGCCGTCGAGGATCAGCCGCGTAATCTTTCGAGTACCCGCGGGCAGCCGGATCGCCGCGACCAGTTCGGGCCCCAGCGCATCGAGGTCATCGATCCGGTTGAGCGGATAGCGGGCGAATAGCTGGCGCGCCGCCTTGTTGAGCAACTCGACGCGCCCGTCCATGTCGATGGTCAGCAAGGCACTCGGCGAATCGTCGACGATCGCGGCGAGATAGCGCGCTTCGGCGCTCTCCTTGGTGTGCCGCGCCTGAAGCGTCTTCAGTGCCTGGTCCAGCGTTTGCCCGAGGACATCGAAGCCGCCGCCCGACGGATCCGAGAAGCGCTGCGAATAATCCTCGAACCGCACGCTTTCGATGAACCGCGACACCAGGAAGTTGGTCCGGCGGATGAAGTTCCACAGGCTGGCGAACGCGGCGACGCCGACCAGGGCCGCGACCACGAGCCCGGCCCGCACCCCGGGAGTCTCGGCGGCCTTCGCGATCAGCAGGACCGCGGCGACGATGAGAACGGTGCGCCAGGCGAGCCCGAACTCGAACTTGCGCCTAAAGTCCATGCTTCTCCATGCGCCGGTAAAGCGCGCCGCGGCTGAGGCCGAGTTCGCTGGCGGCAAGCGACACGTTGAAATGATGCATGCGCAGCGCCCGCTCGATCATCTGCTTTTCGAGCTGGTCGAGGTTGAGGCTGTCGCCGACCACCGACAGCGAGGAGGCTTCGGTCCGCTGCGGCATCGGGAAATCGTCGGCGCGATACCGGTCACCGTCGGCCATGATCACCGCCCGCTCGGCCGCATGGCGAAGCGCGCGGACGTTGCCCGGCCAGTCATGACGGCAGACGATTTCCATCACGTCCGGCAGGCATTTCACGCTGCGGCTTGTCATATTTGCGCGCGTAGAGCGTCAGATAATGGTCGAGCAGGACCGGGATGTCGTCGCGCCGTTCGCGCAGCGGCGGAAGCTCGATCTCGATCGTGTTCAGGCGGAACAGCAGGTCCTGGCGAAAGCGCTTTTCGTCGGCCAGTTTGTCGGTCGACACATTGGTCGCGGCGACCACCCGGACGTCGATCGGCATCGGCTTGTTGGAGCCGACCGGGACGACCTCGCGCTGTTCGAGCGCGGTCAGCAGCTTGGGCTGGAGATGAAGCGGCAAATTGCCGATCTCGTCGAGGAACAGGGTGCTTCGGTCGGCGGCCTTGAGCCTGCCGATGCGATCGCCTTCCGCGCCGGTGAACGCGCCTTTGACGTGACCGAACAGCTCGGATTCGAACAAGGTCTCTGCGGTCGCGCCGAGGTCGACGGAGATCATCGGATGCGCGACCGCGCCGCGACAGCCGGTGGATTTCGCGCGCGACGATTTCCTTGCCGGTGCCGTTCTCGCCGAGGATCAGCACATTGGCGTCGGTCGGCGCGGCGCGGTCGATGAGCGTCCGCACGCGGTCCATCGCCTTGGATCGGCCAAGCAGCGGAGTCTCGGTCGAAGGCGCCAATTCTGAAGCGCGGCCGCGCTCGGTCCGGGCATCGATTCGGCTCCGGCGAAGCGCGGCTGCGCTCCTGACCGTGGCCGCCAGGCGCTCGTTGCTCCAGGGCTTGGCGACGAAATCGCTGGCGCCGGCCTTCAGGGCTTCGACCGCGACCGACACCGCCCCGTGCGCGGTGATGATCACCACCGCGGCGTCCGGATCCTGGCTCCATGATCCGGCCGAGGAAGCTCAGCCCTTCGCGGCCGTCGGTCGCCGCCGCGCTCGAAATTGAGGTCGAGCAGGATCGCGTCGGGGTTCTTCTTCTTGAGCAGCGCCAGGAGTTCGGCCGGTGAGCTCAGCGTCTCGACCTCGGCGAACATGTCCCGCAGCGCAAGCCGCGCCGCCAGGGCGATATCGGGGTCGTCGTCGACGACGACGGCAAGGTTGAACGGCCGGTCCACGCTACGTCTGTAGCGCGACTGTCCGGAAACGAACAGTAGCCTCTTCGAAAAGTCGGCCTGCAATTGGCACGCGCGCTTGCAACGATTAGGGCTGATGACAAATTCGGCAAGCTACATTTGTAGAGAGAGCGTGCAGAGCGGCGGGGGCTTCGCGCTGTCCGCTTCCGGACAATCACTGCCCAAAGGTGGACAGTGAGCCTGGTGGAGCTGCGCCAACCCGACCGGTCCGGACGCCGTCAGCGGCGGCGCGATGGACCGCGTCGTCGTGCGCAAGCGGATCGACAGGCGAATCCTGATCGGCGGAGCTGGCGGCGGCGGCTCTGTTGCTGATCCTGCTGTTCTGGCTGTTCGCGCCGCGGGCGGACTTCGATGGCGGTGCCGCGCGACCGGCTGGCGATCGCGGCCGCGCGAGTCCGGCACGTTCGACGATTTCCTGCCGCTGCGGGCGCGGGTTACGCCGCTTGTCACCGTCTATCTCGATGCGGTCGAAGGCGGGCGGGTCGATCAGAAGCTGGTCGAGGACGGCGCTCACGTCACCCAGGGCCAGATGCTGGCCGTTCTCTCCAATGCCGAGCTTCAGCTGTCGACCCTCGAGAAGCAGGCCGAGGTCGAGCAGCAGCTCAACAACATGCGCAGCCAGGAGCTCGCGCTGACGCAGACCCGCAACGCCAACCTGCGCGACCTCAACCAGGCCGAGACCGACCTCGCCAAGACCCGGCGGCAATATGAGCTTCAACAAGCCGCTCGCCGACAAGGGGTTTCGTGTCGACCAAGACCTTCAACGACACCAAGGACGACCTTCAGTACCAGCAGCAGCGGCTGGCCATCCTGAAGCAGAGCATCCAGCAGACCGAATCGCTGCAGTCGAGCCAGCTCCACCAGCTTCGCGTCGCCTCGACCTCGCTCAACAGCAGGATGGGGATCGCGCGTAGCAACCTTGGCCAGCTCAGCATCCGCGCGCCCGTCACTGGCGAGCTCAGCGGTTTCGACATCCAGCTCGGCCAGTCGCTCCAGCAGGGCGAGCGGATCGGCCAGATCGACAGCAGCGGCGGCAACAAGCTGCAGGCCGACGTCGACGAATTCTATCTAGGGCGGGTGCACGTTGGACAGACCGCCACGGCCGATCTCGACGGCAAGACCTATCGGCTGAAGGTCGCCAAGGTCTATCCGCAGGTCCGCAACGGCCAGTTCGAAATCGACCTGCTGTTCGACGGCGCGGCGCCGACTTCCGTCCAGCGCGGCCAGACGCTGCAGACCAAGCTGACGCTCGGCGATTCCTCGAAGGCCGCTGCTGATCCCGAACGGCGCTTTCTTCAACGACACCGGCGGCAGCTGGATCTTCGTCGTCGACAAGAGCGGCAAGCGGCGCGACCAAGCGCCAAGTCCAGCTCGGCCGCAAGCAATGGCGATTTCATCGAGGTGCTCGGCGGGCTCTAGCCCGGAGAGCAGCGTCGATCACCTCATCCTACAGCGGGCTGGTCGACAAGGACCACCTGACCTTCAGTTCCGGCGAATAAGAAAGGATCCGACTCGTGCTGACCATGACTGGCCTTACCAAGTCCTACCGCACCGACACCGTCGAGACGACTGCGCTCGACAGCGTCGACCTCGACATCGCCGACGGCGAGTTCGTCGCGATCATGGGCCCTTCGGGCTGCGGAAAATCGACGCTGCTCAACGTCATGGGCATGCTCGATAGCCCGACCGGCGGCAGCTACGTGTTCAACGGCCAGGAAGTCGCCGGGCTTGGCGAAGTGCCAGCTTGCCGACACCCGCAAGAGCAACATCGGCTTCATCTTCCAGAGCTTCAACCTGGTCGACGAGCTGACCGTTCGCGAGAATGTCGAGCTAGCTTTGCTCTACCACAACCATTCGGCCGCGCGACCGCAAGGCGCGCGTCGATCGGGTGCTCGACAAGGTCGGCATCGCCCATCGCGCCAAGCATCGCCCGACGCAGCTGTCGGGCGGCCAGCAGCAGCGCGTCGCGGTCGCCCGCGCGCTGGTCGGCGAGCCCAAGTTGATCCTCGCCGACGAGCCGACCGGCAACCTCGACACCGCGCACGGCGAGGAAGTCATGCGCATGCTCCGCCAGCTCAACCAGGAAGGCTCGACCATCGTCATGGTCACCCACTCGCCGGCGCATGCCGACTTCGCGAGCCGAGTCGTCAACATGCTCGACGGCCGCATCCTCCAGGAGCGGCGGCGCGCCGCCTGAGATCCAGGAGACCACATCTTGCAGGGGACAGTCACCATGTGGCGGAATTACTGGACGGTCGCGGTTCGGGCGCTTGCGAAGAGCAAGACCTATTCGGTGATCAACATCGCCGGCCTCGCCATCGGCATGGCCGCCTGCGTGATGATCCTCCTCTACATCAACTATGAGCGGAGCTACGACAATGGCTTCCCGACGTCGAGAACACCTATCAGCTCCAAGCCTGGTACCCGCATCCGACAGGATGGCGAGCCGGCCTTCATGCAGATGTCGGCCTATGTCGCGAAAGACCGCGGTGAAGAAGGATTTCCCGCAGATCGAGCGTGCCGGCCTATGTCCAGGACAATGGGCCGGTCTTCCTCAAGGACGGACAGGCCTCGTCGACCAAGAACTGGCTGTTCACCGACGATGATTTCCTGAAGGTCGTCAGCCTGCCGATGCTCGCCGGGACGACCCTGACCGCGCCCAGACCGCGGTCGATCGCGCAGAGCGAAGCGATCGCCCGCTACGGCACCGACCAGGTTGTCGGCCGCACGCTGACGATCATTTCGCGCGGCATCAAGCGCGACTTCACGATCACCGGCGTGTTCAAGGACGTTCCGAAGAATTCGAGCCTGAAGGTCGAAGGCCATCTTGCGGCTCGATTTCAACGCCTTCTACGCGGACAGCCCGAGTTTCTGACCAAATGCTGGGGCTGCCAGTCGGGCTACGTCTTCCTGAAGATGAAGCCCGGCACCGACGTCAAGGCGATGGAAGCGCAGATGCCCGCGTGGGAGAAGCGCAATATCCCCGACGAGCCCAACGGCGACATCTTGTACAACGCCGGGACCGACGAGGACTGGCATTTCGTCAATGTGAAGGACATCCACCTCGGCAAGGCCCAGGATGCGTCGCTGACCCCTGGCAATGATCGCCGGACGATCACGACCTTCGCGATCATCGCGCTTCTGATCCTCGGCATGGCGGTGATCAATTTCACCAATCTCGCCACCGCGCGCGCCAGTCAGCGGGCGCGGGAAGTCGCGCTGCGTAAGGTGCTCGGCGCCAACCGCCGCAGCTGATTGTGCAGTTCGTTGCCGAATCGATCCTCATCTCGGCGGTGGCGATGCTGCTCGCGCTTGCACTGGTCGAGTTGCTGGTTCGTCCGTTCGCCGCGTTCCTCGATGCCGACATCGCACTGAGCTACTTCGGTAAAAGCGGGATTCTGTTGCCGGCGATCGCCCTGACCCTGCTCGTCGGGATCGTCAGCGGCCTCTATCCGGCTTTCTTCCTGTCGCGGTTCCAGCCCGCCCAGGTGCTGAAGGCCAATCGCTCGGCCGCGGAAACCCCCGGATCGGGCCGAGTGCGCACCGTGCTTGTGATCTTTCAGTTCGCAGTCTCGATCGGACTGATCATTTGCACGGCGGTGATCTACGGCCAGACTGTCTATGCCCGATCGGTCGACCCTGGATACAAGCGCGACCACATTCTCCAGGTGGAAGAACTAAGTCGGGCGCAGCTCTACCCGAAGGCCGACAGCATCGTTCAGCAGATGAAGCGCCTGCCGGGAGTCCAGGCCGTCGGTCTCACCGACATCGGCATCGACACCAGCAACGCCAGCAACACCGGCATCATTCCGCCCGGGAGCAACAAACAGGTCAACATCGGGCAGTATAACGTCAGCGACGGCTTTCTCGACGCCATGGGCCTGACGATGAAGGCCGGTCGCTGGTTCGACCGCAGCCGGCCGATGGACGACGCAACGATTCCGTATCCGCGCAACAAGGCCATCGAAACGGCCATCGCGCATCGCGGGGTCAATGTGGTCCTCAACGAATATGCGGTGAAGAAGCTCGGCTTCAAATCGCCGCAGGACGCGGTAGGCAAGGTCGTGAAGAGCGAGCTATTCTCCGAAGAGGACGGGATGGTGACGATCAACATCATCGGCGTCGTCGGGGATTCCCGCTTCCGCTCGGTGCGGACGCCGATCGATCCGATCATGTTCCGCAACGTCACCGCCGGCCCGGGCTGGATGATCGTCCGCTACCGGGGCGATCCGGCGACCGTTCGCGCCGAGCTCGAGCACCAATGGAAGCAGATCACCAATGAAGTCCCGTTCACCGCCAAGTTCAGCGAGGACATCATCGGCGAGCTTTACAAGAAAGAGGATGCGCGCGCGCAGACCTTCGCCGCCTTCGCGCTTCTTGCGGTCATCATCGGTTGCCTCGGCCTGTTCGGGCTCGCCGCCTTCACCGCCGAGCGGCGGACTAAGGAAATCGGCATCCGCAAGGTGCTCGGCGCCCGGACGCGGGACATCGTCCGGCTGCTGGTGTGGCAATTCAGCCGGCCCGTGATCATCGCCAACATCATCGCCTGGCCGATCGCCTGGTGGCTGATGCGCGACTGGCTGAACGGCTTCGACCAGCGGATCGCGCTGACCCCCGTGCCCTTCGTCGCGGCGGCGGCGGTTGCGCTCGGGATCGCGGTCGCGACCGTGGTCGGCCATGCCGTCAAGGTGGCTCGGTCCAACCCGATCCACGCCTTGAGGTATGAGTGAACGCTCCAGGGAAGAAGTCCCCTTCGCCCTGGCGCGCGGCGGTCATCGCGGGCACGATATCTGTGCTCGCGTCCGCGATGACCCCGGCATCTGCCGCGACCGCGCCGGGTAAAGCGGCTCTCAGCAAGAAGCCGACCATACGGCACGAAGCGCCGCGCGGCGGCGGGCCCGCGCCGCATTCGCTCGAGTGGACGATCACAGCGGCACTTCGACCCTGAAAAGGCGGGTAAGCGGGCTGGAGGAACTTCATCAACGCGCTGGCCGCGATGGGCTATCGCGACATGAGCGCCGACGACCTCGTCTCGCTCAGCATCCACGGGGTGACGGCCGATTATCTCCAGTCGCTGCAAAGGGCTGGGATGTCGCGCATGACCGCAGAGCAGCTCGTGCGCCTCCGCTTGGCGGGATTCGAACCCCGTCGCCCCTGATGGAGATGTGCAGCCGCTGACTTCACACTAGGTCAGCGAATGAACATAGGTTCATTCGCCTGTCAGCGATGCGCACGGCGGATTGCTCTAACGGGAAGACCGGCGGTTCCGGCTACGCGGGCAATTGGCTCCTCCGCGCCCGCGGGGAAGCTATCCTTGGTAACAACGACGACATTGACGAAGCGACGTGCCGGATTCCCGGCGAGGGTGTCGCTCGCCCTGATCGTGATCGTCGTCATGGGCGGCCTGGTCGCCGGCATCGCGGCTTATTGGCCGGGCATCATGATCGACGACGCGCGATGGCAGTATCAGCAGTCGGTCGATAATTCCTATGAGGACTGGCACCCGGTCCTCATGGCCCTGGTCTGGCACGCGCTGATGATGGTGCGGACGGGCCCGGCCCCGATGCTGATCCTGCAGCTCGCACTCTATTGGTCGGGCGTTGCGCTGATTGCCGGCTGGCTGTGGCGACGCGGAGCGCATGGGATCGGGCTCGCGGTCGCCTGCCTCGGCTGGATGCCCGCAGCCTTCGCCTTGATGGGCAGCGTCACCAAGGATTGCTTGATGGCCGGGGTTCTTTTGAGCGCGACCGGACTCCTCTTGTGGCGCGATGAAGCAAGCGCGGCGCGGCGCCTTGCTGTTTCGGTCGCCGCCTTCGCGCTGCTGCTGGTTGCGTCCGCTTTGCGGGTGAACGCATTCCTGGCGACTGCGCCGCTTGCGCTCCTCCTGCTGCCGCGCCTGTTCACGAGTTCAAAGCTCCGTAAGGCCCTGTCGGGCCTCGTGCTGGCCGCAGCCTTCCTATGCATTCCGGCAGCGTTCGCGCGGCTGGCGGGCGCCGAGCAGACCAACTCTGATCTTTCGCTGATCATCTTCGATCTCGGCGGCATCACCGAGCATAGCGCGCAGAGTCAGTTTCCGCCGCTCGGTGTCACCAGTGCCGTCGCCGCCAATCATCACTGCTATGACCCGGTCGAGTGGGACAGCTATTCAAGCTGGGCCAGGACGCCGTGCCCGCTTGGCTTTGAAGCCATCGAGCCGCTGGTGGATAACGGCGACTTCGATCCGGTGCCAGCCTGGCGGGACGCGATCCTTTCCCATCCGGTCGCCTATGCCCAGCACCGCCTCGATCATTTCAATCGGTCGACCTGGTTCATGGTCCAGGCTGGTCCGGATTTCACCGCCTGGTCGCAGTCGGTCGCCAATCCGTGGAACTTCCGAATCCGGCCCAACCTCATGGTGACGGTCATGACGAAGGCGACCAACGCCGTGGCCAGGACCCCTTTTGGCTGGCCGATCTTTTGGATCGCCGTAGCGCTGGCCACATTGATCCTTTCCTGGTCGACGAGAGCGTCTGCGGCGGTGACCGCTCTCGCCGCATCGGCCTTCCTGTACGGAATGGGGTATTTGGTCGTCGGCGTCGCGACTGGCATGCGCTATTATCTTTGGACCATCGTCGCGGCGGCTTTGTCGGCGTTTCTGGTGATGGCCGATCGGCGGCAGGTGAAGCGGGCGAATGGTTTTGCTTCTGGCCTCGCCGCGGCGATCGTGATCGTGCCGACCGCGCTTGCGGCGGCGGCGCGGATCGCCGGGTAGCGCGCGCCGATGGCCGAGCCCCAGATTTTCTACGATCCGTCGGGCCGGCGCCGCAAGCGGTTCGCGCTCGCGCTGGGGCTGTTCGTGCTTCTGAACATCCTGACCCTGGTGGCCTTGTTTGCGACGATCCGCGTGGTCCCCGTGGAGAGCGCCGCTGCCGGTCGCGCTCGAGCATGGGGTGGCGCAGCCGCAGCCGCGATCGAGCCTCCTCGCGCGCACCAGCCGCCAGGTGAACCTCGCGATCGGGCGCCTGCTGGGCACCCAGCCGCCAAGCCCGCGCAAGGTCGGCGCTCGCCGCGCGGCGGCTGTTGCGACCGCGTTGAGCAAGCCGCTCCGGGTCGGCTTCTATACGCCGTGGGACCCGAGCTCGGTCGCTTCGCTGCAGCGCCACATCGGTGAGCTCGACTGGCTGGCTCCGGTCTGGTTCACGGTCAACGGCCCCAACCATGATTTTGCCGCGCTGCCCGATCGTGATGGGCGAGCGATCATCAACTCGACCCCGCACCGGCCTCTGATCCTTCCCGTCGTCCAGAATTTCAGCAACGGCCAGGTCGACAGCGCCGGCGCCGCAAGCCTGATGGCGGCCCCCGCGCTCCGCCGCCAGTTCCTGGACAGGCTCGAGCCGCTGCTCGTCGCCAATCACGCCGCCGGCGCGCTGTTCGACTTCGAGGATCTCGATCATGTCGCGCAGGGCAATTACCTGGCCTTGCTGCACGAGGCGCGAGCCCGCTTCGCGCGTCGCGGCTGGATCGTGTCCGTGGCCGTTCCCGTCGATCAGGGCTGGGACCTGCGTCGGTTCGCGCTGGTCGCCGACAAGCTGTTCCTGATGGCCTATGACGAACATTCGAACGATGGCCCCGCGGGGCCGATCGCCTCGCAGCGCTGGTGGGCAAGCACGGTCGCCGCCGCGGTGCGCCAGGTGCCGCGCAGCAAGGTCGTCGTCACGATCGGCAACTATGCCTACGACTGGCATGACAAAGGCGGCGACCCGGAAAGCGTCGAGGAGGCCTGGGTCGATGCCGGCGACAGCGAAACCCGGCCGGGCTTCGACCGCGCGAGCGGCAACAGCATGTTTGCCTATGACGACGAAAATGGCGTCCCGCACACGGTCTGGATGCTCGATGCGGCGAGCGCCTTCAACGAATTGACCGTGCTTGACCGCGCCGGCCTGCGCGAGGTCGCGCTGTGGCGAATGGGCGCCGAAGATCCGGGCCTGTGGTCGATCTTCGGCCGCTCGGCAGCTTCGTCGCCGCCACGGGCGGCTGGGCTCGTCAACCTTGCCGAAGGAACCAATGTCGACATCGAAGGGCAGGGCGAAATCCTGCGCATCACCGCGCTTCCGACCCCGGGCGAGCGCCGGCTCCAGTTCGCGCCCAACGGCCTGATCGCCAACGTCGACTTCGCCCAGGTTCCGCGGCCGTACACGATCACTCGAACGGCGACCGGCCGGGCCTGATCGCGCTGACCTTCGACGATGGCCCCGACGAGCGCTGGACGCCGAAAATCCTCGACATCCTCAAGGCGAGGCACGTGCGCGCGACCTTCTTCATTGTCGGGGAGAATGCCCTGACCGAGCGCGGACCTGCTCGAGCGCATGATCCGCGAGGGGCATGAGGTCGGCAGCCACACCTATACCCACCCCAATCTCGGCCGCCGCCGACCGCACCCGGACCGCTGTTCGAGCTCAATGCGACCCAGCGCCTGTTCGAGGCCTTCACGGGGCGCACACTGAAGCTGTTCCGGGCGCCGTTCTTCGGTGACGCCGAGCCGACCACTGCCGACGAAATCCTCCCCGTCTCGGAGGCGCAGAACCGCGGCTACATTTCGGTCGGGCTGCATGTCGACAGCGAGGACTGGCAGCGGCCCGGCGTGCCCGCCATCGTCAACAACGTGCTCTCGCGGGTCATTGGCGCGCCGAAGTGCACCGACCAATCGGACGCGCAGTGCAGCCGCAACGTCGTTCTTCTCCACGATTCGGGCGGCGACCGCAGCCAGACGGTCGCGGCGCTGCCGATCCTCATCGATGCGCTGCGCGCGCGGGGATACACGTTTCGTGCCCGTCTCCGAGCTGGCCGGCCTGTCGCCGAGCCAGGCGATGCCGCCGCTGTCGAGTGCGCGACCATCTTGCCGCGCGCATCGACCTCGGCCTGTTCGAGCTGGTCGGCTTTGCGATCAGGGCGCTCGGATTCCTGTTCGCCGCCGCCATCTCGCTCGGGATTGCACGAGCGCTGGTGCTGTCCGCGCTCGCCCTCCTGTCCGGATGGAAGGACCTTCGCCGCAAGCGGCCGCCGATCCGGCCCGATACCTTCGTCAGCGTGCTCATTCCTGCCTTCAACGAGGAGCAAGTGATCGAGCGTTCGGTCTCGCACGTGCTGGCGAGCACCAACGTCAGGCTGGAGGTGATCGTCATCGACGACGGGTCGAAGGACCGGACTTCAGAGATCGTCCGTGAGGCGTTCCGGGACGATGAACGCGTGCAGCTCATCACGCTTGCCAACGGCGGCAAGGCGCGGGCACTCAATCATGGCCTGGAGGTGGCGAAAAGCGAGATCGTCATCGCGCTCGACGCCGACACGCAATTCGAACCGGACACGATTGCGCGCCTGGCCCGCTGGCTCGTCGCCGACGAAGGCCTTGCCGCGGTCGCCGGCAATGCGAAGGTCGGCAACCGCGTCAACCTCGTCACCAAGTGGCAGGCGCTCGAATATGTGACGGCGCAGAATCTGGAGCGCCGCGCGCTGGCCAGGCTCGGCGCGATGACCGTGGTGCCCGGAGCGGTCGGGGCCTGGCGCAAGAAGGCCATTGCCGAGGTCGGTGGCTATCCGCCCGAGACGCTGGCCGAGGACCAGGACCTCACCATCGCGGTCCAACGCGCCGGCTGGCGCGTGGCCTATGACCAGAGCGCGATTGCGTGGACGGAGGCTCCGGGCACCTTCCACCAGCTCGCCCGCCAGCGCTTCCGCTGGGCGTTCGGCACGATCCAGTGCGCGTGGAAACACAAGGGCATCATGCAATCCGGGAAGCCGCGCGGGCTGGCGCTGATCGGGCTGCCGCAGACGATCATGTTCCAGCTCGTCTTCGCGCTGGTCTCGCCGATCATCGACCTCGCGCTCGCGATCAACCTCTTCTGGACCTTCAGCTCCCTGCACGAGCACGGGTTCACGGCCGTCAAGGGCGACCTTGGCCGGGTCGCGCTCTTCTGGGCGATCTTCGCCGCGATCGACCTTACCGCCGGCCTCATCGCCTTTGCCCTCGAGCGGCGGGAAAATTGGAAGCTCATGGCGTGGCTGCTGCCGCAGCGCTTCGGTTACCGGCAGCTCATGTATTATGTGGTGATCAAGGCCGTCATCCAGGCGCTTCGCGGTCCGCGCGTCGGCTGGTCGAGCATCCAGCGGTCGGGCGACGTCCGCCTGGCCGCGAAATAGCCGGACGGCGCGGCATCATATGGCACGCAGCTTGCAACGTGACGGTCAATGAATTGCTACCCATCCTACGACCGAGCACGTCCCGCCCGCTGGCGCCTGTCCGATTCCGGACAAGCCCTGTTCGGCTTTGGACAACGGCAGGAAAAATGCCCGGAAAATGGAGGCCCGAGCCGGAATCGAACCGGCGTGCAAGGATTTGCAGTCCTCTGCGTAACCACTCCGCCATCGGGCCGGGGAGAGGGGATGCGCTTTGGCGCGACGTTCACCACATGGTCAACCCCCGCCCTTCATCACTTGGTCGTTCGATGAATGACGGTTGGCGCGGCACGGGAGCGTCGATATGAGTAACCTTCGAGAGAAGCGTGCGGCCTCGCGACAAGCTTGAACTTTAGGTGTATTAGCGGCATATAACAGCTATGACGGTGCATAGTCCGATTCCCGATTTCGCCGCGGCGCGTGAAGCCATGGTCGAAAGCCAGCTCCGCCCGCAAGGCGTGACCGACCCGGCGGTGCTCGCGGCGATGGGCCGGGTCGCGCGCGAGCGCTTCCTGCCAGCCCCACACGCGGCCGCTCGCTTATGTCGATCGCGCGGTGGCCATCGGCGGGGGCCGCTTCCTCGCAGCTCCCGCGGTGCTCGGCCAGCTATTGACCCAGATGAAGCCCCAGGCCGGCCAGCGCGCATTGGTCGTCGGCGCCGGCACCGGCTATTCGGCCGCCGTGCTGGCGGCGATGGGCCTTTCGGTGACTGCGCTCGAAGTCGATCCCGAACTGATCGCCATCGCCGGCCAGGAGGGCGTCAGCGTCATCGAGGGACCTTTGGCAGCAGGGCATGCGCCGGACGCGCCGTACGGCCAGATCCTGATCGACGGCGCGATCGAACAAATTCCGCAGGCGCTAATCGACCAGCTCGAGGAGGGCGGGCGGCTTGGCACGGCGATCCTCGATCGCGGAATCACCCGGCTGGTTGTCGGCCGCAACGCCGGGCGGCGCTTCGGCATCTTTCCTTCGGCGACGCGGGGGTGCCGGTATCTGCCCGGCTTCAGCCGTCCGAAAGTCTTTACCTTCTAGGGGCACAGCATGTTTCGTAAGTTCATTTCGGGATCGATCATTGCTGCGCTCATGGCGGGCACCGCGAGCGCGGATACGCTTCGTGAGGCGCTGGTATCGTCCTACCAGACCAACCCGACCCTGACCTCGCAGCGTGAGGCGCTGAAGGCGACCGACGCCAATGTCGCGATCGCCAAGGCGGCCGGGCGCCCGCAAGTCAGCGCATCGGTCGGACTCAACCGGGATCTCACGCGAAGCGGGCATTCTCGACACCGGGGGCAAGGGCCCGACCCTCTCCGGCGGAGTCGATCTCAGCGTGCCCTTTATTCAACGGCGGCGCGGTCAAGAATTCGGTCCGCGCCGCGAAGACTCGCGTCGACGCCGGCCGGGCGACGCTGGTGGCGGTCGAGGGCGACGTCTTCACCCAGGCCATCGCCGCCTACATGGACGTGATCCGCGACCGCGCGATCGTTGAACTCAACACGAACAACGTCAGGGTGCTCGAGCACCAACCTCGCAGGCGACCCAGGACCGCTTCCAGATCGGCGACCTCACGCGGACCGACGTCGCCCAGTCCGAAGCCCGGCTGCAGCTCGGCCGCTCGCAGCTTGCAACCGCGCAGGGCCGGCTGACCGCGAGCGAGGCGACCTATCGCCAGGTCATCGGCCATGCGCCCGGGCAGCTGGCGCCGCCGCCGCCGCTTGCCGCCGCTGCCGACGACGGCCGGACGAAGCGGTGCAGATCGCGCTCGCCAACAACCCCGACCTGGTTGCGATCAGCCGCCAGGCGATCGCCGCCGGCTATGACGTCAACGTCGCCCGCGCCGGCCGCCTGCCGCGCCTCTCCGGCGTCGCCAGCGGCAATTATGTGAACATCCTCGGCGGGCCAGGCGACCCGTTCAGCGGGTCGACCGTCGCACCGGCAACGCGACCACGTCGGCCTCAGCGCGCACGTGCCGATCTTCCAGGGCGGCCTGCCCGCGGCCCGCATCCGCCAGGCCCAGGCCCAGCAGGGCCAGGTGCTCGAACAGGTCGTCGGCACCGAGCGCGCCGTGGTGCAGGCAACTCGCGCCGCCTTTGCGACCTACGATGCGGCGCAGCAGCGCGATCGCCGCAAACACGACGCGGTCCAGGCCAACCAGCTCGCGCTCGAAGGCAACCGCGCCGAGCAAAGCGTCGGTACCCGCACCATCATCGAAGTGCTGAACGCCGAGCAGGAATTGCTGAACTCGCAGGTCGCGTTGGTCACCGCCAAGCGCGATGCCTACGTCGCCGGCTTCCAGCTGCTGAACGCGATGGGCCAGGCGCAGGCCCAGGACCTCGGTCTCGACGGCGGCCCGCTCTACGATCCGCTCGGCAATTACCGGCACGTCGCCAACAACTGGTTCGACTGGGCCAAGCGACCCGCGTCATCCGACCATCGCAACCCGCACCGTGGCGCCGCAGGAGATGCCGCCGGCGCCGGTCGTAACGCCGCAGATCGACTCGGCGCGGGTCGATCCGTCGCCGCCCGTCATCGACCAGGCGTGACTCCGCTGCCGCAATAAGCGATATCCGCGCCATGCAGTCGGCTGGCCGCGAACCCTCGATGGAAGACATCCTCGCCTCGATCAAGAAAGTGATCGCGGAGGAGAAGGAGTTGCGCACCACTGTCCAGCCAATCCCGGACGAGCGATGACGCCGCTTCCCGAAGACGCGTCGGGCGACGACGATGTGCTGGAGCTGGACCAGCCATTGGCCCCGCCCGCCGATCTTGGTCCGCCGCTGATCGACGAGCATGCCGCGGGCAAGAGCCGCCAGGCGCTCGAGCAGCTGCAGACCGTCGCCGCGACGGCCCCGGCCCCGCGCCCGGCAACCCGCTCGAGGAAATCATCCGCGACATGCTTCGCCCGATGCTGAAGCAATGGCTCGACGAGCATCTGCCGCACATGGTCGACGAGCATGTGAAGCGGGAAATCTCACGATCACCGGGCGCCCGCTCTAAACTTTGCCGCCGATCGCGGCTTTGCTACGCCTGCGGCATGACCAAGCCCGCGCTCCTCCTCGCCGCCGCGGCCGTTCTCTCGCGGCTCCGCTCGCCGCCCGTCCGATGACCGCCACCGACCTGCAGTCGATGCACCGCCTCGGCGCGCCCGACATATCGCGCGACGGGCGAACCGTGCCGTGTTCACGATCTCGACCACCGACTGGGACAAGAACAAGCGCGTCAATACGCTCTACACGCTCGACCTTACGAGGCCCGGCGCGGCGCCGCAGCCGGTCGCGGGCGCGGCGAAGGGACATGACGCGGTCTTCGGCCCGACGGCTCGCTCTGGTTCCTGATGGCGGTCGGGCGATCAGCGACCAGTTGTTCCGCATGGCGATCGGGCGCGGCGCCGGTCCAGGTCAGCAGCTTCAAGGGCGACATCGGCGGCTTCCGGCTCGCGCCGTCCGGCGACCGCGTCGTCGTCTGGGCCGACCGCGACCTGCGCTGCGCCGATCTCGACTGCGCGGGCCTTCCGCCCAAGCCGAAGACCGGCTCGGGCCGCACCTACGACCAGCTCTTCATCCGCCACTGGGACACTTGGGCCGAGCCGGGCGTGAAGTTCGCGCCTGTTCGGCTACGCCGTCGCCGGCGGCAAGCTTGCCGGCAACGGCGTGCCGCTGACCGGCAGGCTGGTCGGCGACACGCCGTCCAAGCCGTTCGGCGGCGCCGAGGAGATCGCTTTCTCGCCCGACGGGCGGACCGTCTACTTCACCTTGCGCGAAGCCGGGCGGATCGAAGCCAAATCGACCAACCTCGACATCTTCCAGGTGCCCGCGGACGGCAGCGCACCGCCGGTCAACCTGACCGATGCCAATGACGCGACGGATACGCTGCCGGCCGTTTCGCCCGACGGCCGCACCCTCGCTTATGTCGCCATGGCGCGGCCGACCTACGAAGCCGACCGCCAGGTTCTGCAGCTGCGCGATCTCGCGACCGGCCGCATCCGCGCCGTCACCCAGGCTTGGGATCGCTCGATCGACTCGATCGAATGGGCGCCGGACGGCCGCAGCCTACTCGTGACTGCCGGCGACACGCTCGAAGAGCCGGTGTTCCGCGTCGATGCCGCGACCGGCAAGGTCACGCGCCTGACCGGCGACGGCCATTACGGCAATGTCCACGCGCTACCCGGCGGCGGCGCGATCGTGACGATGAACAGCATCGCCGCGCCCGACGACCTCTACCGGCTCGACGCGGCTGGCCGAGCGACCAAGCTGACCGACCTCAACCGCGAGCTTCTGAGCCAGCTCGACCCGGTCAAATATCAAAAATTCAGCTTCACCGGCGCCAACAACGACCGCGTCTGGGGCTGGACGCTCAAGCCGGCCAGCGCGACGGGCAAGCTGCCGATCGCCTTCCTCGTCCACGGCGGGCCGCAGGGCAGCTTCTCCAACAGCTGGTCCTTCCGCTGGAACCCGCGCGTGTTCATCTCGCCCGGCTATGCGGCGGTCAGCGTCGATTTCCACGGCTCGACCGGTTACGGCCAGGCCTTCACCGACGCGATCCACCAGAATTGGGGCGGCTGGCCGCTCGAGGACCTGCAGAAGGGCCTCGCCTTCGCGACCGCGCACGATCCGCAGCTCGATGCCGACCATGCCTGCGCGCTCGGCGGTTCCTATGGCGGCTACATGATGAACTGGATCGAGGGGAAATGGCCCGACCGCTTCCGCTGCATCGTCCAGCATGACGGCGTGTTCGACGCCCGCGCCATGGCCTATGAGACCGAGGAATTGTGGTTCGACGAATGGGAGCATGGCGGCCACGCTTATTACGAGGCGCCGGCCGAGTTCGAGAAATGGAACCCGGTCAATTACGTCCAGAACTGGAAGACGCCGCAGCTCGTCGTCACCAGCGAGAACGACTTCCGCATTCCCTACACGCAGGGCATCGCCGCCTTCACCGCGCTCCAGCGCCGCAACATCCCGTCGCGGCTGCTGATCTTCCCGGACGAGAACCACTGGGTGCTGAAGCCGAAGAACTCGGTGCAATGGTATGACGAGGTGTTCGGCTGGATGGCGAAGTGGCTGGGATCGGGGCAGGCCGTGCTCCGGCGTGCGGTGCCAGCAAAGACCGAGCGCGGCGAGTAAGCCGTCATCCCGGCCCTGAGCCGGGATCCCTGCCTTTCTCCTGAGGAGGAGTTGAAGACAAGGCACGGCCCCGGATCAGGTCCGGGGTGACGGGTTGAGTCCGCTCGGGCGCGCCGCTAACGCCCGCTCAGCATGACCGACCTTCCCAAGACCTTCGACCCCGCGCGATCGAGGATCGCTGGTACGCGCATTGGGAAGGCGCGGGGCTGTTCCGGCCGGAGCGCGCCGACCGCGACCCGTGGACGATCGTCATGCCGCCGCCGAACGTCACCGGCTCGCTGCACATCGGCCACGCGCTCGACATCACGCTGCAGGACGTCCTCACGCGGCGCGAGCGGATGCTGGGCAAGGACGCCTTGTGGGTGGTCGGCACCGACCATGCCGGCATCGCGACCCAGATGGTGGTCGAACGTCAACCTAGAGCAACGGCAGGACAAGCGCGCCAATTATCAGCCGCGATGACTTCGTCGAGAAGGTGTGGGAGTGGAAGGACGAAAGCGGCGGCGCAATCACTCGCCAGCTCCGCCGCCTCGGCGCCTCGCTGCGACTGGGCGCACGAGCGCTTCACCATGGACGAGGGCTTCCAGCGCGCCGTCACCCACGTTTTCGTCGAGCTGCACAAGCGCGGCCTGCTCTATCGCGACAAGCGCCTGGTCAATTGGGACCCGAAATTCCAGACCGCGATCAGCGACCTCGAGGTCGAGACGCGCGATGTCCAGGGCAAGTTCTGGACCTCGAGCTATCCGCTCGCCGACAATAGCGGCGC
Source organism: uncultured Pseudomonadota bacterium (assembly GCA_963748685.1). Lineage (GTDB taxonomy): Bacteria > Pseudomonadota > Alphaproteobacteria > Sphingomonadales > Sphingomonadaceae > Sphingomicrobium. The sequence continues at coordinate 84,311 of CAVVKB010000010.1, read as the reverse complement.
GATCCAGGTCGCGACGACGCGGCCCGAAACGATGCTCGCCGACATGGCGGTCGCGGTGCATCCCGAGGACGAGCGCTACCGCGCGCTGATCGGCAAGCAGATCAGGCACCCGATCACCGGCCGCCTGATCCCGATCATCGCCGACGAGCATGCCGATCCCGAGCTCGGCTCGGGCGCGGTGAAGATCACGCCGGGCCACGACTTCAACGATTATGAGGTCGGCAAGCGCGCCGGGTTCAAGCCGGCCGACATGCTCAACATGTTCGATGGGCAGGCCTGGTCGTCCAGACGGAGGACGGCCTCATCCCGCAGGACCTGCTCGGCCTCGACCGCGACGCCGCTCGCAAGGCCGTGCTCGCGAAGCTCGAAGACGAAGGCGCGCTGGTCCGCGTCGAAGACCGCGTGATCCCGACGCCGTTCGGCGACCGCTCGGGCGTGGTGATCGAACCGTGGCTCACCGACCAATGGTATGTCGACGCCGCCAAGCTCGCGCTTCCCGCGCTCCAGGCGGTGAAGAAGGGCGACATCAGGATCGTCCCCGAGACCTGGGCCAAGACCTGGTTCAACTGGCTCGAGAACATCCAGCCCTGGTGCGTGTCGCGCCAATTGTGGTGGGGCCACCGCATTCCGGCGTGGTATGGCCGAGAACTGGGATCAGCTGTCTTTGTTGCGAAGTCGAAGACGAGGTCTTGACGCTGAGCACGACGGACGCACAAACTGCACGCAATCGATGATCGCCCGGTAGTGACGTTGATGCAGCGAGCGCTCGGTCAAGCGCCGGCGACCAGATGTCCTCTCTGGCAGGACGGACGTGCTCGACACCTGGTTCTCGCTCCGCGCTCTGGCCGTTCGCGACGCTCGGCTGGCCGGAGCGAGACCGAGGACCTCCAGCGCCACTACCCCAACGACGTCCTCATCTCCGGCTTCGACATCCTGTTCTTCTGGGATGCGCGGATGGCGATGCAGGGGATCGAGTTCATGGGCGAGGCGCCGTGGAAGACGCTCTACCTCCACGGCCTCGTCCGCGACGCGCAGGGCGCGAAAATGTCCAAGTCGAAGGGCAACACGGTCGACCCGCTCGGCCTGATCGACAAGTATGGCGCCGACGCTTTGCGCTTCACGCTGGCGGCGATGGAAAGCCAGGGCCGCGACATCAAGCTCGATGAGAAGCGCGTCGAGGGCTACCGCAACTTCGCGACCAAGCTGTGGAACGCCGCGCGCTTCCTGCAGATGAACGGCGTCGGCGCCAGCGACAGCATCGCCGCGCCGGCCGCCGAGCTTCCGGTCAACCGCTGGATCATCGGCGAGGTCGTCGAGACCCTCGCCAAGCTCGACCGCGCGTTCGACGAGCTGCGCTACGACGACATGGCCGACGCCATCTACCACTTCGTCTGGGGCACCTTCTGCGACTGGTACGTCGAGCTGATCAAGGGCGCGTTCGACGAGGAGACCAAGCGCGTCGCCGCCTGGGCGTTCGACCAGATCCTCGTCATGCTCCACCCGCTGATGCCCTTCATCACCGAGGAGCTGTGGAGCGCGATGGCGAGCGGCCCTACGAGCTGATCGTCGCGAATGGCCCGAGCCGCGAGGCGCAGGTCGATCCGCACGCCAAGGCCGAATCGATTGGCTCATCTGACTGGTCAGCGAGATCCGTCGCGGCAAGAACCGAACTGAATCGTACCGCCGAGCGCCAATTGCTCAGGCGTCTGTTCGCGCGCCAGATGCGATCGAGCAGACTGCTTGGCGCAGCCGCGATTCGCGCATACGTTCCGGCGACTCGCGCGAGCAACTGGACATCCTTCAGCTGATCGAGACGTTCGGACGAGCAACGAGCGCAGCGCAATTCGTTGTCGACGGAGCCACGTTACGCGTCTGCCGCTCGAAGGTGTCATCGACCTCGAAGCCGAGAAAGTCGCTCTCGACAAGGCCGCCGCCGCCGCCGAAAAGGAGCGCGACAGCCTCGCCCAACGGCTCGCCAATCCGAACTTCACCGAGCGCGCCAAGCCCGAGGCGGTCGAGAAAGCGCGGGCGGACCATGAGGCCAAGGCGGCGGAGGCCGAACGGCTCCGTGCTGCGTTGGAGCGGCTGGGATAGCTGTGCCCCGGCGAAGGCCGGGGTCCAGGCAGCGGAACCGTTGCTTTGAGGACCTGGGCCCCGGCCTGCGCCGGGGAACATGAGGAGCGAAATGGCAGACGCAGCGAACGACGAGCGCGGCCGCGGCGACCTCACCCAGGGCAGCATCGGCCCGACCCTGCTCAAGTTCGCGCTGCCGACGCTCGCCTCCTCGATCCTCCAGTCGCTGAACGGCACGGTCAACGCGATCTGGGTCGGGCGGCTGCCTCGGCGAGGGCGCGCTTGCCGCGACGTCCAACGCCAACATGGTGATGTTCCTGCTGACCGCCTTCGTGTTCGGCTTCGGCATGGCCTCGACCATCCTCATCGGCCAGGCATTGGGGCCGCAAGGACGTCGACGAGGCGCGGCGCATCTTCGGCACGGCGATGCCGGCGGTTTCGCGCTCGTCACCATCCTCATCGGCGATCGCCGGCTATTTCCTCGCCGGGTCGATCCTGCACCTGCTCGGGACGCCGGGCGACGCGGCGCCGCTCGCGCTCGCTTATCTGCAGGTCATCTTCCTCGCGATGCCGGCGCTGCTGCTGCTGACGCTGATGATGATGGCGCTGCGCGGCGCGGGTGACAGCCTGACGCCCTTGTGGTTCATGATCGTCGCCGTCGTGCTCGACAGCGGCCTCAACCCGTTCTTCATCCGCGGCTTCGGCCCGATCCCGGCGATGGGGATTGCCGGCTCGGCGATGTCGACGCTGATCGGCAATTACGTCAGCTTCTTCGGCCTCCTCATCTACCTCTACGTCCGCGATCTGCCGCTGCGCCTGCGCGGCGCCGAGCTTCGCTATCTGCTGCCGAGCCCGGCGATCCTGAAGACAATCATCGTCAAGGGTTTCCCGATGGGCCTGCAGATGGTCGTCATCTCGATGTCGGCGCTGGCGCTGATCGGCCTCGTCAACCGCCAGGGCGTCGACACCACCGCCGCGTTCGGCGTCGCGATGCAGCTGTGGACCTATGTCCAGATGCCGGCGATGGCGATCGGCGCCGCGGTCAGCGCGATGTCCGCGCAGAATATCGGCGCCCGGCCTGTGGGACCGGGTCGGGCTGATCACGCGGAGCGGGATCATCCTGTCGCTGCTGATTACCGGCGCGCTGATCGTCCTGCTGACGCTCGCCGACCGCACCGTGCTTGCGCTTGTTCATGGGCAGCGGCAGCCCGGCGCTTCCGATCGCGCGGCACATCCACGTGCTCGCGACCTGGAACTTCCTGCTGTTCGGCGTGACCATGGTGTTGATCGCCACGGTCCGCGCCAATGGCGCGGTTTGGGGACCGCTGATCATCCTCGCCATCGGCCTGGTCCCGGTCCGCTTCGGCTGGATTTTCGCGACCCGGCATTGGCTCGGCGCCGACGCGATCTGGTGGAGCTTCCCGGTCAGCTCCTTCGCCAACGTCGCGCTGGCGATCGGCTTATTATCGCTTCGGCAACTGGCGAAAGACGCAGCTGCGGATCGCCGACATTCCTGGCGACGATGAATGTATCGAGCAAGCCGAAGCCACCCGCGAGCCGGGCGGGGCGCTCAACCCGGCGGGCTAATTACCTCGTCATCCCCGCGAAAGCGGGGATCCAGCCCAGCAAAAATCTGGGTTCCCGCTTTCGCGGGAATGACGATAGAGGGGCAGCATGTCCGCCACCTTTCCTTACCTTCGCATGCGCCGCGGCCGCTCGAGCCCGTGGATGCGCGCGATGCTCGCCGAGCACCGGCTTCACCCGAGCGATTTCATCTGGCCTTTGTTCATCTGCGACGGCCGCGACTGCGAGGAGCCGATCGCCTCGCTTCCGGGCGTCAGCCGCTGGAGCATCGACCGGCTCGGCGCCAAAGCGAAGGAAGCGGCCGCGCTCGGCATCCCCTGCGTCGCGCTGTTTCCCAATACGCCCGAGGAGCTGCGCACCGAGCGGGCCGAGGAGGCGCTCAACGCCGACAATCTGATTTGCCGCGCGATCAAGGCGATCAAGGATGCAGTGCCCGACATCGGCGTCCTCACCGATGTCGCGCTCGATCCCTACACCGCGCACGGCCACGACGGGCTGGTCGATGAGTCCGGCAATGTCATCAACGACGACACGGTCTCAATCCTCGTCGAGCAGGCGCTGGTCCAGGCGCGCGCGGGTGCCGACATCGTTGCCCCGTCGGACATGATGGACGGCCGCGTCGCCGCGATCCGCGAGGCGCTGGAGGGGGACGAGCACCAGAATGTCGCGATCATGGCCTATGCCGCCAAATATGCGTCGGCCTTCTACGGCCCGTTCCGTGACGCGGTCGGCTCGCGCGGCCGCCTCAAGGGCGACAAGCGCGGCTACCAGATGGATCCCGCCAACATCGAGGAAGCGCTGCGGGAGGTCGAGCTCGACCTCGCCGAGGGCGCGGACTTCGTGATGGTGAAGCCGGGCCTGCCCTATCTCGACGTCATTACCCGGGTGAAGGATGCGTTCGGCGTGCCCGACCTTCGCGTACCAGGTGAGCGGCGAGTATGCGATGATCGAGCATGCCGCGGCGGCCGGCGCGGGCGACCGCGACGCGCTGATCCTCGAGACCCTGCTGGCGTTCAAGCGCGCCGGCGCGACCGGCATCCTCACCTACCATGCGCGTCGATGCGGCGCGGCTGATCGCGTGATCGACCAGCTTCGCGCCGAGATCGAGCAGCTCGCCGCGCTCGCCGCGCCGCTTGAGCCTGACGCCAATGCGCGGCGCAAGCTCGGGTCGGACGCGCTCGATCATGCGCTATCATTCCTTGATGGAGTTCGAGGACCGGCCGAGCCTGCGCCCGGCCGGTGACGCGCTCGCTATCCGCCTCGATCCCGAATTCGACGAGGCCGGCCGCGACCCCGGATTCGTCTTCGATTACGTCGGCGAGTGCATCGAGCAGCCCGGCATCGCGACCACCTCGCCGCGCTTCATGGGCTATATCCCCGGCGGCGGGCTGTTCCATTCGGCGCTCGGCGACATGCTGGCGGCGGCGTCGAACAAATATTCAGGCTTCGCGCCCGCGGCGCCCGGCGCGGTGCGGATCGAGAACGCCTGCACCGCCTGGCTCGCGAGCATCATCGGCTTCCCCGCCGAGGCGGCCGGCACGCTGACCTCGGGCGGAAGCATGGCCAACCTGACCGCCATCGTCGCCGCCCGCGAGGCGCGCGATCCGGAGGGCGGCGGCGCCGTCTATCTCACCCGCTTCGCCCATCATTGCGTCGACAAGGCGCTGCACATCGCCGGACGCGGCCGCTCGCCGCGCCGGACGATCGCCACCGACGTCGAACTACCGGATGTCGGTCGAAGCGCTCGAAGCCGCGCTCGAGGAGGATCGCAGGAACGGCATCCGCCCCTGGCTGGTCGTCGCCTCGGCGGGCACGGTCGATACCGGCTCGATCGATCCGCTCGCCGACATCGCCGAGCTCTGCCGCCGCTACGGCGCCTGGCTGCACGTCGACGGCGCTTATGGCGGCCTGTTTGCTTTGTGCGACGAGGGCCGCGAGCGCCTGCGCGGGATCGAGCAGGCCGACAGCGTCGCGCTCGACCCGCACAAAACCCTGTTCCTGCCCTACGGCACCGGCGCGGTGGTGGTCCGCGAAGGCAAGCTGCTGCTCGACGCGTTCAGCGCGAGCGCCGATTACATCCGCCCCTTCTCGGAAACCGACGTCGGCCCGTCTCCCGCCGACCTCTCGCCGGAGCTGACCCGCCACTTCCGCGCGCTCCGCCTGTGGCTGCCGCTGCAGATCGCCGGCGTCGCCGCCTTCCGCGCGGCGCAGGAAGAAAAGCTCAAGCTCGCGCTTTATTTTCATGCGCGGCTGTCGGCGATCGACGGCTTCGACGCCGGGCCGCCGCCTGACCTGTCGGTCGTCGCCTTCCGCTACCTGCCGAAGAGCGGCGATGCCGATGAGTTCAACGAGCGGCTGATCCAGCACATCCAGCAGGAAGGCCGCGTCATGCTGAGCGGGACGCGCATCGACGGGCGCTTCTACCTGCGCTGCGCGATCCTCTGCTTCCGCACGCATTTGCAGCACGTCGACGAGGCGGTCGACGCGGTGCTGCGCGGCGTCGAGGCGCTCGGTGGTGGCTAAGGTCGTCGCGACGACGCAGCGCCTGCGGCCTGCGCGAATGGGACGACGGAAGACGAGGCACGCTTCTACGAGGTCATGAACCGGCCCGAGGTCATGACCCATCTCGGCGGCGTCCAGACGCCGAGGAATGGAACGCTGCCTATCGACGCGTCGTCGGCTTCCAGCGCGATTACGGCCACACCTTCTGGATCGTCGAGGACCCTGACGGCGGCGAGATCATGGGCTTCTGCGGGCTCAAGCGCGTCAATGCGCCGGGCGCCGGCGACCTCACCGGCCGTCACGAGATCGGCTGGCGGCTGCGGCCCGCATATTGGGGCAAGGGTCTCGCCAAGGAGGCGGCGATCGCCAGCCTCGACCTCGCCTTCGACCGCTTCGCATGCGCCCGACGTCATCGCCATGACCGTCCCCGCCAACGCGCCCAGCCAGGGGCTGATGAAGCGCCTCGGCATGGCCCGCCGCGACGATCTCGATTTCGTCGACACGCGCTTCGGGCCAGAGCTCAACCCGAGCATCGTCTTCGTCATCGACGCCGCGTGGATTGGCCGGCCGCGCGGGCGGCGGCGCTAAGCTAGCTGCCCGAGCCGCTGCTTGATCGCGTTGAGCGCGAGCCGACCTGGCGCTGGTCGATGTCGCCGACCGTCCGCGCCGCGCGCTGGATGGCGGCGAGATCGTTGGGCGCGATGCCGCCCTGCGTCTGCAGCGCGTTCGCGCCAAGCGCGTCGATATCGCCGAGCGCGTTCGTCACCGGCCTGCGTGCCGCGATCGCGGCCGACAGCGCCTCCTGCGCCGCAATCCAGCCCTCGCTCTGCGGCGCTCCAGCCTTGGCCACCAGCGCGTCAGCCTCGCCCGCCGCCCGATCGAACGCCGCGGCGGAGCTCGTCGCTTGCTCGACCAGGCCAGCCAGCCGCGACACGAGCGCCGCTCCGGCCGGCCGGTCGTTGACGGGCCGAACCACCGGCACCCGCGGATCGACCGCCTCCGCCGTCCGCGGTTGCAGCGACGGGTAGGGACCGCCAGTCGACGAGCAGGCGCCGAGCGTCAGCAAGACAAGGAGAACCGCATACCGCATCGAGGCCAAGCTCTAGGAGCGGCTTCCAAGGCTGACAATGCGGAGAAAATGGCGCGCCCGGAAGGATTCGCATCCGCATGTCCTTAATGGCAGGAATGGGTGGAAAGCGGACATTGTCAGTAGATGCAAAAAGGGCACCCTTTCGGGTGCCCCTCCTCGCATCGCAGGTACTGCTTAGGCAACCTGGATCAGCGGAGCCTTCTGCTTACGACGCATAGCAAAGCCGATGGCGCCGAAACCCAAGAGCATCATGGCCCAAGTGGCCGGTTCGGGAACAGCGCCCTCAACGTCGGTTGGAACGACCTGCGAGAGATTGGTATTGCCGGCCGTGATTTTGGCACCGATGTAGTTTGTCGTCCCGACATTGCCGCGCGGGTCAAGGGAGTTCGAAATGCCGTCCAGCAGTTTCACGGTGATCGTGGGGCCATTGGCCCGGAATTGGTAATAATTTCCGCCGTAGTTGAAATCGGTCACGAACACGAATCCGTTGAACTGGCCGTTGTTATACTGGATGCCCGGATTCATCAGCAGGCTGCTGATATTGTCAGCTAGATTGAAGCTGAGCGGCCCAAAGTTGATTGTGAAAGCTTCGTTGGCCGGAATACCGGTCAAGGTATTGAAGGCAACATTCGTCACGCCCGTAGTCGGGACCGAGCCCGGATCGTAATAAAACGTGCCGGAGAATGCCATGCTTGGCGTAAAGCCACTGTTTGCGGCGTTGAACGGCGCCTTTATATTAGCGCTGCTGCCGAGCGCCCCCGTGTAAGCTACTTCAATGGGAGTAGCCGCCAATGCAGGAGCCGCAGCCAAAAGCGCGAAAAATCCTGCAACCAAACCTAAGAGCTTCTTCATAAACTGATCCCCCGCAACTGGGCGAGCCGTCACAACGGCCGCAGGCGCCGCCGCAAAACTGTTGCCCTTACAAATTCCCCCGCTCAACTCGCATTGAGCAGCCGACGGCAATATCAAGGTTAATTTGGATTAAGCAAATTCTATTTAAGAGTTTGTTAGTTCTACTGAGAAGAAGCTGCGTCGGGAGTAGCCGACCGACGCCGCAGCAGATAAATCAGAGGGTTAGCGCCACACGATTGTAAACAATCCACAATTGGGCTTTGCCTGTAACCCGATTTCGCGTGTCTTGCGAAAAGCGTGGTGAAACAAGGAGAATTGGCGCGCCCGGAAGGATTCGAACCTCCGGCCCCCAGATTCGTAGTCTGGTGCTCTATCCAGCTGAGCTACGGGCGCGCGGTGCCGAGGACGGCAGGGGCGCGACATACGGGCAGGGGCGGGTGCGCGCAACCCTGATCTCCGCCCCTCGTGGCCGCCTCAAGCCGCCTTGGGCAAGGCGTAAGCAATCACGTCGTCGCCGGGCGTGGTGCCGAGCGTTCCGTGCCCCCCGGCCACGACCACCACATATTGGCGCCCGTCGCGGCCCTGGTAGCTCATCGGTGTCGCCTGTCCGCCCGCCGGGAGCCGCGCGCGCCACAACACCGCGCCCGTCGCCTCGTTGTAGGCGCGGACGTAATTGTCGAGCGCCGAGCTCATGAAGGCGAGCCCACCGCCGGTCAGCATCGGGCCGCCGAGCGAAGGCACGCCCATCTTGAATGGCAGCGGTACCGGGGTCTCGTCGCGCACCGTGCCGTTCGGGTGCTGCCAAACGACCTTGCCGGCGGCGAGGTCGATCCCGGCAACCTTGCCCCACGGCGGCGCCTGGCACGGCAGGCCGAGCTTCGACAGGAACGGATTGAGGTAGACCGCAAACGGCGCGCCATAATTGGGATTGAGCCCGCGGTTGGTCTCGGCCTTCTGCTCGTCGGCCGGGCGCTTGGCGGTCAGTTTGGACAGGAACGCCATGTAATCGGGGTTGGCAAAGGCGGTGGCGTGGACCGGATCATAGGCCATTCCGCCCCAGTCCATCACGCCGAAGTTGCCCGGATAGACGAGGCTGCCCTGGGTCGATGGCGGCGTGAACACCCCGTCGTAGCGAAGCTTGTGGAACGCGATCCGGCAGCTGAGCTGGTCGAGCATCGTGGCGCCCCACATGTCGGCCTCGCGGATGCGCGCGAGCGGCATTAGCGACAGCGCCGAAAACGGCTGGGTTGCGGACAGCGTATCGCCGGGCGCCGGGTTATCGGGAACCGCGCGCTCGGTGACCGGGACGATCGGCTTGCCGGTGCGACGGTCGAGCACGAAGATATTGCCGGTCTTGGTCGTCTGGACCAGCGCCGGGACCGTCGCGCCGCCGATGGGGAGGTCGATCAGCGCCGGCTGGGCGGGGACGTCCATGTCCCACAGGTCGTGGTGGACGGTCTGGAACACCCATTTGAGCTTGCCGGTCACGCTGTCGAGCGCGACGATGCTGCTGGCGAATTGCTCGGTCGTGGGCGGCCGCTTGGCGCCATATTGGTCGACCGCGCCCATGCCGAAGGGCAGATAGATCATGCCGAGCTGTTCGTCGGCCGCCGAGGTGCTCCAGCTGTTGGGCGACGACAGGCTGTAGCGCTGGTTGGGCCCAATCGGCGCCGTCTGGTTTGGGTTGCCGGGATCGAAGTTCCACACTAGCCGGCCCGACTTGGCGTCGAACGCGCGGACCACGCCCGATGGCATCTTTACCGAGCGATTGTCGAACACCGCGCCCGCAAGGACGACGAGCCCGCGCGTCACCAGCGGGGCCGATGTGAATTGGTACCAGCCCTCGCGATAGCCGGGATATTGCGGGACCAGGCTGAGCTGCCCGCCGTTGCCGAAATCGGCGCACGGACGGCCGCTCGCGGCATCGAGCGCGATCAGCCGCGCATCATTGGTCGCGACGAAGATGCGCGTGCTGCAGTCTTGCGCCCGCGGCGGCATCGGTGGCCCTCCGGGCGCGGCGTTCGAATCATAATAAGAAACGCCCCGGCAGCTCATGTGCTGGGTGCCGTTGACGTTGACGTGCGGATCGAAGCGCCACCGCGTTTTGCCGGTCACCGGGTCGAGCGCGATCACGATGTCGTGCGGTGTGCACAGATAGAGCAGGTCACCGACCTTGATCGGGGTCATCTCATAAGTGAATTCGCCGGGATCGCTCGGCCGCTTGAGGTCGCCGGTATGAACATGCCAGGCGACGTCGAGCTTCTTCACATTGTCCGGCCGGATTTGCGCCAGGGGCGACCATTTGAGGCCGGCCCAGGTCCCGGCATAAGCGGGCCAGTCTCCTGGCGCCGCGGAATAAGCCACGGATCCCAGGCTTCGGCTTGGAAGCACGCCATTCTGGTCGTTCGGGTGATTGAACAATGCGGTGATTGCGATGCCGCCGGACAGCAAGAGCGAGAGCGCAAGCACGAGGCCGGCGCCCGAGGTCAGCTGCGCGCGCGGCGCGAGCCCCCGAGTCACCCACGGCAGGAGCAGCAGGATTCCGAGGGGGACCAGGAGGTCACCGCGCGGCGCCAGTTGCCAGAAGTCGAAGCCAACTTCCCACAGCGCCCACGCCATGGTTACGATCAGCACTGCGGCGTAGACGAACAGCCCGGCCGAGCGGCCGCGGAACAGCAGCCATGCGCTGCCGAGCAGCGCGATTCCGGCGAGGACATAATAGATGCTGCCGCCAAGCACCGCGAGCCAGGCGCCAAAGCCCAGCAGCCACAAACCGACAATTGCGACGATGACACAAAGGATCAGCCTTGCGGTTGGGTCGCCGCTGCGACGTGCGTCACTGTCGATCATCATTCCGGCTCCGCGAATGGTTCACGAAGCGTAACACGCGTGTTGGTGTCCTGTTTCCTTACGCGACTAGAAAGCGCGCGGAAGCCTCACGAATTGGCAGGAACGCATCCGAAGACGCAAAATCGGAGATGGCTGTCAGGCGCTGATCGCGGCGGCGACGCTGCAGACCGAAATAACCGGAGTGCTCGCGCGGGCCGCGAAATCGTCGGCAAGCTTATTATGCCAGGCGCGTGCCGTTTCGGTGACTGCCCGCCGCGCGGCCATGCGCTCCTCAATGGCCCGGCGGCGATAATAACGCTCGTTCGATTCCACTTGTCCCTCCGCTCCGAGACAAGCCGACCTTCACCCGGCGAAGGCTAAGAAATGGTAAATATCCACAGGGGCTTTCACCGTTCGTCGCGGCAGCGAAACGGTTCAGGCCGCTTCGTCCCGCACTGGAACAGCACCGTGTCGCGGCGGTGACAGGTGGCGGCTAATCACGGACTGTCGATGAAACATAACGATTCGCCGCTCGTTGGTGGGTCGAAATGGTTTCGAAGGATGCCACCATGCTGAGTTCGATCGAGTCCCGCCGCGCCGCATTCAATCCCAGCGCGCGCGGCTATCATGCCGTCTATCACGATGGTGAAGTCAATCATTGCCCGGGGTGCGGCCGCACCCACTGGATCATCGGGCGGCTGTCCGCGGAATGCGCGTTCTGCTCGACCGCCTTACCGCTTAAGGACGCGCTTACCAGCGGTCCCGCGGCGACGCCGGTGTTCTGGAGTGGGACACGGCCGAGTTACGCTGACCTCGCCGCTTAATTAACTTTCCAATTTTCGAGTCGTGCGCGCGGGTTTATATTTGCGCGCATGATTCGACTCGGCTTGCTGCTGACGGCGCTCCTGGCTTCGTCGCCCGCGCTGGCGGCCGGGGCATCGAATTTCACCCTGGTCAACGGGACGGGCGCGGCGCTGGCCGAGCTGTCGATCCGCCGCGCCGGCACGCAGGACTGGAAGCCGCTCGGCTCGGCGCCGTCGGCAGGAGCGAAGAGCGCGATGAATTTCAGCGATCCCGATTGCGCGTTCGACATCCGTGCCAATGTGCAGGGCGGGGGCCCGATCACCTGGGCCGGGGTCAATCTCTGCGGCGCGAAATCCGTGACTCTGAACCGCGACGGTGCGGCAGGCGCGTGGGTCGATTACGATCAGTGATCGTGTGACGCCGCGTCGGGCGTCCGGATTGAACCTGTCGCGAGCGCGGGGGCTGGCGTCTTCACCGAATCGAGCAGCTTGCCGCCGGCGATGAACACGACGCCGGTGCAGGCCAGCGCCAGGACGTAACCGCCATAGCCCGGATAGGCGTCGAGATAGAGGCGGCCGCGCTCGACCGCGCCGAGCGCGATCGCATAGATCACCAGCCACGCTTCGAAGCGCGTCTTGATCTGGAAGAGGCGGCCAATCTTTTTCAGCATCGCAATCATTAACGTTCGAACGTCGGGACCGCGGTTTTGAGCCGAAAAAATCTTAAAGGACAGGGTTAAGTTAACCTTAACTTTCGTCCCGCGGCGGGAATCAGCAGAGTTCCTGCAGATTCAAGGCGTTAAGCAAAGCGAGCCGCGCGGCTTCAATGTCGGCGACGAGCGCTCGCGACTGCAAATCGTCGTGGTGGATCTGCTGCGGCCAGGTCGCTTCAATGACCTCGGCGAGTCGCGTCAGCCTCGTCATCGTCGACCAGGAAGCGCGGGTCGACCGTCTCGGGATCGGCGACCACGCGCAGGCGCAGGCAGGCCGGGCCGCCGCCGTTGGCCATCGACTGGCGGACGTCGACCACTTCGACGCGGCGGATCGGGTCCGTTGCCGGCAAGATGCCGCTCGATCCAGCGCCAGACGCTCGGTGTCTCCCGCGCTTCGATCGGGCACGATCAACGTCGGCTGGCCATCGGGCGGCGTGACCAGCTGCGCGTTGAACAGATAGGATCGGATGGCGTCGGCCAGCGGCACGTCCGCCGCCGGCCACCTCGACATATTCGAAGCCGGGAACCAGACGCTGCAGCGGCTCCAGCAGCGCCGCCTTGTCGGCGAACGCCTGCTCATGCGCGAACAGCACCCGCTCGTTGGCGACCGCGACGACATCATTGTGGAACCCGCCAGCCGCGATCGCCTGCTCCGACTGCTCGGCAAAAATGGTGCGCTCGGGATCGAGTCGGTGAAGGCGCGCGATCGCCTTCGACGCTTCGAGGTGCTGGCGGGCCGGGAAAGCGCCCCCGGTGACGCCATAGACGAATAGCTCGACCCCGGGCTCGCCATGCGCCGCCGCCAGCCGCATGTGGTTCGCCGCGCCTTCGTCGCCGAACGCCGTGGGCACCGGCGCATGCACCGCGAAGGCATCGCTCGCGAACGCAAGCTTCAGCTGCGCCAGCGTCGCCGGCCATTCGTGGCTGCGGTGCGGCATGGTCCGCAGGTTGGCGACGGTCAGGTGGCATCTGCCGTCGGTGCGTGTCGGGCGCCGGTGACACCGTCGCGGCATTTGCGGCCCACATTGAGGATGCGGACATCGCATTCGCGGCAAGCACCGGCTCGGCCTCCTCGATGCTGGTTCCAAGCTCGGCGAGCCACGCGCGGTCCGGGCGGCGGCTGCGGCACGAAAATGCCCTGAACCAGGCCAAGCGCCAGGTTCGCGCGCATCTTGGCGATCCCCTGCAGCGCCGCCGCGCGCGGCTCCGACACCTGGCCGGCGTGCCGCGTCGAGGCGAGATTGCCGAGGCTGAGCCCGGCATAATTGTGGCTCGGCCCGATGATCCCGTCGAAATTGATTTCGCGCAGTGCCACTGCTTCACCGACCGACGAGATAGAGCGTGGCCCCCGGCTCGGCCTCGAGCATGTCGCGGGCGCCCGGGTCGATCGCGACGGTTCCATCGCCGACGTCCTCGACCTTGCCATAGCAGGCGACGAAATCGGCGAGGCTGGCCGCTCGCGATCATCATCGTCTCACCCCCGTTCGGCCGGCTTATCGGCCAGCGCTGCGACCCGGCACTCCCTGACGGTGCGGATCGCGTCGGTCCGCGCGGTCACGGTCGGCCCGCCGTCGAACACGTCGACATAGCTGTCCCACACGAACCCCTCGGTCTCCAGCATCTTTAGCGCGGCTCGGCCGGTCGGGTGCGGCTGGCCGATCACTGCCCGCGCGCTCTCGGGCAGCATCGAGACGTAGATCGGCTGTCTTGGGAAACAGATCGGCGATGAATTGCGTCCCGTGGATCGGCGTTGAACTCGTCGGCCTCGGGGAAGGTCATGCCGAAGAAGCGGCCGCCGAGCGCATCCCAGAACGGCGCGTTGCCGGCTTCGTCCATCACTCCGCGAAGCTCGGCGAGCACGGTGTCGCCGAAGCGCGCGCGGTGCGCCTTGATGAACAGATAGCGCGACCGCGCCAGCAGCATGCCGAGCCCGCCGGCGCGCTCGTGCGGATGGAGGAACAGGCCGCCGACTTCGCTCGCCCCTTCGAGGTCGGTGGTCAGCGTCAGCGTCTGGTTGCGGAAGGTCCGCCCGAGCTCGGCGCTCCTCTGCGTCAGCGTCGAGATCAGATAGCTGTAGAAAGGCGATTCACTGCCGACCGCGCCGAACACCTGGCAGGTGCCGACGATCTGCTTGTTCGCGACCTTCTCCAGCATGAAGATGTAGAGGTCGTCGCCCGGCGTATCGCCGTCGCGCGCGAACCCCGCCGCGCTGCGCTCCAGCTTGGCTTCCAGCGTCGCTTTTTCCGCGGGCAAGTTGGTGAACCCGCCGCCGGTCAGCTTGGCGAGATTGTAGAAGGAGCGAAGGTCGCTCCGCTTCGCGGCGCGGATCCGGAAGCTCATGCCGCCTCGCTCGCCAGGCGCAGGATCGTCAGCGCGCTCAAGGCGGCGCGCTCCGCCAGGCTGTCGACGATCAGATATTCCTCCGCGCTGTGGATCTTGCCGCCGCGCACGCCCATCGTATCGACCACCGGCACGCCGCAGGCGGCGATATTGTTGCCGTCGCACACCCCGCCCGACGGCTGCCAGCCGATCTCCTGGCCGAGGTCGGCGCCGGCCTGCTCGCACCAGCTCGAACAATGCCTGCGCTTCCGGCGTCAGGGGCTTGGGTGGCCGTCCGAAGCCACCGTGCGCTTCGATGAACACGTCATGCGCGGCGGCCGTTTCGTCGAGCGCCTTGGCGATCAGCCGCGTCGCAATGTCCTGGTCGTCGGCCGTGCGCGGCCGCATGTTGACGCGCAGGATCGCAAGGTCGGGGACGACATTGTTGGGCGATCCGCCGTCGATTTTCGCCGGGTTGATCGACAGGCCGGGCGTCTTCGACATCGACAGCCGAAGGGCGAGCTCGGCCGCCGCGACGAGTGCGTTGCGTCCATCTTCGGGGTTGCGCCCGGCATGGGCCGAGCGGCCCTTGCACCACGAAGTCGAAATTGCCGCTTCCCGGCCGCGCCCCGGCGAGCGTCCCGTCGGGCAAGGCGGCCGGCTCATAGGTGAGCGCGGCGCGCTTGCCGCGCGCCGGCCTCGGCCAGCAGCGCCGCCGAGGCCGGGCGAGCCGACTTCCTCGTCGCTGTTGATGACCACTTCATAGCCGATGCGGTCGGCGAGCTGGCTCGCTTCGACCGCCTTCAACGCCGCGAGCATCACCGCCAGCCCGCCCTTCATGTCGGCGACGCCAGGGCCGTTGAGCACGCCATCCTCGATCCAGCGCGTCTCCTGGAAATGCGTGGTCGACGCCGTACACCGTGTCCATGTGACCGGTGAACAGCAGTTGCACCGGCGCCGTCGGCCGAACCGTCAGATGCAGGTGGCGGCCATGCTCGATGTCGATCGGCTGGCCCGAGGCGGTCGACGCTCTTCACCGTGCGCTGGTCGCTCGAGCCGGATCAGCCCGGGCAACGCCGCGAAGGCGTCCACCAGCAAATCGGCCATCCGCTCGAGGCCGGCAAGATTGCGCGAGCCGCTGTTGACGGCGGACCAGCAGCAGCACCTGATCGAGCATCGGTTCGGCGCCCGCGCGTTCGACGACCGCGCGCTCGCTGGACGATAGTTCCGCCATGGCAACGGCTCTAGCGGCGGGACATCGCGAAGGCCACCCGCGCTAAAGGTGCGCCGCGAACTCGCGCAGCAGCCGGCGGTAGAGGTCGCGCTTGAACGGCACGATCAGGTCGGGGAGCATGCGCCGGCTCGATCCACTTCCATTCGCGGAATTCGGGATGCCTGGTCGCGATGTTCACGTCGCTGTCGCGGCCGAGGAAGCGCGCCAGGAACCAATCCTGGTCCTGGCCTTTCCACTTGCCGCCCCACAGCTTGCTCCGAAGCTCTTCGGGGAGGTCGTACTTCAGCCGCTCCGGGCACTCCGCCAACCGCTCGACCAGGTGCGGCGCGATGCCCGTCTCCTCCTCCAGTTCGCGAAGCGCCGTCGCCCACGGCTCCTCACCCTCGTCGATCCCGCCCTGCGGCATCTGCCAGGCATCGTCGGTGTTATCGATCCGCGCGCCGACGAACACCTTGCCCTCGCGGTTGAGCAGCATGACGCCGACTCCGCGGCGATAATCTTTGTCGTCGTTCATGGCGGCCGCTTAGCCTAGCGCTCCTGTCCCTGCCTTATCGCGGCTTGCTCGAGAGCTTGCCCAACAAATCGCGCATGGGCGCCGCCAGGGTTTCCGCATTGGTGAGATACGTCGCGACGGCGGCAAGGTGCCAGCGAAGCTCGCCCACCAACTCCGGCTGGGCGCGCAGTGCTGCGGCGGTTGCCGCCGCCTTGGCCGGATCGATCTTCAGGTCGCATCTGGTCGGCAGGACGATCTGGTGGGTTCCATAATGGCCCGGACGTCGCGATCGCCGCACACGCGTGCGGATGTCGTCCTGCACGTCGATCGGGATGATCTCGCGGACGTGTTCGCGATAAGGCGTTGCGACCGCGTTGAATTCGACGGGCGTGTAGTCGGACGTCAGAACCACTTCGAGGTCACGGCGCACCCCAGTGTCCTCGATGTTTCGCAACTGGTCGCCGCCGAACGTCAGGGCCCAGCTGTCCGGGTTGATGCCGATGCCATTGACTTGTGTCGCTTGGTAGACGGCGATGACGAAGTCGTTGTCGCTGGTATGGCCATCGCCGTTCCACGCCGCCTCTGCCTGGTCGGCATAGCGGCGAGTGGTCCCGTAGTAACGCTGGACGCCGGCAAAAAATTCGAGCTCAGCGCGAAGCTCAGGCACCAGTTGGTCCAGCAGCCTCGCCGTTTCCCGCCGTTCGGCTCGTTCTTCCAGTTCGACACTTGGGTGCCGATGAACACGCCGACGATGACGATCACCAGCTCGATGACGATCGTCATCCAGTGCTGGTCTTTGAGGCTGTTGGTCAGCCGGCGCACGAACATTCGTCGGTCCTCCCGCGCGTATCGCACGCCGAAACTATAGAAGAGGTGGCGAAAGGCAATCGCGGCGGCCTAGATTGCGGCCATGGCCACCGCCTCGCACCCGCTCACCGAAAAAGAAGCCACCGCGCACCCGCCGCAGGAAGCCGTCGTCGTCCGCTTCGCCGGCGACAGCGGCGACGGCATGCAGCTGACCGGCGGACAGTTCACGCTGTCGACCGCGCTCGCCGGCAACGACCTTGCGACCTTCCCCGATTTCCCGGCCGAAATCCGCGCGCCGCAGGGGACGACGTTCGGCGTCTCCGCCTTCCAGATCAATTTCGGCTCGACCGCGATCGATACCGCGGGCGACCAGCCCGACGTGCTGATCGCGATGAACCCGGCGGCGCTGAAGGTGAACGCCGAGCAGTTGCGCGACGGCGGGCTGATCATCGCCGACGAAGGCGAGTTCACGGCCCGCAACCTCGCCAAGGCGGGCTACGAGCAAAACCCGCTCGAGGACGGCAGCCTCGCCAGATGGCAGCTCGTCCACTTCAACATCTCGCAGCTGACGCTCGATGCGGTGAAGCCGTTCGGCCTCGGCAACAAGGAAGCGCTGCGCTGCAAGAACATGTGGACGCTCGGCCTCGCGCTGTGGATGTTCGACCGCGACCGCCAGCCGATCGTCGACTGGCTCAAGACCAAGTTCGCCAAGGCGCCCGAGCTCGCCGAAGCCAATATCGCCGCGCTCAATGCCGGCCATGCTTATGGCGAGACGGTCGAGATGGGCGCGCCGTTCAAGCAGCACCACATCGCGGCGGCACCGGCCGAGCCTGGCCTCTACCGCACGGTGACCGGCGCTGAATCGCTGGCGCTCGGACTGGTCGCCGGCTGCCAGCTGGCCGGCGTCAGCATGTTCTTCGGCTCCTACCCGATCACGCCCGCGAGCCCGCTGCTGCACCACCTCGCGCGCCTGAAGGAATTCGGGATCACCACCTTCCAGGCGGAGGACGAGATCGCGGCGGTCTGCGCGGCGATCGGCGCGAGCTATGCCGGCCACCTCGGCATCACCTCGTCCTCCGGGCCGGGCATTGCGCTCAAGATGGAAGCGATCGGCCTTGCCGTGATGACCGAGCTTCCGCTGGTGGTCGTCAACTCGCAGCGCGGCGGACCGTCGACCGGCCTGCCGACCAAGACCGAGCAGTCCGACCTTTACCAGGCCGTCTACGGCCGCAATGCCGACGCGCCGCTGCCGGTGATTGCCGCCCGCTCACCGTCCGATGCCTTCGATTGCGCGATCGAGGCGTGCCGGATCGCGACCAAATATATGACGCCGGTCATGCTGCTGACCGACGGCTATATCGCCAATGCCGCCGAGCCGTGGCGCGTGCCGGACATGAGCAAATACGCACCCGTTCCCGGTCAGCTATTTCGACACGCCGCCGGCCGAAGGGGAGGGCGTCATGCCGTTCGCCCGCGGCGACGGGCTGGCGCGGCCGTGGATCAAGCCTGGAACGCCCGGGCCTCGAACATCGCATCGGCGGGATCGAGAAGCAGCCCGGCACCGGCAACATCGATTATTCGCCCGCCGCCCACCAGGAAATGACCGACACCCGCCACGCCAAGGTTGCGGGCGTCGCCAATTCGATCCCCGATCAGGACGTGTGCATCGGCCGCGAAGGGGCCAAGCTCGCCGTGGTCGGCTGGGGCTCGACCTTCGGCCCGATCCACCAGGCGGTGCGCCGGGCGATCGCCAACGGGCAGGACGTCGCCCACGTCCACGTCCGCCACATCTGGCCGATGCCGAGGAACATGGGCGCATTGCTCAAGGGCTTCGACCATATCCTGGTGCCCGAAATGAACATGGGCCAGCTCAAGACCGTGCTCCGCGACCAGTTCCTGGTCGATGCCCAGTCGCTGACCAAGGTCAGCGGCCATCCCTTCCGGATCGCAGAGATCGAGGCCGCCATCGACGCCGTGCTGGATCATGACGAAGCGCGCTCACTGTGAACTTCGGGAGATTGCGCATGAAACAGATCAACGCCTTTCCGATGATCATGCTGCTGATCGCGGTCCTGTTCCTGGTCTACTGGCTGAGGCCCCACTGATGAACGACATCACCCCCATCCGCCACCACCGCCAAGGACTGGGCGAGCGACCAGGAGGTGCGCTGGTGCCCGGGTTGCGGCGACTATGCGGTGCTGAAAGCCGTGCAGCGGACCATGCCCGACCTCGATGTCGCGCGCGAAAAGACCGTGTTCGTGAGCGGCATCGGCTGCTCGAGCCGCTTTCCTTATTACATGGCGAGCTACGGCTTCCACACCATCCACGGCCGCGCGCCCGCGTTCGCGACCGGCATCAAGCTCGCCAACCCCGAGCTCGACGTGTGGATCATCACCGGCGACGGCGACGCGTTGTCGATCGGCGGCAACCACACGATGCACGTGCTTCGCCGCAACCTCGACTGCCAGATCCTGCTGTTCAACAATGAGATTTACGGCCTGACCAAGGGCCAATATTCGCCGACCAGCCGCGTCGGCACGCGCTCGCCCTCGACGCCGTTCGGATCGGTCGACCGGCCGGTGACGCCCTGCGCCTTCGCGCTTGGGTCGGGCGCTCGCTTCATCGCCCGGGGCATCGACGTCCACAAGAATCTGCCCGAGGTTCTGAAGGCCGCGCACGCGCACAAGGGCGCGAGCTTCATCGAAATCTATCAGAATTGCGTCGTTTATAATGACGACGTCTTCGCCAGCTTTACGGAGCGCAGCGTCGCCCAGGAAAAGCAGTTGTGGCTCAAGGCTGGCGAGAAGATGCTGTTCGCCGGCGGCGACAAGGGCCTCGCGCTCGACATCGACAACCTTCGTCTCAAAGTGGTGGAAGGCGTCGATCCGTCGGTGATCGTCCACAATCCGAAGAACAAGGGCATCGCCTCGATGCTGATCGAACTGCCCGACAGTTTCCCGGTCGCGCTCGGAGTCATCTACGAAGACCCCGCGCCGACCTTCGAAAGCGCAGTCGTCGAGCAGAACCGGGCCGCCGCCTCCGGCAAGCAGCCCGACCTTCAGAAACTGGTCAGCAAGGGCCAGACCTGGATGGTCGAAAAGGAGCCGCGCGAGCTTTGAGCGAGGGCGAAGGAAAACCCTCACCCTCCGCGGCTTTGCGGCTCCTCCCTCTCCCGCTCGCGGGAGAGGGTCGGGGTGAGGGCCTCTACTTCTCCTAAGTGGATAATCTCACGCACAGCCTGGTCGGCGCCCTGCTTGGGCGCATGGGCGTCAAGCGGCTTAGCCCGCGGGCGATGCCGGCGCTGATCATTTCCGCCAACCTGCCCGACATCGACAGCTTCGTCGCGCCCTTGTTCGGCACTACGTCGCGGACCTTTCACCGCGGCTTCACGCACGGCGTCGGCGGCTTAGTCGTCATGCCTTTTATAGCGATGGCAATGGTTTTACTGTGGGAAAAGTTGCGGCCGAGCAAACACGGTCCGGTCAAGCTCGCCGGCCTGTGGCTGGCGTGCTTCATCGGCACGCTCAGCCATCCGATGCTCGATTATATGAACACCTACGGCGTGCGGTTCCTGGAGCCGCTGTCGCACCGCTGGTTCTATGGCGACACCCTGTTCATCGTCGATCCGTGGATCTGGATCTTGATCATCATCGGCCTCGAATTTTCATGGCGCGCCGAGCGGCGCGGCAAGGACTGGATGATGCCGGCGCAAATCGCCTTCGGGGCGGTGATTGCCTACATCGCCTTCAACGCCGGCATTTCCGCGCGCGCCGTGGCCGCCACGGCGCCCCTGGTCGCGCGCATTGAAGCACCGCGCATGATCGTCGCTGGAGAGGTGCCGCTAGTGTTCTGGAAGCGCCAGGTTTTGTGGCGCGGCGACAAGCTCGCGGGCAGCGCCGATTATGACGGACTGACCGGCCAGCTAACGCTCGATCCCCATGTCGTTCCCCTGGGGCTGGACGATCCGCGCCTCGCGCGCGCGGCCGAGACCGACCCCGAGGTGTGCGATTTCCTCTTCTGGTCGCGCATGCCGATGGTGATCGTCCGCGACGGTCATCCCTACCTCAGCGACCAGCGCTTTCCCCGCGCTCCGCCGGACGATCTTCCTGGTGCCGCTCGACAAGCGAACGCCGAGTTCATAACTCGCGCGGCATGAGCACGCGCGGTGAGCATCTGGTTCGTGCCGACCGCCGTTTCGCGACCGGCGGCGGCGTGGTCGCGCGGTTATTGGCTCCCGCGATCGCCCATGTTCTCGACCAGATCGACCGCCACCTTGATGCCGGAGGGATCGAGGTCACGTTGCCCGATGGCGGCAAGCGCCGGCTCGGCTTCCGCGCGCCTGGCCCGGAAGCGGTCATTCGATTGTCGAGCTGGCTGGCCCTGGTCCGTCTCGCGACCTCGGGATCGGTGGGCTGGTACAAGGCGTGGACCTTGGCGAATGGTCGAGCCCCAACCCGGTCAGGATTTTCGAGCTGTTCTCGGCGAACGCGGTGCCGCTTGGCGAGACCGGGCGCGCCAAAGGACCGTTCCGCTGGATCAACAGCCTCGCCCATCGCCTCCGTGACAATGCCCCGCGCAAGGCAAAGGCCAACATCGCCGCTCACTACGATCTCGGCAATGATTTCTATGCCGCCTGGCTCGACCGAACGATGACCTACAGTTCGGCAAGATTCGCCAGCCCCAACCAGTCGCTCGAGGACGCGCAGCTCAGCAAGATTCACCGGCTGCTCGACCGGCTCGGCCTCAAGCCTGGCGACCGGCTGCTCGACATCGGCTGCGGCTGGGGGACGCTGGCGATCGAAGCCGCGCAGCGCGGCGCATCGGTGGTCGGATTGACCTTGTCGAGCGAGCAGAAGGATTGGGCCGAAGCGAAGATCCTGGAAGCCGGCCTTGCTG
This sequence comes from uncultured Pseudomonadota bacterium, assembly GCA_963748685.1. GTDB lineage: Bacteria > Pseudomonadota > Alphaproteobacteria > Sphingomonadales > Sphingomonadaceae > Sphingomicrobium. Next base: position 62,116 of record CAVVKB010000010.1, on the reverse strand, counting down.
ATTTCATCGAGATCCGGCTCGCCGATTATCGCGACACCGCCGACCAGTTCGACGCCATCGCTTCGGTCGAAATGGTCGAAGCGGTCGGTCAGCGCTGGTGGGGTGCCTATCTCGACTGCATCGCCCGCAACCTCAAGCCCGGCGGCCGCGCGGCGCTGCAGTTCATCAGCATCGATCACCGCATTTTCGCCCGCTATGCGCAGAACGCCGACTTCATCCAGGCCTACATCTTTCCCGGCGGCTTGTTGTTGGACGAACCGGCTTTCCAGCGATTGGCGATAGAGCGCGGCCTTGGCTGGGAGGCTTGCGACGGCTTCGGCCGGGATTATGCGGAAACCCTGGAACGCTGGCGCGGCAATTACGACCAGGCGATTGCGCGGGGCTCGCTGCACGGCTTCGACCAAGCGTTCCACGATCTGTGGCGCTATTATCTGATGTATTGCGAAGGCGGCTTCCGCGGCGGCGCGATCGACGTCGCGCAGGTGACTTTGGCTCATCGGAAAGTCGGGTGAGCTCTGCCGGGCGTATCGCTTAGCAGGGCTCACCCGTGCTCGGCACAGGGGCAACGTTGCACCGAGCAATCCAAATTACTCGAAGGCCCCGGGCCTGATGCGTGTCCTTCACGACGCGACAGGAAACGCGCATCTCACGCACGCGCGCATTGCTACGGCCGCCGCCATAAGTGTTAACCGGAGTCGACGCAATTGCTGTTTAACGAAAAATGAAGAACGTTCGAACGTTGGCAACGGATACGGTATTCGACTGTGCGAGTTAAGGTTCGCGACACACAAAGTTTCAGGAGTGAATCATGGCGAAGAAGTCGACCGCTAGCAGCAGAAGCAGCAGCAACAAGTCCGACCGCAAAAGCAGCGCAAGCAAGCGACAATCGGTCGCGCAGAGTCTCGTCGGCGAAGCACAGCGGCAACTCGCGCTCGCCTGATGGCGGAATGAGCGAGGCGTTCATCAAGCTGCTGCAAAGCCCGCTGGTGGCCGAGCTGGTGGCGGTGGCCGCGACAGCCGCGCTCGCCTCGCTTGCCGAGCATGGCTTCGCCAGCGGTAGCGCAACTCGCGGCAAGCGCGCCGGCAAGGCAGTGAAGGAAGCCGGCAAGGCGGCGGCGGCGGCGGTCGGCCGGCGCCTTGGCAACGAAATCGAGGAAATCAAGCGCGCCGCGAGCGCGGCTAGGGACGACGCAGCAGCGTAAGGCGCGCTTTGCCGACGTCGCGGGCGACCTCCTCGACGAGGTCGCCGGGATCAACGGTATCGCGGCGGCTGGTCTCGATGCTTAGCCAGCCACCGGGCTTGAGCCATTCGGCCGCGCGGACCGCGGCGACGACGGCGCTGCCCGATCCTTCTGCATAGGGCGGGTCGGCGAAGATCAGGTCGAATCCCTCGGAGCGCGGCAGGCTCAACGCCGACCGGCCGAGGACCGTGACGGTTGCGCCGAGCCGCTCGGCATTGTGGCGGATCGCGGCTGCTGCCGACGGATCATTCTCGACGAAGGTCGAATGGGCGGCGCCGCGCGATAAGGCTTCGAAGCCGAGCGCGCCGCTGCCGGCGAACAAATCGGCGACGCGCAAGCCCTCCAAACTCCCGATCCGGCTCGCAAGCATTGAAAACAAAGTCTCGCGAACGCGGTCGGCGGTCGGGCGCGTGGCTCGGCCCGGCGGCGTCTCGAGCGGACGCCCGCGCCACTGCCCGGCGATGATCCTCACCGCCGCGACGTTCTAACGGTTTCCAGCTCCTGCGGCGAAACTTCATCGGCGTCGCCCGGCTCCAGGCCGGCAAGCGAAAGCGGCCCGTAAGCGACCCGGATCAGGCGCGATACCTGGAGGTCGAGATGCTCCAGCACCCGGCGGACCTCGCGGTTCTTGCCCTCGGTGAGGCTCATCTCGACCCAGCAGTTGCGGCCGGTCCGGCGCTCGAGATTGGCATTGATCGACCCGTAGTGGATGCCCTCGATCGTGGTTCCGTCGGCCAACCGTTCGAGCTGTTCCTGCGTGACATTGCCGAAGGCGCGCGCCCGATAGGTGCGGACGACTCCCGATTGCGGTAATTCGAGATGACGCTTCAATTCGCCGTCGTTGGTGAGGAGCAGGAGTCCCTCGGTCATGTAATCGAGGCGGCCGACCGGCATCAGCCGTGGCAGGCCCGGGGGCAGCCGGTCGTAGATGGTGGCGCGCCCTTTCGCATCATGGGCCGCGGTGATGGTGCGCTGCGGCTTGTAAAAGCGGAACAGACGGGTCGCGGCGGCGCGCTGCACCGCTTTGCCATCGACGGTGATGCCGTCCAGCGTTTCGAGCAGCGTCGCCGGCGTCGTCAGCTTTTCGCCGTTGAGCGCGATCCGGCCTTCGGCGATCATGCGCTCGATCTCCCGGCGCGAGGCAATACCGGCGCGGGCGAGCAGCTTGGCGATCCGTTGCGTGCCGTCCTCGCGCGACTGTGGCGTGGCGGGCGCGCCGCGGCGCGCGCCGCGACGGGCTTGCGGCACCGGTTTGCGCGTGGTTCGTTGCTGGGGTGGTTTCGGCGGCGAAGTCATGGTTCGGAGTCTGGATGCTGTTCGGGAAGCACAAGCGGATCGTCAAGCGGATCCTCATCGTCGAGGACGAGCCCCTGACCGCGTTCGACAATGAAAATATCCTCGGCGACGCGGGTTACGAGATCGTGGCGACGGTCGATGACCTCGACGAAGCGCTCGCCGTGCTCGACCGCGAAGAGGTTCATCTCATCATCAGCGACGTTCGCCTGCGCACGCAAAAAACCGGCATCGACCTTGCGCGGGCCGCGAGGAAGCGCGGCGTTCCGACGATGTTCGCGACCGGTCATTCCTATCCAGGCGCGGCGGAGATTGCCGTCGGCTGCCTGATGAAGCCCTATAACGAGCGCCAGCTGACCAAGGCGATCGAGAGCGTCGACCGCCATCTTCAAGGACAGAAGGTGAAGCCGATCAAGGGTCTCCAGCTGTTCGTCGCCACCAATGAGGAGAGCTAGCCGGGACTAGCGACTGCGGCCGCCCCTGCTAACATTGCCTTGGCTGAGGGGCTGGACGGCAACATGGCGAACAGGGCGAACCGGGCCGGTGACGCGCGGGGCAATTTCCGGTCCGCGATTTCCGGCTATTTTGAAGCTGCTCCGCTCGCTGCAATGTTCCTGGGGGTGTCGTCGGGCTTCCCCTACGCGATGATCGGCGTGACCCTGACGACGCGCCTGAAACAGGAGGGCATCGATCGGTCGACGATCACCGCGTTCACGCTCGTTTTCCTGGTCTATAACCTGAAGCCGCTGTGGTCCTGGATCGTGGACGGGGTCAGGCTTCCGCTTCTCGGCAGGCTTGGCCAGCGGATTTCGTGGATGTTGCTGGCCGGCACGCTGGTCATCGCGACGGTCGCTTACCTGGGCGTGATCGATCCGACCGCAGGTATCGAGGCGGCCGCTATCGCGTCTCTGCTCGTCGCCTTTACTGCGGCGACCTTCGACATCGTTATCGACGCCTACCGGATCGAACTGCTCGAGCCGCGCCAGCTCGGCGTCGGATCCGGCATGTCGCAATATGGTTGGCGAATCGGCTCGGCGGGGGCGGGAGCGCTGGCGCTGGTCATCGCGGCCCGCGCCAATTGGCATTTGGCCTATCTCGCCTGCGCCAGCCTTGCGGTGCCCGCGATGATCACCGCGCTCGTCATGGGCGAGCCGAAGCGGCATCGTGAGCCCAGTGAGAGAACAGCCGTCCGGCGCACGTTCGCCGCGCTGTGGCGGCCTTTCGCCGAGTTCTTCGCCCGGAAGGGTGCGCTGTTCGCCTTCACCTTCATCATCCTTCACAAGATCGGCGACACGCTTGCCAACCTGACCTTCCGGCTGTTGTTCGATGACCTGCATTTCACCAATGGCGAGATCGCCTTCTACGATGCCATCGTGGGCTTCTGGGCCTATCTCGTCGGCATCTTCATCGGCGGCCTTCTCTATTCGAAGTTGGGCATGAAGCGGTCGGTGCTGGTCAGCCTGATCCTCATGGCCGTTTCAAACCTGAGCTTCGCGCTGCTCGCGGCGAGCGGGCACAACGTGGCTGGATTGGCGGGCGCCATCGGATTCGAATATTTGTCGAGCGGGATCGGCGGCGTGTGCGTCGTCGCCTATTTCTCGGCGCTATGCGACCTGCGCTTTACCGCCGCGCAATATGCCCTGATCACCGCAGCCGCGAGCGTCGTCGGCCGCCTACTCACCGGCACCAGCGCGGGGCTCCTGATCGACAGGTTCGGCTATGTGAATTTCTATCTGCTGACCACCATCGCCGCAGTACCGGCCATCCTCCTCTTCTGGATCATGATGCGCACCGGGTTGGTCGATGATGCCATCGGCAGTGCGGGGAAGCCGGAAGCCGATGTTCATCATGGGGCTAGGCAGACCGTGAGAGCTGTCTAATGATTCCACTGAAATGACGGGAGAGAAGCGAGTGGCAGGCGAGCGACCAAAAGGGTGGAAGCTTCTGAAGGCCGCGCTGGCGACGCGGAAATCGGCGACGATGCTGGTCTTCGGTTTCTCGTCGGGACTGCCGTTCGCCTTGCTGATCGGAACCCTGAACGCCTGGCTGGGCGAGGTCGGCGTGACGCTGGCGACGATCGGCGTCCTGTCGTGGATCGGCCTGAGCTACTCGTTCAAGTTCCTGTGGTCGCCGCTGGTCGACCGGTTTCCGTTGCCCGGCCTCGACCGCATCGGGCAGCGCAAGAGCTGGATCCTGCTGTGCCAGATCCTGCTGGCGCTCGCGTTCGGCGGGCTCTCGCTGACCGATCCGAAAGCGGCGATCGGCAGCTTCGCGCTGTTCGCCTTCATGGGCGCGCTCGCGTCCGCAACGCAGGACATCGCGATCGACGCCTGGCGCATCGACCAGGCCGACGAGGACGAATCCCGATCGAATTGCTGTCGGCGCTCAATCAGTTCGGCTTCCGCACCGCGTCGATCGTCGGCGGCGCCATCGCGCTGGTGCTTGCCGCGCGGATGAGCTGGCCGAGCGTCTATCTGGTGATGGCGGGCCTGATCGCGCTCGCCGCGATCATCACCCTCCGCGCGCCCGACAAGCAGCGGCCGGAGCGGTCGGCGATGTATGCGGCGCTGGCCGAGCCCGGCGCGCTCAGTCCAGCTGTTCGCGGCCTCGCAATCGCCATTGTCGGCGCCAGCTGGGCGTGGGCGATCGTCTCGGTCATCCGGTTCATGGTATCGATGCTGAGCACGCCGGCGGGAACCGCGCCGCCGTCGGTCGCCGAGTTCACCAAGGCCTACGGGCCGTGGATCATCCTCGCCACCGTGTTCGTGCCGCTGATCGTCGCCGCGACCACCAACTGGATGAAGGCCCACGGACGGGGCGTGCTGACGTCGTCGGACCCGACGAAGGGGCCGGGGCGGACGGCGGCCAATCACCTTTACTCGGCGTTGGTCGCCCCGCTCGGCGAGCTGTCGGGTCGGCTTGGCTGGGGGACCCTGATCATCATCGGGTTCATCCTGACCTACGCCCTTTGCTACAATATCTGGGCGAGCTTCGCTTATCCCTTTTACCTCGACCATCTCCATTACACGAAGGACGAGGTCGCGTTCGCGTCCAAGATTTTCGGCATCATCATGACCATGATGGGCATCGCGCTTGGCGGTTTGCTGTTTGCCAAGATCGGGCGTTTCCCGACGGTCTTCCTCGGCGCTCTGCTGCCGCCGCTCGGTAACCTGCTGTACGCCGACCTGGCGGAGGGCAGCCCGATGATCGACGGCTTTTCGCACCTGCTGCGGCTCGACGGGCTTGCGGTCGCGCTCGGCAGCGACGAGCGGATGGTCCGGCTGCTGGTCGCGATCTGCTATGAGAATATCACCACCGGCCTCGCGCTGACCGCGTTCGTTGCCTACGTTTCGAGCATCGTCAGCAAGCAATATGCGGCCGTGCAATATGCCCTGCTTTCCTCCTTGCTATCGCTCGTCGGGACGCTTGGACGAGGCGTGACCGGCGAGGCGTTCGACCTTTATGGGTACCCGATCGTATTCCGCTGGACTGCTGCGACGGCCTTCCTGTCGGTGCTGTTCGTGCTGCTCGAGTGGGCGCGAGTCACCACTCGGGAGCGGCGTGAAGCGCGCCTTGCGCCGGCGCCCGACACCGGCGCGCGCGCAACCGAAGCGCTGGCCGAAACCGGGCAGCCCGCCCGCTAGGCCGGAACCTGGTCGTTGGCCGCGAGGACTTCGCCGGCGAGGTAGAGCGAGCCGAAGATAAGGACATCGTCCCTTGCGCCCTCGGCGTATGCGCCCCCGAGCCGCTCGATCGCCTGCTTGACCGAAAATGCTGGATAGGTTTCGCGCGGGCCCAGCTTCTCCTGCGCGAACCAGGCGACATCGCGCGGATCGTGATGCTCATGCCCGGGAATGGGAACGACCTGCGCCAGGCGGACCAGGGGTGCGAGCGGTCCGAGCACCGGCTCGATCTGCCGGTTCTTGAGCAAAGCGAAGATGAGGTCGAACGGCGCGCGCGGCATCATCGCCTTCGCGATCGCTATCGCCGCTTCATGATTATGGCCGCCGTCCAGCCAGATGCGCCGGCCCGGCAGCATCGCCGTCAGCGGGCCGGGTCGGAGCAGCTGCATCCGCGCCGGCCATCGGGCAGCGCCGAGACCGGTGATGAACGCGTCACGCGACACGCTCACCCCGGACTGCGCGGAGAGCATCTGCCACGCGAGGTTGGCATTGCGGATCTGGTGCGGGCCGGGAAGGGCAGGGACCAACGTCGGATCGAGGCGCCAATCGCGGTCTTCCAGAAGGAGGCGGGCGCCCACTGCCTCCGCTTCGCGCATGATCGCAACCGTCGCCTCGGCCGGCTGGGCCAGCGAGACCAGCGGCACGCCAGGTTTGGCGATGGCCGCTTTCTCGGCCGCGATCGCCCCTAAAGTTTCGCCGAGCAGCGCCTGGTGATCGAGACCGATGCTGGCGATCCCGCAGACTGCCGGGCGCTCGATGACGTTGGTCGCGTCGAGCCGGCCGCCGAGGCCGACCTCGAAGATCGCCGCATTGGCCGGAGTTCGCGCAAATGCGAGGAAAGCTACTGCGGCGGCGACCTCGAAGAAGCTTGGCTCGATCCCTGCGCTCGCCGAGATCACCTCCGTGAGCAGCCCCTCAAGTGGTTCGTCCTCGATCAACCGCCCGGCGACCCGGATCCGCTCGTTGAAGCGAACCAGGTGGGGGCTGGTGAAGGCATGCACCTTATGGCCGCCGGCTTCGAGGGCCGCGCGAAGGAAAGCGACAGTCGACCCTTTGCCGTTGGTGCCGGCGACGTGGAATATGGGCGGCAGCCGATCCTGCGGACGGCCAAGGCGATCCAGCACCGCGGCGATGCGTTCCAGCCCGAGGCGGTCGCCGGCGGGCGAAACCATCGACAAGCGATCGAGCTGCGCCTGGACGCCCGGATGCGCCGAGCGTGCGAAGTCGGCCATCAGGCGGCCTCTTTGGCCTCCGGCGCGAGATAGCCGACGAGGAGCGCGAGCTTGTCCCTGAGGTCGCCCCGCGAGACGACCATGTCGATCATGCCGTGCTCGAGCAGATATTCCGCGCGCTGGAAGCCTTCGGGAAGTTTTTCCCGGATGGTCTGTTCGATCACGCGTTGGCCGGCGAAGCCGATCAGCGCGCCCGGCTCCGCGATCTGGACGTCGCCGAGCATCGCATAGGACGCCGTAACGCCGCCGGTCGTCGGGTCGGTGAGGACGACGATGTAGGGCAGGCCGGCTTCGCGCAGCTCGGCAAGGGCGACGGTCGTGCGAGGCATCTGCATCAGGCTCAGAATGCCTTCCTGCATCCGCGCCCCGCCGGCGGCGGTGAACAGGATGTAGGGCACGTTGTCCGAGATCGCGGCGCGGATCCCGGCAACGATGGCGGCGCCGACGGCAATGCCCATCGATCCGCCCATGAACGCGAAGTCCTGGACGCCAATGATCACCTTGCATCCGTCGAGGCGGCCGCTCGCGTTGACGAGTGCATCGCGCTCGCCGTTCGCCGTACGGGCGGTCTTCAGGCGATCGGTGTAGCGCTTGGTGTCGCGAAAGCGGAGCGGGTCCTCGCGGACCTCCGGCGCCGGCAGGAGCTCATATTCCGCCGCGTCGAACAATTGCTCGAAGCGTTTCGGGGGCCCGATCCGGTCGTGATGATCGCAGCGCGGGCAGACGTTGTAATTCTCTTCCCATTCCTTGACGAACACCATCGTCCCGCACTTGCCGCACTTGTGCCACAGGTTCTCGGCGCTCTGCCGTTTGGGGAGGAACGGAATGCCGCTGCGAACTCGGCTCAGCCAACTCATGCGTTTAGATCCTTGCTTCGGCCGGCAGCGGGGAAAGCCCGGCGGCGATGTCCATGATTGCCCGTCGCGGATCGGCGGCGCCGGTGATCGGGCGGCCGATGACGAGCATTGTCGCGCCATCGTCAAGCGCCTGGCGCGGCGTGACGACTCGCTTCTGGTCCGCGGCCTCGGCACCAACCGGGCGCACGCCCGGAACGACGAAGAATCCATCCGGCCACGCGCGCTTGGCCTCGCCGACCTCGGCGCCCGAGCACACGATTCCGTCAAGGCCGGCGTCGCGCGCGATCCGGGCCAGGCGCTCGACCTGCTCGGCAGGCGAGCGATCGATGCCGAGATCGCCGAGATCCGCCCGGTCGAGGCTCGTCAGCAGGGTAACCGCGACGACTTTCGCGGTTGCCGGCGCCGCGCGCCTGGCGGCCGACATCATGTCGCGGCCTCCGGCCGCGTGAACCGTCAGGACCGCCGGCGCGAGCGGGGCCAGCGCCTCGACCGCTTTGGCGACGGTGTTGGGAATGTCGTGAAGCTTGAGATCGAGGAAGATCGGAAGGCCGAGCGCCGCGATCTGCCGAACGCCCGCCGGCCCGTTCCGCGAGAAGAATTCAAGGCCGAGCTTAACGCCGCCCGCATGGTCGCGAACGGCGTCGGCGAGCGTCGTGGCGCGCGCGAGGTCCGGCGTATCGATGGCGACGAAAATGGGATTCAAGCGACCTTCTCCGGCTCGGCAGCCGGGCGGTCGTCGCTCGACAGCGAGGCGACGCGGTTGCGTTCCATCGCTTCGACCCGCCGGTTGAGCGACCAGATTCGGGCCCGGAGGATCAGCCAGGTCGGCAGGAAGCCGATCAGGAACACGATCAGGAGCAGCAACGGCAGCTTGATATCGGCCTGAATGTCGGTCCACAGGTTAAGGGTCACTTCCGACCAGTTGCGGCTGGCGAACAGCACCACAACCACCGCGATCAGGACCCAGAACAGGGTCTTCAGAAACTGCATGGCGAGCCGTTTAGTGGAGCCGCGCGTTGAAGACCAGCCGCGCGAGCGTTCGTCGCGCCGCAGAGTCGCTTCGTCGCAAGTGCGTTAAACCCGCCGTTGAGGGCGAGGGCGAGGCCGGTCAAGCTACCCGCCGGGGTGGGGAGAAGGAAGATTTTGCAAAAAGCGCAAAAGCTTGGGCTCGGCGCGTTCGTGCTGCTGATGGGTGCATCGCTGCTTGCGATGCGGCCGCACGTAGCGAGCAAGACCCAGGATCCGCAGATCGTCGCGGCGCACATGAAGCTCGCGTCCTTGTCGACGGCGTCGCGCCGGGACGTCGATTACCGGCTGCTCGATGCGCGGCTGAGGCAATTGATGACCAGGCCGGCGATGGTCGGCATGGCCGTCGGCGTCGTCGAGAACGGTCGCATCACCTTCCTTCAGGGATATGGCGAGACGCTTGAGGGCTCCGGCGATCGGGTGACGCCCGACACGGTGTTCCGCTGGGCATCGACCTCGAAGGGTGTGGCGGCGACGATGGTCGCCAAGCTCGCCGAGCAGGGCAAGATCAACCTCCAGGCGCCGGTCGCCAACTATGCGCCGGACCTCAAGCTGCCCGCGGGCAACGAATATAAAGCCACGGTCGGCGACCTGCTGTCGCACCGCCTCGGCCTTTATCGCAACGCCTTCGACAACAAGCTGGAGGAGGGCCAGGACCCGAGCCTGCTCCGCGCCAGCCTGTCGCAACTGAACGCAACGTGCCCGCCGGGCACCTGCTGGTCGTACCAGAACGTCGCCTATGACGCGTCGAGCGAGATGGTCTCGCGCGCCACCGGCATGCCCTACGAGCAGGCGGTCGAGCGCATGCTGTTCAACCCGATCGGCATGTCGAGCGGAAGCGTCTCGATGGCCGGGCTTCAGTCCAACAAGAGCTGGGCCAAGCCGCACAGCGCCGGCCGCCGTCCCGAGCCGATCGTCGATACCTATTACAAGGTCCCGGGCGCGGCCGGCATCAACAGCAACATCAAGGACATGGCGCTGTGGATGGAAGCGCAGATGGGCGAGATGCCCGACGTGCTCGACGCGCATGTGCTCGACACCATCCACGCGCCTTATGTCGTGACGCCGACCGAGCGCGCACGGCTGCGCAAGTTCCTCGAGCGCGTCGGCACCGCCTGGTACGGCTATGGCTGGCGAAGCTACGATTATGCCGGGCACCGGATCATCGGCCATCGCGGCGGGATCAAGGGCTATCGCTCGCTTCATCCTGTTCGATCCGGAAAAGAAAAGCGGCGTGGTCGCGCTGTGGAATAGCGACACCTGGCAGCCGGGCGGGCTCGAGTTCGAAGTGATGGACAGGATCTACCACCTGCCGTTCCGCGACTGGCTGGAGCTCAACAAGAAACCCGCGCAGTCGATCGCGGCGAGTGATTCCGAGCCCGAAAGCAGCGGTTCCTCCTAACGGCTGGCTTTGCCTTCGGCCTTCGCTTGGTTTTGCGCAGTTCCCGTTGCTGGTGAGGTGCGCCTTGTAGCGGAAGCCCATGCCGAGGATCGATGTCGCCATGCCGATGATCAGCGCGGGCATGTGCCACCACGGATCGTCCGGCTTTGGCCACGCGATCGAGCCGAGGAAGAAAACGCTGACGATCGAGATCGAGATAGCCGATCGCCTTTCCAGTCGATCCCGTTGACCGCGAAAATGGAATCCGACGGTTCGTCTCATGACGCGAGGAACATCACGGTTGCCGCAGTTGGTTTCGAGTCCAATCGAAACAGGGAGTGAAGCGTATGGCCGACACCAAATCACAAGATGCGATCGCCTTGCTGAAGGCACGATCACCGCGAAGCCGAAGAGCTTTTCGAGAAATTCGAGAAAGCCAGCGGCGATGGCCGCAAGCAAAGCTGGCGCAGGAAATGTGCTTGGCCCTGTCGGTCCACGCAATGATCGAGGAAGAGATTTTCTACCCGGCCTGCGAAGGCAAGGTCGAAGAGGATCTGCTCAAGGAAGCCTATGTCGAGCATGACGGCGCGAAGCTGCTGATCGCCGAAATCATCAGCGGCGGCCCTGAGGACGACTTTTACGATTCCAAGGTGAAGGTGCTGTCCGAAGAAATCGAGCACCACGTCGAGGAGGAAGAGAAGAGGATGGAAGGCCTGTTCGCCCAGGCGCGGAAAGCCGGCCTCGACATGGACGCGCTTGGCGAGCAGCTCGCTGCCCGCAAGGCCGAGCTGACCGAGCAGTTCAAGACGAACGGCATCCCGCTGCCGAAGCTCAACGACGATGGACGAAGTCTCCGATCTGAGCTCGGTCGGGTGCGAACTGGCCGCTCACGCCGGGCACTGTCTCGCTAGCGCAGTGCCGCAGCGCAGCGCCGCGACCTGCGTGTCGCGGCCGTAGATGTCGTCGACGAAGCTGAGCTGCCCGCTGTCGACCTGCGCGGTCAGGTAGGTGACGTAGATCGGCACCGGCGTCGGCAGCAGGACATTCTGCTCCGGGTCGCGCGATGCGGCCTGCGGCTCGCGGCCCATCAGCCAGCGGCCGAGCCGCTCGGCATCCTGCAGCCGGATGCAGCCGTGGCTCAGCGTCCGGTCGTCCTGCGCGAACAAATCCTTGTTCGGCGTGTCGTGGAGATAGATGTCGGAGGCGTTGGGAAAGCCGATCTTGATCCGGCCCATCGAGTTGCGCCGGCCCCGGCAGCTGGCGGACGCGGACCGTCTCGCTGCCCAGCGGCGACCGCGTGCCAGTCGACCTTCGCCGGATCGAGCACGTTCGCGCCGACCGTCCGCGGCCAGCACCTGATAGCCCTGGCGCTCGAGATAGCCGGTGCCCTGATCAGCACGTTGGGCGCGATCAGCGAGCGAATCAGTTCCGCGCGTCACGTGCCAATAGGGATTGAGCGTCGCATAATAGATGGTGCTGGCGAGCATCGGCGTCTGGGTCGTCGCATCGGCCTTGCCGACGATGACCTTCATCGAATCGACGATCCGGCCGTCCTCGATCATGTACAGGCGCGCGCCGCCGGTATCGACCATCACGTAGCGGCCTCTGGAACGGGCATGTCGCGGGCGCGGTCGAGGCTGGCGAGCACGCGCGGGTCGAGCTGTGCCGCCATTCGCCTGCATCTGCGACCACGCGGCATCGCGCAGCTGGGCATAGAGCGGATTGACGTGCGAAACGCTGCGGACGTACGCGGCAAGCGAGGGCGCCGCCGCGGCGCGGGCGAGGATCTGGCCGGGCGTAGTCATGCGCGCGGCCTGACCCACGCGTCGGCATAAGTCATGCCCGCCGGCGGCGTCTGCAGCGCCTGGACGTACTGCACCCAAGCGGACGACAGCAGGCGGTCGGCCGCAGCGAGCGCGGCGGGATCGCCCGCACCGGCGCGGGCCATCAAGCGCCTGCGCCTGCGCGGCGATGGCCGGGCCGCTGGCGATGCCGTCGAGCGAGGCGCGCTGGAGGATCGCCGATCAGCTCGCGCGCCGCGGGTGTCTGCGCCGCTGCGCAGCCACAAGGGCGCGCCGCTGCGCGCCGGCATAGAAGGCTTGCCACGGCCTGGTCGGCGGAGTCGAGCAACGGCCGCCGGCAGGCGATTTCGGGGGTGGTCGCCGCTGTCGCGGGCACAGCAAGGTCGTCAGCGCCGCACAGGCGGCGCCGGCCAGCATCCGGATTTTCACGGTCAAAACCTTTAATGTTTCAGGCTCTTGCGAGCCCACCTGAAAGCCACAACGCTGCAGGCGCGCGAAGTTCAAAATCGTATTGGCAAGCAGCGAAACTGTCTCGCCTGGACAGGCAAGGCGCACGATTCGCGATGCAGCACAGACTGGGGCCGCGCCGCTCGCAGCGCGGCCCTCGGCAGTTACGCGCCGATATAGACCGGCGTGCCGACGTCGGTGACCGAGTAGAGCTTCTTGGCGAACGCGCTCGGCAACCGCACGCAGCCGTGGCTGGCGGGGGTCGCCCGGATTGTAACCGGCGTGGAGCGCGATGCCGTACTGGTCGATGCGCTGCATCCAGGGCATCGGCGCATTGTCGTACTTCTTCGAATGATACATCGGGCGCTTGTCGAGCACCGAGAAGATGCCGATCGGCGTCGGCTTGTCGTCGCTTGCCGCTGGAAATGGTCGAGGCGGCCACCAGCGTGTCCCCGCGATAGAGATAGGCCATCTGGTCCGACAGGCTGATGACCACGCGCTCGGCGCCGGCGCGTCGGGAACGTCACGCCAGACATATTGGCCCGGCTTCAGCGCCTTCGGCGCCGAACGCGTCGAGCATGTCGATCCGCGCCTGGCTGGCGGCATCGCTCGCTTCCATCTTGGCTTCGTAGGTCTCCAGCGCGAACGCCGGAGTCGAGGCAGACGAAGTCCAAGGACGCACGTTCCCGCCAGCGCGAGCGCAATGGCTAGCTGCTTCATTTCTACACCTGAATTTATCGTTGACTTTTGCGGTGAAAATGCTCGGCGGCCGAGTCGGGTTCCCGATGTCCTTGCCGAAGCTGATACCGCAGACCGATTCATGAAGCGCGCGATGCGCTAACTTTCCGTTTAGCGAATCCTGTTGCCTATTCGCGCGCGTGGTGATTAGTTGCGCGCGCCCTGACGACACCGCCTGGGCAATTGTCGGCGGCGCCGCCAGCCGTCACGCGCCGATCAAGGCGGCGTGCCATGCCAGGGGGGCTGTTCATGACCGAAGATCGGGATCGCGGGCTCGCCGCAGTTTCATTGATTGGCTCGCCGGCTGCAGGCAGACTGCCAGCACCACGGGCAACGAGACCGCCGGCAATGCGTCCGCACCGGCGGCGGCCGCCGGAACCATCGACGGCACGTGGAAGGCAGATATCGACAGCGTCCAGTTCGACCAGAAGCCCGACGAATATCTGCTCCAGGCCGGGCAATATTCGTGCAAGTCGTGCGTGCCCTCCGTGACGGTTGCGGCCGACGGTGCCTTGCATCCGATCACGCCTGCCTTATGCCGATAGCCTGGCCGTGAAGGTGGATCGACGATCATAATGTGGTGCGGACGGCCAAGAAGGGCGGACGGCAGGTCGGCGAGACGAAGATGAGTGTTTCGGCCGACGGCAACACGCTGACGGGGTCGTTCACCGACACGCAGGTCGCCAATGCGCCGGCGAACAAGGGCGAGTTCACCGAAACGCGGGTCGCCGCGGCGCCGGCGGGCGCGCACGCGATTTCGGGCAGTGGAAGCCGGCCAAGCTGTCGAACTTCAATCCGGAGTCGCTGACCATCAGCCTCAAGGTCGACGGCAACATGTTCCACTTCAGCTCGCCATCCGGCTACAGCTACGATGCGCAGGTCGGCGGCGGCGACGTGCCGATCAAGGGCGATATCGCGGGCACCACGGCGTCGGTCGCCAAGTCCGGCGATTCCAGATGTCGGAGACCGACAAGCGCGACGGCAAAATCGTCAGCACCACGACCTTCACTGGTGGAGCGGACGGCAAGCTTCACGCCGTCGGTGAAGACAAGCTCACCGGCTCCAAGACCAGCTGGACCGCAAGCAAGGGCTAGAAGCTCGATAGCGGCGGTTTCGCTCGGTGAGCGCGAACCGCCGCTTCGTTAGCGACTTGTTAGGCTTGGCGGCCCAAGCTTTCGCCACCGTGCCGGGCTTCGCGAAATGACCAGATTCATCGTCCGTGACCACCGTCGTGGTGGGCGATCGCCTGCCGTGGCCGGACGAGCCGTCCGCTGGGGTCGAACGCGGGCCATTCGACCCAGGCGCCATTTATCACTCGGGTGTCCGCACCGACTGCGTCATTCGGAAGATTTCGGCGCTGGGCGCGACCATCGGCAGCGCCTTGGCTCCGCCGCTTGGCGAACGGGTCTCGCTGGAAATCGCGACGGGGCAACGGCCGGCGGGCAAGATCGCGTGGACCGCCCGCGGCGAAATCGGGGTTCGCTTCGACGATTCGATCGACGTCATCGCGCTGCTCAACCGCCAGCTCGTCAGCCAGGCGCGCGAGCGGCGGACGATGCCGCGATTGGAAGTCCGGGCGACCGCGCACCTCAAGAATGGCGAGCAATTCCGGCCGGCAACCTTGCGCAACATTTCCGCCAACGGCCTTCAGCTGGAAGGCGACGAACTGCCCGCCGCCGGCGACCTTTGTGTCGGTGTTCGTCGACGGGCTGAACATTCCGAGCGGCGAGATCGTCTGGGCGCGGGCCAACCTCGCCGGCGTCGAGCTGCTCGAGGAGCTGAACTGGTCGTCGATCATCCCCTGGGTGCGAGGGATCGTGCGTCGCGATAAAGGGCGACTAGCCCGCGCTTACGAAGCTATCGAGCACCTTCTTGCGTCCCGCATGCTCGAAGTCGATTTCGAGCTTGTTGCCTTCGATCGCGGCGATGGTGCCGTAGCCGAACTTGCCGTGGAACACGCGCTGGCCGAGTGCGAGGTCGGTGCGGCCCTGGTTGCCGAGGGAGACGGCGGAGGCGCGGGCTTCGATCACGCGCTGCGGCTCGGGATTGAAATTGCCGCGCGAGGCACGCTGCCAGCCGGGGCCCCGGGTCGAGGCGCGCATCGATTGCGCGGGGCCGAGATGGGCGAAGGGATCGGCGCGTTCCGACCATTGGGCGCGCCACAGGCTCTCGCCGCCGGTCATGGTGGTTTCTTCGTCGATATGCGCCTTGGGCAGCTCGGCCAGGAAGCGGCTCGGGATCGAGCTGGTCCACTGGCCGTAGATGCGGCGGTTGGCGGCGTGGAAGATGGTCGCCTTGCGCCGGGCGCGGGTGATGGCGACGTAGGCGAGCCGGCGTTCCTCCTCGAGGCTGGCGAGACCGCCTTCGTCGAGGGAGCGCTGTGACGGGAAGACGCCTTCCTCCCACCCCGCGAGATAGACGGTCCCGAACTCCAGGCCCTTGGCGGCATGGATGGTCATGATCGTCACGCGCTCGCCCTGCCGCGCCTCGTCATTGTCCATGACGAGACTGACATGCTCGAGGAAGGCGCCGAGCGATTCATAGTCTTCCATCGCGCGCGCGAGCTCGGCGAGGTTCTCGAGCCGGCCGGCGCTTTCGGCGGAGCGGTCGGCCTGGAGCATCGCCGTGTAGCCGCTCTCGTCGAGCAGGATGCGGGCCAGCTCGGGATGCGGGAGCTCGTTCGACATTCGTCGCCAGCGCGCGATGTCGGCGACGAAATTGCTTAAGGATGCGGCGGGCCTGCGGCGTCAGCTCGTCGCTGTCGAGCAGGCTCGCGGCGGCGAGCAGCAGCGGCTGCTGCGTGGCCCGGGCGTGACGATGGATGGTGGCGACGGCCTTGTCGCCGAGGCCGCGCTTGGGCTGGTTGACGATCCGTTCGAACGCGAGGTCGTCCGCGGGCTGGGTGACAAGCCGGAGGTAGGCGATGGAGTCGCGGATCTCGGCGCGCTCGTAGAAGCGGAAGCCGCCGATGATCTGGTAGGGCAGGCCGATCGCGATGAACCGTTCTTCGAACTCGCGGGTCTGGAACTGGGCGCGGACGAGGATGGCGATGTCGTCGAGGCTTCCGCCCGAACGCATGATCGCCTCGGCTTCCTCGCCGACGCGGCGCGCTTCCTCGGGGCCGTCCCAGACGCCGATAACGCGGACTTTCGCGCCGTCGCCGGCGTCGGTCCACAAGGTCTTGCCGAGGCGGCCGGCATTGTGCGCGATGAGCCCGTCGGCGGCGGCCAGGATGTGGCTGGTCGAGCGGTAATTCTGTTCGAGGCGGATGATCGTGGCGCCGGGGAAATCCTTTCCGAAGCGGAGGATGTTGGCGACCTCGGCGCCGCGCCAGCTATAGATCGACTGGTCGTCATCGCCGACGCAGCAGAGGTTGCGGCGCGGCTCGGCGAGGAGCCGGAGCCACTCGTACTGACCTTGGTTGGTGTCCTGATATTCGTCGACCAGCAAATAGCGGAAGCGGTCGCGATAGCTTTCGAGCACGTCGGGGCGGGTGCGGAAAATGACCAGCATGTGGAGGAGCAGGTCGCCGAAGTCGCAGGCATTCAGAGTGCGCAGGCGCTCCTGATAAGCCGAATAGAGCTCGGCGCCGCGGCCCGCGGCGAACGCTTCGGCTTCGCCGGCGTCGACCTGGCCGGGAGCCCAGCCGCGATTCTTCCAGCGGTCGATCAGCCCGGCGAGCTGGCGCGCGGGCCAGCGCTTCTCGTCGAGGTTGGCGGCGCCGATCAATTGCTTGAGCACGCGGAGCTGGTCGTCGGTGTCGAGGATGGTGAAGTTGGACTGGAGCCCGACCAGCTCGGCGTGGCTGCGCAGCATCCGCGCGGCGACCGAGTGGAAGGTGCCGAGCCACGGCATGCCTTCGATCGCGCCCCCGGAGATCGCGGACACGCGCTCCTTCATTTCGCGCGCCGCCTTGTTGGTGAAGGTGACGGCGAGAATCTGGCTGGGCCAGGCCTTGCGCGTCGCGATCAAATGCGCGAGCCGGGCCGTCAGCGCTGCGGTCTTTCCAGTGCCCGCGCCGGCCAGCACCAGCACCGGCCCCTCGGTCGTCAGCACCGCTTCGCGCTGGGGGGCGTTCAGGCCGTGCAGATAGGCGGGTTCCGGACTCAATGCAGGGGATTCAGGCACTTGCGCGAGGTAAGGCAGGGGGAACGGAACGGCAACCGACGCCGCGGCTTTTGAGGCCCCCGGATTGTTGTTCCCGATATCCACATTATCCACAGGCTTCGCACGGAAGATTCCGCTTCCGCAACTCGGTCGAGGGGTGCATGGTGCTCTTGTGATCGGGACGGAAGTCCCCGCCTCCCTGGAAGGCCGGCAACGGCAAAAAAGGTGCGGCAGGCGACCAAAGGACCGATCTCCGCCGGCAGGCAATTGGGAAGAACTTTCGGGTTTTTGCCGGGGCCAGTCGGGAAGAGGCGCCGGAAGAGAAATCTTCCTGTCGTGCGACGCGGCTCCCGAAGATTCTTCGGATCTGAGGTGAGCGAAGCGGGACACGATAGAGGGTTTCCCAAGAAGGGCCGCGGAACATCGGGCGGTTTTGGACGGGATCACGGTCCCGTCGAGGCCGGGCCAGTCGAAAGACCAGCGAACCTTCGGGCGGCGCAGTCTGGTAGATCAGCCGGGCTCCTCGAAAGAGGGAGTAGCCAGATGGAATGCGACGCCTGAGCTGGTGAGCCAGGATCGAGAAGCGGGGTCGCAAACCTTCACCGGGGCGGGACCAAGGTAGACGAACACCGGCATATCCTTCGCTCGGCGCAGTGGGGGCTGGCAGCAATGCCGGCCCCCATTTCTATGTGGCGCGAGCCTCCATCGCCATCGTTCGCGACAGCGCTCACCCTGAGCTCGTCGAAGCCTGTCCTGAGCGACGCCGGAGGCGGCGTCGAAGGGGGCTCGGCAACGCTTCGACAGGCTCAGCGCGAGCGCGACGTTTGCGTTGCGGAGACATCAGTCCCATCCTGCTTCGGGAATGGCGCACAGAAATTCCTCGGACACGAATCCTGATCGGCGCGTTGGGGCGATCAGGTGGCAGCGGCAATGATGCCGTTGGAGTGGCGGGCACGAAGGAGTGAGACGTGTTCACCGCGATTGCTGCTTTGGCGCTGGCTTCAACCTCCGCCCAACCTCCCGCCCAATCCACCACCCCATTGACCTCGACCGCTTCCTGGTGGGAGCGCGTGACCGTCAGCGTCACCGACGACGGCAAGACCCAGGGCTGCCATTACATGACCAGCCTGCAGCCCGCGGTCGCGCAGGATTGCACCGCGAGCAACAGCGCCTCGGCGAGCGGCGGCGTGGGTGCCAAGGACCAATATACCAGCATCACCTTCGAGCGTCGGTTCACGCCCGGCTCGACGCCCCGGCTCGAATCGCTGCAGCCCGGCGAACGGCTGCTCGGCGGCCAGGTGATGGCGCTGGCGATCGACGCGCGCGGCGCGGTCAAGAATTGCCGCGTGGTCGCGACTTCGGGCGCGGTGACCCCGCAATATGGCTGCAACGAAGCGCAGGCCGAGCGTTTCCAGGCGAGCGCCAGCGACTCGCCCCGGACGCCGCAGCGCGAAGGCTATCTGTCGATCATCGTCTACGGCCACGCCGAACACGTGGTGTGATTGGCTGCGCGAGCACCGGGCGGCCTCAGTTGACGATGATCTCGTCGGTCATGCCCATTTGCTTGTGCAGGAAGTGGCTGCAGTGCGCGTGGTAGGTGCCGGCGCGGGGGATGAGGGTGATCGAGCGTGTCTGGTGCGGCGCGAGCTCGATCTCGCCATTGGGCGCGGCACCGGCCGTGACGGTCGCTGCTGCGAAGAAGCGCGGTGACGTAAAATCGTGGCCGCTTCCCGAGGCGTTGACGAAGGTCAGCGTCACCGGCCGGCCGGCGGCGAGGCGGATCGGCACCGGCGTGAAGTGGAAGTTTGCGACCTCGATGGTCTGCGCGGCGGGCTGCGCCGATGCTTGGGAAGCACCCAACAGGGCCAGAAGGATGCCGGCGGTCAGCGGGATTGCATGCATCACTAATCTCCTCTTTCGCGGTTGGTGCAGTAAAGCCGCGAACCGGTTCAGGCACTGGCACGCTTGACGACGGAGTCGTAACACTTGCTTATCCTGCGTTATATTTTTATTAACCACGACGCCCCTCGCCAGGGGCGCCCAAGTGGGAAAGGCGGTCCGGGTTTCGGCCCGGCCGCCTTTCTCCCTGGTGGTGCCGCGGCTTGCGCGATCCGGACGAGGAGTTAGGGCCGCGCATGCTTACCGTCGCGCTGCTGCTCGTCTCGAACGTCTTCATGACTTTGGCCTGGTACGGTCAGTTGAAGTTTCCGCATCTGCCGATGATCTCGGCGATCCTGATCGGCTGGAGCATTGCGCTGATCGAATATATGTTCGCCGTCCCCGCGAACCGCATCGGCTACAGCCACGGCTTCAGCGGCGGACAATTGAAGATCATCCAGGAAGTCATCACGCTGCTGGTGTTCGCCGTGTTCGCGGCCATTGTGCTCAAGGAGCCGATCGGCTGGCGCTATCTCGGCGCCTTCGCGTGCATCATTGGGGCGGCGGCCTTCATGTTCGTGGGACGCGCGTAGCCACCGCCGCGCAAGGTTCACTTGGTTCGCGACGGGCCGCGATCTATCGTGCGCGTTACTGAAGGCGATGTGGGGAAGGCGTGATGCGTTCGGCCAGTTGGCTTGTTGCACTTGGGATGCTGGCCGCGACTACGGCGAGCGCGACAACGGCTCGGCAGCAAAGCCAGGATATCGCGCTTCGCCATCATGCGCCGTGGCAAGTCCAGCTCTACAGCAATTTCAAGGACTGGACGCCTGAGGAGCTGAAAAGCTGGCAGCCGTGGGAGCGGGCGCATCATTGCGGCGGCTCGCTGATCGCCGACCATTGGGTGCTGACCGCCGCGCATTGCCTGATCCAGCAGCAGGTCGACCGCGATTATCGGGTGCGGCTGGGGACCGAGCGGATCGATGACGGATCCGGCGTCACTTACCGGATCGACCGCATCGTTCGGCATGCGGGCTATGACGAGGACAGTGGGCAGAACGACATCGAGCTGGTCCACTTCGTGGCCGATGCGGAGACCGCGCGCGAGAAGCCGGTCCGGCCGATCGCGACGATCCGGCTCTACGGGACGCGCCCGACGGACCGGCCGATCGGTCTTGGCGAACCGGTGACGGTCACGGGCTGGGGCCAGCTGAGCGAGAAGCAGGCCGACCATTTCTCCCCGGTGCTGATGGTTGGCGACATGCCGACGGTCGGCTGCAAGGCCAAACCAGCGAGCAAGACGTGGCTCTGTGCCGGCGAGCAGCGCACCGACGCCTGCAAGGGCGACAGCGGCGGCCCGCTCATTCGAACCTATGGCGAGCCGGTGCTGGTCGGCATCGTTTCGTGGGGCAAGGGCTGCGGACGCAAGGGCGAGCCCGGCTATTATGTCCGGGTCGACCAGTATCTCGACTGGATCAGGCGGGCGATGGCCGCCCGGCCTTCGGTCAACAGCCTGGACTAGCGCGTATCGCCGCTGCCGCGGGTGTCGCCGCTGCCGCGCGTGTCGCCACTGCCGCGAGTATCGCCGCTGCCCCGGGTATCGCCGCTGCCGCGTTTGCCCTTTTCGTCGATGTCGGTGATCGGTTTGCCTCTGACGACCATGCGAGTCCTCCTTAAAAAGGAAGCGGCGCTTGTCGCACGAAAGCCGAGCGCGCGATAGCGCGGCATCATGAAAGCTCGAGCGCGTTCACGAAGCTGGTGAAGGCGGGGTCGGGGCGAAGCGGATCGAGCAACGGATCGGTCGCGGCATAAGTGAGGCCTGAATCGCCCACTTGCCGAGCGCGGCGAAGCGTTTCGAGCGCCGGGCCGGCCTGGCCCCATTGAGCCAGCACTTCGGCCTGCTGGTAAAGCGCGCTGTCGCCGACCTTGGCCTGCAACTGGGCGAACGATTGTTTGGCGGACGCCTCGTCGCCGAGCTTGTGCTGCGCGATGGCAAGGCCGGTGAAGTGAAATTGAGCCTCGGGCTCAGCTTCGAATTCCTTGAGCGCTTCCGCGCTCTTGCCCAGGGCCAGCAGCGCGCTTCCCATCAGGAAGTGAGCGAAGGTCATCTTCGGGTTGAGCTGCAGCGCGTGGCGGAACGGTGGAATTGCATCGGCGAAGCGGCGGCCGGCATAAGCGACCGAGCCCTGCGCCCGGAATGCGCGCGGATTGAGGGGATCGAGCAGCACGGCGCGTTCGACCGCGGCCTTGGCCTCGCCGGGACGGCCGGCGCGCGAGCAATAGAGCGCATAGAGCAAGGCGATGTCGGCGTTGCCGTACCGAGCCGATAGGCCCGCTGGTATGACGGCCAGGCGCCGCGAAGATCGAGCTTGCCGGTGAAGGTCGCATAACCGAGCGCG
Organism: uncultured Pseudomonadota bacterium; assembly: GCA_963748685.1. Classification (GTDB taxonomy): domain Bacteria; phylum Pseudomonadota; class Alphaproteobacteria; order Sphingomonadales; family Sphingomonadaceae; genus Sphingomicrobium. The sequence continues at coordinate 40,035 of CAVVKB010000010.1, read as the reverse complement.
AGGTGGCCTTCGGCGAGATCGGGCGCGAGCTCGACCGCACGCTGGGCCGAGGCAATTGCGTCCGCATAGAGCGACTTCAATTGATCGGCCTTGGCATATTCGCCGGCGAGCGAGGCGAGGGACCGGGAGCGAGCGGCGTGAGCGAGCGCGAATTTCTGATCCTGCGCGATCGCCAGTTCGAAATGGGTCAGCGCGGCGCGATCGGTCGGCTCGTCCCTCGCGAGGCCATATAGCGCGCGGCCTTCAAGATAATTTTCGTAGGCCGCGACATTCCGGGTCCCGCCGGGCGCCGGCTCGACGGTGGCGACCTGGACCGACATCGCCTGCGCGACCGTGCGCGCGATGTCGCTCTGCACCGCGAAAATGTCGGTGAGCTTGCGGTCGACGCTGTCGGACCAGCGCGAAAAGCCGGTGCGGCCATCGATGAGGTCGGTGGCGATGCGGGCGACGTCGCCGCTCCGCTGCACCGATCCGGACAGGAGAAAGCCGACGCCGAGGCTGGCGGCGATCGTCTTCGGCGCCGCCTTGCCCGCTCGCTTTTTCCGAGGAGGTTCCGGCCAGGACTTGGAGCGCGGGAATGCGGGTCAAAGCGCCGCGCACTTCCTCGGTCAGCCCGTCGGCGAAATACGTCTGGGCCTGATCGCCGCCGAGGTTGCGGAACGGCAAAACGGCGATGCTGAGCGGTGCGCCGCCAGCGCCGAGGAGCCCCCGGTCCCAGGCCAGCCAGCCGCCGCCCGCGACGAGCGCGGCGCCGGCCGCCGTGCCGCCGATCAGAACGGCGCGGCGGGAACTGCGTAAGGCTGGCGGGCGAGGAGGGACGTAGCCGGTTTGCAGGATGGACTGGATGGCGCGCTGCGCGGCCGCGATTTCCGGGGCGTTCCGACGGCCTCGCCAGCGGCTGACATCGATCACCTGATATTGGCGAAAGCCGAGCGGTGGCTGGGTGCCATCGACCGAGAGCGGGACGAGGCGATGCGCCTCGCGCCCCTGCGCCGCTTCATCCTTCACCCAGTCGGAATCGACCGAGTGGGCCGACCACAGGACGAGGACGGCATCGGCCTTGTCGAGCGCGTCGGCGATCGAGCGCGAATATGCCTCGCCGCCGGCGATCAGCGCATCCCACCAGACGGTGTAGCCCAATTGTTCGAGGGTGTTGGCGAGCCGCTGCGCGATGGCCGCGTCGGCCCGGGCGTAGCTCAGGAAAAGCGTGCCGGCCTTGTCCGCTGCCTGGTCCTGCATCTTCCGCCCCCGCGCCGCCCTAGTGGCGCATCTGGCGGGGAAGGTGTCAAGTGAGCGACGGCGAAGACGCGCGGTTAAGGACGCTGCACACACAGAGAAAAAACCAGATAGGATAAAAACAACTTGACAGCGTCACGCTCATTCGGTACACATTAGGCACAGTGAAGAATTGCGAGTTGGGCCCTTCGATTGGGCTCGGGACGGGCCGCTCCCTTAAGGAGTTCGGCCCGTTTTTCATTTGGGCGTTCGGGAGGCGGGGTTGGCGAGGAAGAAGAAGCTGACGCTGGTCGGGACGAGCAAGCCGCAGATAAAGAAGAAGGGCGGCGCGCGATTGGTCGAAGGCCAAGGCTAACAGAGTTCCTCTCGGTCCTCGCCGAGACTTGCAACGTCAGCGAGGCCTGCCGGCAGAGCGGTATTGCCGATGACCGTCGCTTATCGCCGGCGGAAGATGGACGCGGGTTCCGCTCCGCGCTGGCGCGAGCGATCGGCGATCGCCTTTCAGCGGCTTGACGGGTGCTGCTCGACCGCGCGTTCAACGGCACCGAGCGGGTGATCAACGACGAGACGGCAGCGAAGAGCGGATGCGCGAATATCCGAACCAGCTTGGTTTGACGTTGCTCAAGATGCATCGCGACACGGCGCTGGAGGCGCGACCGACCCGCCCCCGAAGAGATCGACGAAATTCGCGAGCGGCTGGTCCGCAAGCTCCAGCGGTTGAAGAAGCGGGATGACGAGCAAGAGCGGGCAAGCGGAAATGAGCCCGGTTACGGTGTGATGGTTCACGAGAGCGGATACTGTTAATGCGACAGAGCCAGGAGTCCGTCGGCAGATCATCGCCGCCATGACGTCGGCAGGACGCTGGTGGAGATCGATGCTGACTTCGAGCGATGGGTGCACGAGCAACCAGCTGCCGCCGAACGGCGAAGGCTGGCGCATGTGGCTGATGCTGGCCGGGCGCGGCTTCGGGAAGACCCGGGCCGGGCGCGGAATGGATCTCACGGCTGGCGAAGGCGGGCCGGGCGTCGGATCGCGCTGGTCGGCGCGACGATCGACGACGCGCGAAGCATCATGGTCGAAGGCGTGAGCGGGCTGCTGAGCGTCGCGAGGCGACCACCGCGGCAGCTGCAGCTGGGAGCCGAGCCTGGGGCGGCTGCGCTGGCCGAACGGAAGCGAGGCGCAGCTGTTTTCGGGCGACAATGCCGATGGCCTGCGCGGGCCGGAGTACGATTTCGCCTGGGCGACGAGCTCGCGAAATGGGGGCAGGCGGAGAAGGCGTGGATGAATCTGCAGTTAGCGCTGCGGCGGGGGCCGAGAGCGCGGGCGCTGGTGACGACGACGCCGCGGCCGATCGCGCTGCTGCAAGCGATGATCGACGACGCCACTGGACGGTGACGACGCGGGGGCGGACGAGCGACAATATCAATCTGGACGAGAAGTTCGATCGAGATCATGACCGCGACCTATGGCGGGACGCGGCTCGGGCGCGCAGGAGCTGGATGGGGAATTGCTGCAGCGATGTCGAGGGGGCGTTGTGGCCGCGGGAGTTGATCGAGCGGGCGCGCGTTGCCCCCCTCCTCCCCGACCCCTCTCCCGCAAAGGGGAGAGGGGCTTTCGATCGCGATCGTGGTGGGGGTCGATCCGCCGGCGGGGGCGAGCGAGGGATCGACGCGTGCGGGATCGTGGTCGCGGGATCGCGCGGCGATGTGCTGTACGTGCTCGAGGATGCGACCGTGCGCGGGCTTTCGCCCGAAGGCTGGGCGAACCGGGTCGCGGCGTGCCGCGCGGTGGAACACCAGGCTGGTCGTTGCGGAAGCGAACAATGGCGGGGCGATGGTCGAGAGCGTGCTGAAGGCGGCGGACCTCGGGCTGAAAGTGCGGCTGGTGCATGCGTCGCAAGGCAAGAGCGCGCGGGCCGAGCCGATCGCGCTCAAGTTCGAGAAGGGCAAGGCGTTCTTCGCGGGCGAGTTTCCCGAGCTCGAGGCGGAGCTTGGCGGGATGATCGCGGGCGGCGGCTATGAAGGGCCGGGGCGATCGCCGGACCGGGCCGACGCGATGGTGTGGGCGATGACGGTGCTGAGCGAGACGCGATCGGGACTGCCGCGGGTGCGGCGGCTTGTAGAATTAACGTCGGTCGCGGACAAGGCATTCAGCGCCGGCGTTAAGATAATGTTTGCCCCATCGGCGAAGAGCGAGGGGGTACTGCATGGCGACATTGCAGGGACTTATTCGACGCGAACGCGCGGCCGGACGTGCTTGTCGGGAACGCCGCGCGCGCATGCGATCGACCGCTGGATCTACGTGCTCATGGCGGCGTGGTTCATTGCCATCGTGCTGGTCGGGTTCATCCCGGATGCGATGATGAAGGTCGGCGCTGGTGAATGCCGGGGCGCGGCCGCCGTTCCCGCTGGTGCTGCATTTGCACGCGGTGCTGATGGGGTCGTTCCTGCTGCTGCTGCTGGCGCAGACCGTGGCTGATGGCGACGGGCCGCAAGGCGCTTGCACATGCAGCTCGGCGTGCTCGGCATTCGTGCTGGTGCCGCGCGCTGGTCGTGGTCGGGTTCATCCTTGCGCCGACCATGTATTATCAGGTGTGGGGCGGAGCGAACTTCGGGCCGCCGGAGGTTCGTGCGAGCGCTGGCGCCGGTGCTGCCGATCCTCGAGAATATCCTGCTGCTGCAGATGGCGCCGGGATTCTGTTCGCGCTGTTCATCACGATCGCGCTCAGCGCGCGGGCGCGGCGATGCCGGGCATGCACAAGAGGATGGTGATCCTGGCGATCGCGGTTCCGCTGGGCGCGGCGATCGACCGGATGGGCTGGCTGCCGTCGACGATGCCGGCGAACCCGGTGGCGACCGATTTCTATGTCCTGCTGGCGATGGCGCCGATGTTCGTGTGGGACGTGATCCGCAACCGGCGGGTCCACGAGGCTTACAAGATCTGGTTCCCGGTCTTCTGGCGGTCTCGGTCACCGGTCGACCTGCTGTGGGACAAGCCGTGGTGGCACGCGACCGCGAAGGCGATCATGCGCGTGTGAGCCGCTGATTTTTTAGACACGGTGGAGGCCGTCACGGCAGTGAATCCGTGACGTCAGACCGGTCGCCTTCGGCGCCGGCTGGCCGGCTTTCGTCTCTCTTCGACATAAGCCGCGTTGCTTCGCAAGCGCGACCTTATGCTCGGGTACTCAAGCTTAGGAGCGAGCGATGGGATGGTGGTTCGGGCGCAAATGCGCGCCTCCGGACGCGCGGCCGTTTGTGCCGGCGTGGCTGACAAAGTAGATGCAGCGGAGGAGGGGATTCGCTCGCTCCTATTCCGAGCAATTCGAGGAGGTTTTCCGGCGCAATCCGGTCGGGCAGCGCTCGGTTCGGCTGGTCGCCGGGATGCTCGGCGGGCTGACGATCGATGGCGAGGGCGAGCGCGCGGTGGCGCTGGTCAGGCGCGACGGCCTGCTCGAAAGCATCGCCGCCAACCTGCTGCTGCACGGCAATGCCTATGTACGGCTGATCGCCGACGACCGCGACGTGCCGTGCTGAGCTGTGTCTGCTGCGGCCGGAGCGGGTGAGCGTGGTGAGCGACGAGCGGGGCTGGCCGGTCGGCTTATCTGTATCGAGCGGCGGGGCAGGCGGTGCGGATCAACCGCCTGGACGGGCTCGAGCGGATGCAGGTCGTGCATATCAAGGCGCTTCATCCGCGCGACGACCATTATGGGATGGGCTGCATCGAGGCCGCGATCGGCGCGGCGAGCGTGCACAATCGCGCGGCGAGATGGAACAAGGCGCTGCTCGACAATGGGGCGCGGCCGAGCGGGGCGCTGACCTATGAGCCGGCGGATGGAAGCGTGCTGTCGGGCGAGCAATTCAAGCGATTGAAGGGCGAGCTGGCCGAGGAGTTCTCGGGGGCGGCAGCTGGGAGGTGGGCGTCGTCAAAGCCTTGAGCGTCGAGATCGGCGGCACCAGGTCGTTGGCGCGAGAGCGGCGGCGATTAGCTCGCCAGCCGGAGGCGCGGTGGTCGATGCCGAGGCGCAGGGCGGCGCTCAGCCTTTTGCTAGCGGCGCTTCGCACCCACGGCCTGATCGAGATCTGAGCAACATTCGATTCTGGATTTCTGACGGCCGCGTTACGACTGAGGCTTTTCGGCAACAGGAACCACCATTCGGAAGCTTGCACCGCAACCGCCGCTCTCATAATGTGTTCCCCGCAGTTCAATCTTTAGAACGCATTTGAAAGGGGACAATTATGCGCAAGCTGGCCATTGTGTTGGCGCTCGCATCGACCGGTCTCGCGAGCCCAGCGCTCGCTCGGGACGGTTCTTTCTATTTGGCCTTGATGGCGGCGGATGGTCGTTGAGGACATGCGCACGCGATGTCAACGACGGCGCAACCAATCCGCTGTACAAGGTCGATCATCACGGTGGCTAGGATGTCGACGCTCATCGCGGGTTACGACTTCGGTGCTGATCCGTGTCGAAGGCGAGCTTGGTTACAAGCATGCCGGTGTTACGGTCGTTCACGACGAGCCAAGACAAGGTGGCAGCCGACGGCACCACGCACGCGCGATTTCCGGCATGGTCAACGCGCTTGTCGATTTCGGCGATGAAAACCGCTTGTACGGCTTCGTTGGCGCCGGCGCCGGCTGGGCCAGCATCAAGAACTCGGTCAATAGCCTTCCTTCCCGCCCTACGGCGCGGGCAACATCTCAGGCACCGACAGCAGCTTCGCCTGGCAGGCTCATCGCCGGTGCGCGCTGGGCTATGAGCCCGAATATCGACCTTGGCTTCAAGTTTCGTTACTTCGACGTGCCGAAGCTCAACTATGACGCCACGTTCTCGACCCTTGGCGTGAACACGGGCGTCCCGTTCGACACCCGGACGCATTTCAAGTCGCACAGCCTGCTGGCGAGCCTGACCTACAATCTAGCGGCTCCGCCGCCTCCGCCGCCTCCGCCGCCTCCGCCCCCGCCGCCTCCGCCGCCACCTCCGGCGACGCAGACCTGCCCGGACGGCTCGGTGATCCCGGCGACGGACACCTGCCCGGCACCGCCGCCTCCGCCTCCGCCGCCGCCTCCGGCGCCGGAACGCGGCCTCTAAGCGGCACGCAAGGCAAGAAAATACCGGTCCGGGCGAATGTCCGGGCCGGTTTTCTTTTGTGAGCGATCAATTTGAGAGCGAGCCCGCGCCCCCGCGCTCAGTGGCTTGGCAGCTGATAGCTCGACCGAATTGGGTTGGCGGGTTCGTGTCCCAGCCGTAAAAATCGTCCAGATATGTCACTTTTCCATCCGATACCTTGGCGGTAGATAGGTCAGCACAATCGGCGCTCCGGCGGCCAACTGAACCCGAGTTCGGATCCTTGCTCGGCGCGACCGGCTCCTGCCCAAGCAGCCAGCGGCCAAGACGATTGGCATCCTCGACCCGCACGCAGCCGTTGCTGAGGTTGCGCACGTTCGCTTGCGAACAGCGACTTGTTGGGCGTGTCGTGAAGATAGATGCCTTCGGGGTTGGGGAAGGGAAACTTGAGGTTGCCCATGGAATTTAGCGGTCCCGGGTCCTGGCGAACCAGCAAATGGACCGAACCGGTCGAGGCGCCTTTCCAATCCACGGCGGCAGCGTCGAGGATCGACGGGTTCTCGCTCCACTTGTCAACGACACTGTACCCGTGCGACTTTAGATATTTCATGCCCTGTCGCAGCACCGTCGGAGCGATCGTCTTTCGGACGAGGTGGTCGGGCGCGTGCCAGTATGGATTGTAGGTCATGTAGTACATGATGCTGGATATGAGCGGGGTCGGAAGCTCGTTCGTGCCGACAATGACCTTCATCGAATTGACCGGCTGGCCATTGTCGTACAAGGTCAGCAGCTGCGAGCCGGAGTCCACGAGCAGGAATCGGCCCGCGCGGGCACGGACCGCGCACGATCGAGATTGGCGAGAAGCCGCGGGTCGGGCGTCATGTTGCCGGTTGCCTGAGCCTCGCCCAGGCCGCATCGCGGAGCTGGGCATAGATCGGGTTCAATTGCGCGGTCTCCGACAGATAGGCGCTGAAGCGACGGTGCGGCGGCGGCCGTGAGCAGAATCTGATCGCCGCGTCGACCCTTGCGGTTTCAATACCGGGATAGGCGTAGATCATGCCCGGAGTCGGGCGCTTCAGCGCCTGGACGTAACGGACCCAGGCTGACGACAGCACGCGATCGGCATCCGGTTGGGCGGTCGGGATCTACCCCGGGCAAGAGCAGCGGCGGCTTCAACTTGAGCGGCAAGCTGCGGGCCCTCCCTGAAGCCATCGAACGGCGCGCGCTGAAGGATGGCGACCAGCTGTCCGATCGCGGCATTGTCGGGCATCCGCCGCGAAACCAGATTGGACGGATGTGATAGGTGTCGTACGCCGCTGCGACATCGGGCACGATTTGCTCGGCTGGGAGCGGCGCGACCGGCGCCGGAACCTGCCCGATTGCCGCCGAGGCGGGGAATTGCGCAACCGTCGCGAGCGCGATCATCAATATCCGTCGATGCCATGGTGCGCACTCATTTCCCCGTTTACTCGCGGTCTACTCTACGCTCTGCCGCGATGATTGAGATCCATTATCGGCGGGCGAAGCTGCACCGATGCTGAATCGGCCCTGATTGTCTTTCTTGTCAGCCGATGCCCGCGGCGACTAGGCGGCGATCGACCCCGAGCAAAGAGGCAGGCATGGACGTTCAGGGAATAGCGGCGATTGTGACTGGAGCTGCCTCCGGGCTTGGGGAGGCGACTGCGCGGGAACTGGCACGGCGCGGAGCGAAGGTCGCGGTGCTCGACCGCGACCAGGGCAAGGGCGGGCAGGTCGCAGGCGAGATCGGGGGCGTCTTTTGCGAGGTCGACGTGACCTCGGACGAAAAGGTGCGCGAGGCGTTCGTGAAGGCCCGCGCGGCCCACGGGCAGGAACGGATCCTGGTCAATTGCGCCGGCGTTGCCAACGCCGCCAAGACCGTTTCGCGGGACAAGGAAACGAAAGCTGCGCAGCCTCTATCCGATCCAGCAGTTCGAGCTGGCGATCCAGATCAACCTGATCGGCACCTTCCGCTGCATCGCCAACGCGGCGTTCGGAATGGTCGATCTCGAGCCGCTTGCCGATGGCGAGAAGGGCGTGATCATCAACACCGCCTCGGTCGCGGCCGAGGACGGGCAGATCGGGCAGGCGGCCTATTCGGCGTCGAAGGGCGGGGTGCTGGCGATGGCGCTGCCGATCGCCCGCGACCTGATGAATGAAGGAATTCGTGTGAACACGATCCTGCCCGGAATATTCAAGACGCCGATGGTGGCGATGATGCCGCCCAACGTCCAGGACGCGCTGGGCGCGCAGGTGCCCGTTCCCCAAGCGCCTCGGCGAAGCCGAGGAATATGCACGACTCGCCTGTTCCTGATCGAGAATGTCTACATGAACGCGGCCTCGGTGCGCCTCGACGGCGGTATCAGGATGGCGCCGCGCTAAGTTGGATAAGGACGCGCTCCTCGACGCCTGCGCGGACGCGGCGCGAGCGGCTGGCGAAGCGATTTTGACCATCGTCCGGCGCGGCTTCGAGGTTGAATCGAAGCGGGATTCATCGCCGGTCACCGAGGCCGACCGTGCAGCCGAGCTGATCATCCTGGCCGCCCTGGCCGAGGCAGCCCCCGGCGTTCCCGTCATCGCCGAAGAGGAAGTCGCCGCCGGCCGCATTCCGGCGCACGACGAGATTTATTTCCTTGTCGACCCGCTCGACGGAACCAAGGAGTTCGTGCGCGGCGGCGACGATTATACGGTCAACATCGGGCTGATTGATAAGGGGGCACCGGTGCTGGGAGTCGTCTTCACGCCGGCGACCGGCCGCCTGCATGGTGGTTGTCCGGGGACCGGCGCCTGGCTGGATGAGGGAAGAGGCCGGCGGCCCATCCGCACGCGTGCGCGCGGAAATGAAATGACCGCCGTCGCCTCAAAATCACACCTCAACCAGGCGACGATCGATTATCTTGAGCAGGCCGTTGGCGCCTGCAGCTATGCGTCGGTCGGATCATCGCTCAAGTTTTGCATCCTCGCCGAGGGTCGCGCGGACATCTATCCGCGAGCTTCCCCGACCAGCGAGTGGGATACGGCGGCCGGACATGCGGTGTTGCTCGCTGCGGGCGGGCTCGTGGACGGGCCCGACGGGACTTCGCTTCGCTATGGCAAGCAGGCCTTCTTCAACCGCGCCTTTGTCGCAACGTCCGGATGGAAGCCGCCGCCGCTTGAGCCGTTCCTCGAGCCATTTGGCGGGGGCGGGGAATTGCCTGCAGGCCTTTAAACGTCAGAGCCAGCGCGCACCCACACGGGGGAATAGGTCCATTCCGGAGTTATTTCCTGCCGCGGGGTCAGGGCGCGGCTGCGCTGCAAGGCTTGGATCTCCATCCGGGCCGCCTCGATACTGACGAACAAGTCACGAGCCTCAGCGAGATCCGATGGTTCGACGCTCGCGCCGCCCAGTAGGATGCTTGCTTCCTCCAATGCGCTCGCGAGCTCAGCGAGCCAACGTGCTCGCTCCGTCCCCGCCGGTTCAATCGGTACGCTAAACATCCTGCCCCCCGGCAACACGGAAACATGCTCTACGCGAAGTTAACGAGGGTTCCATCAGGCTCGGTCCATTCTGGAGCCGAAACCGTCTAACTTTCGTCCACAATGCGCGTTATCACGGCGCCGCTCGGTCCCGTTTTTTTGGGGACGATCCTCATGGTTGCGTTTTCGACCGATGCTTCCGCTCGTCAGTTACGATGACCCTGCCCCTTCTTGCTGGCTGGAAGCAGCGAGCGCCGCGCTGACGCGCGCCGAAACAACGATCGACGCCGCCGGGTTCCGCGTCGGCGCCCGGCTCAGTGTCGAGATGGCGCTGGCGCAGGATCGACCAGCAGGCGCTGCTGCGGGACTATGGGTTGAGATCGACTGCGACGGCGGCGCCGCAATGGATGAACTTCTCGGCCGCATCAGCCGCGATGTCGCCGATGGCCGCTACGCAGCCGTGGTGTCGAGCGCGGCCGACTATGTCGATGCCGTGACCGCCGCCATCGCCGAGCCTCGTGTCGAGATCATCGTCAATGCCTCCGAAGCCGAGCGGAGCGGCGGCCTGGCCGCTCGCGCGAGCCCATCACGACGCCGGACTCGCGCTGCACGAGCGGGCGAGCGATCGCAGCGCCGAGCGCCTCCGCCAGCTGAGTGACGAGGTCAGCCGGATTGCATCCACCTTGGCCAGATTGTCGTCCGGGCCGGCGTTCAATGATCAGCCGGCCCCGCATCTGCGGATGGCCAACGGCGCCGCGGAAGCTCCGCCTGTGGCGATCGAGACGGTTAGCGCCGTCATTCGCGCGCGTCGCGTTCGCTCGAAATATTTTGCGGAAGACCTGTTCGCCGATCCAGCGTGGGACATGCTGCTTGATCTCCTGCAGGCCGAGATCGCCCAGCTTCGAGTGCCAGTCTCCAGCCTGTGCATCGCGGCGGCCGTGCCGGCGACGACTGCGCTTCGCTGGCTCAAGACGATGGTCAGCCAGAACATCTTCATTCGCCGCCCCGATCCCCACGATGGGCGGCGGATCTACGTGGAGCTGGCGCCGGAGGCGAGCCAATCGCTCCGGCGCTATTTCGCCGAGGTCGGGTCCGTCGTGGCGATTTGACCAGCTTGCGGCGTCCCGCTGCCCGTGGCAACGGCGCTGGGGCGGGCGCTTAGCTCAGTTGGTAGAGCATCTCGTTTACACCGAGAGGGTCGGCGGTTCGAGCCCGTCAGCGCCCACCAGCCGCCATTACTTCGACATGGATTGGTTTAGGGCGACCGCCGCCTGGACGAGCGCTTTCAGCGCTGCTTCGTTGACCTCGTCGCCTTCATGGAAGTCGATGGCCCGGCGCGTGTTTCCTTCAAGGCTCGAGTTGAACAGCTCGACGGGTCGTCGAGCGACGCTCCCTTGGCGAACGTCAGCTTGACCGCGGCCTTGTAGGTTTCCCCGGTGCAAATCATGCCGTCGTGCGACCAAACCGGGACGCCGCCAGGATTGGACGGCTTTCGCCATTTGACTTCCTCGACGATGCCGGGGTCGGCCGCCCGGATGACCGAGCGCAGGCGGCGGAGCATCTCGCCCCGCCAATCGGACAGGGAATTGATCTTCGCATCGATTTCCGCCGACGCTGCCGCGGTGTCCTTTTCGTTGGTCATTGAATTCCCCTACAGCGCACGGACCAGCCGGCTGACCACCCCGAGCCACGGCGGATTGGCCACCACTTGCTGGCGTCCGCCGGGGTCGAGCGGCAGAATCTGCAATCGTTCTTCGTCGCGATTGATCAGCCGCCCGAACAGGAAGCGGCCTGCCGGCCGGGGCACAAGGACGTCGCGATTGAGCGCGCGCGCATAGTCTTCGGGGCCGAGCGTGTCGCACCACAGTCTCATCGCCGGTTCGATAGTCGCCCAAGCCGCCGGCCACCAGGATCGCGACCTGGCCCTCACTAGCGCGAGGGGAGACGACGATCGCCGCCTTGCGCGGCGCCGACGCTCCGCCGGGGCCGAGAATGGCCGCTACCTTCAGCTCCGCCTTATCGCCGCCCTCGACGAGGTCCTGCGCTTCCACCCCGAGCGCCTGCGCGATGCGGTTGAGCCAGCCGACCGAGACCGTGCGAGTTCCGGTTTCTAGCCGGCCGATCGTCTGGGCGGTCGTGGGCGGCATGCAGCGGCGGGCAACATCGTCGAGCGTCAGCCGCGAGCGCGCCGAACTTCCCGAATACGCGTGATCATCAAGCCCTCCAACGAACCAAAACGGTTTTGGCTCTGTCCTACAACATTGCCGATATGGCAAGCGACTTCGACTCGTGACGAGGAGAACCGAATGCCCACGAACCGACCCGCGCCTGCTCAGCGAACGCCTGACCGATGCGCGCTCGATCACCGTCAATCTCGCCGAATCGCCGCTCGGCTGGCTGTTTGCGCGCGGATTGCTGAGCCGGCGCCAGTTCGACGCCGGTGAACGGCTGCGATGGGATTGGGAGCGGGCCCAGCTGGCGCCCCGGGTGACCATGGCCTGGGACTCGGCGCCGGTCTCGCGGGGTCGCGGCGGATCGGCTGGGACGCCGGACCTCAACGGCGCGCAGCTCGATGCCAAAGCCCGCTTCGATGCTGCGATCACCGCAGCCGGACCGGGTCTGGCCGACATCTTGTGGCGCATCGTATGTGCCGGCGAAGGCATGCGGGATGCCGAAACCGCGCTTGGCTGGCCCGCGCGCGCCGGCAGGCTGGTGCTGACCCTCGCCCTCGACCGGATCGCCGACTTTTACCGGATGCGTTAGTCCTTGCGGCCCGTGCGGTGATCCGCTGGCGCCTTTGGCTTCTTTTCGGCGGTCGCGGTTTCGCCACGGCCCAGTTCATGATCCCGCAAAGTCGGGTCGTGAAGGTTGTCGTCGAGATTCGTCCTTGCCGCCGTTGCTGCGCATCGATTTGCTCCTTTCGCGAACGCTAGTGCGAATGTTCAATCGGCTCGCCGGTTTGCGGAGCGATCGGCTCACCACTCCGTGCGCTGTTCGGGCCCGCCTGCCGGCCGCCGTTCACGGACTTGCCTTCATCGCCATGCTTCGACTGCGGATCTCCCTCGATCGCCTCGTCGAGGCCGCGCTTTTGTTCGTCATTGTTGCTATTGCCGTTCATCGCCTGCTCCTTGCGTTGGCCTAATCAACGGATGGGCAGGGCGAGGTTTCCCTTTGCGGCAAAGGATTTGGCTGATGATTCTCTATGGTTCGTCGTTATCGCCCTATGTGCGCAAGGTGCTCGCATTCGCGGCCGAGAAGGAGCTTGAGCTCGAGCTCAAGCCCACAGGCGATGCGCCAGGCCAACCCGGCCCGGATTTCCTCGCCGCCAGTCCGCTCCGGAAAATGCCCGCGCTTCGCGACGGCGACTTCACGCTCGCGGACTCGAGTGCGATCGTTCACTACCTCGAGGCCAAGCAGCCCGAGCCCGCTCTGATCCCGCGCGAGGCGGAACTGCGCGGCCGAACAATCTGGTTCGAGGAATATGCCGACACGGTGCTGACCGCGTGCGGTGCCAAGATGTTTTTCAACCGGATCGTTTCCCCGCTGTTTTTCAAGAGACCGGGCGATCTGGACGCGGCCAACAAAGCGGAACAGGAGGAGTTTCCGCCGATCCTCGACTATTTGCAGAATGTTGTGCCGGATGCCGGTGGCTTCCTGGTCGGCGACCAACTGACGCTGGCCGACATCGCGATCGCCAGTCCGTTCGCCAACCTGCGCCATCTTGGCTGCGCCAAGGACTCGGAACGGCATGGCCGGGTTTACGCTTACGTCGATTCGATCCTTTCGCGGCCGAGCTTCGCGCCATGGATCGAACGGGAGAATGCGATCCTCGCGAAGGTTGCCGCTTGATGCAAAGAAAGCGCCGCGTTTCTTCTGATGGAACGCGGCGCTAGTTATTAGCAGAGGTCCTTAGAAAGAGCCGCCGCCCGAGGAGCCCGATCCACCGCCCGATTGGCCGCTGTCGGAGTCATTCTCATCCTCGTCGAGAGCGCCGCGGCCTTGTCGCGCGAAGTCGGAGCCGCCGGTTGCACTATCGGAGGAGTCGAGTTGCCGAGCCCGAGGGCGAACCGCTATCCTGCAGGTAATCGTCGGAGCCGCTACCTTGCGATCCGATGAAGCCTTCGCCGGACGATGAGCCGCTACCCGAAGAGCTGGAGCCGGACCCACCCGAACCGGCGCCACGATCTGAGGTCATGGTGTCGCCCGAGCCCTGTGACTGCGACTGGCCGCTCGCGCCTTGACGGCCGAAGTCGGCGCCCTGGCTCATCGTGGTCCCGGTTCCGGTGTTGCTGTCGTTGCCGCCGATCGGCTGGCCGCTGTTCTGACCCGTGCTCTGGCCCGAACTCTGGCCCGTGCTCTGGCCGCCGAAGCTGCCTTCGCTGCCCTGGCTGGATTGATTTTGCCCGCTCATCGATTGCTGCGAGCTTTGGCCGCCGGCCTGCTGGCCTTGCTGGCCGGTCGGTTGCTGATTCTGTTGATCGGTCGGCTGGCGACCTTCGGTGCCGCCAAATTCCTGTTCGTCACGTTCTTCGGCCATTGCGATACTCCCACATGGCCCCCGCTTGCTCCGACTTGTTAAACAAGGGTCGATGAGCAACCGTTCCGACGGTCGAACGAAGTTTGCGACAAACGGCTCGACGCAACGAAAAAGGCCGCCGATCTTTCGACCGGCGGCCTGATTTTTGGTGCGGCGCCGAAGCTTAGGCCTTCGTCGCTCTCGGCCTCGACCTCCGGGATGCCAGCCGGCTCCGCCGGCGTTTCCGCCGTCGCGCCCGGCTCCGCCTTCGGGTCATAGTCCTCGACGAACGCTGCCGTATCGCGCTCAAACATCTGCGACATGACGTCGACACCCTGCGCCTGCAGGTCCGCCTCTTCCGGCGAGCGGGCGACGTTGACCTTCACCGTCACCGCGACTTCCGGATGAAGCGCGATCTTCACGTCGTGCACGCCGATCGCCTTGATCGGGCGATTAAGGATGACCTGGCTCTTGGTCACCTTGGCGCCATCCGCCTCCAGCGCTTCGATGATGTCGCGCGCACTGACGGAGCCGTAGAGCTGGCCGGTGTTCGAGGCCTGGCGGATGAGCTGCACGGTCTTCCCGTCGACACCCTTAGCGTCATTCTCGGCATCCGAACGCCGGCTGGCGTTATCTTCCTCGATCTTCGCGCGATTGGCCTCGAAGACCCTGCGGTTGGCTTCGTTGGCCCGAAGCGCCTTCTTGTTCGGCAGCAGATAGTTGCGCGCAAAGCCGTCCTTGACCTTCACCACGTCGCCGATGGCGCCGAGCTTTTCGACGCGCTCAAGCAGAATGATTTCCATGTCGGGCGCTCCTTACTTCACGATGTAGGGAAGCACGCCGATGTGGCGCGCGCGCTTGATGGCGCGGGCCAGCTCACGCTGCTTCTTCGAGGAGACGGCGGTGATTCGCGAGGGCACGATCTTGCCGCGTTCGGAGACGAAGCCCTGAAGCAGCCGGACGTCCTTGTAATCGATCTTCGGAGCGTCCTTGCCCGAGAAGGGGCAGGACTTGCGGCGGCGGAAAAATGCGCGGGCCATTATTCGACCTCCTCTTCACGAGCGGCTCGATACTCGGTGCGCTCGCCGCGGTCCCCCGACCGGCGCTCGCGCTCCTTCTCGCCGCGACGCATCATCGCGGACGGGCCCTTTTCGAGCTCATCGACGCGGATGGTCAGGAAGCGGATGATATCCTCGTTGATGTTCGACTGACGCTCGAGCTCGGCGATCGCGGCGGCGGGGCCATCGATGTCGAGCGCGACATAGTGCGCCTTGCGATTCTTGGCGATGCGATAGGCCAGCGACCGCAGACCCCAGGTCTCGGTCTTGGCGATCTTTCCGCCATTGTCTTCGATGATTTTGGTAGCGTTTTCCGCGAGCGCATCGACCTGGGCCTGAGCCAGATCCTGACGCGCGAGGAAAACATGCTCGTAAAGCGGCATGTTTCGTCGTCTTTCATTGGCCGATCGCTGACGCCGCCCAATGCGGACGCCCCTCCGGCTGTCGTTCAATTTTGCGCGCGCAGCTTGTCCGGGGGACGAGCGAGCACGAAAAACACTGGGGCGCGAGACCAGCCCGCACCCCATCGCCGGCGCCATTGCCGCAAAACGCCCGAAATGGCAAGGTCAGGTGCGTGGCAACCCAACTGAAAACCGTCGGTCTGACGCCCGATTCCCTCGACGGCATGAGCCTGCCGGGATGGCTCTATTGCGACGGCGAGTTTTTGGAAGCGGAGAAGTCCGCATTTCTTCGTGCCGCGCCGCAGGTGGTGTGTCACCAAAGCGAGATCGCCGAACCGGGCGAATGGCGCACGCTCGACTATCTTGGCGAGAGCGTGATTGTGATCCGCGGTGACGACCGCGAGGTACGCGCCTTCGCCAATGTGTGCCGCCACCGCGGCTCCCGGCTGGTCGACGGCAGCGGGGGCTGCGCGAAGGTGCTGACCTGCCCCTATCACGCGTGGAGCTATGCGCGGGACGGGCGGCTGGTCGGGGTCCCGCACCGTGAGGAATATCCGGGCCTCCGACCCGATGATCTTGGTCTTGTTCCCGCTCGCGATCGAAAACTGGCGCGGTTTTCTGTTCGTGACGCTGGAGCCGGGCGCGCCGTCGGTGGCCGAGATGATGCGCCCTATGAAAGCGAGGTCGAACCCTACCGGTTCGAGGATCTGCGCGCGATCGGCCGTGTGACCGAGCGCCCGCGCGACCTCAACTGGAAGACGATCGCCGACAATTATTCGGACGGGCTGCACATCCCCATCGGCCATCCCGGACTGACGAGGCTGTTCGGACGAAACTATCGGATCGAAGCCAGCGGCCACGTTGACCGGATGGAGGGCGACCTCGTCGAGAAATTATCCGCCAATCCGTCGGAGCGCGCCTATCAGCAGATCTTGCCGCGCGGCGGAGCATTTGCCACGAAAGCCACCAGCGCAAATGGCTTTACTATAAGCTATTCCCCAACGTTGCTTTCGACATCTACCCCGACCAGGTCGATTTCATGCAGTTCCTGCCGGTGAGCGCGACCGAGACCGTAATCCGAGAAATCAGCTACGGACTACCGGACGAGCGGCGTGAGATGCGGGCCGCGCGCTATCTCAACTGGCGGATCAACCGCCGGGTGAACGCCGAGGATACCGAGCTCATCACCCGGGTGCAGCTGGGCATGCAATCGCCGAGCTACCGGGCGGGGCCGCTGGGGACGAGCGAAGTGTGCCTGAGGAGCTTCGCAAGCAAGCTTCGGGCTATGATTCCTCAGGCGCGGTTCGATCGGCCGCCCGCCGCCGGCTGGTCCGCCCCTTCCTGATCGCGAAAATGACGACTCCGATGGCAAGGAGGCCCAGCGAAAGCAGGAAGGCTTCGAGACCGGAGCCGTAGAAAGCGAAAAGGACGAAGGCGAGGCCGATGAGGCAGGCGATCGTCGTCAGCGGTCTCTTGTCCTTGATTGCAGCCGCAATGGCTGCCGCCGAATAGAGGTACAGGACCGCGTCGGCCGCAAGCAGGGTAATGAAGGTGAACAGCTGCGTCGTTCCCTTCGCCTCGTTGAGGATCAATAGAACGAAACCGAGCGCCACGCTCGCGAGCAAGGCGGCGTAGGGCGCATTGAACCGGTTCGTGCGCGTGAAATAACGCGGCATGTCGTTCCGCAGCGACATGGAATAGAGCATTTCACCGCAGGCGAGGATCGATGCGTTCAAGGTGCCGAAGGCGCTGACGACCATCGCGACTGCTGCAAGGATCGCAGCCGTTGCTCCCCAGTAAAGGCCAATGGCCTTAGGGAACGGGGCAATTGACTTGGCGATGTTCGAATTGGGGATGACCAGGCTGAGGCAGAGCGTGACCAACAAATAGCCGATCGCGATTCCGGCAAGCCCGAACACGAGTGCCCGCGAAAGGTTGCGCTCGGGATTGCGGATCTTGCCGACGGGCGAGAGGGCAAATTCGAATCCGGTCAGAGCGAACAGGCAAAGCGCGGATGCAGTCGCAATATTTCCGAGCGAGGCCGGAGGAACATCGATTGGCTGGAGCGACGCGCCGCTTCCGCCTAGCAGCGCCGCGATGACGATCACTGCAAGAAGCGGAAGCACCTTGATCAGCACAGTCACGATGGCAAGCTCGCCCACAGTCTTGATCCCGCGCAGGTTCACCAGCGTCAGAACCACGAAGAACGCCGAGGCCAGGATGACCAGGTGGCCAGACAGGCCCGGCACGATGGTGGCGAGGCCCGCGGCGGCGGCGAGTGCGACCGCGGGATTTCCAACGCAGCTCGAACACCAGGTGACCCAGGTTACGATGAAACCCGCGCCCGGTCCGAGCTCGTTTTCCACATAGGCCTGCAGCCCGCCGCCGTCCGGGCTGACGATCCGCGACGCGCAATAGGCCATCGACATGACCCCTATTCCGCTGATCAGCCAACCGAATGGGACGCTTCCGCCCAAGGGGGCAAGGGCAATGGGAAGGAAAAAGATGCCAACGCCGATGACACCGCTGATGACGAGCGCGAGCGTCATCCAGGGGCCGAGCATCTGGGCTTGTTTTTGGTCGGCCATAAGCTCCCTTCAGCTTGGCAAGCGACGCTCGCCAGCTTAGTCGCCCCGCGAAGTCCATAACCGAACAGGGGCACGATGCGCGCGTTCATTTTTCCGGGGCAGGGAAGTCAGTCGGTCGGGATGGGCGCGGCGCTGGCCGGGGCCAGCCGCGCGGCCCAAGATGTATTCGATGAGGTTGACGAGGCGCTGGGCCAGAACCTTTCCCGCTTGATGTGCGATGGGCCGGACGATGAGCTGAAGCTGACCGAAAATGCCCAGCCGGCCATCATGGCGCATTCGGTTGCCGTATTGCGGACGCTCGGGGTTCGTCTGGCCGATGTCGCCAGCTTTGTCGCCGGCCATAGCCTCGGCGAATATTCGGCGCTGTGCGCGGCCGGCTCGTTCGACCTTGCGACCACCGCCAAGCTGCTGAAATTGCGCGGGCAGGCAATGCAGCGGGCCGTGCCGGTCGGGCAAGGCGCGATGGCGGCCCTGCTCGGCGCCGATCTCCAGCTCGCGCAGAAGATCGCCGATGCCGCGGCCCAAGGCGAAGTCTGCACGGTCGCCAATGACAATGACCCGAGCCAGGTCGTCATCTCGGGCCACAAAGCGGCCATTGATCGAGCGATCGAGATGGCGAAGGAGATGGGTGCGAAGCGAGCCGTGGCATTGCCCGTCTCAGCGCCGTTCCACTGTCCGCTAATGCAGCCGGCTGCCGATGCGATGCGCGACGCCCTGGGCTATGTGGTTGTCGAGCCGCCGGCGGTCCCAGTGTTCGCGAATGTGACCGCGCAGCCGGAGACCGATCCCGACACCATCCGCAATCAGCTCGTCGAACAGGTCACCGGCATGGTCCGTTGGCGCGAGAGCATCGCGAACATGTTCGAGGTCGGGGCCGGGGAATTCGTCGAAATCGGCGGCAAGGTGCTTGGGCCGATGGTCAAGCGCATCGTTCCGGACGCCAAGGTCACGAGCGTCGTCTCGATGGACGACATCGAGGCCCTGGCGAAGGAATTCTAATGACAGGGCTGGGAATGTTCGATCTTACCGGAATGACAGCGTTGGTGACCGGCGCTTCGGGCGGGCTTGGAAGTGCGATTGCCAAGGCGCTGAGTGCGCAGGGCGCGCGGCTTGCGGTATCGGGTAGCAATGTCGACAAGCTGGAGGCGTTTCGTGCATCGCTCGGCGGCGATCATGTAGCATTGCCTTGCAATCTCGCCGACGGCACCGCCGTCGATCAGCTCGTGCCGCAAGCAGTGGAGACGCTCGGCAAGCTCGACATTCTCATCAACAACGCGGGCGTGACGCGCGACAATTTGCTGATGCGCATGAAGGACGAGGAGTTCGAGGAGGTCATCCGGATCAACCTCGAAGCCGCCTTCCGGCTGATGCGTGCGGCCGCGAAGCCGATGATGAAGGCCCGTTTCGGACGGATTATCTCGGTCACGTCGGTGGTCGGCATCACCGGCAATCCGGGACAGGCCAATTACGTGGCGTCCAAAGCCGGCCTGATCGGCATGACCAAGGCGGTCGCGCAGGAATTGGCGAGCCGCAACATCACGGTCAATGCGGTTGCGCCGGGGTTCATGGCCTCGGCGATGACCGACGCGCTCAACGATCAGCAGCGGGCCGGAATCCTGTCGCGCATCCCGATCGGCGCGATGGGGAGCGGCGACGATATCGGATCCGCCTGCGTCTATCTGGCGTCGAAGGAAGCCGGCTATGTCACGGGGCAAACGCTGCATGTGAACGGCGGAATGGCCATGCCCTAACCGCGCCTCGTATCCCCACGAAAGCGGGGATCCATTGAGAAAGGCAAACATCTGGGTCCCGTTTCTCGGGAATGACGATTGTTAGCTCCCTTGTCGCTCTGGAAGCGCCACCTATATCCCGCTTAATCAATGTTTTCGGCTGCCTCTGCGAGGGGTCGATGAGGGGCTGTAGAAGAAAGGTACTAGAAACATGGCCAAGGTCATTGGGATCGACTTGGGCACGACCAACAGCTGCGTTGCCGTCATGGAAGGCGGCAAGCCCAAGGTCATCGAGAATTCAGAAGGCGCGCGCACGACGCCGTCCGTGGTCGCCTTCACCAAGGACGGCGAGCGCCTGATCGGCCAGCCGGCGAAGCGCCAGGCGGTCACCAACCCCGACAACACGATTTTCGCGGTCAAGCGCCTGATCGGCCGCCGCTTCGATGATCCGATCACCAAGAAGGACACCGAGCTGGTGCCCTACAAGATCGTCAAGGGCCAGAATGGCGATGCTTGGGTCCAGGCGGGCGGCAAGGATTATTCGCCGTCGCAGATCAGCGCCTTCATCCTCCAGAAGATGAAGGAAACCGCCGAGGCCTATCTCGGCGAGACCGTCACCCAGGCGGTGATCACCGTTCCCGCATACTTCAATGACGCGCAGCGCCAGGCGACCAAGGACGCCGGCCAGATCGCGGGCCTGGAAGTGCTGCGCATCATCAACGAGCCGACCGCGGCCGCGCTGTCCTACGGCCTCGAGAAGGAAGACGGCAAGACGATCGCCGTCTACGACCTTGGCGGCGGCACGTTCGACGTGTCGGTGCTGGAAATCGGCGACGGCGTGTTCGAGGTGAAGTCGACCAACGGCGACACCTTCCTCGGCGGCGAGGATTTCGACGCCGCGATCGTCAATTGGTTCGCCGACAAGTTCAAGGAAAAGGAAGGCTATCGACCTTCGCTCCGACCGGCTGGCGCTGCAGCGGCTGAAGGAGGCTGCCGAGAAGGCCAAGATCGAGCTGTCGAGCGCGCAAACGACCGAGATCAACCAGCCGTTCATCACCGCGCGCATGGAAGGCGGAGCGACGACCCCGCTGCACCTGGTCGTCACGCTTGAGCCGCGCCGAGCTGGAAAAGCTAGTCGCGCCACTGATCGATCGCACCAAGGAGCCGATGACAAAGGCGCTGAAGGACGCCGGTGTCGATGCCAAGGACATCGCTGACGTCGTCCTGGTCGGCGGCCAGACCCGCATGCCTCGCGTCCGTGAAGTGGTGAAGGAATTCTTCGGCAAGGAACCGCACATCGGCGTCAACCCGGACGAGGTCGTCGCGATGGGCGCGGCGATCCAGGCGGGCGTGCTGCAGGGGGACGTCAAGGACGTGCTGCTGCTCGACGTGACCCCGCTGTCGCTCGGCATCGAGACTCTGGGCGGCGTGTTCACCCGGATGATCGACCGCAACACGACCATCCCGACCAAGAAGAGCCAGGTCTTCTCGACCGCCGAGGACAATCAGAACGCGGTGACCATCCGCGTCTTCCAGGGCGAGCGCGAGATGGCCGCCGACAACAAGGTGCTGGGCCAGTTCGACCTGGTCGGCATCCCGCCAGCGCCGCGCGGCGTGCCGCAGATCGAGGTCACCTTCGACATCGATGCCAACGGCATCGTCAACGTGTCGGCCAAGGACAAGGGCACCGGCAAGGAACAGCAGATCCGCATCCAGGCGTCGGGCGGGCTCAACGACAGCGACATCGAGAAGATGGTGCAGGAGGCCGAGCAGTTCGCCGACGAGGACAAGAAGCGGCGTGCTGGGGCGGAGGCGAAGAACAATGCCGAAAGCCTCATTCATTCGACCGAGAAGCAACTCGCCGAGCATGGCGACAAGGTCTCGGCCGAGGTGAAGGAAGAGATTGAGAAGGCGATCGCGGAGGCCAAGGCATCGGTCGAAGCGGCGATTCCGACGACATGCAGCAGAAAACGGCTGCGCTCACCCAATCGGCGATGAAGCTCGGCCAGGCGATGTACGAGCAACAGCAGGCGCAGGACCAGCAGACGGGCGGCGAGGCGGCCGGCGCTTCGGGCGAAGCTGGCGGCGACAAGCCGGGTGAAGAAGAAGTCGTCGACGCCGAATTCTCGGAAGTCGACGAGGGCGAGAACAAGAGCTGATGATCGGGCGCGGCTTCTCATGTGAGAGTCGCGCCCGTCCTTGTACTGCGTAGGGGCGGGGACTCTCTGATGGTCGAGCAGGACTATTACGATCTGCTTGGGGTTCAGCGCGGAGCGGATGACGCCGCGATCAAAGCTGCCTATCGCCGGCTGGCGAAGGAGCACCATCCTGACCGCCATGCGGGCTGCACCAACAAGGAAGCGCAGTTCAAGGCCATCAACGAGGCCTACGACATCCTCAAGGATCCGCAGAAGCGCGCGGCCTACGACCGCTTCGGCAAGGCCGCGTTCCAGAATGGCGGCGGTGGCGGAGACCCGTTCAGCGAGGCCGGCTTCAATGGCTTTTCCGACATTTTTTCGACCATCTTCGGCGAGTTCATGGACCCGCGCGCACAGCAGAATGCCGCGCGCGGCTCCGACCTTCGCTACGATCTCGAGCTGAGCCTGGAAGAAGCCTATACGGGTGTCGAGAAGACGATCACCGTCCAGGCAATGTCCGCCTGCGAGCCATGCCACGGCACCGGCTGCACCAAGGCGGATCGCTGCGCCAGCACCTGCGAGACATGCGGGGGCATGGGAAAAGTCCGCGCCCAGCAAGGCTTTTTCGTGGTCGAGCGGGGTTGCCCCACCTGTCGTGGATCGGGCGAAGTCATGACCGATCCCTGTGTCAATTGTCACGGCGAAGGCCGCGCGCTGGTCCAGCGCAAGCTTGCCGTGAAGATTCCTGCCGGCGTTGACGAAGGCACCCGCATTCGCGTCGCCGGCGAGGGTGAAGCGGGCATCCGCGGCGCCGGCAACGGGGACCTTTATCTGTTCGTCCATATGAAGCGGCACCCAATTTACGCGAGGGAGGGCACGACGCTGGTCGCGGATTGCCCGGTCAGCTTCACGACGGCGGCCTTGGGCGGATCGATCAGCCTCCCCGGCATCGACGGCAAGGCGGTCGAGATCAAGATCCCGGCCGGCATCCAGTCCGGCGAGCAGCTTCGTCACCGGGGATCGGGCATGAGCGTCCTCAACGGGCGCGGTCGCGGCGACATGGTGGCGCGCATCCTGGTGGAAACGCCGAGCAGGATGAGTGCGAAGCAGAGGAAAATCCTCGAAGAATTCCGCGCCTCAGAAACGGGCGACGAATGCCCGGCGGCAAAAGGCTTCTTCGCCCGAGCGCGGGAGATGTTCGGCTAGGCTTGCCCGGTCTTCGCGCCGGCGAGTTTCAGCAGCATCGCAAACGACTGGGCGAATAGCTCGGCGGCAGCGTGCAGCTCGAGGCTCGGCGCGCGCGGCGTCCGGCTCTCGCAGCGGAACTCCCCAGCCTTGTCATCGACGGCAAAGCCGAGGCAGGTGCAGGCGCGGACGCCGTTCCGACGCAGCTCTTCCCGCTCCGCTCCTCCGCATGACCGCAGCAGGGCTGCGGGGCTCGCGCTACCCCGTGGAAACAGCTCGACCGCCTCTTTCTCGGTGTCGGCGATGATGTCCGGAAGAGCGGCATGGACATCGGCAGTGCGGTCGAAGGTTCCGCGGCTGCTTTGGGCGCGCTGGTCGCCGTAACTCAGGGTCACGCGATCATAGCCGGTGAGCGCGCGCATTCGCCGCGCGCCGCCGTCGAGAAGCGCCTGGCCCGTGACGTCGCCCAGCCCGGCGATCAGCCCACCGACTGTTCCGAAATATTCGCCGTAGCTCTCGGCAGCGGGAACCAGTTCCAGCAGGACTCGGCCATCATTCAGCTGGAAGGCGACGTCGACGAACTCATGCTCGTCGGTCAGCCGGATCTTGTACGCACGGCCGATCCCGGTCGTGCCGCTGAGGCGCGAAAACAGGTTGCGCAGGTCGTGCAACGCCTGGCCGTGGACGAACTTGCCGAGCGGCTCGTCGATCAGGGTGACGTGGGATTCGCCGAGCAGATGGTGGATGTTTTCCGAGGCGCGGCGAACGATCCAGTCGGGCGACAACTCGATCAGATAAGCGCAGGACTGGATTCCCCGCGGCTCGGCGGCCGGCGCCTCCGCCACCTGGTGATCAAGCTGTTGGACGCTTTCCACCCGGTGCAGGATAGCAGTGCATTTGCGCGCTGCACCTGAAAACTGTCGCACCGGCTTCAGGAGGCCGAGCCGAACACCCGGTCGAAGATCGTGTCGACGTGCTTGAAATGGTAACCGAGGTCGAACAGCGCATCGAGCTGATCGTTCGGAAGGCGCCGGGTGACTTCGGGATCGCCCTTGAGCAGGTCGAGCAGCGATAATGCGCCGTCCGACTCCCACACCTTCATCGCGTTGCGCTGGACGAGGGCATAGCTCTCCTCGCGGCTGAGCCCGGCCTGGGTCAGCGCCAGCAGCACGCGCTGGGAATGAACGAGGCCGCCCATGCGGTCGAGATTCTTCTGCATCCGCTCGGGATAGACGACGAGCTTGTCGATGACGCTCGGTCAGGCGCGCCAGCGCGAAGTCGAGCGTGATCGTCGCGTCCGGCCCGATGTAGCGCTCGACCGACGAGTGGGAGATGTCCCGCTCGTGCCACAGCGCCACGTTCTCCAGCGCGGGCGTCACATAGCCCCGGACCATGCGAGCGAGGCCCGTCAAATTCTCCGTCAGCACCGGGTTGCGCTTGTGCGGCATCGCCGAGCTGCCCTTCTGCCCCGGCGAGAAATATTCCTCCGCTTCGAGCACCTCGGTCCGCTGGAGATGGCGGATTTCGGTCGCCAGCCGCTCGATCGACGAGGCGATGACGCCCAGGGTGGCGAAGAACATCGCATGCCGATCGCGCGGGATGACCTGGGTCGACACGGGCTCAACCGACAAGCCCAACTCCGCGGCGACATGCTCTTCGACTGCCGGCGGCACATTGGCGAAGGTCCCGACCGCGCCCGAGATCGCGCAGGTCGCAACGTCGTCGCGCGCTGCGATCAGCCGGTCCCGGTCGCGCGAGAATTCGGCATAGGCCTGGGCGAGCTTGAGCCCGAAGGTCGTGGGCTCGGCGTGGATGCCGTGGCTGCGGCCGATGGTCGGCGTCAGCTTGTGCTCGAACGCCCGCCGCTTGAGCACCCCTAGCAGGGCGCCGATGTCGTTGATCAGCAGGTCTGCCGCTTGCTTCAGCTGAACCGCGAGCGCGGTGTCGAGCACGTCGGAGCTAGTCATCCCCTGGTGCAGCCAGCGCCGCTCCGGCCCCAGCTTCTCCCCGGCCCAGGTGAGGAAGGCGATCACGTCATGCTTGGTCACGGCCTCGATCGCGTCGATTGCCGCGATGTCGATGTCGCCCAGCGCATCGCCGTCATAAGCGGCGCGGATCGTGGTCGCGTCCTCAACCGGGATCATCCCGATCTTGCCCATCGCCTCGGCTGCGAACACTTCGATCTGCCACCAGATGCGGTAACGATTTTCGGCCGACCAGATGGCCGACATCTCGGGGCGAGAATAGCGGGGGACCATGTCCGCGGCGGCTAGCAGAGCCGCTGCGGCGCATCAAATCAGCGACAACGGCCGGCTTCGAGCAAACACTTGCGAAATTGCGCCGTCGATTAACGTCGTCAATAACGGGGGGGAACTCGTGCGTAATTCTGCGATTTGGCGCGGGTGCTTGTTCGCGTCTGTAGGTGTTTTGAGCGTTCCGGGTTTGACCCATGAAGCGCAAGTTGCTCGGCCGTCGGATACCCAACCATTGATTGTGCCGGCATCTCCGATTTCATCCGAAGTCTGCGTGCTTCACGTCTGGCCGGCTGAAAATGCGCGCTCTCCTATACCGGATGGTTTCATGGCGGCGCCGTCGACGGCGATCGCCGCGGGATCAAGGTTATCCCGCGATGCACAGTGGCGTGTTAGCCACCCAGTTCAGAAGCAGCTTCTGGCCGGATCGATTGGGGTCCGTCGCTTGGGAACAGCGGGCTTGAGGTAGTCGTGCACGACGAGCCGCCGGCTCCGCAGGACGATCGATCGCGGACGACGCCGCTGATCGACCGGCGCCCTGCCTGTTATGAGGAACTACTGATCCACTCCGTGCTCGTTGAAAGGGCGGCGATGTCGTCTTCCACTGTTCGGGTGATGGTGATCGGTAAGAAGTGGCTCGGGAAAGGCACCATGCCAGGACATTCAGCGTCATGACGAATGAAGCGGTCGATCTCCGAGCAGCAGACGAGAAACTGGTCGAAGCATCTTTGAAGAGCGGTTTCGTCGCTTCGGTGAAGAGGGTGCTGATGTCCAGATTTTTTGGCTACATTGATTTGAAATAGAGGGGGTTATCAGTGAAAATCGACTTATCGTGCGATCACAGTGATCGCGATTGCAATGAACTCGAGTACAGTGCTGGCGCAGGAAACGCCGCGGTCCCGGCCGCTACGGCTCTCCAGCTCCCCGACATGCGAGATGCACATTTGGCCAGCCGCGCGCGTCGCTGCAGTCACGCAGGGTGCCGGATCGATGTTCGGAATCATAGGGCCGCCATTGCCGACGCGGCCGCCCGATGCAGACAAGAACAAGCGCGACAAGGCCTTCATTACGAGCGTGCTCGACCCGGCTGGCAGGCGCCGTGCTCAGAGAGATGGCTCTGCCCACCGCGCTCAATCTGCCGCCGGCAACCATCATCACTCACGACGAGGGAATTGAGCTTACCAGCGAAATCGATGGGCCGCCTCGCTCAATCATCGGCGCTTTGCTACTACGACGTTGTCTGTCCGGAATTGATGTATCTCAAGGGGCCACGACCAGGCAAAATGCGGACGTTCATCATGGTTCGCGGTGCGGACGGCACGAGACGAGTTGTGGATTACAAGGATTCCGCCAACCATGCGTTGGACGTGAAACTTCCGGGAGAAGGGGAGGACGCCACGCCCGCCAGCACCGCCCTCATCGACGTATTCAAAGCCGACGTGGCGCAATTCAGGGGCAAGTTCGCTCAAGACAGCGACGAGTGAATCCTGGCGGCTCCGCGTTGGCAAGGCGGGGCTGCTCAAGGGCCGTCTCCGCGCTTCTTTTTAAATCAGCCCCATCGCCCGCATGCTCGTCCGCCCGCTGCGCGCCGACGATCACATGGTCGTGCACCGTCACCTTCATGTGCCGCCCGGCCTCGACGAGATCGCGGGTCAGGCGGATGTCCTGCTGGCTCGGGCGTTGGATCACCGCTCGGGTGGTTGTGGACGATGATCAGCGCGGTGGCGCCGAGCGCGATGGCTCGAGCGATCACTTCGCGGACGTGGACCGAGGCTTCGTCGACCGAGCCCTGCCATAGCGCTTCATTGGCGAGCAGCATGTTCTTCGCGTTGAGGAACAGGATCCGCACTTCCTCGACCCTCTTGTGCGCCATTTGCGCGTGGAGATAGTCGCCGAGCGCGTCCCAGCTCGACAGGATCGGCTGCCCCTCGATCCGCGCCTCGAGCAGCCTTAGCGCGGTCGCTTCGGCGATCTTGAGCGCGGCGATGGTCGGGTCGGTCAGGCCCTCGCGGCGCAAGCGCTCGGAACTTGCGCCGAGCAGGGCGCCGATCCCGCCGAAGTCGTGGAGCAACGCTTCGCCAGCGGCTTGGTGTCGACGCGCGGAATGGTGAGCGTGAGCAGGAACTCGATCAGCTCATAATCGTGGAAGCCGCCCGGCCCGGCATCGAGCAGCCGCTGCCGAACCGGCCGCGATGCCCGCCGCTTCCTTGTTCCCCGATCCTGCCGACGCGCTCGTCCATGCCGCCCTTCCAAGGCTTCATCCCGAGCAGTGGCGCTTGAAGCACAATCGGGCGCGCTTTGGGAAGCGGTCATGCCGCATCTGGAACGGTCGCGGCTAAGAGGGGTTAGTGAAACCCATGGACGAGCGGCGGCAAGACGAGGGGCCCGACGCACCGGATCACGTGACGATCGTGCGCCGGCGCCCGGTCGCGCGCGTCGCCAGCTTCGCTGCGCTCGCGCTTGCTGGTCCTCCTCGTCGTCGCAGTTGCGCTGGTGTGGATCCAGCGGCGCCCGATCGCCACCCATTATTTGAAGCGCGAGCTGGAGCGGCGCGGGGTCACCGCCAGCTATCACCTCGACCGCGTCGGCCTTCGCACGCAGGAAGTCAGCAATCTCGTCATCGGCGATCCCCAGCGGCCCGATCTGATCGCGCGTTACGCGCACATCGAGACGCGGCTGAAATGGAACGGCAGTTTCGAGGTTTACCGGATCGTCGCTCGCGGCGTTCGCCTCCGGGGCCGGCTCGTGAATGGACGGGTGAGCTGGGGCCAGGTCGACCGACTGATGCCGCCGCCGAGCAACAAGCCGTTCGCGCTGCCCGACTTCGTGCTGAATATCGCGGATAGCACGATCTCGCTGGCCACGCCGTTCGGTCCGCTCGGCTTCGCGCTCCAGGGCAATGGCAAGCTCAGCGGGGGCTTCGCCGGCCATGCGGTCGTCGCGAGTCCGAAGATCGCGCCGGGTCGCTGCTCGGCGATCAACCTCAGAGCGTCCGTCGCGGTGTCGGTCGTCGCCCGTCACCCGCGCATCACCGGGCCGGTGACGCTCGACCGCTTCGCATGCCCGATCAGCCGGTTCGACATCGCCGCGCCGCGCTTCGACGCCAAGGCGAGCTTCAACGAATCCTTCACCAGCATCGACGGCAGCGGGCGGATGGCGATCGCCACGCTCGTCGCCGGCGCCAATGGCCTTGCCAACTTCGCCGGCGATATCAGTTACAAGGGCTCGTTCGGCGCGGTCGACGGCAAGGTGAAGCTGTCGGCGCAGAAGTCGCGCGTCGCCACCATTTACGCGGACCGGACGCGATTGGTTGGCGACTACCACCTCGGCATTGCGCGACGGCACGTTCAATCTTGCCGGCGACTATGCCGCCGACAGCGCGGCGCTGGATCCCAGCATGCTCGCCGGCGTAACCGGCCCGCTCGCCGCCGCCGCCAAAACGCCGATCGGGCCGGTGACGACGAGCATCGGCAATGCCGTGCTGCGAACCGCGCGCAACTTCAATTCGGCCGGCCATATCAAAGTCGTCAACTTCCCGCGCGGCGGCGCGGTGCGGATCATGGACGCGAACATCGTCGGCCCGAACGGCGCGCGGGCGCGCGTGTCGGGCGGCAGCGGCGTGACTTATTACTGGCCGGTCGGCGGCCTCCGGATCGATGGCGACATCGCGATGGGCGGCGGCAGCCTGCCGCAAGGGCGCGTCAGCCTTCGCCAGCCGCGGGCCGGAGCGCCGATGAGCGGCGTCGCCGACCTCGCACCCTATTTCGCGAACGGACAACGGTTGGCGCTGACGCCGATCCGTTTTGGGCCCGGACCGGGGCATCGACCGCAGTTCAGCACGGTCGTTCAGCTCGACGGACGCTTCTCCAACGGACGGGTGCAGGCGTTGCGACTGCCGATCTCGGGTCGCGTCGGCACCGGCGGGAGCTTCGCGATCGGGACGTCCTGCGCGGTGGTCAGCTTCAATGCCCTTGAGCTGAGCTCGCTGCAGCTCGGCGCGACGCGGCTGCCAGTCTGCCCGGTCGGCCCGGCTATCATCACCAAGTCGCCGAACGGCCCGGTCAGGACGGCCGCGCGGATCAGCAATCCCGTCCTCAACGGCCGGCTCGGCAAGTCGCCCTTGCACCTCAGGCGGCGAGCGGTCAGGTCGTCGACCAACAGTTCGGCTTCAATCGCGTCGGGCTCAGTCTCGGCCGGACCGCGTCGCCGATCCTGTTCAACGCGATTCGCCTGAACGGCAGTTTTGGCGCGGGCGGGTTGCGCGGCAGCTTCGGGGCGCGGACGCCACGATCGGCAACGTGCCCCTCCGCCTGACGGATGGAATGGGGCGATGGCAGCTCCGGAACGGCAACCTCGGCGTGGACAGCGCCCTGATGGTTTCCGACCGCGATTCCAATCCGCGTTTCTATCCGCTGAAAAGCACCGACGTTCATTTCACGCTCGCCGGCGATTTCGTCCGGGCCACGGGCGGGCTTCACCAGCCGGCGAGCGGTGCGCTCGTCACCAACGTCAATATCGAGCACCAGCTGTCGACCGGTTCGGGCCATGCCCTGCTCGACGTGCCGGGCCTGACCTTTGGCCCCGGCCTTCAGCCTGACGAGATCACCCGGTTGACCGAAGGGGTGATCGCGCTCGTCAATGGCACGGTGACCGGACATGGCCGGATCGACTGGACCTCGACCGGCAAGGTCACGTCGAGCGGCGATTTCTCGACTGCCAATCTCGATATCGCGGCGCCTTTCGGGCCGGTTACCGGCCTTAGCGGGACAGTCCATTTCAACGATCTGCTCGGCCTCACGACAGCGCCGGGACAGACGCTGGCGGTCAAGTCGATCAACCCCGGCATCCTGGTCGAGAATGGCGTCATTCATTATCAGTTGCTTCCGCATCAGCTGGTGCGGATCGAGCGCGGCGAATGGCCCTTCATGGGCGGGCGCCTGATCCTCGAGGAAACGGTGCTCAACTTCGGCCGCCCGAGCGCCAAGCGGCTGACATTCCGGGTCGAAGGCTTCGACGCCAATACCTTTGTGTCGACGTTGGGCTTCAAGGAAATCGGCGCGACCGGCACGTTCGACGGCGTGCTGCCGATGATCTTCGATGAAAATGGCGGCCGCATCGTCGGCGGGCGGCTCGACAGCCGCCCGGGCGGCGGCTCGCTCGCCTACAATGGCGTGGTCAACAAGGCCGATCTCGGCACCATGGGCAATATTGCCTTTAACGCGCTCCGCGACCTCCGCTTCAAGTCGATGATCATTCGCCTCGACGGCGACCTCGCCGGCGAATTTGCGGCGCGCCTCGCGATCGAAGGCGTCGGCCTCGGCCAGACCGGCACGCAGAAGATCATCCGCAACCTGCTCAAGAAGATCCCGCTGAAGATGAATGTTGCCATCACCGGTCCGTTCCGCGCGCTGATCGCGACCGCCAAATCGATCAGGGACCCGACCAATGTGATCGGTGATGTGCTGCCGCGTCCGCTCCAGGATGTGCCCGGAATCACGACCGAGGTCCGCCGGGTCGAGGAACAGCAGCAACAGACCCAGACGCCGGTGCCCAAGCAGGTCAATGTCCCACCTCCCGCTACTCCAACCAAGAGATGAGCCTATGAAACGCGCATTCAAGGAATCCGGGCTGCTTGCCGCCGCCGCGCTGTCGGCGCCGCTCGGCGGCTGTATTTCGGTCAAGGCCCCCGACAAGCCGATCGAGATCAACCTCAACGTCACCATCCGCCAGGAAGTGCTGGTCCGGCTGCAGCGCGACGTCGAGCAGCTGATCAACCAGAACCCGCAGGCTTTCCCGCAGAAGAAGCCATGAGGCTGTTGCTAGCCCTGGCGCTGCTGGCGGCGGGCCCGGCGGCGGCCCAGACGCCGGCGGTCGAGGCGGCGCGTTCGGCGGGCATCATCGGCGAGCGCTATGACGGTTATGTCGGGGTCGCCGGCAATGCATCGCCGATGGTGCGCAGCCAGGTCGCGCGGATCAACATCCAGCGGCGCTCGCTCTACAGCAACCTTGGCGCCGCGAAGGGTGCAAGCCCGCAGGATGTCGGCATCACCGCCGGCTGCGCGCTTCTCGCGCGGGTCGGCGTTGGCGAAAGCTATTTGTGGGCGGACGGCAGCTGGCGGCGGCGGGCGGCGGGACAGGCGCCGCCGGTTCCCGGCTATTGCCGCTGAGCGCTGAACTGCTGACTGTTTCCGCGCAAAGCACGCGGTTGACTATCTTCGGCCCCGTTCATAAAGGAGCGGCGCCTTGGCGGTGTCGCTTTCCGCCATGCTTCTCGTCCCGGTCCGGCCCTTGGATTTCAGCAGGGGCGACGCACAGGAGAGACGCATGGCAGAGGACGAAACCGGCGAGGTCCCGAAGCTTCCACCAGATGCCCGGCTCGAATCGCTCGACAAGCGGCTCGACCGTTTGCAGCAGGAAGAGGCGAAACGGACCGCGAAGCCCGCGCCTGATTCCAGCTATCAGGCGGGGCAACTGGTCCTGAGCAACCTGATCGGGGCTCCCGCGGGAGGTTTCATCATCGGTTTCGTGCTCGACAAATGGCTCGGCACGCAGCCGTGGCTTTTGTTGATCATGCTGTTCCTCGGCTTTGCCGGGGGCTTCATGAACGTGATGCGCATTTCACGGACCGCGTCCGGCTCCGGCCGCAGCGGGCAAGACTAAGGGAAGTTGAAGCGTGGCGGCCGGCGACATCGATCCGATGCACCAATTCTCGATCGAGCCGATTTTCGGCTCGTTCAACGGTGGCACCAATCCGTTCGTGTTCACCAACAGCGCGCTGTGGACCCTGATCGTCCTCGGCACGATCTGGTTCTTCATGCTCGGCGGCATGAAGCGCGAGCTGATCCCCGGCCGCTGGCAGGTGGCCGTCGAGGGGCTGATCGGCTTCGTCGACGACATGGTCCACGCCAGCATCGGTCCCGAGGGCCGCAAGTATCTGCCGTGGGTCTTCACCTCCTTCATCTTCCTGTTGTTCGCCAATTTGATGGGCAACATGCCGTTCGGCGTAGTCGCCCAGGCGCACCCGTTCACGGTCACCAGCCAATTCACCTTCACCGGCGTCATGTCGCTGATCAGCTTCGCGATCGTGCTCGGGGTCGGCTTCTGGAAGCACGGGCTTCACTTCTTCTCGCTGTTCGTGCCGTCGGGCGTCCACTGGATCGGCAAGGTGCTGCTGTTCCCGATCGAGTTCGTGTCCTTTCTGGTGCGGCCCTTCAGCCTCGGCCTCAGGCCGTTCATCGCCATGTTCGCTGGCCACATCCTGCTCGACATCTTCGGCAATTTCGTGGTCCAGGGCCTGAACGCCGGCGGCGGCGGGATCGGCGTTTCGATCCTCTGCTTCCTGTTCGTGACCTTCATCAGCGCGCTCGAGCTGCTGGTCGCCGCGATCCAGGCCTATGTCTTCGCAATCCTGACGTCGCTGTACATCAACGACGCAGTCAACCTTCACTAAGTCTTTTTGATAGGGAGTTACGGTAATGGATCTCGCTTCTGCCAAGGTCATCGGCGCTGGTCTCGCAGCGATCGGCGTCGGCGCCGCTGCCGCGGGCGTCGGCTACGTCTTCGGCTCGTTCCTTCAGAGCGCGCTGCGCAACCCGGCCGCGGCCGACAGCCAGCAGGGCCGCCTGTTCATCGGCTTCGCCGCCGCCGAGCTGCTCGGCCTGATGGCCTTCGCCATCGCGATGATCATCCTCTACGCGTTCAAGGGCTAAGCCAGGCTCAAAAGGGCGGTCGGATGCCTCAGATTTCCCAACTCGGTGAAGTCCTGCTGTCGCAGCTGTTGTGGCTGGCGATCGCGCTCGGCTTCATTTTCTTCGTCATCGCGCGCGGGATGGTGCCCCGGATTCAGGCCACCGTCGACGAGCGCGAGAAGAAGATCGCCGGCGACCTCGAGCAGGCGCAGGCCGCGCGCGCCGCCGCCGACGAGACCGAGGCCGCGTGGCGCGCCCGGATGGACTCGGCGCGCGCCGAAGCCGCCCGGCTCGCCCAGGACGCCAAGCAGGAAAGCGCGGCCGCGACCGAGAAAAAGGTCAAGGCCGCGGCCGATCAGCTCAACCGGAAGAGCGAGGCGGCCCAGGGGAAGATTCGCGAGGCGCTCGCCGCCGCCCGCGCCGAGATCGAGGCGGTCGCCGCCGACGCGACCGGCGAGATGGTCCAGCGGCTGACCGGCCGCACGGTCGACGGCAAGCAGGCCGCCGCGGCGGTCAAGGCGGCCATGCATGGCTGAGGTCGAACCGACGTTCCTGGGCCTCAACCCCGGCGGCTGGGTCGCGCTGGCGATGGTCGTCGTCATCGCCGTCATGATCTGGAAGAAGGTGCCGGGCGCGATCGGCCGCGCGCTCGACAGCAAGATCGCGCTGATCCGCGACCAGCTGGCCGAGGCGCAATCGCTGCGCCAGGAAGCCGAAGCGCTGAAGGCGGAATATGAAGCGAAGTCCGCGTCGGCCGAGCAGGACCGCGAGGCGCTGCTCGAGCGCGCCAAGCATGAGGCCGCGGACATCGTCGCCAAGGCGAAAACCGACGCCGAGGCGCTGATCGAACGCCGCACCCGGATGGCGCAAGACAAGATCGCCGCCGAGGAACGCAGCGCCGTCGATCAGCTCCGCGCTTCGGCCGCCGACGCCGCGACGAAGGCCGCCGCGCGCATCATCGCCGAGCGCCACGATGCCGCCGCCGATGCCCCGATCGTCGACCGGGCGATCCAGGATATCGCCTGACGAAGCGGCGCCTCGCCGAAGGGACTGGACCCTTGGCGCTGCCCCTTTAGGATGACCGGCCGGGTGGGGGGCCTCGGCATGGACGCATTCAACTTCGCTTTCTCGCTCTTCGCGATCGTCCTTGGGCTTGCGCTGGTCGAGGTGCTGACCGGGTTCGCGCGCGCGCTCAAGCGACGGCGCGTTGTCCATCTCGGCTGGCTGACGCCGCTGGCCGCGATCTTCGTGATGCTCGACCTGACCAGCTTCTGGGAGTTCAGCTGGGGCTCGCGCCGGTTCGTCTCTCCGCAATACGGCTATCTGCTGATCGGACTGTTCGTCAGCGCGCTTTATTATCTTGCCGCCTCCGTCATCTTCCCGAGCGAATTCGGCGAGCGCGCGGATTTCGACGCCCATTACTTGCAGCACCGCAGGCAAGTGTTCGGCGCCATCGCGATTTGCGACCTGATCCAGATGGCGCCGGTCCTGATCATCCGCGCGAGCGAAATCCCGGGGCGGGTGTGGGTCGAGAACGCCCTGCAATTCTCCGCGCTCGTGACCTGCATCGTCTCGCGCAGCAAACGGGCTAGCATCGCCGCGCTGTCGGTGCTGATCGCGATTTACCTGTACACGGCGGTGATGAGCTTCGTGCAGCCGGTGCCGTTGTAGGCCCCCGGCTGCCGCGGCACTCCCCCAGAAAAGAAGCCCGGCGGGAAGGGGTGGAACCCGCCGGGCTGATACGCCAGGCCGACCTGGCGCTTACCGAGTTTCGTCCAGCGCCGGTTAGCCGCGGTAGGCGTTGTTGCGCCCGATGCGGACGTTGGTGACCTGCCCGCGATAATCGACATTGCAGCGGAAGGTGACGTCGCCGGTCTGCTGCGCATAGGCGCGGTTCTGGTAGCCATACTGGCTGCCGTAGCCCGAGCTCATCATGCCCGAGACGCGCAGGCCGTTGTTGCGGCGCTGAACATCGGTGATCGACGTTACGCGCATCGTGCCATTATGACCGCGGGTATAGAAGTTGTTGCCATAGCCCTGGTTATAGCCGTTGCCATATTGGGCGGCCGCCTGGGTCATGGCCGCGGACGCGCACTGGCGCACCGCCTGCCGATCGGTCACGGTGTAGCGGTTGCCGAGCAGGCTATCGATGATGTCGGTGACCGGATTGCCGGTCGTGCCCTGCTGATAGCCGTAGCCCGGCTGCTGCCCGTAACCCTGCTGGCCACCATAGCCGGGATAGGCCTGCTGCTGCTGACTGTAGCCGTAGCCGGGCTGGCCCGGATAAGGCTGCGGCACGGCCTGCGGATAGGCCGGCTGCTGATAATTGTAGCTCTGGGCGGCGAGCGGGCTGGACAAGCCGCCGATGGCCGCCGCGGCGGCGAGAAAGCTGGTGAAGCGTGTCATGGAATATCCTCGTTCTCCCGCGGGAAACGCCGGGGAGCTCGAGGACAGAACGGTCGTGGCCTCGATAAGACGCATGAACTGAAAACAACAAGGGCGGCGCGGCCCGCTAATCCTCGCAGCGTTCGGTGCCTTCGCGGTTGCCGGAATAACGGCGGGCGAGGGCGAAACGCGGGAGCCACGGTTCGCGGCGGACCGTCCAGCATTCGTAGGTCGGCGTGAACCGGCCGGGCTCATCGAGCGCGCCGAGGTGCACCTCGACCTCATCGCCGAAGCGGTTGAACACCGAGGAGCCGCAGCGCGGGCAGAAGTGGCGCCCCTGATAGTCGCGGGTTTCCCCGCTCACCGTCATCGCCGCTTCGGGAAACATCGCCGCGGCGAAGAAGGCGGCGCCGTGATGCTTTCGGCAATCGAGGCAGTGGCACAGGCCAACGCGGTAGGGATCGCCGGTGGCGACGAGGCGGACGTCGCCGCACAGGCAGCCGCCGCTGTAAATTTGGGTCATGGTCAGGCTGTGATCCACACTGCTTGGAAACGGGGGTTCTTCCACTTCGTCCACTTTGTCACCGTCGGCGCGCCGCGCCGTCCGGGCAAGCAAGCGCGCGAGGGTGACAAAGGCCGGCGCCGCGAGGGTGACAGCGAGGGTGACGCGGAGTCCGACAAGCGAGGCGAAGCGCGCGGGGCATCCCTGCGCTTAAGCCACAAAATGGGTGCTGTAGGACAGCGCGCTTGTTGATCTAGGGTTGCGGCATGACCGTTCGACAAGGCTCAGGACAGGCGGTGACGGGCTCATGCCATTGCGGCGCGGTGCGGATCGAGGTGCCGGGCGCGCCCGAGTGGCTGGCCTCGTGCAACTGCAGCTTCTGCACCAAGATCGGCTCGCTGATGGCTTATTATCCGGACGACGGCCCAGAGAATGGGGGCGTGCGGATCAGCGGCGAGACGGTGGCCTACATCTGGGGCGACCGGATGATTTCGCTGCACCATTGCCCGGTGTGCGGCTGCTTCACCGACTGGCGCAGCACCGGCGAGAGCTACGGCAAGGTCGGGGTCAACGCGCGGCTGCTCGACGGGTTTTCGGTGGAGGAGGGAAAGGCGACTGTTCGACGGGCGCGAGATCGAGGTGCGCTATCTCGACAATGCGGGCGATTAGGCGGGCAGGGGCACCGCATCGCGTTGCGGGTCGCGCACGCCGAAGGCGATCAGCCACAAGGTCAGCAGGATTTCGGGGATCGCGCCGGCCGCCATGTTCCACGGCGCGAGGCGTTGGGCGAGGCCGGGATCGGCATAGGTCAGCCAGCTGAGCCCGCCGCCGATCAGCAGCACCCCGAGCAGCCGCGGGACGACTGTCGAGCGGAGAATGAGCAAGCCGAGCCCGAGGCAATAGAAGCCGAACACCGCGAGCGGGTTCACTGGCGCCGCGATCAGATGGAGCATGACCGCCACCGACAGCGCGCAGCCCGCCAGCCCGATGGCCGCGACGGCCCAGGAGAGGCCGCGCCCCGCCGGTTCGAACAACCGCGCGAGGAGCACCACCACCAGCGCATATTCGGCGCCGCCAAAAGCGTTCATGAGCGTCCCCGCCTCGGCCCTGCCATGCTGCGTCCAGTAAAGGGCGGTCATGCCGATCGCGACGTTGAGCAGGTAAAGCAGGCCGGCGATCCGGGCGAGCCGTTGCTGGGTCATGCCATGCCTCCGTTGCGCTGGTGTAATAATACACTGAAGCGCTGTGCACGCAATGCGGGGTTGGGACGCGGGGAATTGCAGCTTCTGCACGAAGATCGGCTCGCTGATGGCTTATTATGCCCACGAACAGGGCGGAGTGCACTTCAAAGGTGCCCACGCGACCGCCGCGCGCGACGCGATGAAGAAGGAAGCGCTGCGGCGGGCGGGGATTGGCTATGTCGAGGTGGTGGCGGGGGATACGCCCGCCGAGCTGCGGCGGGTGGTGGAGCGGCTCGTTGGGGCTGATTAGCGCACTGGCGCCGTCATTCACCATTATTCTGCATTCGATTGCAGGATGCACCGACCAGTTTACCGCACTGTCATAGCTGCTTCTGAATGCACGTCACATTGACAGCCGCAGCCGAGTTAGAGTCTGATCTCATCCAACCGCCGATTTGAGATCGTGGCAGAATTCCATCTGCCTCGGCTGCGTTACATTGGGGGACAATGCATTGAGCGAAGTTAATCCCGGCACTCACCCGCACTTCGAGATAGGTAAATTCGAGGTTGCGCAGCAAAAAGTCTTGCGCAGGCTCTCTCAGGTAACTCACCTCACCCGCGAAGGAAAAATCGAACTGGGGACTAAGACCAAATACCCTTATGCTCTCGTCCGACCCACCGGACAAATGCGGGGGCTCCTGCACACGGATCGGGAGGTGATGGTTGTATTCTCGGATTTTCCTGAGTTTCAGTCCCGCACACTTGATGCCTTCGATCGGATCTTGGCCGAAATTCCTGACGACTTCCGCGTAGAGAAAGTTGCGAGGCTGCTGGTCAGCAATGATCGGAACGTCGCGGCTAAGATCAAAAAGTTATTCGAGAGCAAGCCAGATGCACCAGTTGTAGTTCCATTTCACTACAGCGAGCTAACTCTCGCGACAACCGATCAAGCAATCGCTGCCCGAATCCGCGAGTTCACTTTCTCGCGAGACCTCTTCTCTATGTCATCACCGCTACGAGGAGACCTATACTTCTACGGAAGATCTGGTCTCATCAACGAAATCTGCGCTAAGCTCATGTCGGGCGAGAACTTCGGGCTTTTCGGTCTCCGACGAAGCGGTAAGACTTCCATTGTCAACGGCATAGGTCGCGCGATCAAGACCCGAGCAGGGGCAAGCGTCGTCATTGATTGTCAGAAGCCCAGCTGTCCATCAGCGTCGATGGCACGAACTGCTTGAGCACATCGCACGGATGACCCGACAAGCACTTGGCTCAAGCGCGCAGACTTCCAAGCCGGAGCGCTACAATCAGCAAGACGCCGCAGACACGTTTTTGCGCGACATGCGAGCCATAAAGAAAAGTGCTAAAGTCGAATTCGTCGCGCTGCTGTTCGACGAGGTCGAACGCATTAGCTTCGGGACAGCTTCTTCTGCTCATTGGAACGAGGATCGTGACTTCCTGCATTTCTGGCAGGCCATCCGCTACGGCTTTCAAAGCGCAGAAGCTCCATTTTCCTTCTTAATCGTGGGAACGAACCCAAGTGCCGTGGAGAAGGTTAAGATTTTCGAAAGCGACAACCCTCTCTTCGGAAATGTCGAAAAGCGGTTCATCCCTATGTTCACTTCCGCGCAGGTGAACGAGATGGTTGACGATCTCGGAGCCATCATGGGCGTCCACATCGACGATGAATGTAAAGGGCGTCTGCACACGGACTTCGGGGGCCACCCGTTTCTCACCCGCTACGCGTGCAGTTACATCGCAAATTCCACACATGAGCGCCCCGTTGAGGTTGATCGCACCATCTACTCGGTCGGAGTGAGCAAGTTCAAAACGGAGGCCCATTCATACGTGGACTCGGTCGTCGGACTTCTACGCGAGGAATATCCCGATGAGTTCGAGATGTTGCGCTATCTCGGTCAGCAAGATGTTGATGGTTTTAGCGTGTTCGCCGAGTCTGATCCTTCGCTGTGTGAACACCTGATTGGTTACGGCATCGTCGCTCGCGGTGCACGCTCCTACTACTTTCGTATCGGCGTCGTAGAGCGATATTTTGAGGCGGCAGCTAAGCCACCACATCTGCTTGACGGTGCTAGCAGGCTGGCCGAGATTTCGAACCGCAGAAATGCTGTTGAGCGGGATCTCCGGGCATTGGTAAATCAGGTATTCAAGATTTCGTTCTCAGCGAAGGATCGGTCAGGGCAACTGCTTACCAAACTCACTCAAAATCGTAGTGAGAGCTTGGCTGGTTGTTCGTTTGCAGAGCTTGTGGATCGCGGCGAGAGCCCGCTCTATTTTGATGAACTGAAATCAATCATTCTCGGCCACTGGGACAAGTTCGCGAACTCGCTGGAGATCGAAAAGGCGGAATTCGAATATCATATGAACGCGATCAACAGGTCGCGCGCTGACGCTCACGCCAAGGAGATCGATGACCAGAAATTTGACAGGTGGCGCATTTCGATTGGAGAGATAGCAGCGCGGTTGCAAGACTGACGCTAGCTTCACCCACAATACCGCATTGTCAGTTCCGGGACGTTCCGCCTGGCTATTTGGCCGGAACCAGGTTCGGTTCGTCCAATTCAGTCTTGCGTGCCCGTTTCGGGCGCTGGGGCCTGGTCGTGACAATGACCGGCTTTGTCG
>CAVVKB010000009.1:0-49527 GCA_963748685.1 uncultured Pseudomonadota bacterium | reverse complement strand
CCTTGTCGAACAGGATCGTGCGGGGGGAGAACTTCTGCGCCTGCGCGGCGAGGAAGTTCAGCACCACGGTCTTGCCCGAGCCCGACGGCCCGATGATCGTGAAGTTGCCGAGGTCGCCCTCGTGGAAGTTGAAGAAGAACGGCGTCGCGCTGGTGGTCTCGAACAGCGTCACCGCCTCGCCCCAATGGTTGCCGTCGGCCTGGCCCATCGGGAAACCGTGAAGCGAGACGAAGCCGGCGGCATTGGCGCTCGAGATCATCGCCCGCCGGACGACGTATTGCTCGTTGCCGGGGAACTGTCCCCAGAAGGCCGGTTCGAGATTGATGTCCTCGCGCACCGCGACGGCGCCAATTCGGCCAGCGCCGCGGCCGCGTCGGCCGTCGCGCTCTCCAGCGTTTCCAGGATCGCGCTGCGGACCAGCACGCTCAGGTGATGGTCGCCGAAGCTCGAGCTGACCGCGCCGACCGCGTCGCGCGCGGCGAGCATTTCGGCGCGCTCGGTCGCCGGCGCCTTCGTCGGCGCTGCGCAGGCGGCGCAGCGCAAGGTCGATCCGCTCGCGCGCGGTCTGCCGCTCGTTCGGCGCGAAGCTCTCGCTGACCACCATCTCGTGCGGCACGCGCAGCAGGGCGTCGAGCAGGCCGGCGCGGTCGCATCGGGATATTCCTTGATGCTGAGGATGCTGGCGAAGCCGCGCGCCGGCCGGGCCGCGCAGCTCCATCGCATCGAGCCCGAAGCTCGACCGCGCGAATAAGGCATGTGCTGGCCGAGGTCCTGCTCCGGCGGCGGCATGAGCACCGGGCGCATCTCGCCGTTGTAGAGCGCGGACAGAGCTCGAGCGGCTCGGAGATAGATGCCGGCTCATTCTCGTAGGCGCCGAGCACGCGGACGCCATAGGACTGCAGCGCGGCGGCTCAGCGCGGCGGTCGCCGAATCCAGCTCGCAGCGCCTCGGCGCCGGGAGCGCGCGCCTTGGCTTGGCGCCGAGCTTGCCAGCCGCTCGGGAAACCCGCCTTGCCACGCGGCGGACGGAGGACGAGCGTCAGGAACTGCTCGTTGACGAACAGGCGGCCCTGGCGAGCTTGTCCCGTCCAGCGGCGGTCGATTCGCGCCGAGAGCGGATCGTCGAACTGCGCGCGCCGAGATCGACCTCGACCCGGCGGCGGATCAGGTGATGATAGAGCACGGCCTTCGAGTTGAGAGCGCGCGCAGCACCACGTCGCGCACCGCGAGCAGGTGGTTGAGCACCTCGTCGTCCTCGGTCTCGAACGGGAAGCCGGCGAGCCGCATCGAGCGCATCAGCGAGCCGTCGCGCAGGCGCAGTCGATGGCGTCGACGTGGCCGGCGTAGGGAAGCGGTCGCCGGCGCGGGCTTCCCTCTTGCTCCAGGCTGCCGGTCCGAACCATTTGGTCATGGTCGTTCGTTCTCATGGCGCGTAGCTGTTGCAGCCCCAGCGCTTCCAGTTCCTGACCCGGGGGCAACGGCTGACCTTGGTGATCCACAGATCGAAAATGCGCGGTTCGCGCAGGCAGGCGAAATAGCCGATCACGTGAATGGCCAGCGCCACGGGAAGCGCCAGGAAGCTGCGCGTGATCAGGAACATCTCGGTCGTCACCGCCGCGTTGATGATGAAATAGCTGTAGGTCACGCCCGCGAACATCTGCGGCCGGGTCAGGGCGCGGAAGACGGGTGGCGGGAGAGCGCCATCGGCTCAGCCCGCCGCCGCGGCGGACTGGATGCCGCAGACGATCGCGCCGGCCCGAACAGGATGAAGCAGCCGATGATGACCGTCGCGCCGAAGCGCCAGTTCATCCGCCCGGTCAGCATCATGAAGCCGACCATCGCACCGCGATCACCGCGACGGCGGTCGCGACGTTGCCGAGCAGCGTGCCCTGCAGCCACATCAGCGCGGCGACGATCGGGCCCGAGCCCTGCGGGTCGGCCGGCCGCTGCGCAGCGCCGGCGCGCTGGCCAGCATCATGGCAAAGCGGCGAGGCCGCGAGCGAGATTTCATTGGTTTCCTCCGGTGGAGCTGAGCGAGATGCGACGCACGATCGACGCGACGTAATTCTGGGTTTCGGCGATGGCGGGAACGCCGCCGGCGCTGCGAACCCGGCCGGGCCCGGCGTTATAGGCGGCGAGCGCCTTTTCCACATCGCCGTCGAACCGGTCGAGCAGTTGGCGAAGATAGCGCGCGCCGCCGTGAGGTTGGCCATCGGATCGGCCGGATTGACGCCCAGGTAGCGGGCGGTGCCCGGCATCAGCTGGGCGAGGCCCAGCGCGCCCTTGGGCGACACCGCCTGCGGGTTCCAGCGGCTTTCCTGCCACACGAGGGCCGCGAGCAGGGTCGGGCTGATGTTGCGGCAGCGGCGGCCGGCATTGACTGCGGCGACAAATTGCGGGGGGACGGAAGCCGGTCCGATTCGGTGTCAGCCATAGGCGGGACGATGATCCGGCGTTCTGTCGACGGCCTTGTCGGAGGCTGGGGTGACGATCTCGAAGTTCGCGGCGCCGGCGCCTTGCCGAACGGATACCGTGCCGTCTGGCGCGATCTCCATCACCTGGGCGGAAACGGGCGACGCAAAGAAACACGCGGCGACGCCGACGGCGGCCGCGAGCAGGCGCCGAGTGCGCCAAACAGAATGATGAGCTGCAAACCGCAGCGAGAATTCAACCAACAATCTCCGCCACCCCCGGGGTAACTTTCACCATCTTGCACAGAGACGGAGCATCGGGCGAGATAGTTAATAATTGTTTACGATAGAATGTGTTTGAGGTCCGGTTCGGAAGCGGATTTTCCCTTAGAAAGCTGTGGATAAACGGTTCGCCGCGTCGCCGGACGGGGATAAACGAAAATTAAACAGCGCAAATGCCGATGATTATCGCGCGGATTTTTTGCGATTATGAGACGGACAGTCAGCGGCGTTTTTGGGAGGCTCAGCCTATCATTCGTCCTGTCATCTTGTGTGGCGGCGCCGGAACCCGTTTGTGGCCCGTCTCCCGCAAGACCTTTCCCAAGCAGCTGCTTCCGGTGATCGGCGATCGGTCGCTGCTTCAGCAGACTGCCGCGCGGCTGTCCGGCGAGGCATTTGCCCCCGCGATCGTCGTCAGCGGCGAAGATCAACGCTTCTTCATCCAGCGCCAGTTGAACCGTGCGCGAACCGCGCTCGGAAGCGATCCTGCTCGAGCCCATCGGCGCGCAACACCGCCGCGGCCGCCGCGCTGGCCGCCGCATGGTCACTTGATCAAGGCCGGCGACGAGACTTCTGCTGCTCATGCCATCGGACCATGTGATCGGCGACCGCGCAGCCTTCCTTCATGCGATCGACGCCGGCGTCCCCATGCCGAAAATGGCGCGATCGTCACCTTCGGCGCCAAGCCGACCGGACCCAACACCCAATATGGCTATATCGAGGCCGACGAGAGCGCCTGCTGGCCGACGGCGCGTTCCCGATCGCGAGGTTCGTCGAGAAGCCCGACGCCGAGACCGCGGCCGAATATGTGGCCAGCGGGCGCTTCTTCTGGAACGCCGGCATTTTCCTGGTGAAGGCGAGCACCTTGCTGGACGAGATGCGGCAATTGCTGCCCGGCGAGCCTGGACGCCATCACCGCCGCAATCGCCGATGTCGCGACGCGATGGCCTCTTCGTCCGCCCGGACGCCGAATGCTTCCAACGGCGCCGAGAATATCTCGATCGACCACGGCATCATGGAAAAGACCTCGCGCGGGATCGTCGTGCCGGTCCAGATGGACTGGTCCGACGTCGGCTCATGGGATGCCGTCTGGGAGCTCGGACCGAAGGACGAGGATAACAATGTCCGCCAGGGCGATGTCCTTGCTCTGGATACCCGCAATTCGCTCCTGCGAAGCGACGGCGGCACGCTGGTCGCGACGGTCGGACTCGACAAGATCGCGGTCATCGCGGTGCGCGACGCCGTGTTCGTGGCCCCGCTCGACCGCGTCTCCGACGTCAAGACTATCGTTGAAAGTCTGACCGCCGCCGAGCGCGATCGTGGTGGTTTGCGCCGCCGAAGGTCGCCCGGCCGTGGGGATCCTACGAAACGTCGCCGAAGGCGCGCGCTTCCAGGTCAAGCATATCATCGTCGACCCGGGCGAAACCCTGTCGCTCCAGATGCACTATCACCGTTCCGAACATTGGGTGGTGGTCCGCGGCATCGGCCGAGGTCACCGTCGGCGACCGGGTGTCGATCCTCCAGGAGAATGAATCGACCTACATTCCCGCCGGAACCAAGCATCGGCTCGCCAATCCCGGCAAAGTTCCAGTGCAGATCGTCGAAGTCCAGTGCGGACCGTATCTCGGCGAAGACGATATCCAGCGGTTCGAGGATGAATACGGCCGCACCGATCCCATGCCGAAGGCCTAGCGCCGGGTCAGCCCAATCGCGATTCCGGCGGCTTGTTTCGAATCAATTTCGGAAACGGGCGCTCGGTTGTTCGTTCTTAGCTTTCAAAAGCAGAGCTCGGTTGGGTTCTCGGAGCCAGCACAATGCAGGACAAGCACGACCAGAAGCACGAATCAAAACCGCCGGAGAAGCGCGTTGGCCATTCGTCCCCCAATCCTTTGCCCGACAAGGATATCTCGGCGCCGCAGCCGGCGGGCGATG
Source organism: uncultured Pseudomonadota bacterium (assembly GCA_963748685.1). Classification (GTDB taxonomy): domain Bacteria; phylum Pseudomonadota; class Alphaproteobacteria; order Sphingomonadales; family Sphingomonadaceae; genus Sphingomicrobium. The sequence goes on along the minus strand of CAVVKB010000009.1, from coordinate 44,906 downwards.
ACAACGAAGCCAATCCACAGCCCTGATCGAGGAACGGCGGTTTGCGCGGGACGTTGAATTGCCGCCGAGGGCTAATTCCAACGCGTTGTAACATTCCGTCCAGGATGACCGAAATCCTAATCACCGTGAAACGATTCCGGGCACGATCAATGGACGCCCGATGATCCGGGTCATCTCTCTCAAGAAGGCAGTCATCGCCGGACTCGCCGGTGCTGCAGTCATGGAGCTCGCGTCTTTTGTCGTCTCCCGAACCGGCTTTGCGATGGTCGACTTCGTCACTGAGCTCAGCTCGATTGCATTCGGTGCTTCCCCGCTACTGACAAGTGCGGGTGCGCTCGCGGCTCATTTCGCCATCGGCATTTGCTGGGCGGTGTTTTACGCTCTCTTCTTCTGGGGCCGGTTGCATGTGCCCCCGCTCGTCCAAGGGCTAATCTTTTCGACCCTGCCGGCCACGCTCGCCATCCTCATCGTTTATCCCGAACTTGCGCTGATCCACCTCAGAACCGACGCTATTCAACTGACGGCGGCCAGCTTTCTCGCGCCGCTCTCCTGGCCGATGGTTGCCGGCCTGCTCCTCGGCCACGCCCTGTTCGGCCTGACGATTGGGGCAATTTACCGCCGGCCGGTCGGCTATCCGGCGGACAGCAAGCCGGCGCCTCCACGCCCGCGCCGCGCCACGGCTGAACGCCGTCGAAACGAGCGGTCGTCGCCCTCTTTCATGTTCGCAACCGGCATTGAATGCAGCTACCCGACGATCGAGCACGGACGCTGGCGCCGCGACGAACTGCAGTCCACCCGTCATTACCTCGACTGGCAGCATGACTTCGAACTGGCGCGTGAAGTCGGGATTACCCACCTCCGCTACGGACCGCCGCTGCACCTGATCTTCGAGGCGCCGGGGCGATACGATTGGGGCTATTCCGATCCCCAGATGGCGGAATTGCGCGACTTTGGCCCCGAGCCGATCGTCGACCTTTGCCACTTTGGCGTGCCGAGCTGGCTCGGCAATTTCCAGAATCCCGACATTGCCGGCGCACTCGCGGAATATGCGGGCGCCTTCGCCGAGCGCTACCCCTGGGTACGGTTCTACACGCCGGTGAATGAGATGTACGTCTGCGCACGTATGAGCGCGCTCGACGGACTGTGGAACGAGCAGCTCCACGATGAAGGCGCCTATGCGCGGGCAGCCTGGAACCTGGCGCAGTCCAGCATTCGGATGAGCGACGCGATTCTTGAGCGGCGACACGATGCAATCTTCATTAACAGCGAGAGCAGCGAATTTTATCAGCCCTGTTGCCCTGATCCGGATGTTCAGAAGGTTGCGGATTTGGCGAATGCACGCCGGTTCCTGCCCCTCGACCTCATCTACGCCCATCCTTTGAGCGATCTGATGCATGATCTCCTTCGGGAGCAGGGCCTTGCCCAAGAGGATATCGATCGTCTGGCCCGGCGCGAGGTGCCGCGAAGGTCGATTCTCGGGGTCGACTATTACGAATGGAATGAGCGCTTGATCGACCGCGAGGGAAAAGCCCTGGCCCTGGGCGAACTGTTCGGCTGGTACGTGATCGCCGACCAATATTACCGTCGATACAAGCGGCCGATGATGCATACCGAGACCAACAAGATGGACGCCGCCGGCGCTCCCCGATGGCTTTGGCGCCAGTGGCACAATGTGCAGCTGCTTCGTAATTCGGGCGTGCCCCTGGTTGGCTTTACCTGGTACAGCCTGATCGACCAGATCGACTGGAGCATCGCGATGAGCGAGCCGCTCGGGATCGTCTATCCGGTCGGCCTGTTCGATCTCAACCGCGAGGCAAGGACCGTCGGCCTTGCCTACAAGCATCTGATCGAAACCTACCGCGACCAGCCCGACTATCGGGAGTGCAAGGCGCTCATGGAGATCATGAGCTGATGATGAGCTTTCTATCCGCACACGGCTATGATCCCGGCCCAAGCCAGCAGCCTCTGCTTGCTGGCGCGATCTCGGGCGTGCTTGCGACGGCGCCGGCGATCGGCGTGCTGTTCGCATTTGGCTCGCTCGCGGTCGAGGCGAGGATCCTCGGCGTGTCGAGCTTGCTGACGCTAGCCGTGGGTTGGCTGGTGATGGCGATTGCAGGCGCGCTTTACGCGCGGCTGTTTGGCCGGGCTGCCAATAATTTGCGCGGCGGCTGGCTCTTCGGACTTGCCTTCGGCTTCGCCTTGTGGGCCGGCGGAGCCGTGCTCATTCTTCCGCTGCTGAGCGGTGGGCAGTCGCCGGCAGGGATGGCCGCGCTCGGCGTGGCGCTGTCAATGCTCGCGTGGGGATTTGCGATCGGGGTCCTGCTGCCGTTCGTGCATCGGCCATTGCACGAGAGCCTGGAAAGCGGGTCACGGCACGCCGAAGTCGGCCCCAACGCGGCGGCGGGGCAAGATCAGCCGGTTCGCGAGCGGCGCCCTCAGGGGCAACAGCGCTGAGCCGCGCGGCCTAGCTCGTCAAACCAGCTCGCGCACCGTGTCGGAGGCGAGTGTGAGCGCCGTCTTCATCGCATGAGGCGTGCCCTTGGCGAGCGCCTGCGCCATATGCAGCGCCTGCTTGGCTTCGATCTTCGGCGGAAGCGGCGGCTCGAACGGGTCGACCACCGCCTCGATCAGGCATGGCCCAGGCGTTGCCAGCGCGGCGCGCAACTGCTCACCGCATCGTGCCGGATCGTCGATGCTGACCGCGTTGATGCCGCAGCCTTCGGCGACCTTGACGAAGTCGATCGGCTCGAGCTCGCAGCCATATTCCGGGTTGCCGAGGAAGACCATCTGCTCCCACTTGATCTGGCCTAGCGCGTTGTTCTTGATGACGATGATCTTGGCGTTGAGGTTGTATTTCCTGAGCGTCACGAAATCGCCCATCAGCATCGCCGCCGAGCCGTCGCCGACCACCGCGACAACCTGGCGGTCGGGGAAGGCGGTCGCGGCGCCGATCGCATAAGGCAGACCGCAGGCCATGCTCGCGAGCGTGCCGGAGCAGCTGAATTGCATGTCGGCGCGCATGTCGACGTGGCGCGCGGTCATGGCGGTAATCGTGCCGCTGTCGGTAATCACGATCGCATCGTCGTCGAGCAGCTTGTTGAGCTCGTGCGTGACGACCTGCGGCTTCATCGGGCTGGTGTCGCGGGTGCCGCGCTCGACCATCAGCTCGCGCCAGTCCTTCATGTCCTTTTGGGCAGATTCGAGGAATTTGCTGCTCTCATTTTTCCTCAGCAATGGCAGCAATTCGGCCAGCACGGTTTTGCTGTCGCCGACCAGCCCGACATCGACCGGATAACGCAGCCCGACCCGCTTGGGATCGAGCTCGATTTGCACCGCTTTGGCTTTCCCCGGCTGCGGATAATATTCGATGTAGGGGAAGGTCGATCCGACAATCAGCAGCGTGTCGCAACTTTCCATTGCTTCCTGGGAGGGCCTGGTGCCGAGCATTCCGACCCCGCCGGTGGTGAAGGGGCTGTCGTCGGGCACGGCTTCCTTGCCGAGCAGCGGCTTGCCGATCGGGGCCTGCAGCCGCTCGGCAACGGCGAGCAGCTCCTGCCTCGCCGCAATCGATCCGCGCCCCGCCAGGATGAACGGCTTTTCGGCTTCGTTGAGGATATCCGCCGCGCGCTGCAGCATTTCGCGGTCGGGCATCTGTCCGCCGCGCGCCATGATGTTCGACACGTGGTGCGCGACGTTACGCGGGGAGCGGTCCTTCGCCGGCTGCGACTGGAAGTCGACCGGGATCATCACGTGAGTTGGCTGGCGATAGGCGAGCGCGGTCCGGCAGGCTTGCTCGACCACGTCCTCGACGTGCGCCGGGCCCATGACCCGGACCGAATAAGCGGTTGCGTCCATGAACAATTTGTCGAGCGCGACATCCTGCTGGGTATAGGTCTCGATCAGGTCGTGATGCTGGGCGCCGGTGATCGCGAGCACCGGCTGGTTGTCGAGTTTGGCGTCGTAAATGCCGTTGAGCAGATGAATGCCGCCGGGTCCCGACGTCGCGAGGCAGACACCGAGCCGCCCGGTGAATTTGGCATAAGCGCACGCCGCGAACGCCGCCGCTTCCTCATGCCGCACCTGGATGAAGCGAACCTTGTCCTGCCTTTCGCGCAGGGATTCGAAGACGCCGTTGATTCCGTCTCCAGGGATGCCGAAGATCGTATCGACGCCCCATTTCATCAGGGTTTCGACGAGAATGTCGCCGCCGGTCATCGCCATGTCTTCACTCCTAGCTTTCTTCGTAAACGCGCACGTCGCGGAACGGTCCCCCGCTCGTCGCCGCCGCGCTTTGGTCGGGGTCAGGCGGAGGGCGAAGGATGATGTCGCGCGGGACCTTTTCGACGTCGGTGATGCCAGTCAGCGCCATCGCGATGCTGAGCTCGTCCTTGAGGATGTCGAGCGCCTTCGTAACTCCGGCCTGACCATAGGCCCCGAGCCCGTAGAGATAGGCGCGACCGATGAAGCAGGCGCGCGCGCCGAGGCCGAGGAACTTGAGCACGTCGAGGCCGGAACGCACCCCGCCGTCGACATAGACTTCGGTCTTGTCGCCGACGGCGTCGACGATGCTCGTCAGGATCGACGCGGTCGATGGAGCTCCGTCCAATTGCCGCCCGCCGTGATTGGAGACGAGGACCGCATCGGCGCCGGCGCCGATCGCCATTTTAGCGTCGTCCACGTCCATGATGCCCTTGACGATCAGCTTGGCCGGCCAGAGCGAGCGCACCCATTCGAGCGTCTTCAAGTCGAAGGACGAATCAAGCTGGCTTTTGACCAGCTCGGCCATTTCCTTGACGTTCCCGCTCCTCACCTTCCCGGCATAATTGCCGAAACTCCAGCGCTTGGAATGAAGCATCGCGAACGCCCAGTGCGGATGCGAGACGATACTCCAGATGTTGGCGGGCGTCAGCTTCGGCGGCACGCCGAGCCCGTTGTGCACGTCGCAATAGCGCGTGCCCTCGACGTGCAGGTCCATCGTCAGAATCAGCACCGGGCAGCCGGCGTTCTTCGCCCGTTCGAGGAGGTCCTTGGAGAAGCCGCGGTCCTTTTCAAGATAGAGCTGGAACCAGAAAGGCTTGTCGACCGAGCCAGCCACATCCTCGATCGAAAGCAGCGCATTGGTGGAGAGCGAGAACGGAACGCCGAAATCGTGCGCGGCGCGACACGACAGGATTTCGCCGTTCGACCAGATCGCTCCGCACATCCCTGTAGGCCCGATGGCGACGGGCATGGCCACCTTCTCGCCGAGCATGGTCGTCTCGAGCTTGCGGTTGGAGACGTCGAACATCACCCGTTCGCGGAAGCGGATCGAGTTGAGGTCGCGCCGATTCTCCCGCAGCGTAATCTGCGCGAACGATCCCGCCTCCATATAATCCATGAATGGCTTCGGGACGCGTGCATGAGCGTGCTTGCGCAGGTCCTCGATGCTGGCGATGGTGCCCGGCGCTTTCCTCATAGCTCGCCCCGTCCGGCCATGTCGGCAATCCGGTCGCCCATGCGGCAAGCCAGCGCTTGATCGTCAGCGACGGATTTACGCCGCCGCTGGTCGGAAACAGCGATCCATCGCAAATCCACAGGTTCGGGATCGACCAGCTGCGCCCGTCCTTGTTGACCACACTGTCTTTTGGGTCGTCGCCCATCCGGCAGGTGCCCATCAGGTGCGAGCTGTCGCGGTCGTCCCAGATGTCGCTCGCGCCGCCGGCCTCGAGCACCGCGCGCATCGAGCCCAGTGAATGCCGGATCAACCGGTTGTCGTTGTCGGAAAATGCGAATGTGACGCGCGGGATGGCGAGACCGTAGTCGTCCTTCTCATCGGCAAGCTCGACGCGGTTGCAGGCGCGCGGCTCGGTTTCGCCGACGATCCTGAAGCCAGCCATCAGGTTGAAGGCTGTCATCTCCTGTCGAAGCTTCATTCCCCAGAGGCCGCGGCCGGCAAGCGTCTTTGCCCAGCCGTTGGGCAGCGGCCCGCCGCTCATAAAGGCATAGCCGCCGTGGAAGTCCTTCGGACCGTCGTCGTAGTTCCAATGCTCGGTCACTGCGAGGCTCGGCGGACCTTTGTAGCTTCGGACTTCCTCTTTCATTCGGCCCCAGACGCCCGGCCCCGAGTGGATCATCAAATTCTTGCCGACGATGCCGTTGTCGTTGGCGAGGCCGTTCGGGAGCTCCGGGCAGGCGCTGTTCAGCAGGAGCCGCGGCGTTTCTATCGAATAGCCGGCGACGACGACATGCCGAGCCTTCTGGCGTCGCCACTGACCCTGGCGGTGATAGACGAGCCCGCTGGCGCGTCCGTCCTTGCCCATCTCGATCCGGCCGACCATCGCCAGATCGCGGATCTCCGCACCTGCCTTCAACGCGCGCGGAATGAAGGTGACCAGGACGCTCTGCTTGGCATTGGTCGCGCAGCCGTAAATACAGAAGCCGCGATAGACGCAGGGGTGCGCCATGCCGCGCGGTGCCGACAGGGTCGCAAGCGGGACTGGCGCCCATTTGATGCCGATCTTCTCAGCGCCGCGCGCAAGCACGAGCCCGGAAGCGTTCACCGGGTGCGCGCGGTAGGGATAGCGCTTGCGCCTTTTGCCCCACGGATAGCGGATCGGCCCCGAGATCTTCAGCGCCTCTTCCGCTTCCTCGTAATAGGGTTCCATCTCTTCGTAGCTGATCGGCCAGTCGCGGCCGTAGCCGAGCTTCGAGCGGCACTTGAACCATTCGGGCCGGAAACGGAGTGCGACCATCGCATAGTGGACGGTGCTGCCGCCAACGCCACGACCGCTGTTGTTGGCGCCCAGCACGATCGGGTCGGCGCCGCCGGTGATCCGCTCGTCGGTCCAGTAGAGGTCACCCTGGCTCGATTCGTCGGATGCGAAATCCTCGAGCGGCCGCCAGAACGGGCCGGCGTCGAAGGCAACCACCGAGAAGCCGGCTTCCGCGAGCTTGCAGGCAAGCGTGCCGCCCCCGGCGCCGGTCCCGACGATGGCGAAATCTACCTGCTCCTCATCCTTGAAGCTGCGCATCGCCACCCAGGCGCCGGGCCGGAACACGTCCGGCGCGCGGCCACCGGTCGCGCGGACCTGTTCGGCGCGCTCATACATCCCGCCGCGCCTCCGCTTCCCACGGGTCCCGCTCGTCGAAACCGAGCCGGACATAGCCGCGTGGCGCCGCCGGGCCGCCGAAGCCGATCTCCGACCATGCTGACGGGTGCGAATAATAGATTTCGACCACGTCCTTAAGCAGCAGCTCGGTGAAGAAACGCTCGACCGACAAGCCGCTCCAGAAGCGTCCGTCGACGCGGCCGTTCTGCAGGTCGGTGAGGTAGCCGTCCTGCTCATTGGCGCCAAGTTCCTCAAAACCCTTAGCGAAGCGTTCGCGGCATTCGGCAGCGACTGCGTCCAGCGCCGCGGTCCACGCCTCACGCATCGGCGGCAGATCGGCGTAGCGGTATCCGTGCCGCCGGTCCTTGTGCAGCCTGTCGTCGATCCAGGGCACGATCGGAACCGATTCCTCTCGATCCGGCTGCGGAAGCAACCGATCGACGATCGCCTCAAGGAGTGCCCATTGCTCGGCGCTGAGGAAGCGCCGCTGCGGCACCTCGTCGAGGCGTTGGCGGACCGTCTCGCGCGTCTGGTCGTTCCACGACGGCGAATCCCATTTGTCGAGGACGTGATAGGTTGGATAGGGGGTTTGGAAGTCGCTCACTGCCCCTGCTCCCGGAGCGCCGGGAGAATGCCCAGGCCGGCGACCGCGATGCCGAGGAAGGCAGGCGGCGCCGGGAGCGGCGGGCCCTGGAGGATCATCTGGCTCCAGTTCTTCCAGCCGCCCATGTTGCGATGAATGCCGTAGGCGTGGAACATGGGCCCGGCGATCCCCAGCAGCGCGGTTGCCTTCAGTAATGGTTCGGCGACGACGGCGGCCTCCGGCCGAAGCGCTGCGCTGGCGATCGCGAGGGCTGCAAGCGGCGGCACGGTCACCGGCGCGTACATGATCGGATTCTGGAATGCGCCGCGGAAGTGGAGGAGACCGGCCTCGGCGATCGTGCCGAGCAACGAGAAAGCGATGAGCCCGGCGGTGTGCCGCGGCAAGCGGGTCCGCACGTAGCCACGACCGCTCAGCATCTCCCCAGCGATAAAGCCATAGAGACCGGCGAGGGTGAGTGCCGCGGGCGCGCCCGCCGGAGCGCCGTAAAACAGGTTGAGCGCGCTCAGCTCGCCGGGGCGCTTGAGGATGTTGTAACTGTGGAAGCCGACCCCCATCAGCCCCGTGATGCCGACGGTCGCAAAAGCGATTTTTGGCAACATCTTCTCCGCCTCGGCCGGCCTGAATGCGATCCAGGACCCCGCGGCAAATCCGAGGAGCGCCATCGTTGGCCCGACGAACATCGCCCGGTTCTTGAAGCTGCCGCGGTAATGTTCGAGGCCGCTATCGAGCGCGACGCTGAGGCACAGGACGGCCGCGCCGGCGCCGAGCGCCTCGGCCGCGCACAAATTCCGGTCGTCCGACGGCCGCCACGCCCGCTGCAAAAGCAAGCCGATCCCCGCCGCCGCCGCAACGCCGCACAAGCCGACCGCGAGCAGCGGCCGACGCGATGGCTCGGGTTGGCGCGGCGCCAGCAAGCTAGTTCCGCTCACGCGCTTTGGTCTTGCCCCTGGTCGCCGAATCGGCGGATGTCGACCGTGCGAACATGAAGCCCGCACTGGCGACGGCGACGAGGCCCAGCGCCGCCAAGCCAAGCTGGCGCTTGTGCTCGGTCGCCCACAATTCGGCGCTGCTATCGACCGCCTCCTCGTCGAAGCTGCCCCGCGCACCGTGATCACCGGCGACCGGTGCGAAGAGATTGTCCTTGCGGTCGGGGCTGACTCGCTCGGGCCGCTGCTGGCTCTTGAAACCGGTCGCGGCGAGATAATCGTCCATCAGGCTCGACGCGACCTTGTTCCCCCATACCGCCTCGACCGTAGGCAAGCCGACCAGCATTTCCTTCCGGCTGTCATGCGCGGCCGCGTAGATCGCACGCGCCGCGACTTCTGGCTGATAGACTTTGCCGACCGGGCGCGGCTGGCCGGGCAGCTTGGCGCGAATCCAGTCAAACTGCGGGGTGTTGACGCCCGGCATCTGGACCATCGTGATGGTGACGTTCGACAGGTCGTGAAGCAGCTCGCAACGAACCGAATCGATGAAGCCCTGGATCGCGTGCTTGGCCCCACAATAGGCCGATTGCAGCGGGATTCCGCGATAGGCGAGCGCCGAGCCGACCAGCACGATCTTGCCCTGTTTGCGCGGCAGCATCCGCTTCAACGCTGCCCGGGTGCCATTCACCTGGCCCAGATAAGTGACCGCGGTGACCCGCTCATATTCCTCCGGGGTGACGTCCATGAAGCGCGAGAAGATGCCCGCGAATGCATTGTTCACCCACACGTCGATCGGCCCGAGCGCTCGCTCGACCTGGTCCGCTGCGGCTTCGACGGCTTTCCAATCGGCGACATCGGTCGGAACGGTCAGCGGACGTCCGCCAAGCCGCTCGATCTCGAGCCGGGTGGCGGCTAGCCCGTCCGCGCCACGCGCCAGCACCGCGACGTTGAAGCCGTGCCGCGCGAACTCGCGAGCCGTGGCCCGGCCGATGCCGGCCGTTCCGCCGGTGATGACGACTGTCCGGCGCTCTGTTTCGCTCATGACGCACTCCTCGTTTCACTCACCCACTCGCTTTCGTTCCAGTCCTGGCGTTGACGCGGCATCCCCCGTGCCGCGACCCAGCCGAAGCCCAGCATCGCCAGCGACGCCGCGACGATGAGCGGGACGACGGCCCAACCCACGCCGGTCATCCCCGGCAGCACGAACCAGGCATTTTCTGCGAGGCGCATCGCCAGCGTCAGGCCGGCGAGCGTCATCATCGCGGTTCGGCTGTTTGCGCACGCTTGGTGACAGCAGCGCACCGAACGACACGAGCCCCTGAAGCCCGTAGAAAATCCACGCCAGCGATACCCAGCGCCGGCCCTTCGTTCGCTACCAACGCGCTTGGTCGGGAATGTCTCCCACCCGATTACAAAGGCAATGCATCGCGTGCATGGACCCCGGCTGAGAATGGCGGTGACCGGCACGCCCGCCGCGACAATCATCTCCGCAATGGTACGATTGGAACCTCGCCGCGTCTTGATCTACATCACGCCAGCAACTGCCACGGCGGGTCGGTTTGCCCCGGCAACAAGTGAGTGTGAGCGAGCGCGTGAACCCTTCGAGCCCGATGATCAATTCTTTCGGCCGGCGCATCACTTATGTGCGCTTATCGGTGACCGACCGCTGCGACCTCCGCTGCCGCTATTGCATGGCGGAAACTATGACCTTCCTTCCGCGCCGGGACGTCCTCAGCCTCGAGGAAATAGTCGAGCTCGCCGACATCTTCATCGCGCGCGGCGTCCGGAAGATTCGCCTCACGGGCGGCGAGCCGCTGGTTCGAAAGGGGATCGACCGGCTGATCCCCGAACTGGGCAAACGCATCGGCGGCGGCCTCGACGAGCTGACGATGACCACCAACGGTACGCAGCTCGCGCGGCATGCAGGGATGCTGCATGATTCCGGCATCAGGAGGATCAACGTCAGTCTCGACAGCCTCGATTCGGACCGCTTCCGCCACATTACCCGCCGCGGCGATCTCGCCCAGGTGCTGGCCGGCATCGAAGCCGCCGCCGATGCCGGTCTCCAGATCAAGATCAACGTGGTGGCGCTCAAAGGCCTGAACGAGGACGAAATCGCGCCGATGCTTCGCTGGTGCGGCGGCCAGGGCCACGACCTCACCCTTATCGAGACCATGCCCTTGGGAGAGGTCGAGGAGGATCGGACCCAACATTATCTTCCGCTCAGCGAGGTGCGCAAGCGGCTTGAGCAGCAATTCCGACTCGTTCCCTCGCTAGGGCGCACGGGCGGCCCGGCGCGATATTATGAGGTCGAAGGCTGTGGTGTGCGGCTTGGCTTCATTACCCCGCTCACCCATAATTTCTGCGACGGCTGCAATCGCATCCGGGTTGCGGCCACGGGCACCGTTTTCGGTTGCCTGGGCCACGACCAGAACGTCGAGCTCCGCGATCTGCTCCGCAGCGGCGGCATCGATGCCGTCAACGGCGCCCTGGACCGATTGCTCGCCGGCAAGCCCAAGGGGCACCAGTTCCGCATCGAAGCCGCACGTCCCGCGGTTGAACGGCACATGAGCGTGACCGGCGGCTAGATCCTCCACTTCGTTCGGGCTGACGTTCGCCTCTTTCCATTTCCCGCACAAACAGCATTAGCGGCACCCATGGAACCCACCACCGTCGCTGCGCTGGCGCTGCTATTCGCGCTCGGCGCCGCCCTTTACTCAAGCGTCGGGCATGGCGGCGCGTCCGCCTATATCGCCGCGATGGCCTTATTCTCCGTCGCGCCCGAGACGATGAAGCCGACCGCGCTTGCGCTCAACCTTCTGGTCGCCGGCTTTGGGGCGTGGCGCTATGCCCGCCGCGGTCTGACCAACTGGAAGCTGGTGCTGGCGTTCGCGATGACCGCGACGCCCGCGGCCTTCATCGGCGGCGGGATCCATCTACCGGCGATCTACTACAAACCGCTGGTCGGCGTGTTGCTGTGGGCGGCGGCGGCCAGGCTGCTATGGCAACCCCGGATGCTGGCCGAGCGCGAGGTGCACCCGCCATCCTGGCGGATCAGCCTTCCGACCGGAGCCGTTCTGGGCCTCTTGGCTGGCCTCACCGGCACCGGCGGCGGCATCTTCCTCAGTCCGCTCATCATCCTCAACGCCTGGGAAGAGCCCCGGCATACGTCCGGCGTCGTCGCTGCCTTCATCTTGCTCAATTCGGCCGCGGGGCTCGCCGGCAATGCGGCGTCGGTCGGGCACCTGCCCAGCGAGCTTCCGCTGTTTCTCGGCGCGGTGTTGGCGGGCGCATTGCTCGGCACCTGGCTCGGAGTGGAACGACTGCCGCGCGCATGGCTACTGAGGACCCTTGGTGCAGTGCTGGCGATCGCCGGCGCGAAGCTGCTGTTCACGTGAGTGTCATGATCTCAGCCGTCCCGGCGGGACGGCTAGAAATCAAGCACCTCGACCGGTTCGCCGGTTTCGAGAGCCGGCCCATTCGCGCGCTGCCTGACCAAAAGATCGGCATCGGCTAGCGCTTTCTGCGCGCTCGAGTTCTTGATACGAGAGGATGTCAGGACGGCCGGTGACGGTCCGCGCCCGGTGGAATGTTTCTCGCGGCCCGCACCCGTCGAGGGGTGACTCCAGCGCAAGGGTGCGCCACCCCAGGGCGCGCTCGATCGACTGGCCTGAAGTCCCGCGAGCAACGGCGCCAGCAGCAGTCGCGCGGTCACCAGCGCCGAGGTCGGATTGCCCGGCAACCCCACGACGAGGCTGTCCCGCGCGAGTCCGAGCCACACCGGCTTGCCGGGTTTCATCGACACTTTTGAGAAGATGAGCTCGAGCCCAAGCGGCTCGAACATGGCCTTGGCGAAATCCTTTTCACCGACCGATGCGCCGCCCGTCACGACTATCAGGTCCACGCCATCGACTAGGGCGCGTGCGACCTCCTCCATCCGAGCGAGGTCGTCGCGCAGGCGCGTCGTGCCAGCACACTCGGCACCCCATTGATCGGCGAGCGCGGCAACGCCGAATGACACGCTTTCGGGAATCGCATCGGCGCGCGCTCGCGCCGTTCCGGGTTCGGCGAGTTCGTCGCCGGTGCTGAGGATATGCAGGCGCGGTCTCCGGAAGACCTCGAGCTCGCCAAGGTCCGCCGCGGCGGCGGCAATCATGGCGCGGGGATCGAGGATCCTGCCCACGGGCAGCAGTTGATCCTGCGCCAGAAAGTCCGAACCCCGCAGGCGCACATGCCGAGTGCTCCCGGATGTTCGTCGATGACCGCTATGTTTCCGCTGCGACGGACATTCTCCTGGATCACTACCCGATCGGTGCCTGCCGGTAGCGGCGCTCCGGTGAAGATGCGCACGCAAGTGCCGAGCGCAACCGCCCCGTCCCAGGCGCTGCCGGCGAAGGATTCGCCGACCAGCTGCAGAGATGCGGGCAAATCATCAAGGTCTTCCTCGCGGACCGCGTACCCATCCATCGCCGACACGTCCGCGCGCGGCGAATCGATCTGGGCGATCACCGGCCGCGCGAGAATCCGTCCGGCAGCTTTCGCGATGGGAATAGTCTCCGTCCCGAGCGGGGTGGCAACGGATCGGATGTACTCGACCGCTTCATCGAAGCTGATCATTCCTGGTGCCAGTCGCCCGATTTGCCACCGGTTTTCGAAGTAACCTCGATCCCGCCGATCGTCATCGTCCGGTCGACAGCCTTGAGCATGTCGAACAAAGTCAGGCAGGCGACCGAAACGGCGGTCAGAGCTTCCATCTCGACGCCGGTGACCGCCTTCGTGCGAACCTCGGCCTCGACGCGGAACCCAGGCACTCATCGTCGAGCTCAATCCGCACTTCGACCTTGGTCAGCGGCAGCGGATGGCACAATGGAATCAGGTCGGCCGTTCGCTTGGCGCCCATCACGCCGGCGAGTTCGGCTGCCTGCAGCACCGAGCCCTTGGGCGCGGTCCCACCCGAACCTGCGCCAGCGTCCCGGCCTTGCACGTGAGATGTCCGCGGGCCGTCGCCGTCCGAACCGTGGCATCCTTGTCGGACACGTCGACCATGCGCGCCCGGCCGCTCTCGTCGACATGGGTCAATTTGCTCATCCGCAAAGATCCCTGAGGCGCGGGACCTGCCCGGCCAGCGAGCAGGGCCGGTAGCGGCTGTCGAGTTCACCTTTGAGGACCAGATCCCATCCGTCGCGGCAGGCGCCGGTGGAGCCTGGCAGGCAGAAGATGAAGGTTTCGTCGATCTGGCCAGCAAAGGCGCGCGACTGCAGGGTGGAAAGGCCCACCGTTCCGAAGCTCGCCTGGTGAAAGAGGACTGAAAAGCCGTCCATCTCCCTTCGGAACAGAGGCTTTACGGCTTCCGGCGTGACGTCCCGCGGGGCAAAGCCGGTGCCACCGGTGGAGATGATGACGTCCACCCCGTCGTCATCCGCCCACGAGCGAACCTGGGCGCGGATCGACTCGATCTCGTCGCGGACGATGGCCTTGCCCGCGAGATCATGGCCAGCAGCGACTACCCGCTCGACGAGCAAGGCGCCCGACTTGTCATTGCTCTCATCGCGCGAGTCCGAGACAGTCAGGACGGCGATGCGCAGGGGATGGAAAGTGCCGCTTCTCGTCGATTCCGGCCATCGGCTCAGCCCCAACGTCCACGGTCGGCATAATCGGCCTCGGTGGGCTCGATCCAGTTCGAACCGGACCTCCCCACTTCGCGCTTCCAGAACACCGCCTCGGTCTTCAGGCGATCCATCAGATAGTCGGCGGCTTCGAAGGCAGCTCGCCGGTGAAGCGACGAAGCGCCCGCGAACACGATCGCTTCGCCGGCCGCAATCTCGCCGCAGCGATGGACAACGCGCACATGGCCAATGTCGAACCGCGCGGCGGCTTCGACGGCAATGTCCTGGAGCGACTGCAGCGTCAGTGAAGGATGATGGTCCAGCACCAGCGCGATCGACATTCTCTCCACCTTTCGAATTGGCGTCGCGCAAGCCCGGTGAAGCTCACCACCGCGCCGTCGCCGCTCGCTTGCTCGATCAAGGCCGCGAGCTCCCGCTCCGGGGTAAGGCCAGCTTGCTCGAGCCGCGCGACGATGCTCATCCGCCCGACACCGGCGGCAGGAATTCGAGGGTTTCGCCTGGAGCCAACAGGTGGCCGTCGCGCACCAGCCTGTCGCCAACGCAGGTCATCGCGCGCTTGCCTCGAAGCACGTCCCCCATCGACGGATGTTCTGAGGCCAGCTTGTCCCGCAAATCGGCGACCGAACAGCCCGGAGCATACTCCACTTCCAGCTCCGGACCGATGGCCTCGGCCAGCCGTCCATAGAACCGGACCTTCACTCGGGTGCTCGCTGTGGCATGGGAGTCCTCTCGTCATCGCCGAGACCGGCGTCAACTGCCCGCGAGGCAATCGAGAGAGTTCCGGCGATATAGGGCTGCGTGGACAAATGCTGGTGACCCCTACGGGACTCGAACCCGTGTTTTCGCCGTGAGAGGGCGACGTCCTAGACCGCTAGACGAAGGGGCCAGCGCTGCAGCGAGCGCGCCATATGTGGGCTGATCGCTGCCTAGTCAATTCAGTCGAGCTTGAGCCGCACGAATGCCATCGCGCCAGCCGGATTGTTGCCACCATATTCGCCCGCGAGGCCGTCCGGAACGACGTTCAGCGAGACCAGCCCTCCCGCTCCAAAGGAGAAATGCTCGGCAAGCCGGAAGTCCCGCACGGCGCCGAGCGAGACCTTGCCGACGCGGAACGCCGGCCCATCCTCGATGTCGAGCAGCTCGCGGTTTTCGGTGCGTTCGGCACGTCCGAAGGCGGTCCACTGGCCGTGCTTGAGTGCAGCCTCAACTGCCCACGCGTCGTCATGGTGGCCGCGCATGGTCCGACGTCCCCAGGCGACCGTCCCGGCAAGCCGCCAGCCCGGCGCGATCTCGGCGCCGTAAAGGGCGCTTGCGGTCACGCGTTTCTGGTCCACCCCAGGCTCGAGCTGCTCGGGATCCTTGAGTGTCGCCCAGCTTGCCTGAAGCGAGAGTGTACGGGTCGGATTCCACGACAGCCGCGCGGACGTCGAATTGAGCGGCCCGGTTTCAATGTCCCAGCGATGTTGGTCCGGCTCGCGTGCGTTGAAGCGGCTGACCTCGACCTTGACCCGATCCAGCACCAGCCCGGCGGTCACCACGCCCTCGCTGACATGGGTCGAATTGAGCCAATGGTGCGTGATCGGCGCTTCTGGCGAATCCATGATCGCCTCGCGGTGAAAATAGGCCGGGGGGCCGAACGCCGGCTCGCCCGGCAACCCGGCATAGACGAACAAACTGCTGTGCTGAGATAGAGGAAGCGAGTAGCTGGCCGACAGCTCACCGAAGAAATCGTGCGGATGTTGGCGGTCGATCAGCCGGTCGCGGCCGTTGGCGGTTTCGCCGCTGGCGAGCAGCAGCGGATAACCGCGCTTGCCCATCAGCGGATCGGGGCTGAGAATGGTGCGCAGCTGCAAGGTCCCCGGGCCGACCTGGCGCCGGGCGACGCCCATGAAGTGCCCGCTCACGAAGGCTTTGTCGCGGCCGCGCGCACCTCCCTGGTCATCAGCCACGAAGTTCAAGGTTCCGTGCGCCATCAGCGTCCAGCCGCCGCTCATCACATGGAGCCCCATGTGCTCGGAAGAATCCGGCTGCCACGAGGTGCCGGATGCCTCGCGGTTCATTGAGTAGGCGCCGAGCGCGCCGGTCATCGACATGTGTGCCGAATGACCCGCCATCGCCATCGCCGCGTGGTCAGCTGCTCCGGAAGCCTCAGTCGGAGCTTCCGCTGGCGAAGGCTTGGCCTTCTTATTTGCCGGCGCAGGGGGCGCTGGCATGGTCATGCCTGGCATCTGCATGTCCTCCGCGGCCGCAGGCGCGCCGGCGGTGGCGAGCGCCAGCGCGCTCGCCGTTACGAATATTCTGTTCACGAAAATCATCTCCTGGAATGGGGCGCCTAAAAGGCGCCCCACCCAATCAGTTACTAGGCGGCGTGGTCGCCATGCGCTCCGTCATGGCCTTCATGCATGCCGGCCATGTCGTCGCAGCAGTCCTTGCAGCAGTCCTTGCCGGCTTGCTGCTCCTTGTGCTGCATATTGGCCATAGGGCCGTGCGCGTCGGCCGCCGGAGCAGCCTGGGCGGCCATCGCGGCCGCCATCAACAACGTCATCATCATTTGTCTCCTTCAAATTCGAAAAGGTCGAAGTCTCAGGAGAGCTTTGGCGGGGGCGTCGCGATGTCCGGGTGAAGCCCGTGGAGCGGCTCGCTGGCGGTCATGGCCGGTGATGGCGCCGCCATCAGCTGCGGAGTGTCGCGCCTTTCCTCGTCGGCGGGCAAAGCCGACGCACAGGCCATGGCGCAATCGGCCATCCCGTGCTTCCCGCTATGGCCCGTCTGCTGGTCGGGACAATCCGAGCTCATTCCCGCCATCGCCGCATGGACTGGCGCGCTCGCTGCCGGGGCCATGCCGAAGGGCATCAGCAGCACCGAAATAATCAGCAACAGCCTGGCGATCAGAATGCGCACCGCCAACCCATAGGCGCTCATGCGATGACCATCCAGAGCGCCATGCCGATCATCATCAAATTTTCGGTCAGTGACACGAAACCCAGCGGCACGTTGCTTGATCCGCCGACGCAGGCGCATTTGAGTGCACGCTTGTCGACATAGACGGCTTTGAACACAGAAGCCGCGCCAATCGTGCCGATGAACAGCGCCACCGGAACCGAAACCCACTTGAGCACTCCCGCTGTCATCAGGATTCCGGCCAGCCCTTCCGCGAATGGATATATGTAACCGTACGCCAGCCACCGTTTCGCCAGCAGGTCGTAGTTCAGGAACATTGTCGCGAATGACTCGACGTTCTGCAGCTTGAGTAGCGCAAGCACGGTCATCGAGAATGAAATGAACCACAGCGGTGCGCGCGACGTAAGCAGCTGCCCGGTGACCGCGTAGCTGGCCGCCACCGCGAGCAAGGCCGTCATTGTAAAAAGCGCTACGACCGGACGATAGCTGGTCGCGCTGGGATCGCGAACCTTCTTCCCGAGGAACCGCCGAAGATCGTCGTAGCCGCCGACGCGCTCGCCCCCGATGAATATCTGCGGCGTGGTCGGGACAGCGTACTCCGCCTTGAACGCGTCGGTTTGCGCGCGCGTCTTCAGGTGATGATCCTCAACCTCGAAGCCCGACCACTTGAGCAAATCGACTGCCCTGAGGCCCCAGGGGCACGTATGCTCGGGCATCACCATGCGGTAGACCACAGCGCTTTTTTTAACTGTTGGATGGTTCGCCATGTCCGACACGTGCCTCTCCTTGTGAACCCGTCGCGTATGATATAGGTTCCGTACCATGGTACAGAGTCAATAGATGGCCGGGCTGACCATTGCGAAGCTCGCCGCAGCGGGCGGGGTCGGCGTCGAAACGATCCGCTTTTACCAGCGGCGTGACCTGCTGAAGATCCCAACAAGGGACGGCGGTATGCGTCGGTACGGCCCGGACGACGTGCGGCGCCTCCGATTCATCAGGGCAGCTCAATCTGCAGGCTTCACACTTCAGGAAATCAAGGAGCTGGTCGATCTTGATTCAACCGACGACCGCCGCCGCGCTCATCAACTTGCGGTCGCCCGTCTCAAAGCTCTTGATGCCAAAATCTCTGAGTTACGGCAGGCGCATGATGCCCTTGAAAAATTGGCGAAACAATGCCGTTCCGGAACTTCTGGCCCTTGCCCGATCCTGAGCGCATTCGAGCGGCCCTCCTGACGCTTCACTCCTCGGGGTCACGCTCGCTCAGGAAGCGCATGAGCTCCGCGAGCGTCGATTCCATCTGGTCCTGCATCTGGGTGACGAGCTCGTTCTCGCGCATTCCGACATGGTCGAGGGGCTTTGAATAGCTGTCGGAGAAAGCCTGCAGGTCGTCGCGGTCGAAGACTCCTCGGGCGACCAGCTTGGCGAGTATCACGAGCATGCCGTTGGTGTTGGCGATGGTCCCCGCGACGAGCGCTTCGTCGACCATCGATAGCTGGGTGTGGCTGTCAGTGTCCTGGTCGGTTTCGCTCATCGTCTTGATCATGCCGCCAACTACGCGCGGCGCAACCCAAAGCTCCTAAGCCGTGAGGAATTGCCGCAGCTTTGCCCACGCTTCGGCTTTTTGCGCAAAGGGACTTGTGTTGGCGGCGCTCGACGACGGCAGGTCGATCAGCGATGCCGGCGGGAAGACGTCACCGATCAGCCGGCGACCGGCAGCAGATGCGCTCGAGCCGTTGAAAGCGATCCCGCGAAGCGCAGGAAAATCCGCGTGCAGCTGCTCGATGCGATTGTGCGCCGCGTCCCGGATCGCTTGATCGAGACTGCCCGCGCGGTTGGCCGACGCGATCACGTCCCACAACCCGATGCGATGGTGGGCCAGGTGCTGAAGCCGCGCCTCATAGTCCAGCGACTGAAGCTCTTCGCCGATGGTGTTCCCCAGCAGCCGCCAGAACTGATTGGTGGGATGGGCATAATAAACCCCGGCGGCGAGCGAGGCATCGCCGGGCAGGCTGCCGAGGATGAACAGCCGGGCATCGCGCGCGAGCGATCGGCGGCAGCCCGAATTTGACGCCCACGAAGAAACCCCTACACCGCCGCCGTGCAAGCCAGCGACCTCCGCGTGGCCCTGTTTTCGGGCAATTACAATTACGTCCGGGACGGCGCCAACCAGGCGCTGAACCGGCTGGTCAGCTATTTGCTGCGCCAGGGCGTGCAGGTGCGCGTTTATTCCCCGACGGTGGAACATCCCGCTTTTCCGCCGAGCGGCGATCTGGTCAGCGTTCCCTCGTTGGCGATCCCGGGCAGGTCGGAATATCGACTGCCCATCGCTCTCCCCGCGGCGGTGCGGCAGGATCTGGCCGAATTCCGGCCGAACGTGGTCCATGTCTCCAGCCCGGACATCGTCGGGCATCGCGCCGTGACCTGGGCGCGCAAGCACAAGATCGCGGTCGTCGCCTCCGTCCACACCCGGTTCGACACGTATCTCGCTTATTATCACCTGCAGGCACTGGAGCCATTGGCGCGCGGGATCATGCGGCGCTTCTATCATCGCTGTGAAGTCGTGCTGGCGCCCGCAGAATTGACCGCGGCGATCTTGCGCGCGCAGCGCATGAACCGCGACATCAGCATGTGGGCGCGCGGGATCGACCGCGAGCAGTTCAATCCACAACGACGCGATATGGCGTGGCGTCGCTCAATCGGTATTGCCGACGATGAGATGGTCATCGCCTTCTTGGGCCGGGTGGTCATGGAAAAGGGGCTCGACGTCTTTGCCGACGCCATCCATGCGTTTGCGCCGCTCGGGCTCAGGCATCGCGTGCTCGTCATCGGCGAGGGACCCGCGCGCGCCTGGTTCGAGCAGCAGCTTCCGGATGCGATCTTCATTGGCCAACAGACCGGCGGAGACCTTGCCCGTGCGCTCGCGAGCTCGGATGTTTTCCTCAATCCGTCGATCACCGAGGCGTTCGGCAATGTCACGCTGGAGGCGATGGCCTGTGCGCTGCCCGTCATCGCCGCGGAAATGACCGGCGCGACCAACCTGGTTCGTGCCGGGTGTCACGGGAACCTTGGTCGACGGCAGCGAGCCCGACGAGTTCGCCGAGGCGCTCGCGGCTATGCGCGCCACCCTGAACTACGGCGAAGCCATGGCGAGGCCGGCCTCGCGGCCGCAAAAACGATGGATTGGGACACGATCAATTCGGCGGTCATCCGCGCCTACAAGCATGCGATCGTCAAGCGCGAGCGGCTGACGCGGATGACTGGCCGGCTATTCATTTCACGCGTTCGATCCGCTGCGCCGCCTCGTCGAGGATTGCGGCAATCTCATGCAGCAGTTCGTCGTCGAGCCCGTCACGTCCGACGCGGTGGCGAAGCGCGGTCATCAGATTCTTGACCGCGCGGCCGATCGCCGGTCCGGCGGTTGATGCCTTCACGCGGCTTCAAGTCGCTGAGACGAGCGATCAGGCCGTCGACCTCGTCGGACCGCTCGGCAAGATGCGCGCGGCCCTCGTCGGTGATCTGGAACGGTTTTCGCGCGCCCTCGCCGGCCGCTTCCTCGATCAGGCCCATGTCCTGCAGCAACGTCAGCGTCGGATAGACCACGCCCGGGCTCGGCGCATATTCGCCGCCGGTCAGCTCCTCGATCGCGCGAATGAGGTCGTAGCCGTGACGCGGCTCGTCGGCGATCAGCTTCAGCAGCACCAGCCGGAGCTCGCCGCTCTCGAACATCCGGCGCGCGCGCCGGCCCCGTCCACGCCCGCCGGGCTCCGCCTTCGTCGCCGAAGTCGAAATGGAACGGGCCCCAATTGCCCTGCCAGCCGCGGCCGCCGCGCATGGCCATCAGGCCCTCGGGAATGTTGATTTCAAATCGGCCACGCGGACCGCATCCATGATGGCTATGTCGCATCGTCTTTCTCCTTTTTGATGTAGCTTAGATATATCTTAGTAACATCTTGGACAAGCCGGCGTCGTGCAACTTTTTCGCGCATAGCCTATTTGGCTTCGCGATGGCCGACCTGTTCGCCGATGAGGAACTTCCAGCCCGCGAGGCGAACGCCGCGCCGCCGATGCGCCGCTCGCCGATCGGCTGCGGCCGCGCATCGCACGACGAGGTCGTCGGGCAGGAGCATCTGACCGGCCCGGACGGCGCGATCGGGCGGATGGTCGCCGCCGGCCGCCTGGCGTCGATGATCCTGTGGGGGCCGCCGGGAACCGGCAAGACGACCATCGCGCGATTGCTCGCCGGCGCGGTCGGCCTGCGCTTCGTCGCCATTTCGGCCGTCTTTTCGGGCGTTGCCGATCTCAAGAAGGTGTTCGCCGAAGCGCAGACCGCAGCGAAAGCGGGCCAGCAGACCTTGCTGTTCGTGGACGAGATCCACCGCTTCAATCGCGCGCAACAGGACGGCTTCCTGCCCTTTGTCGAGAACGGCACCGTGACCCTGGTCGGCGCGACGACCGAGAACCCGAGCTTCGAGATCAATGCCGCCCTGCTGTCGCGCTGCCAGGTGCTGATCCTGCGCCGGCTCGATCATGCCGCGCTCGACGAATTGGTCAAGCGTGCGGAGGCTCTCGAGGATCGCGCGCTACCCGTCACCGCCGAAGCGCGCGATGCACTGATTGCCAGCGCCGACGGCGACGGCCGCTTCCTGCTCAATCAGGTCGGAGACATTGTTCTCCGTCGAAATCGACCAGCCACTTGGTCCCGCCGAGCTCAGCGACCTGCTTCACCGCCGCGTCCCCGTCTACGACAAGGACCGCGAGGGCCATTACAACCTCATCTCGGCGCTGCATAAATCGATCCGCGGCTCCGACCCGCAGGCAGCGCTTTACTATCTCGCGCGGATGCTCGTCGCCGGCGAGCAGCCGCTCTACGTCCTCCGCCGCCTGACCCGCGCGGCGGTCGAGGACATCGGCATGGCGGATCCGAACGCCCTGGTGCAGTGCCTCGCGGCCAAGGAAATGTACGACTTCCTCGGCTCGCCCGAGGGCGAGATCGGTATCGCCCAAGCCTGCCTCTATCTCGCGACCGCGCCCAAATCGAACGCGGCCTATGCCGCGCAAAAAGCCGCCTGGCGCAGCGCCAGGGACACCGGCTCGCTGATGCCGCCGATGCACATCCTCAATGCCCCGACCAAGCTCATGAAGAATGTCGGCTACGGCAAAGGCTATGCCTACGACCATGACGCGGACGAGGGTTTCTCCGGGCCAGGATTACTGGCCCGAGGAAATGGAGCGCGCAAACATTCTACCAGCCGACCGACCGCGGCTTCGAGGCGCGGGTGAAGGAGCGGCTGGACTATTGGAACGAGCGGCGCAAGCAGTTGCAACAAAGCGAGCCAAGACGCGGGTTGAACCGCCGAGCGACAGGAGGGAGCGCGGCAATGTACGACACCAGCGCCTATTGGCAGGCCCAGATGATGAACTGGGGCCCGAAAATCCTCATCGCCATCCTGATCCTGATCGCGACCTAGATCGTCGCGCGCGCAGTCAAATGGATGATTCAGAAAGCGATCGACCGCACCCCGGCGCTTACGAAGCACATGACCGGCGCGCCCGACGAAACGGTCGGCCATCAGCTCGGCACGATCGCCAAGCTGATCATCTGGCTGGTCGGCATCATGGCCGCGCTGCAGTTCCTCGGCTTCGCTCAGATCCTCGCGCCCATCAACGAACTGGTGAACGAGATCTTCGCCTTCCTGCCCCAGCTGATCGGCGCCGGACTGATCTTCTTCGTCGGCCTGATCGTCGCGCGGATCGTCCGCCGGCTGGTCGAAACCGTGCTGATCGCCGCCAACGTCGACGGCCTGCTCGCCCGCATCGGCATCGGCTCGACCGAGGGCACGGTCCGCACCGCCGCCGACGCCGTCCCGCCGGGCGACGCGCCCGGCGCGACCCGCGCCAGCCTCGCCAGCGCCGCCGGCGTGCTCGTCTATGCGCTGATCATCATTCCGGTCGCGATCGCGGCGCTGCAGGTGCTGGGCATCGAAGCCATCTCCGGCCCGGCCATCGCCATGCTGAACGAGATCCTGGCGGCAATCCCGCGCGTGCTCGCGGCGGCCCTGTGGATCGGCATCGCCTTCATTGCGGCCCGCTTCCTCAAGACGATCATCGAGGCGATCCTGCCGCCGACCGGCTTCGACGACGCGATCCGGTCGACCGGGGTCCTTCCCGGCGACCGCCTTCCCGTCGCGGATCGTCGCCAACATCGCGATGGTCGCGATCATCCTCGCCGCCTCGATCGAGGCGGCCAAGCAGCTCGGCGGCGGAACCATCGCCATCTTCCTCGCGCAGGTGACCGAGCTTGGCGGCAAGGTGATCTTCGGCACGCTGATCATCGTCGTCGGGATCTTCCTCGCCCGGATCATCGCCAACCTGGTCGGCAGCGGCACGGGCGAAGGCGGCTATGCGCAGACGCATCGTCCGCTATGCGATCATCGCCCTGTTCACCGCGATCGGCCTGACCTTCATGGGCCTGGCCGACCAGATCGTGATGATGGCGTTCGGGCTGATCCTCGGCTCGGCCGCCGTCGCGACGGCGCTGGCCTTCGGGCTCGGCGGACGCGATGCGGCCGCGCGCGTCGCTCGAGCGCTGGGCCGACCAGCCGGCCGCCCGCGCCGCCCGGCGCCGCCCAAGCGGCTCCGCGGCACGCCGCCGATCGGACGACCAGCCGCCGCTGGTGTGACTGATGACCTTCGAGGAGGCGGTCGCCTTCGCGCTGACGCTGCCCGACACCGAGCCGGGTGCGAGCTATGGCAAGCCGGCGGTGAAGGTCGCATCCAATGGGCGTCGTTCCTATTCCCGAGCCATGAAGCGGACACCTCGTTCGGCGTCGCGATCGATCTCGACACGATCGAGATACTGAAGGCGACCGATCCCGACACCTTCTGGCAAACGCGCGCATTACGAAGGATGGGAAGGCGGTGCTCATCCGCTACGACAGCAAGAACCAGGAACGTGTACGCGAAGTGATCGAGCGGTCGCGGGAATTGGTCGCCGCAAGCCGAAGGCGCGCCCGCGCAAGCCAAGATCGTCATTGCGAGGAGCATAGCGACGAAGGAATCGCGGCCAAAACTGGATTGCTTCGCTTCGCTCGCAATGACGACCACTTCACTCCTACGTCGCCATCGACTGGTCGGGCGCGAAAGGCAAACGGCACAAGGGCATCGCCATTGCCGAAGCGCGCGGCGAAGCCGCGCCGCGGCTGATCCGGCCCGGGCATGTCTGGTCGCGCGAAGAGGTGCTCGCACTGGCTGCTGCGGCGCGCCGCCAAGGAGCCGACCCTGTTCGGCTTCGACTTCAGCTTCGCACCGCCGCTGATCGAGCGCGGCGAATATCTGCCCGGCGAGCCCGACGTGCCCAGGACCGCGCGCGAATTCTGGGCCTATGTCGATCTCGAGGAGCGACGACGAGGATCTCGGCGCGGCGAGCTTCCTCGAGCTGGCGCACCGCCGCCACTTCTATTTCGGCATCGCCGACGGCGTGAAAGCCGACTTCGTCCGCTTCCGCCAGTGCGATGCGCGGCTCAACGCGCAAGGCGGGCGCAAGACGGCCAGCGCCTACGACGCGATCGGCGCTGCCCAGGTCGCCAAGGCGAGCTTCGCCGGGATGCGCTTCCTCCACCGGTTCGACGGCAAGGTCGCGATCTGGCCGATGGACCCGCTGCCCGAACATGGCAGCGCGGTCGTCGAGATCTACACGCGCATCTACCTCCGCCGCGCGGGCCTGAGCGGCGTCAAGCTGCGCAGCCGGGGCGATCTCAACCAGGCGCTGAAGGGCTCGGCAGCCAGCCGGCGCGGCTCCGCTTCGAGCCCAACGATCACCAGACCGACGCCCTGGCCACGGCCGCGGGGATGCGCACGCTCGCACAGACCGAGCCGCGAGCCTTCGATCCGGTTGGACTCACCCCGGAAATCGCGCGCAGCGAAGGCTGGACCTTCGGCGTGCTATAAAGCAGAGGCAGCGGCGGGCCGGCTTAGCACAGTGGTAGTGCAGCGGTTTTGTAAACCGAAGGTCGGGGGTTCAAATCCCTCAGCCGGCACCACTTATACCACAGAGTCGCTCACCATTGCGCGCACAGTTTTGTGCGGAGCGGCAGACAAATTCCGCTGGAACCATTCAGCGATCCAGCTATTTAGAGACTGTGTTTCGGAGACTTCGGTCGAAGAAACATGGAACCCCGCCAACTTCGGTTGGCGGGGTTTACTCGTTTCTGGGCTGGCTCGAGCACCTGCAACCTCCACCCACATCGGTCCATGATCGCTGGTCTTCTCCCAGCCTCGCGGCGTGCGGTCGACGCCCGCGGCCTTGAGTGCCGGCGCCAGGCTCGGGCTCGCCAGCGCGTGATCGATCCGGATACCCGCGTCGCGCTCGAACGAATTCCGCCAATAATGCCAGAAGGTGTAGATCCGCTGGTCGGGATGGAAGTGGCGAAGCGCGTCGGTCCAGCCTTGTGCCACCAGCCGTTCGAACTTCTCGCGCGCTTCGGGCGCGAACAGCGCGTCCTTCAGCCAGCGTTCGGGCTTATAGACGTCCATGTCGGTCGGGATGATGTTGTAGTCGCCGATCAGGAGCGCCGGCACGTTGCCGTCGATGAGCGCCTGCGCATGGTCGCTTAGGCGGTCGAGCCAGGCGAGCTTGTAATCGAACTTGGGCCCCGGCCTGGGATTGCCGTTGGGCGCATACATGTTGCCGATCAGGATCCCGCAGATCGCCGCTTCGATGTAACGGCTCTGCTCCAGGTTCGGGATCGTCCGGCAGCGCCCGCCGCGTCTCGACCGGCTCGCCGACCTTCGACAGCAAGGCGACCCCGTTCCAGCTGCGCTGCCCATGCCAGATCGCCGAATAGCCGAGCGCCTCGATGGCATCGACCGGAAATGCCTCGTCGGTGCATTTCAGTTCCTGCAACCCGACGATGTCCGGCCCGAACTCCTCGAGCCAGCGCGTAAGCACGGCCAAGCGCGAATTGATGCCGTTGATATTGTAACTCGCGATTCGCAGATTTTCGCCATTGGCCGTCAGGCGCTGCAACCTTTCGGCCCGATTTCCGTTCAAATTGCCGAGTTCGCACAGGCTTATCCACCGATTCGCTCCACAATTTCGCCTCTCAGGCGCGAATTTGGGACTCGACGGCGGCCGCGAATCGGCTATTGTCGATCTGTGCTTCCGACTTCGAAAGAAGAAAGAACATGGAACCCCGGCAACTTCGGTTGCCGGGGTTTACTCGTTTAGGGGCTCGGAAATTTCGCCAGCTCAGCGTCGCGGGGTCCGCCTCGGCCAGCTTCAACTGCCTCGACTGTCGCTCAGCGGGTACTTGTTCCCGTTCGCGCAGTTGAACAGCAGCACGCCTCGTCCTTGCCGACCAACCCTCGCTCCAGCGCCTGGCGCCAGGCCGCGAGCACCGCGCCGCCTTCGGGGCACAGCAGGAAGCCGTCGTCTCGCGCGACGTCCCCGACCGCGGCCAGAATTGACTCCTCCGGAACCGCGATCGCCTCGCCCCCGCTTTCGCGCACCGCACGAAGGATCAGGAAGTCGCCGACCGCCTTGGGCACCCGGATGCCAGTCGCGACGGTGGCCGCATGCTCCCACCGCTCCGCAAATTCCTCGCCGGCTCGAAACGCGCGAACCATTGGCGCGCAGCCTTCTGCCTGCACCGCATACATCCGCGGCCGCTTCGATCCGATCAGGCCGACTGCTTCCAGCTCGTCGAACGCCTTCCACATGCCGATCAGGCCGGTGCCGCCGCCGGTCGGATAGAAGATCGCGTCGGGCACCTCCCAGCCGAGCTGTTCGACGAGCTCGAACCCCATCACCTTCTTTCCTTCCAGCCGATATGGCTCCTTCAGCGTCGAGCAATCGAACCATAGGCCCTGGGCCGCGCCCTTGCCGACCAGCGCACCGCACTCGTCGATCTGGCCATCCGCGACATAGACGCGCGCGCCATAGGCCGCGGTCTCGGTGACGTTGATGGCTCGGCGTTTCAGCGGGGCAGATGACGATCGTCTCGATGCCGGCGCGGGCGCCGTAGGCCGCCAGCGCAGCACCGGCGTTACCGTTGGTCGGCATCGCGATCCGCTCGATCCCGAACTGCTTGGCCATGGTCACCGCCATCGCCAGCCCGCGCGCCTTGAAGGACCCGGTCGGCAGCCGGCCTTCATCCTTCACCAGCAGAGCGGTGGCGCCCGCCGTGGCCGCAGTCTTGGTGAGCGCGACAATCGGCGTCTCCGGTTCGCCCAGACTGACGGGCTCCCCGTCGTTGGGCAGCAGCTCGCGCCATTTCCACATGCCGGGCTCGCGCGCCGCAACATTGTCGCGCGTCAGCGTTCGAGCCACGGCCGCTCAGGTCGTACCGCACAAGCAGCGGCTTCCCCGCCTTCGAAAGATTGTGGACCTTGCCGGCTTCATATCGCTCACCGGTCAGCGAGCATTCGAGATGGGTGACGTTCACTTGGCTCAACAATCCTTATGTTCTTCGGGATGGTGGCGCTCGACCTGGATGGTGCAATGTTCGATCCGGTATTGTTGAAGCACGGCGCGGGCGCGGGCCAACAACTCGTCGGGATAATCGGCGAGATCGGTGACCATGTGCGCGGTCAGCGCCGTTTCGGTCGTGCTGATCGGCCAGATGTGGAGGTCGTGGATGGCGTCGACGCCATCGAGCGCGACGAGTGCCTGTTCGACCCGGTCGACGTCGATGCCGGCAGGCACCCCTGCAAGCGACATCCATACCGATTCCTTGAGCAGTCCGAAACTGCTCCACAGGATGACGACCGCAACGGCCAGGCTCATGACTGGGTCGACCCACTCCTGTCCCGTCGACAGGATCACGAATCCCGAGAAGACCACGCCCACCGAGACGATCGCGTCGGCCGCCATGTGCAGAAAGGCACCGCGAATGTTGATGTCGTGGGTTCCGCGCGCGAACAGCAAGGCGGTGAGACCGTTCACCACGATCCCGATGCCGGCCACGATCATCACGATTCCGCCCTCGGTCGGGGATGGATGGAATCACGCGCCGGATGGCTTCAGCGCCGATCGCACCCACGGCAATCAGCAGGAACAAAGCGTTGATCAGGGCGGCGAGGATCGAGGCTTTCTTGAAGCCATAGGTGAAGCGCGGGGACGAAGATCGCTGGGCCAGCGCACTTCCGGCCCAGGCAACCACCAAGCCCGAGAACGTCGGAGAGATTGTGACCCGCATCGGCGAGCAGGGCCATCGAGTTGGCGGCGAACCCGAAGATCGTCTCGACAATGACGAACCCCAGGTTGAGCGCAATGCCGATCGCGAAGGCACGGCCGAACGAGGCGGCGCCGCCCTTGTGATCATGATCGTGCGAATGCGGATGGCCGGCGCCCATCGCTTTGCCCTAGCCGAGCGCTTCGACCGACCGCAAACCTCAACCCGCCGAATGTGAACGTCTATTCGCCGAACGTCC
The DNA here is from genome assembly GCA_963748685.1 of uncultured Pseudomonadota bacterium. Lineage (GTDB taxonomy): Bacteria > Pseudomonadota > Alphaproteobacteria > Sphingomonadales > Sphingomonadaceae > Sphingomicrobium. Next base: position 16,330 of record CAVVKB010000009.1, on the reverse strand, counting down.
ATCTTGCGATAATATATCATGCGCTTTAGGCGAGCCGAACTCACCACGAGGTTCGTGCTTCCGTGACATTGCGAATGATTTCCTACGCGGCGCTTGTCGCGGCACTCCCGGCTTTCCCCGCGGTCGCGCAGCAAGCCGCGCCGACCGAGCATGCGACGGTCGTTGCGCCCGATGCCGATGCCGGTACGGCGGCCGGTCCGCCGGTGCCAGGCGACGCGGCCAAGGCGCACACGGACGAGGATCAGGCCATCGTTATCACCGGCACCAAGCGGCCGGCCGGCGACGTCCTCGGCAGCGTGTCGGTGCTCGACGAGGAAGAGCTCGCGCACGACCTGAAGCCGAGCCTCGGCGACACCCTTGCCGACCTCCCCGGTGTCAGCGCGACCAGCTTCGGACCTAGCTCCTCGCGGCCCATCCTGCGCGGCGAGCAGGGCGAGCGCGCGCCGGTGCTGGTCGACGGGATCGGCAGCCTCGACCTGTCCGCCTCGGACCCGGACCACGCGGTAACGATCAACCCGCTGACCGCCGAGCGCATCGAGGTCCTCCATGGCCCCGGCGCGCTGGCCTACGCACCGTCCGCAATCGGCGGTGTGGTCAACGTCATCGACACCCGCATTCCGCGCAGCCTGCCAAAGGATTTCGACGCCGACCTGCTGTTGAATTACGGCACGGCGGCCAACGAACGCTCCGCCAACCTCGGCTTCGATGTGCCGATTGGCGGTCATTTCGTTGCTCACGCTGACGGCTCCTACTCCAAGTATGACGATCTTCATGTGGGCGGATATTTACTGTCGGATGGGTTGCGTGCGCAGGCCCTTGCCAGCTCCGATCCCGCAATCCGCGCGCTCGCCGACCTCAAGGGCAAGCTGCCGAACACAGCCGGCCGCACCGACGATGTCGCCGGCGGCGTCGCTTACGTCGACGGTGACCTCAACATCGGCCTCGCATACAGCCACCACGACAGCAAATATGGCGTTCCGATCCGCTTCTCGCTCGATCCTGACGTCGATGCCGAGCAGCCGATCATCGATGCGCACCAGGACCGCGGCGACGCCAGGATCAACGTGCCCATCGGCGGCTTCTTCAAGCTGTTCGAGTTGCGCGGCGGCCTATCCAAATACCACCACGCGAGTTCGAATCCCGAAGGCACTGTCGGCTCGCGCTTCTTTTTGAACGGGGGTGAAGCTTCGCGCCGACCTGGTCCAGAGCGAGCGCGGCGGCTGGGGCGGAACGACCGGGGTCCAATATCTCGACGAGCGCGGCCGGATCCGCGGCGACGAGAAGTATCTGCCCGATAACCAGAAGCGCAATCTCGGCCTGTTCACGCTCCAGTCGGTCGAGTCCGGCAAGATCCGGTTCGAGGGCGCGGCGCGGGTCGATATTCGCGCGACTGCATTCCGACGCCGACCCGACGATCGCCGATCTGGTCGATGAGGTCGGGGCGGCCAATATCGTCGGCGCCTTACCGGTCAGCCGCGACTTCACGGCGTGGTCGGGATCGCTCGGCGCCAATTACGAAATCCTGCCCGGCTGGCGCGCCGGCCTGTCGGTCTCGCACAGCGAACGCGCGCCCGGGGTCAACGAACTGTTCTCCTTCGGCCCGCACGGCGGCAGCGAGCAGTTTCTCGAGGGAAACCCCGATCTTCGGATCGAAAAGAGCAACGGCGCCGGAGTTCAGCGTCCACCGCACGACTGGCCCGGTTCATGTCCAGGGCAGCATTTACTACAGCCACTTCTCCAACTTCATCTTCCAGGCCCCGACCGGCCAGATCCAGGATGGCCTGCCCGTCTATCAATATCGGCAGGGGAAGGCCGATTATTACGGCTTCGAGCTCGAGAGCGACATGAAGTTCGGCAAGGCGTTCGGGATCGACTGGGGCGGCGAAATCACGACCGACGCCGTTCGCGCCAGGATCAAGGGCTTCGGCAATGCGCCGAGATCCCGCCGTTCCGCGTGCTCGCGGGCCTGACGGGAACGCGCGGCCAGATCGACGGGCGGGTCGAGGTCGAGCAAACCTCAGCACAGCACAAAACGGCGCCGAACGAGACTCCGACCGCCGGCTTCACCCTGGTCAACGCCTCGTTCGACTGGCACCTGTTCGCCGCCGATCCCGAGCTGACCCTGTCCCTGACCGCCAACAACATCTTCGACGTCGATGCCCGCCGGCATGCGAGCGACCTGAAGGACTTTGCGCCGCTGGCCGGTCGCGACATCCGGCTTACTGCCCGGGTCGGTTTTTGATACAATTATTCTGCATGTTGTAACTGGCGCCCCTTGGGGCAACGAACTAGAGACATGCGCATGCGAGCACATATGCGAGCATTGCTCGGGGTCTTGCTCCTGTCCTTGATGGCTGGTTCGACCTCGGCTGCGCTGGCCTGCGTGGATCAGCGAGCAGCAGCTGCATCGGTTCCGATGTCAGTCGGTTGCCCGATCCCGCCCGACAAAATGGCGAAACATGGCGGCGCGACGGAATGCGTGCAGGCGTGCTCGGCAATCATTGCCGCGCCTTCCGCTATCTTGGCCCCAACGCCGCTTCAGCCGTGCGAGATCGTCACAACCGCCCTCGCCATGTTGCCTTGGCATGGAGGACTCGATCCGCCGCCTCCGCGAATTGCATAATCTCGTTCGAGAAATGCCAAGAATTCGTAGATGGAGATGATCATGAAAAAATACCTTGCTGGTGCGGTCTTGCTAATGAGCGCCTCAGCCGCGTTCGCCGCAACGCCGGGCGTCGCCTCGCAGGCCTATGCAGCGTGCTGCGCCGCACTCGCCTGCTGCGGCGTTGGACTGCCTTGCTGCGGCTAAGTTTGTAGCAGACTGAAATGGGAGGGCGTTCGGTCACGTGCCGGGCGCCCTCTTTCGCGGGAAGGCGACGTGCAACAGACCCGCCGCGACATCCGGCTCACCGCCCGGGTCGGCTTCTAGAAAAAACGGCCCGGCAGAAACACTACGCCTGCCGGGCCGCAGTACAGTCGGAAGCCCGCTCTGCGACGAAGCGGAATTCCTTGATGCAACCCTAACTAAAGTTAGCTCCGAACGCAATCGCCATACAAAAAGGCGGTCCGGCGAAGGGGGCCGAACCGCCTCTCGAATGCGCGCTTGGGGGAGCGAAGCGCGCGGGGCCTTATTTGTTCTAAATATCGATACCGGCGGCGATCGCCTCAAGCTTGCGCACCCGCTCGCGAAGGTCGGCAATCTCGATCCGCCCGCTTGCCGGGGAAGACCGCGGTCGCCGACGCTCTGGGCCAGCTCCAGCTTCTTGAGGTCGAGCCAGCCGTTCCACGCCTTCAGTCCTGCCCAGCCTGCCGCGCCGGTTCCGCCGAGGACGCTCGCGCCCAGCACGCCCATGGTGATCGGGTCCATTACTTTTCCTCCTGGCGGAGCGCTTCGATTTCGCGCGCCAGCTCGTCATTCTGGCTGTTGATGTGGTGATCGATCGCCATCAGGCGGCGGTCGGTCTCGTCGAGCTCCGTCCGCATGGCGTGGACCGTCGGGCGGCGCCGGGCGACTTCTTCCATCCGGTCGAAATCGCTCGACCGGCGGTCGGTGCGCAGCGATCTCTTCTTCTGCACCGCGAGGTAGATGCCGATCGCGGCGTAAGCGATCAGGGTCAGCTTGAAACTGACGAAGATTGCCGCGGCCACGAAGCCGATGCGGATGAAGGTCGGATCGACACCGGCCATGGCGCCGAGGGTCGAGGCGACGCCGGCCACTTTCGAGTCCTTGCGATCCAGCGAATACGGATATTTGCGAGCCATCGTCATTTTCCCCTTCCTTCCCTTCAGTTCGCCCGCGCCTTCAGCGCGGCCTTCAGTGCTTCCAGCTCGGCATCGATCTTCTCGTCGGCGCGCAGCTGGCCGATCTCGTCTTCGAGGCTGGTGATGCCGAGCGCATCGCAACGCCCTTCGGCAAAGTCCGCTCGACGCTCGAGCAGCTCGAACTTCGCGAACGCATCCGCGGTGCGGCTGCCGTTCATCACTTCGCGGGCCCTGGCGCGGGTCAGCGCGCTCTCGAACCGGGCCGCGATCGCATTTTGGCGACCGCGCGCTTCGCGGAGCTTGCCCTGGAGCTTGGCGATATCGGCTTCGTAGCCGCGCAGCACCTGCTCCAATTGACCCATCTCGTCGCGCAGGCCGCCGGCCATTTCGGTGGCCTTCTGCCGCTCGACCAGCGCCGCCTTGGCAAGGTCGTCCCGGCCTTTGCTCAGCGCCAGCTCGGCCTTGCCCGTCCAGTCGGCCTCGAGGTTGTCGAGCCGGCCCACCGCCCGCCGCATTTCCTTGATGTCGGCAATCGAGCGGGCTGCCGTCGCGCGGACGTCAACCAGTGTGTCTTCCATCTCCACGATGATCATCCGGATCATCCGCGCCGGGTCTTCGGCCCGGTCGAGAAGATCGGTCATGTTCGCTGCGAAGATGTCGCGAGCACGGCTGAAGACAGGACCGCTGAGCCAGCCGGCGACCGGCGCGAAACGCTCGGCTTTGGGCCCATCGGCTGGGCTCCACCTCGATCAGGCGAGGGGTGCGGATCGGGACCCTGGCTTCAAGAACTTCGAGTTCAGGCATTGATGCTGACCTTCACTGGAGCGGCGTTCGCGGAGGCCGGGCCGACCGCGGCGCCAACTGCGACCGTGCTCATGACGAGTGCGGCGGCCATGGCGACCAGGGTCCGGGTGAACTGCGACTGCGACGACATTGGTATCTCCCTTTTTGGCCTGTCCGTTGAATGGCGGGCCGATGGACATTCCTAATCAAGGAGCGTGCCAATCCCGAAAAACAGCCAAAAATAGACTGAATCAGGGCAAAACGGTGGATTTTCCCAACCAACAATTGGCGCGGAATCCCAAGCCCGCGGTCGGGAACATTCACCGCATCCGGCGCGTCGAACGCTCAGGACTTAAAAGGAGTGAAAAAGATGCTGGGCAAGCTCGCGGGCGCGTGGTTGGGCGACAAGGTCGCCGGGCCCAACAAAGGCGCGAAGGGCGCGATCCTCGGCTACGGCGCCGCCGCCCTGGCACGCCGCAGTGTTCCGACGCTGGCTGTGCTGGCGTTCGGAGGATGGGCCTATCGAAGGTGGCGGGATCGCCGCGGCTCCTCGCCCTCTTATCCTTCCGAAGCTTCGCCTTCCTGAGCTTCGCCTTCGGCCGGTTTCTCGAAATAGGGCTCGACCGCCCCCTTGAGTTTGATCGTCATCGGCTGGCCGAAGCGATCGCGGCTGCGCCCTGCGGCGACGCGGATCCAGCCTTCCGAAATGCTATATTCGATGACGTTGGTCTTTTCCTGCCCGTTGAACCGGATGCCGACGCCGCGTGTCAGTAGCGCTTCGTCATAATGTTCGCTGCGTGCATCGAGCGAGAGGCGATCGGGCGGGATATCGGAAGCGGCATCGGGCATGCCAGCGCCTTTGCCTTGGCGACGGCGGGCGGTCAACGCGCCCTAGTTGCCGCATTGTCGACTCCGGATTAAGCGCTCCCCCGACGTATGAGTGACAAGGACCCATCGCTGCGCCGCAACGCGCCAAAGCTCGCGCTGCATGTGCCCGAACCATCGTTTCGCCCCGGCGATACCCCGGATTTTTCATCGCTGGAGGTGCCTGCTGCGGGCGTCGCCCCCCGACCGGACACGAGCGTCGCCGCCGCACAAACAAATGAGCTGACAACGGCGCTCGTGCGCGTGCTCGGCGGGGACAATCAGGCGGTCGGTCCGTGGGATCCCAGGCTCGACGCCGACACGCTTCGGAAGATGCTTCGGGACATGGTCACCGTCCGCGTGTTCGACGATCGGATGTACCGCGCCCAGCGTCAGGGCAAGACCAGCTTCTACATGAAATGCACCGGCGAGGAGGCGATTGCGGTGGCGGCGGCTGCGGCTCTCGACCGCGACGATATGCATTTCCCAACTTATCGGCAGCAAGGGCTGCTGGTCGCCCGCGGCTATCCACTGACCGACATGATGTGCCAGATCTATTCGAACAAAGGCGACAAGCTGAAGGGCCGCCAGCTGCCGATCATGTATTCGGACAAGGCCCACGGCTTCTTCTCGATCAGCGGCAATCTGGCGACCCAGTTCCCGCAAGCCGTCGGCTGGGCGATGGCCGCCGCCATCAAGGGCGACAGCCGGATCGCCATGGGCTGGGTTGGCGATGGCGCCACGGCGGAGGGCGACTTCCACAGCGCGATGACCTTCGCCGCGGTCTATAATGCGCCCGTGATTTTGGGGTCGTCAACAACCAGTGGGCGATCTCGAGCTTCTCGGGCATCGCCGGCGCTGAGCGGGCGACCTTCGCGCAGCGCGCCGTCGGCTATGGCATCGCCGGGCTTCGCGTCGACGGCAATGACGCGCTTGCCGTCTATGCCGCGGTGAAATGGGCGGCCGAGCGCGCGCGCTCCAACAACGGCCCGACGCTGATCGAGTTCTTCACCTATCGCGCCGAAGGCCATTCGACGTCGGACGACCCCTCCGGATACCGCCCGGTCGACGAAGCCAGGAAGTGGCCGCTTGGCGATCCCGTCGAACGGTTGAAGGCGCACCTCATCGCCATCGGCGAGTGGGACGAGGATCGTCACGCCGCGCTGACCGCCGAAAGCGACGCTGCCGTCCGCGCGGCGCAAAAGGAATCCGAAAAGCTCGGCATCCTTCCCGAGCAGGGCAAGGACGACGTCGGATCGATGTTCGAGGATGTGTATGCCGAAGTGCCGCAGCATCTCGCCGAACAGCGCGATGAAGCCGTGGAAGAAATGCGCTGATGGCGACCATGAACATGATCCAGTCGCTTAACGACGCGCACAAGGTGATGATGGCGCGCGACGAGGACATCGTCGTGTTCGGCGAGGACATCGGCTATTTCGGTGGCGTCTTCCGGGTCACCGAGGGGCTCCAGAAACAATTCGGCAAGACCCGCGTGTTCGATGCCCCGATCAGCGAAGGCGGCATCGTCTCGACCGCCGTCGGCATGGCCGCCTACGGGTTGAAGCCGGTGATCGAGATCCAATTCGCCGATTATATCTACCCCGGCTACGACCAGATCGTCAGCGAAGTCGCAAAGATGCGCTATCGCACGGCGGGCGAATGGCCGATGCCAATGGTCATCCGCACGCCTTATGGCGGCGGCATCTTCGGCGGCCAGACGCACAGCCAGTCGCCGGAATTCTTGTTCACGCACATCGCCGGCCTGAAGGTGGTCATCCCGTCGTCGCCTTATGACGCCAAGGGCTTGCTGATCGCGGCCATCGAGGACCCCGACCCGGTCATCTTCTTCGAGCCCAAGCGCATCTACAACGGTCCGTTCGACGGCCACCACGATCGCCCGGTGACGCCCTGGTCCAAGCATCCGGCGAGCGCGGTTCCCGAAGGTCATTATACCGTTCCGATCGGCAAGGCCGCGGTCGTCCGCGAAGGCGAGGAGCTGACCGTCCTGACCTACGGCACGATGGTGCATGTCGCGCTGGCGGCGGTCGAGGCCCAGGGCCTCGACGCCGAGGTCATCGACTTGCGCACCCTGCTGCCGCTCGATCTCGATACGATCCTGCAGTCCGTGAAGAAGACCGGCCGCTGCCTGGTCGTTCACGAAGCGCCGCGCACCAGCGGTTTTGGCGCCGAGCTTGTCGCACTGGTGCAGGAGCGTTCCTTCTACCACCTCGAAGCGCCGGTCGAACGGGTCACGGGCTGGGACACGCCCTACCCGCATAGCTACGAATGGGCTTATTTCCCCGGCCCGAAGCGCATGAAGAAAGCGCTAGAAAAGGTCATGGCTGACTGATGGCACGGTTCGAATTCAAGCTGCCCGATATCGGCGAAGGGATTGCCGAGGCGGAGATCGTCGCCTGGCACGTCAAAATCGGCGACACGATCGGCGAGGACCAGCAGATCGCCGACATGATGACCGACAAGGCGACGGTCGAAATGGAAAGCCCGGTCGCCGGCAAGGTGCTGGCGCTGGCGGGCGAAGTCGGCGACCAGGTGCCGATCGGCTCCGTGCTTGCGGTGATCGAAACCGAAGGCGCCGATCGAGCTGCCGAGCCGGTCGCCGATAGCAAGGACGAGCGGCCGCTGGCCGACGGCGCGGTGGAGGCGACGCCCGCGATGGCTACGGGGATCCCGGTCACCAAGGTGGAGGATAAAACAAAGCCCGCTCGCCCTGAGCCAGTCGAAGGGCTGTCCTCGCCTAAAAAAGACAGTGCTTCGACCAGCTCAGCACGAACCGATGGTGCCGCAAAAGTCCTCGCCTCGCCCGCGGTCCGAGCCCGCGCCCGCGATCTCGGCGTGGACCTCGGAGAAGTGCGCACCGCGAGCGATCGCATCCGCCACGCCGACCTCGACGCCTATCTCCTTTACAACGGCGGCAGCGTCTCGACCCGCGGCTCGGGTGCACCTCGCAAGGACGAAACAATCAAGGTCGTCGGCCTGCGCCGCAAGATCGCGGAGAATATGCAGGAGGCGAAGCGACGCATCCCGCACTTCACCTTGGTCGAGGAATTTGACGTCACCGACCTCGAGGACACGCGGGCGATGATGAACCGCGACCGCGGCTCGAATCCCAAGCTGACGCTCTTGCCCTTCCTGATCACCGCGATGGCAAGAGCGCTGCCGGAATTCCCGATGCTCAATGCTACTTATGATGACGATGCCAACGTCATCACCCGGTACGGCGCGCTCAACCTCGGCATGGCAACCCAGACGCCCAATGGCCTGATGGTCGCCGTCATCCGCGACGCGCATAACAAAAGTGTTTGGCAGCTCGCCTCGGAAGCACTCCGCCTCGCCGACGCCGCCCGGTCCGGCAAGGCGACCCGCGAGGAGCTCAGCGGCTCGACCATCACTTTGTCGAGCCTCGGCCCGATGGGCGGCATCACTTCGACGCCGGTCATCAACCGTCCCGAAGTCGCCATCATCGCCGTCAACAAGGTCGAAGAGAAGGTCGTCGTGGTCGAGGGCGAGATCGAGGTCCGCAAGCGGATGAACCTCTCGCTGTCCTGCGATCACCGCGTCGTCGACGGCTGGGACGCGGCTAGCTTCATGCAGGCGCTCAAGACCTATATCGAGAACCCGTTGCGGCTACTCTCCGCCTAAGCTCTCGCGCTGCGATTCTTGCGGAGGATCGCGGAAATGATGATCGCGAATGCGGCCAGCCGGATGAGGAAGATCGACCCCCTCTCCTCGGTGGGGATACTGGCCAGAGCCAGGATCGTCTGTCCGAGCCCGAGAAGCCCGAACGCCAGCGCAAAAGCGAGGAATAATGGGTCGCGCGTGCGGCGCCAGAAGCGCAGGAAGAACAGGCCGCAGACAAGAAAACCGAGCGCAACGGCGCCCGACAGAAAATCGTACAGCGTCATCGTTCCTCCTCGGCTTCCCAAATGAAGCCCCAGATCAGCGACACGACCGCTGCCAGCGCGAACGCGAGCCTGGCCAGCCGCAGATCGACGGCGTTCGGCCAGACGACGAGGTCGAACACCAAGGCGAGATTGTTCGCGGCGAGAAATCCGAAGCAGATGCTGCTCCACAGCAGCAGGCGCGTGCCCGTTCGCCGGTAGCTTCGGCCGAGCAGCCATGCGCACATCGCACTCGTCACCAAGCATAGCAGATAGACGATGGTTGCGAAGATCTCAGTCATCCCGGCCCTTCCGCAACCTGAATGCATCGGCGAACGCCGTCGCGCTACCCGCGGACGCGGCGATGATTGCCCGCCGCACCTTGTTTGGCCTTGTCCGGTAGAGCTGCTCGACCTCTTCCACGCATTGCTCGACCCTCGTGTTTACCGGCAGATATTGCGCGCCGTCAGCGTCGATCGAAGCCAGGCCCGCGGCGACGAGCGCGTCGAGCGCCTTGCTGACGACGAGATCACTGGCGCGTAAACTCTCGACCAGCTCGGGCCGGCGCCACACCCGCCGTTCGCGCTTCAGGACGAGCAAGAGCTCCAGCGCCCAGACGGACGGAAACGTCGCCGCGACGAAGCCGAGCAGGTCGTCGTCGGAAGCGTTCACGCGGTCCGGTTCCTGGACACGGAGCTCATGACGGCGACTCTAGCGAAGCCGGTCGGACGATATCAACCTTCGATAAGGGTCCGACGAGAATCCTGGGCTATTTCTTGGCCTTGAGATCGTGCCAGCTCTTCTCGTCGACATCGACGTCATATTTCTTCGCGGCCCGCTTGATTCGCGCCCAGGCGTCGTCGCGCTCGTCGTCGCTGACGCCCTTCACCTGGTTGAACCTCGCAATCGCGTTGCGGACATGGGTCGCATTGTTGAGCGGCTCCTTGCGCTCCTTGGGGAATGCGAACTGATCCTCGTCGAGGTCGTCGCGCTGCTTTTCGCTAAGCTCTGACATGATGCTACTCCTTCAAAGCGCTCAACGCGCGAGCACCGTCAGCGTTCGCAAAATTTCATGATTGAGCCTCCGCGCCGGGAGGGGTGAGCGGCGCGGAGGCTCGGGGCAAGGCGGCTGAAGGGAGTGTTTGCCGCCGCGCTTGTGCCTTAGGCGGCGAGGCGGACAGTCTCGCCGAGCGCCTCGCTGATGGACTGCTCGCGCTGCTCGGGCCCGATGGCGAGGCCATCGGCGGCGACGAACTCGGGCTCGATACCGATGAAGTTGAAGACCGAGCGGAGGTAAGTCTCCAGATGCTCGAGCGCCGCCGCGGGCGAGTCCTTGTTATAGAACCCGCCGCGCGCGAGGGCGATGATGACCCGCTTGCCGGTTACCAGTCCTTCGGGCCCGTTCGGACCGTAGCGGAAGGTCTTGCCGGCGATGACGATGCGGTCGATCCAGGCCTTAAGCTGGGTCGGCAGCGTGAAATTGTACATTGGCGCGCCGATCACCACCGCGTCGGCGGCCATGAACTCGTCGAGCACCGAAGTGTCGGCGAACTGGTCGAGCGTCAGGTGCGGGAGCGGATCAGCGGCGAGGTCGCGATAAATGACCTCCTGCCCGTCGCCGCGGAATTGGCCGATGATCGAGCCCGTCAACTGCCGGCTCGCGCTGTTGTCGCCGCTGATGCTGGCGTCGATGTGCAAGATAGTCACTATTGCCTCCTAGGTATTGATTCGTTACCGAGGCACCTCAAATAACCACCAACGAAACAGTCACAAGAACGCACTTTTCTGGTCCCGACGAACAAATTTGTGGGACAGGAACAGCGAAGGAACCGGACGATGAAGGACCCAGGCAACCCCGTCTGCCGAACCATCAGCACCCTGCTGTCGAGGATCGGCGATAAATGGACCGTGCTGGTCGTCCAGACGCTGCGCGACGGGCCCCGGCGCTTCAACGAGCTTCGGCGCGAAATCCCCAGCGTCTCGCAGCGGATGCTGACGCTGACCCTGCGCAACCTCGAGCGCGACGGTCTCGTAAGCCGCACCGTGACTCCCACCATCCCGCCGCGTGTCGACTACGAACTGACGGAACTCGGCGATTCCCTGCAGAAGCCGATCTGCGGTCTCGCCAGCTGGGCGCTCGACAATGTCGAGGCGATCCATTCGGCGCGGGCGCGGTTCGACGTCGCTCAGGACAAGCGCGAAGCGGCGTGACGATCGGCTAGCCGTGGTTTCGAGACGCTTATGCGTTCGGCGCCCCGCGGTCCCATAGAGTGCTTCGCGCGGCCGGGCGCGGCGTGTTGCGGCGGATATATGCCTCGCCGTCGCGCATCGATGCGAACGGTCGCTCGGTGTCTGCGCTTCCGTGATGCGACAGGATGACCTTGTAGCGCGCTTCGCCGGCCGGTGTGCAGACGATCCGTCCGTGGGTCGCGCTCATCGGCCCGCCTTCATTCTCCCACTGCCCCTCACTTCCGGCGGCTTCGTCGATCGAGAGAAAGGCGGTGAAATGACTGGAGGCAGGGGGAATCTGATCCGACATATTTACTCTCCGGTTATGGCGGGAGCCGAAGCTCCCGCCTGCCCCAACTGCTTGGATTGTCTGCAGGTTGAGGCTCAGCTTGCAGCCGCCAGGATCGGCGGATCACTGGCTAGGAGAAAATAAGGAGGAAGGTGCGGCTTAGCGCCTGGAACCTTCATCGCGACTAGTAGCATAAACTACATAGGGAATTTAAGTTTAACGGCAATGCGGCGCCGAAAAATATTTCGACCGGCGGAAATAGAGTCTTGGATTCTACTTTTTGCATGACTGGGAAGTTAAAAGATGCCACAATCTAATCATGCTTTATTTTGACGTAGAAAACGCAAAATGTTTACGAATATTTGGCGCATCAAGGAGCGAAACAGGCCGGTACAACTCATGGAGGCGAACCGGGTGCAGATAGAGAGCAGGCATGACGCAGGATAATAAGCAATCCGAACAGACCGAGCTCGACCATTATGGCATCGAGCGCGTGCCCGCAGACGCATTCCATTGGGGAGGCTATCGCTATCCGAGCGCACGCGATGCGCTCGCCGCGGCCAAACGGAACGCGAAGTGAGCCGGATGCTGCTCCTCTCGATGACGGAACGCGAAGCCGTCGCCAAATGCCTTGACGCCAAGGTCCGCGTGTCGGCGATCGAACCCCTTCACAGCGGCGGCGTGCGGCTCGTCTGCATGAGCGCGGCCGGGGCCGATCTTATGCGCAAGACCCTGAACAAGCATCTGATTTTGGGGGAAGTCATTAGGGAGCGACACCGCCCGCGCCACTGTTCGTGGTGAGCGGCTCGGGTGCCTAACATTCTCCCCGGGACTCCAGCGCATTTGCACGTCGGTTCGTCCTGAGCTTGTCGAAGGGCGCCTATTATCCTTAGGAGCCGTCACAAGCACGCCCTTCGACTTCGCTCAGGGCGAACGGAGGTTTCTGAGTGCTCAAGCCCGCCGCGACCGACATCGAAGCGCTCAAGGTTCTCGACGAACGCCTTCGCTGGCTGTCCGCCTGGACAATCCACCATGCCAACCACGTCCGCGAGAATGATGACGGGCTGAAAGTCGGCGGTCACCAGGCGAGCTGCGCGTCGATGACCGCGATCATGGCCGCGCTCTACTTCCACGCGCTGGGCGCGAACGACCGGGTCGCCGTGAAGCCGCACGCCGGTCCGGTGCTGCACGCCATCCATTATCTGCTCGGCTCGCAATCGCGTGAGGCACTTGAGAATTTCCGCGGCTTCGGCGGCGCGCAATCCTATCCGAGCCGGACCAAGGACCGCATTCCCGTCGACTTCTCGACGGGCTCGGTCGGCCTCGGCGTCGCCATCACCTTGTTCGCCAGCCTGGTGCAAGATTATCTGACCGCGCACGGCTGGCTGGACGAGCAGGAGCGCGGCCGCTTTGTCGCGCTGATCGGCGACGCGGAGCTCGACGAAGGCAATATCTACGAAGCGATCATCGAGGGCGCGAAGCACGACGCTCGCAACCTGTGGTGGATCATCGACTACAATCGCCAGAGCCTCGACGCGACCAGTGCCGACCGCATGTTCGAGCGGTTCGACGAGATTTTCCGCAGCTGCGGCTGGCGCGTCGTCGAGCTCCGCTACGGCAAGCGGCTCCGTGCCGTGCTGGCACGGAACGAGGCGCTGAAGGGGTGGTTCGAAACTCTTCCAAATGCCGACCTGTCGGCGCTTCACTACCAAGGCGGCGCGGCGTGGCGGAAGCGCATCGAACGCGAGCTTGGCAAAGCCGCCGCGCCATTCCTGCAGCAGCATGACGACGACGCGCTCGCTTCGCTGTTCACCGATCTCGGCGGCCATTGCATGGAGACTCTGGTCGAAGCGTTCGATGCAGCGCAGGACGACGTTCCGACGCTCTTCATCGCCTGGACGATCAAGGGCTTCGGCCTCCCCTTCGCCGGCCACAAGGACAATCACGCCGGCCTGATGAACCCGACCCAGCTCGCCGCGCTGCGCGAAAGCATGAGCATTCGCGAGGGCCAGGAATGGGAGCCGCTCGAAGGGATTGGCGACAATGCCCGGCCGGGCGTCGAAGCGCTAATCGACCGCTCACGCATCGCCCGCGAAAAGCGCCCACGCCACTTCGGGACCGTCACCGTCCCGGCCCTTCCCGCCCCGTCCGGTGACGAGCAATCGACCCAGGCCGCGTTCGGGCGGATCCTGCTCGACCTGTCGAAGGCCGGCGGCGACTTCGCGGACCGGATCGTCACCACCTCACCCGACGTCACCGTCTCGACCAACCTCGGCGCATGGGTCAACCAGCGCGGTTTGTTCCGGCGCAGCGCCTCGCCCGACATCTTTGCCCAGGAAAAGATTGCTTCGGCGCAAAAGTGGTCTGGCCACAATAACGGTCAGCACGTCGAGCTCGGCATCGCCGAAAGCAACCTGTTCCTGATGCTCGCCGCCGCCGGCCTGTCCGGCGACCTGTTCGGGACCCGCCTGTTCCCGATCGGGACCCTCTATGACCCTTTCATCGCGCGCGGGCTCGATAGCCTCAATTACGCTTGCTACCAGGACGCGCGCTTCCTGCTCGTCGCCACGCCAAGCGGCATCACGCTGGCCCCGAAGGCGGTGCGCACCAGTCGATCAACCCGCCGCTGATCGCGCTCGGCCAGCCGGGACTACGTCACTACGAGGCGCCGACCGAGCTGCGAATGAACGACGCACTATCAAGGCCGACCTGCAGGGTTTTGCCGGTCACGTTCCAGCTCGTTGGGCCTTTATAACTCCACAAATTGCCGGCATCGGCAAAAGCCGCAACCTTGATACCAATATCCTTTGGCAGGAAATACAGCGGGGTCTGTGCTTCGACACTCGCGCCCCAATAAAGAGTGCCGCCGAGAGACTTGTTCGTTGTTCCGGGGGTCAAGTCGCGCGGACCGAGGCCGGACACGGGGCAAAACCGCGCACCAGCGATTGGGCCCCAGCTGGAAGTGGTCGAGCATGCGCAGATCGCTTGCCGCCCCAGGCTCGAGCGATTGCCGGCCTGCAAGTCGAACAACGCTGACCACATCGGAGAACGACTCTCGTAGTAGCTGCGCACTTCGACGGCCGAGCGAACGAAGTTCACGTCGCCGCCGACGCCGGCAAAATCCTGCCCGAAGTCGGCATAGAGGCCGCTGGTCGGGGCTCTCGTTGTTGTCGAGCGTGTTGTACGAGACAGGCCATAGCCCACTGCCGAGGCACGGTATGCGCCGGGCCCTGCGCCAGTTCCTTGCGCACCGGCAAGCGACGCTTCGCCGTCGAGAATAGCAGCCGAAAGGGAAGTTAGCGAGCCCGTCAGCCAGGCCCGTCCGGCAGGACAGCGCGTTGCCGTGGAACGCGCTCGGTACCCGGCGATAGCCGCCAGGCGCCGGACCAGGTGTTCCAGCGCGTGTCCGCCGAGAGATTGCCACAGTTATCTGCAGCTGATAGCCGCAAGCGCCGTATCTTCGGAGCGGTAGAAACGAATAGCGCGGTTGCAGCGCGAGATCCTCGCGTCACCGCGGAGTCCGAATGGCAACGGTTGGCGCCCACCGTCTTGGCTGCCGTACGACACATAGCTCGATCGCGAGTGTGCTGGCGACGCGTAAAGATGTCGATGCCGCCACGCCATCCGCTGACCGAGACAAGTAGCGGTTCCGCGTACGACGAATTCGAGAGCCGCGGGTGTACTGGCCATAGGTTGCCGGACGCCCGGCCGTAATCGGCCTGTGCCCAGCAGGTTGCGCTCCGCGACGGCTGACGGTCTGCCAGGAAGCTTCGTCCGCCGTCGAGTAGCCGCCCGAGACGGAGTAAGTCCGCCGGTCGCCTGCTCGACGACATCGACATTGATGACAACGCGGTCGGGCGCCGAACCGGGCTCGTTCGTGATCCTCACCGATTTTGAAGAAGCCGAGGTCTTCGAGCCGCCGCTCGGCGCGATCCACCAGAGCACGGTTGCAGGTCATCGCCCTCGCCCATATGTCGAACTCCCGGCGGATCACGTAATCCCGGGTTGCGGACGTTGCCGCGGACGTCGATGCGCTCGATATAGGCGCGCGCTGCCCTCCTCAACCACGAAGGCGACGTTGATCGTCCTCGCCTCCACATTGCGATCACCGCGCGGGCGCACGCTGGCCGAACGCGATAGCCGCGGCTGGGCGGCCTCGACCGTCATCGATCTTCGACCGCTTTTCTCGACCAGCTCCGCGTTATAGATATCGCCCTTCCGGGCGCGCAGTCTGAGCTGACTGCGGAGCGAATTCCGGCGTCGATGTGCGCGCACGTTGGACAGGACATCGATGGAACCGAACCCGATACTGCGGCGCCCTCTGTCGATCGTGAACGTGACGATAAGCCCTTCTTCGCGCGGGGTCGTATTCCCCAGACGGCGGAGACGATCCGCACGTCAGCGTAGCCGTGCTTCAGATAGAAGCGCCGCAGCAGATCGCGATCGGCCTCAACACGATCCGCATCATAAATGTCGGTCGTCTGCAGCAGCTCAGCCAATCTCG
>CAVVKB010000008.1:0-10111 GCA_963748685.1 uncultured Pseudomonadota bacterium | reverse complement strand
AGCGCGCGGCCACATTAACTTCGCGCTTGCTGGCGTTCGCTCGCCGCCAACCGCTCGCCCCCAAGCCGATCAACCTCAATAAGCTGGTCGGCGGTCTAAGTGACTTGCTGCAAAGGACCCTTGGCGAAACCGTCGCCTTTGAAACGGTGATGGCAGCTGGTCTCTGGCTTGCTCACGCGGACCCGACGGAGCTCGAAAGCGCCTTAATAAATCTGGCCATCAACGCGCGCGACGCGATGCCCGACGGTGGAAAGCTCACGATCGAGACGGCCAATGTTTCGCTCGACGAGAAATATGTGGGCACCTTAGTCGAGCCCGTTCCGCCGGGGCAATATGCGATGCTCGCGGTATCTGACACCGGCGAAGGCATGAACAAGGAAACTGTCGACCGGGTTTTCGAGCCGTTCTTCACGACTAAGACGGAAGGCAAGGGTACAGGCCTCGGCCTTAGCCAAGTCTATCGATTCGTCAGGCAATCTGGCGGACACATTCGCATCTACAGCGAGCCTGGTGTGGGGACGACGGTCAAGCTCTACCTTCCCCGAGATCTACGCGCTGAGGAGCCGGTGAGTGACGGAACTGCCAGTGCCACCGACGGCGGTTCAGAAACCGTTCTCGTAGTGGAAGATCACCATGGTCTTCGGGAATATTCGGTCGGCGTCCTGCGCGAGCTCGGATATTGCGTTCTAGAGGCGGCGGACGGTCACGCCGGCCTTGAGCTGCTAAGAAAGCGGCCCGAGGTGGACCTGCTCTTTACGGACGTCGTGCTGCCAGGCTTGAATGGGCGAGAGCTCGCTGACCAGGCATTGGAACTGCGGCCGGACCTCAAGGTCCTCTTTACGACCGGCTACACGCGAAACGCGATTGTCCACAACGGGCGGCTCGATGACGGTGTGTCGCTGATCACGAAGCCGTTTACGTTTGAAGGTCTCGCGTCAAAAGTGCGGAAGATGCTCGATAGCTGATCATTGCTAATTTCCGCTTCGGGTCGAAAAGGGGCCGTAACGGACCGTAACGGCTAAAAACTGACACTTGCATGATCAAATGTTCCGATTAGCTGAGCGGCATGGATCTCAATGATCTCCTGCAGCGGTATTTCGGTACATCCGACCTGGCCCAGGCGTCGCCAGCCATGCAGGAAGCCGGTGTCGACCGCTTGCGAGTGGACCTTGGCCTCGAGACTGATCGCCCCAAGCGATTTGCGCTGTGGTCCTTGCTTTACATGCTTGGTCAAGCGCCTGACCTCGACGTCGCCTTCAAGGACGAGGCAGATCGCGAGGCCGCGCGCAACTTGATGGACCTTATCGCCAGCTCGGGCGGAGAGTAATTTTACTCCGCGGCAATGGCGTGATCAGGTGCGGTCGCTGCCGGTGCGAAGCTGCTGAGCTTCATCCATCCCGATAAGGTACGGACAAGATCGGGGTCGCCTTCAAGAACGATGCGGCCGGCCGCCACTTCATCTGCCATTTTTGACATCCCCATCCAGGCGGATGTCATCGCCTTAAGATCAGCGGTGACATAGAGATCGACGTCGAAGCCCGGATCGATCGAGCACAGATCAGCCCCGGTCGAGGGCGAGACAAGCAACCAGTAGTGGCGTTTGTCCTTCGGCAGCTCGGGGTAAGTGAACTCGACGACGACCCGCCGCGGCGGCAGCGGGTCGGGATCGATCTTCCGGCGCATGTTCCACATGAGCAACTGCGCATCGAGATTCGCCAATGTGCACTGATGATCAACCCAGCGCATCGACCATTGGCCGAGCGCCTGGATGACTGGCTTGAGATCGCGTCCGGCTTCAGTGAGCCGATACTCGGTGCCGTGCGAGGTTTCCGCCCGGCGAACCACACCGTGAGCCTCTAGCTCTTTCAGGCGCTTGGATAACAGCGCTGGCGACATCCGCGGCACGCCGCGTCGGATCTCGTTGAACCGCGTCGATCCAGACTGCATCTCGCCAAGTAGCACCAGCGTCCACCGCGCGCCGAGGATCTCCGATGCCATCGCGACGGGGCAGAACTGGCCGTAGCTCTCTGTCGTCATAAGGCGAGGCTGTGCTTGCGAGGCGCTCCGGTCAACTACAGAAACTGTACTGGGATCGGTTCAGATCAGGAACTGGATGCCAACTGAGCTCCAGCAGAGAAGCAGGTCTGCGGCCCAATTTCGGTGCCCCCAACAACGGAGACAGTCATGCCACTCGTCGACATTCAGGTAATCAAGAACGTCTTCACGCCCGATCAAAAGGGCCAGCTTATCGACAAGGTCACGGAAGCAATGATCTCTGTCGAAGGTGAGGCCATGCGGGGGGTGACATGGGTGCGCGTCCACGAAGTTGACGAAGGTAGCTGGGCGATTGGGGGAACGAGACTGTCGGCCGCCGACGTTCATCGAATGGCAGGAGTCGGCTGAGACCTAGGTCCGCTTCTCGCGCGCAAGCGTCTAGAAGCGGACGGTCTTCGGCCGGGCCTCGGCCAACGGGTGCTTCAGCCCCTCCGAACGGGCAAGAGAGCGCGCAGCTGTGGATTGCGTAGCCATAGTGCGCCCCACATGAACAGCCCGAGGTAAACGCCGAATAGAATGTGGCTGAACATTGGCGTTCCGGCGCGCAACTGGGTCGCGATAGCCCCGCCTAGGAGTCCCATCATCAGCACGGCGCCGAGTACGGCGGTCCGAGGTACGAGGAAGAGCACGGTGCACGTCAGCTCGATGACGCCGATTAGGATGGCATAGCCGTGACGCCATCCCAGTTGAGCTAGCGTTTCCTCGGCCACCGGCAACTGCAGTAATTTGGGAGCAACGGAGGCGCCGATCATGAATGCGGCAAATAGACCGCTCATAGTCCAGCCGATGCGGCTCATTGTTTGAGTTGTCATAGCGTTCCTGTTCGATGTTCAACCTTGTCGCTGCGGGTTGACCTGGCGACATCCTAATTTGGCAAATTGGCGCTACCGACGGTTTCGGCCTATTCCTGCCAGCCGAAGCGACGGTCGAGCTTCGTGAGCTGGCTGGTGAAGCCCATCCGCTGCATCTTCGTGAACTGCTTGTCGTGCATTTGGCTAAGTTCGACCACCATGCGGACGCGTCCGTCGGCCACCGGATAGAAGTCGACCTTCATGACGCTGTCATAGGCCGGCACTCCCGGCAGGAAGTCGATGACCTGCGTCAATGCGATCCGCTCGTGCTGTTTGTATTCAGAGAAGGAGCCGCGACAGGCGGTTGATGACGGTTGGCGCATTCTGGTCATCGTCTCGATCATCTCGGGCGTGTCGGCGAACATATCGTAATGCAAGGCGCCATTCGGCCGAGCCTCGATCACGTGAACGTCGGCGCGGAAGCCTTCCGGACCCCACCACGATTCGAACCCCTCTTTGGTAGTCCAGAGGTCCCACAGCTCCTCTACAGCTGCCGTGTACGTACGTTCGATGACCAGACTCTACTTAACCACGTTACTCATCTTCCTGGGCCTCTCTTAGCCGGCGTTGTTCTTGGCGTGCCTCTAGCGCTGCGCCGAACCGGTCGAGGCGCGCCTCCCAGAGCTCACGATATTTTGAAAGCCAATCATCGATTTCGCGGAATGGATCCGGTCTCAAAGAATAGAGCCGTCGGGGTCCGTCTGGACGCACGCTCACAAAGCCTGCCTCGAGAAGGATTCGTAGGTGGCGCGACACGCCTGACTGATGGATGCCCACATCTTTCACGATGTCATTGACCTGCCGTTCGCCACTACGCAGCGCGGCGACGACGTGACGTCGAGTGGGATCTGCGAGTGTCTGAAAAGCATCAATATGCATGCCATACATATGCATCATTGTGCATTTAAGTCAACAGCGGGCCGCGAGGGGCAGCTTTGGGTCGAATGCTGCCACCAGCGGACGGTCGGGTAGCGGCCACTCGCGGACTCGGAGGAGGAAAGGGGCAGCTAAGCGCCAATCGCGGTCGTTCTGTGGCGATCAGCAGAAGCGGTAAGCGGCCGTTCGTTCAGGGGGACCCGGGCGATGGCAGCTTTCGACCCATTCCTGCCTTTATGTCCTTCTGTTACGGTGACGTAACCGCTCGGGGTCCCGCCGCATGCATTTCCACGTTCCCAAGCCACTCCACGGGTGGCGCGAATTCGCCGGCGAGGTCGGCATTATCGTGCTCGGTGTGCTCATCGCGCTTGGGGCGGAGCAGCTGGTGGAGTTGTTTCACTGGCGAGCGGAGGTTCGCGATGCGAAGTCAGCAATCCATCAGGACATGGCGCAGAGCAATCGCGTGTTTGCGTATCGCGTTGCCGCCCACGATTGTGTCGCCCGTCGACTGGCTAACATTGGTGAAATCATCGAACATTCGGCGCAACATCAGGGGCCGCCGAACGTCGGCGACGTCTTCCCCGACATTGGCAATGCACAAGACGAAAACGCCTGGGAAACCAGCCGCGCCGGCCAGGTGCTGCAGCATTTCGAGCGCAAATCGCTCGGCCTCCATGGAATCTATTATGTGCAGCTCGAGAACGTTGGCAGGTTCATATTGAAAGAGGGTGACGATTGGGGTGTCTTGCGGGCGCTGCGAGGAAATCCCAATCGCCTCGCGCCTCCCGATTTTGCCGGAATGCGCGTCGCGCTGATGCACGCTTCATTCGAAAATGACATCATCGCCGGCATCGCGGCCGACGAGCTCGGATATTCAAAGGCGCTCGGCGTGAGCGTGCCAAACCCTGAACGGGCTCGCCTCGCCACTGTTTGCCGCCCCTTGGCAACCGGCTGACATGCATTTTCACCTTCCCAAGCCGATGCACGGGTGGCGCGCGTTTCTCGGCGAGGTCGGGATTATCGTCATCGGCGTGCTGATTGCCCTTGGGCTGAGCAGGCCGTCGAAGCTCTGCATTGGCGAAGCGAAATCGCAGATGCCGAGCAGGCGTTGAACCGCGAGGCTGCTTACAACCTCGGCGCGATCTTAAAGCGGCAGGAGGAAGGTCCCTGCATTGACCGCCGGCTTCAGGAGATACGCGGCTGCTCGGCGGCAAGCAGCTCTGGGCTGGCACCCGAGGCGCGCGCGCCTCTTGGACAACCGCAGCTCTGGCGCCCGCGAACGAACGCTTGGCAATCCGCCATGGCCGGGCAGGTGGCCGAGCGCATGCCGCTAGCCACCCGCGTGGACTACGCACAACTCTACGATGCCTTCCAGTGGTATGCCCAGAAGGCTTCGGACGAGACCGACGCCTGGAGCGTTCTCGGCGAACTCGACGATCCGGGCATTCTCGCTCGGCCGACTTGCCGCTGTGAGGCAGGCGCGTTCGCGTGCTCAGGTAGCGGCGGACAAGATGGATGCAAGCCTCCCCGGATAGTGGCCGCCGCGAGCCGATTTGGCATCAAGCCCCAGCGAGTGTCACCAAGCCGCGGACGGCGGTCGATCAGGGCGCTGTGGTGTAGGCCGCTGCATTAGCCGGCTCGTTCCGGGGGCTGCGTAGTGAGCTCACCGCCGTATGTCCGCTTTCGGCCTAATCGCGGGTTTCGACCCGTTCCTGCCGTTGACCGTGCGCAAATTCCGACTCCATGAACCAAAGCCTGACTACGAGAACGAGTCAGACGGTGCGAAACTGCTCAGCTTCATCCACCCGAACAGTGTCCGCACCAAGTCTGGGTCGCCTTCGAGCATGATGCGCCCAGCCGCGACCTCGTCTGCCATCTTGGTCATGCCCATCCAGGCCGATGTCATCGCCTTGAGGTCAGCAGTTACATAGAGATCGACGTCGAAGCCCGGATCGATCGAGCACAGATCGGCGCCTGTCGAGGGCGACACGAGCAGCCAGTAATGGCGTCTGTCCTTGGGGAGTTCCGGATAGATAAACTCGACCACCACCCGGCGACGCGGGAGTGGGTTTGGATCGATCTTCCTGCGCATGTTCCACATCAGCAATTGGGCGTCGAGGTTTGCCAGCGTGCACTGGTGGTCGACCCACCGCATCGACCATTCGCCAAGGGCGCGGATCACAGGTTTGAGATCCTGGCCCGCATCGGTCAGGCGATATTCCGTGCCATGAGCAGTCTCGACTCGGCGAACGACGCCATTTGTCTCCAGCTCCTTAAGTCGCTTCGACAATAATGCTGGCGACATGCGCGGAACACCGCGTCTTATCTCGTTGAAGCGGGTCGAGCCGGAGTGCATTTCACCGAGCAGTACGAGCGTCCACCGAGACGCCAGAATCTCCGATGCCATCGCGACCGGGCAGAACTGGCCGTAGCTTTCCGTCGTCATGCGAGAAGGCTCTGCTCCGCCGCGCTTCAGCGTCAACTACAGAAACTATACCGGGATCGGTTCAGATCGGGAACTGGATGCTGCGCGTCGTCAGGCCGAGATTTAGTTCCGCGGCAGACGCCCGTGCCGCTTCAATCAAGGAAACAAGCCATGCCACTCGTCGACATCCAAGTGATCAAAAACGTCTTCACGCCCGAGCAGAAGGGCAAGCTTATCGACAAGGTGACGGAAGCCATGATCTCTGTCGAAGGAGAAGCCATGCGCGGGGTGACCTGGGTGCGCGTTCATGAGATCGAGGAAGGCAGCTGGGCGATTGGCGGAACACGCCTGTCCGCCGCGGATGTTCACCGAATGGCGAATGCCAGCTGAACCGGTGTCCGCTTTGTGTGGTCTCAGCTACCCGAAGCGGTCCGATGGCTACAGCCACAAGCGGACTTACGGCAGGCCTGGCTAATGTCCACTCCCGACCCATTGCGGACACTCCTCAGGTCAGTAAGCTGCGGTCATGTCTTCGATGGCCAGATTTCAGAGCCTGTTGCGATCAACACCGGGCGACAAGGCCGGTTCTATCGATGGGCTTAACCTATTCTTCGGCGCGCTCCTGGGCGCGAATTTAGGGACCATGCAGAACGTTCCCCTTGTCGATTATGTCAGGCTGATTTTGATTCTTGCGGGCTCCGTAATGACTTTTCGAATGATCTCGACGTCCGAGCGGCGCTGGTATGCCATGATTATCGCCGGCTTTGCCGCCATCGCAGTCGGCGGAATGCTCTTCCTCCCGTTCATGAAGTTCAGGGGATTGCGCGTCGATGATTTACACAAGCTCATCGCCACTCTGGCGATCTGGTTAGCATGTGTCCTCCTTGCTGGAGTTTTTGCCGGTCACATAAGGCATCATCTTCGGACTAGTGAATGTGGCGATGACAGTAAGGCTCGGGAGTCCGACGGCCGTCAACTGCTGACAGCGCCCGATGAGCGTCTTCGCCGGAATTGCGGCCGGCGCCGATTTCAATGGCTAGGAGCAATAGGCGTGAAGTGGATCAGGATCGTGGCCGTTCTCTTAGCCGTAGCCGCGGCTGCGTGGCTGGGATTCACGGTATGCGCACGAACATCGATCAGTGCCGCCCCACGCGAGGCAGTGATGGTAGCCAGAGTCCGCTTTCCACCCACTGCGGACGTCTAAGCCAGTCTCTGTTATGGAACAGTTCGAGCTGGCGCTGAGCGCAGCCGCTCGGTCGCAAACGGGGGAACGCCGTCCATGCTACGTCTGGGACTGGTGCTTTGCCTCGTGCTTGCAGCGTGACCGCCAGTCGGCGCCAGTAGCCTTTGATGGCGCGATGAATACTGACGAGCGGGCGCTGATCCGCCACGGCGAGCGCCTGACGCAAGTGCTCGGGTGCACTGGCTGCCATCGCTCAAACCTGGAGGGCGGCCGCTTCTTCGAACTCTACGCGTCTAACCTCACGCGCGAACTGCCGCATTACAGTGATGCCCAGTTCGACAACATGCTACGGGGCGCTGAACGGCCAAATGGGAAGGTCGTGCTGGCAGGTGCCTACATCTTCCAACATTTGAGCGCGCCCGACGAGACCGCCCTACTCGCCTATCTCCGGACTCTAAGCCAACTTGCGGAGTTCCCACCAGGCGACGCTCCCGCTGCAGCCGGAGACGAAAGCGCTGATCTCCAAGGGCGTGATCAAGGCGGAAGTGCAGCTCGTCGCAGAGGATCGCGACAGGCTTCCGGCCCATGCTGGGCCCGCCTATAAGCTCGGCCGCTACATCACTTCTGTAACGTGTGCCGAATGTCACGGCCCGAGGCTAGAAGGCACGGACGAACCGGAGAAGGTCCCCGACCTGATCGTCGTCGGCAGCTACTCGCGCACGGAGTTCGAACGACTGATTACGACCGGCGTTCCGGTTGCAACCGCGAGCTCAATGAGATGATGGTCGAGGTAGCGCAGGAACGTTTCCCGCACCTCACCCACACGAGCGCGACGCGCTCTACAGCTATCTGCACGGCGGGCGGAACTGCAGCACTGAAGGGCTGAGTGCTAAATGTCCCCTTTCCACCCTGATCCTGCCACTGGCGCGCTAGTGTCTGCTTTCGACCCATTGCAGACCCCGCGCGATCAGTTCGGCGGCTTTACGGAGGGGCCTACGCGTCTGAGGGACAGCGGAGCTGTTCATTCGCAAGGTGCTCCAGTCTCTCGCGACGCGCAGCAGGAATGGCGCTTCTGACCGGCCGAGGTACGCCAAGGCCTTCCGACGATATTCCTCTTGCCTGCTCTTCTAATGTGATCCGGTCATGGGCTTGCATGCGATTCTGATTAACATCGTCCGATAAGCCGGCGCAGAACGGAAGTGGCTGGCCTGCTCCCCAATGCTAAGCTCGCTTCTTCACCGCCGAAACACGTGCCACGAGGCGGTTGCCCTTCCAAATCTCACAATCGGCGGTTTTCATCGTCACCCGGGCAATGGCGATGGCCTGTTCGTCGCATTCGGCGTCGATCCAGTCGGCGCCGGTGATCTTGCCGTCACCACCTAAGCAATAGAGCTTGTAAGCCGGGCTGTCGGACTGTGGTCCGTTGGGACTGTGGAATATCTGTTCCATAGGCCGCCACCATGTGGTTCACCGCCGAAACGATTGCTTGCCACGTGAGTTCCGACGGTCCCAAGTCTGCTTTCCAGAGCTAGATTCGCTGGTGAAAAGTCCCGCAAGATCAACGGAACGGCGGACGATTTCTCGACTTGTTGCCTTTGCTCTAAACGAGATTATTGGGCGGTTAATGGCACAGACGAGTAAGTCTAAATAGTCCCCGGACGGCATATTCGAGCTGCTCGTCCAAAGCGTCACGGACTACGCAATCTACATGCTCGATACCGAAGGTCGGGTCAGTAGCTGGAATGCCGGCGCTGAAGCGCTTCAAGGGCTACTCATCGGCCGAGATCATGGGAGCATTCTCCCGGTTCTATACGGACGAGGAACGAGCGGCTGTACGCTGGTCATCAAGCTTCCGGAAATGATTGCGAAGTACGAGCAGCCCTCGCCTATGACGCCCGAAACGGTCAACTCGCTCAAAGCCCAGGTGATCGCCAGTATCCGCCAGGATTGGGCCGCGCGCAGCAGCGAAATTATGCATGCTCTTCCTGAGGCCGGCATGAAATTTCCTTCGGCCGCCAGCAATTTGATTTATGTCGTGATTGTTCCCGTTCTGGCGTTTTTTCTTTCTCAAAGATGGCGATCTGATCCACCGCCATACCCTGGAGATGCTGGACGGGGGCGCGTTCCGGCGGCATGGTTGAGAGCGTGATGTCCGATATCCACCTTCTGCTGGCGCACTACATGCGCTCGCTGGTGCTGCTTTCGCTGGCCACCTTCACGGCATACAGCATCTTCTTCACCATCATGGGTGTGCCGTTCGGCGTTCTCCTGGCGGTGGTAGCGATGGCGCTGGAGTTTATCCCGATGATTGGCCCGCTCACTGCCGCTAGCCATCATCCTGTTGGTCACCGTGATTTCAGGTGTGTACTTTTGGACTGTGCTCGTCTTCCTGGTGGCATACCGCATGTTCCAGGACTATTTCCTCTCGCCGCACCTGATGGGGCAGGGCGTACAACTGCATCCCCTGCTGGTTCTGCTAGGGGTTTTCGGCGGCGCGGAAGTGGCCGGTGTGGCGGGATTTCTTCCGTACCGGTCCTGGCGATGGCCCGTATCGTGTACGTGAGGACCCGCCGGTCCCGATTGAGCGCTCCGGTGACCGTCCAGTCTGACACGCCCCTGTTAACGCGATGAGACCGGCGCTTTGCTTTGTCCTGCTGGCGTGGCAGGCATCGGCCCACGTGATGAGCATGAGTTCCGGCGATCTCGCGATCAGTCTGCGCG
>CAVVKB010000007.1:0-5349 GCA_963748685.1 uncultured Pseudomonadota bacterium | reverse complement strand
GTGGCCGCGGTCGCATTCTCCTCCGCCGGGCCAATCTTCTACGATCGCCTGTTTGGCGGAACGACCTTCGCGGGACTGCGCGAGACGCTTCAGTCCCGCGGCGCATGGATCGCTCTCTCCGAGTCCGACCAAATGTGGACGTCGTTCGTCGCGCCCCAGCCCGGCGCGGTGGCCGGCATTTCCGCCGTTCCGTCGCTCCATGTCGCGATCAGCCTGTGGATTTTCCTTACGGCACGATCACTCGCTCCGCGCGCCGCCGCGCCAGCCCTGCTTTACCTGGTGATGATCTCGATCGGGTCGGTCCAGCTCGGCTGGCACTATGTCAGCGACGGCGTGGCCGGCATCGTCGGCATGATTGTGATCTGGCGGCTCGCGCATCGACTGCTGCGCCCGCGCGCGCCGAAGCTGGGCGTCTCGGTCACATAATCGCGGGCATCGGAGCGAGTGACGAATTATCCCGGTACCATCGCGTTATCGTCCCGGCCGTCCTTCATCCCGTTGATCAGTTTCGCGATCAGCGTCTCGAGACCGGTCAGCCGCTTCTCGGCTCGCTCTTCCCGCGCCTGGCGCACCTGCGCGGTGTGGATTGCCCGAGCCACCGGTCCGGCAATCGCCTCGAGCGCCTCGCGCTCATCCTTGCCAAAGAAGCTCCCGTCCGGCCGCGGGCCGAGGAGTAGCCAGCCAATCGTCTCCGCTTCGTCGCCGCTCTCGATGCACAGCCGCACGCGCAGCGGGAACACCGGATCGCGCCGGGCACAGTCGAGCGTCCGGTCGCCAAGTGGCGCCCGCCAGCCGGCTTGCCACAGCCGAACGGCCTTCAGCGGCACGGCGCGCGTTCCAGCAACCGCCGGCTTGCCCTTTTCGAGCAGGACTATGGCTTCGCATCGCGAGCGCACGCCCGCTTGGACGCGGACCATGATGGCGGCGAGCAAATGCTTGACCGACGCACTCTCTCGCAGGTCGGCGACGCATTCGGGCAGACCTTCGCGCAAGCGGATCAGCGGCTTCTGAAAGCGCCGCTCGGCCCAGCGGTGCACGCGATTGTGGAGGGGCACGATGCACACTGCGGCAACCGCCGCCCCGACGGCGCCTGCGGCAATGCCGATGCTGTACTCGAAGTAACGTTCGCCGATCAACTCCGCGAGCTTCTCGCTCCCTGCGAATAGCCCCACGAAGCCGAGGGTGAGGATGCCATATGCCGCCGAACGGCCGATGACGGCGTCGGCGTCATAGAGGCGGTATCGGAGGACGGAGATGCTTAGTCCGAGAGCGATGAAAATCACTCCGATCGTGCCGCACAGGCTGGGAATGATGTTCCACGCATACCAGCGAGCGTCAGTCGCTTGCAGCTGCTCGCTCAGAAGCAATCCGACGATGTTCAACACCAGCATTGCCGATCCTGCAAGGAAGCCGAAGAACACCCATCGAAGCTGCTGACGCTCCGCGCCGGGGGACAACTGGCGATAGCGAGCAATGAGTGCTGCGGCTGCGGCCAGCAGAAACGCTCCGATCATCGGCAGTGTGATGAAATCCGAGTCAGTAAACGGCCTAACCAGCGGGAGCAGTGGCAGCAGGGCAACGACACCCTTCGTCCAGCGAGGAACAAATCGTCCCGATGGAAACGCAAAGAGGGCGGCAAGCAAGAGCGCCCAGCCGGCGAGGTTGACGATCCCGGACACCGTATAGCTGATCCCGAGACCGCTCCAGTCGCTGCCCCACCCGACGATCAGAAACGCCAGCGAAAGGAAGGCGGGCACTGCTTTTCGGCGCTCGCGAAGAAACAGAAGGACCGCCGAAGCAACGAAAGCAAACGCACCAACAAGGTTGCCTCCGATCAGCATGATTTCATTAGCTGTGACCGAAAATCCCGCGCGCCTGTAAAAATCCTCAAAATGCTTTCGTTCGAAAGTCAGGTGCACGTCGCGCGGCGCCTTGCCCGGCGCAGCCAAGGTAAAGGTGGTGCGCGATCCATCAGGCTTAACGGCATGAGGACGGGCCAACGAATTTGACGCAGCGAGTGGAAGCTTCCACCCGTCGATGGCCATGATCCGGTCGCCGGCGCGGACTCCGGCCTGCTGAGCCTCACCCGACGAGACTGCGACGATCTGGATTCCCGAACTGCTCGATACGGCGAAGCCGTAGGGAAGCCAGGCAGGCTTCTGATAATAGCCACTAAGTTGATATTGGCCCCAGATCGGGCCGACGATGGCCAGTGCCAGCATGATCGCCCAGACGATCGTATAGAGCGTCAGCCACTTGCCGCGAAGGTCGGGAAGATGGTCCGGCAGCCCCCAGCGCCGCCTCGTCTTGGTTTCTATGGCACTGGAATACGCAACATCCATACCCGCCCCCTCGGCGCGCAACTTACATCACCGTGCCGATTAGCCAAATGCTGGCAATTCGCACCACCGCACCCATATTCCAGCAGCCGCGTTGACCGGGTGCGGCACCTCACGCTACATTAGAACATAAACGGAACGAAGCCCATCCGATGCTGACCCACATTTCCGTCCGCGGCGCGCGCGAGCACAACCTCAAGGGCGTCGACGTCGACATCGAGCGCGAGAGCCTGACGGTCATCACCGGCCTGTCGGGCTCGGGC
The DNA here is from genome assembly GCA_963748685.1 of uncultured Pseudomonadota bacterium. Lineage (GTDB taxonomy): Bacteria > Pseudomonadota > Alphaproteobacteria > Sphingomonadales > Sphingomonadaceae > Sphingomicrobium. The sequence continues at coordinate 2,747 of CAVVKB010000007.1, read as the reverse complement.
AAATCGAGCCTCGCCTTCGACACTATCTACGCCGAAGGGCAACGCCGCTATGTCGAATCCTTAAGCGCCTACGCGCGCCAGTTCCTGGAGATGATGCAGAAGCCGGACGTCGAGCATATCGACGGCCTCTCGCCCGCCATCTCGATCGAGCAGAAGACCACCAGCCGCAACCCGCGCTCGACCGTCGCCACCGTCACCGAAATCTATGATTATTTGCGCCTGCTGTGGGCGCGCGTCGGCGTCCCCTACTCGCCCGCCACCGGCCTCCCGATCGAGGCCCAGCAGGTCAGCCAGATGGTCGACCGCGTGATGGCCCTCCCCGAAGGCAGCCGTCACTACCTGCTCGCGCCGGTCGTTCGCGGCCGCAAGGGCGAGTATCGCAAGGAACTCGCCGAATGGCAGAAGGCGGGCTTCACCCGCGTCCGCATCGACGGCCAGTTCCACGCCATCGAGGACGCCCCCGCGCTCGACAAGAAATACAAGCACGACATCGAAGTGGTCGTCGACCGCATCGTCGTCCGGGAAGGCATCGAAGCCCGGCTGGCCGACAGCTTCGAAACCGCGCTCAAGCTGGCCGAGGGGCTGGCCTATCTCGACCCGGCCGATCCCCTCCCTTCAGGGGAGGGGAAGAGGCGCGTGAGCGGCGAAGGGGTGGGGGAGCCGGGCGATCTTCGCGACGACCCCACCCCCAACCCCTCCCGAAAGGAGAGGGGAGCCAATTTAAGCTCGACTACGCCCCTCCCGGCCGCATCACCTTCTCCGAAAAATTCGCCTGCCCCGTCTCCGGCTTCACCATCGCCGAGATCGAGCCGCGCCTGTTCTCGTTCAACGCGCCCCAGGGCGCCTGCCCAGCCTGCGACGGCCTCGGCGAGAAACTCGTGTTCGACGAAGACCTCGTCGTCCCCAACCACGCGCTCGCCTCAAGAAGGGCGCGGTCGTCCCCTGGGCCAAGTCCAACCCGCCCAGCCCTTATTACATGCAGGTCCTCGCCAGCCTCGCCCGCGCCTACGATTTCGAGCTCGACGTGCCGTGGGCCGACCTCCCCGAGGAAGCGCAGCACGTCATCCTCCACGGCACCGGCGGCAAGCCCGTCACCCTGCGCTTCATCGACGGCCGCCGCAGCTACGAGGTCAAGAAGCCGTTCGAAGGCGTCATCGGCAATCTCAACCGCCGCATGCTCCAGACCGAGTCCGCGTGGATGCGCGAGGAGCTGTCGCGCTACCAGTCGTCGCCGCCCGTGCGAGGTGTGCCACGGCGCCCGCCTCCGGCCCGAGCCGCTGGCGGTCAAGATCGCCGGCGAGGACATCAGCATGTCGACCCGCCGCAGCGTCGCCGACGCCTTCGCCTGGTTCGCCGCGCTCCACGCAAAAGCTCACCGCGCAGCAGAACGAGATCGCCAAGGCCATCCTCAAGGAAATCAACGAGCGCCTCGGCTTCCTCCACAATGTCGGGCTCGATTACCTCCACCTCGACCGCACCAGCGGCACCCTCTCCGGCGGCGAAAGCCAGCGCATCCGCCTGGCGTCGCAGATCGGCACCGGCCTCTCGGGCGTCCTCTACGTCCTCGACGAGCCCTCGATCGGCCTCCACCAGAAGGACAACGACCGCCTCCTCGAAACGCTCAAGCGCCTCAAGCGCTCGGCAACACCGTGCTGGTGGTCGAGCATGACGAGGACGCGATCCGCCACGCCGACCATGTCATCGACATGGGCCCCGGCGCCGGCGTCCACGGCGGCGAGGTCATCTACTCCGGCAACCTCGACGGCCTGCTCGCCTGCAACAACAGCATCACCGCCGATTACCTCTCCGGCCGCCGCGAGATCCCGCTTCGCGCCACCCGCCGCAAGGGCAGCGGCAAGGCCGTCACCGTCCACGGCGCCACCGCCAACAACCTCCAAAGCGTCACCGTCGCCTTCCCGCTCGGCACCTTCACCTGCGTCACCGGCGTCAGCGGCTCCGGCAAGTCGAGCCTCACCATCGACACGCTCTACGCCGGCGCCGCGCGCGCGCCTTGAACGGCGCCCGCATCCTCTGCGGCCCGTGCGAGCGCATCACCGGGCTCGAGCAGCTCGACAAGGTGATCGACATCGACCAGTCGCCGATCGGCCGCACCCCGCGCTCCAACCCCGCGACCTACACCGGCGCCTTCACCATGATCCGCGACTGGTTCGCCGGCCTGCCCGAGGCCAAGGCGCGCGGCTACAAGCCCGGCCGCTTCTCCTTCAACGTCAAGGGCGGCCGCTGCGAGGCGTGCCAGGGCGACGGCCTGATCAAGATCGAGATGCACTTCCTGCCCGACGTCTACGTCACCTGCGACGTCTGCCACGGCGCCCGCTACAACCGCGAGACGCTGGAGGTGAAGTTCAAGGGCCAGCATCGCCGACGTGCTCGACATGACGGTCGAGGACGCGGCCGAGCTCTTCAAGGCGGTCCCCGGCATCCGCGACAAGATGGAGATGCTGAAGGAAGTCGGCCTCGGCTACGTCCAGGTCGGCCAGCCGGCGACGACGCTCAGCGGCGGCGAGGCCCAGCGCGTCAAGCTTCAAGGAGCTGCCGCGCGCGCCACCGGCAAGACCCTCTACATTTTCGACGAGCCCACCACCGGCCTGCACTTCGAGGACGTCCGCAAGCTCCTCGAGGTGCTCCACCGCCTGGTCGACACCGGCAACACCGTGGTCGTGATCGAACACAACCTCGACGTCATCAAGACCGCGGACTGGGTGATCGATTTGGGGCCGGGCGGCGGG
>CAVVKB010000006.1:0-73130 GCA_963748685.1 uncultured Pseudomonadota bacterium | reverse complement strand
GAAAGGTCTTGCGGGAGAGGGGCCACAAACGGGTTCCGGCGCCGCCACACAAGATTACAGGACGAATGATAAGCGACCTCCCAAAAACGCCGGTATTTCCGTCCCTAATGCAAAAAATCCGCGCGATAATCATGGCATTTGCGCTGTTTATTTTTCGTTTATCACCGTCCGGCGAGGCGACGAACCGTTTATCCACAGCTTTTGAAGGAATTTCCGCCTCCGGACCACCCCAACCACATCCTATCGTAAACAATTATTAACTATCTCGCCCGATGGTCCGCGCTGTGCAAGATGAGCTGAAAGCACCTTGGGGGGTGGCAGATTTTGTTGATTGGATTTCCGCTGCGAGTCGCAGCCTTTTTATCCGTTAGGTGCCGCCGGCGTCTGCTCGCGGGCGCCTTGGGTGTCGCTGCGGTCTTCGTCGCGTCACCAGCTTCTCGGCGCAGGTGATGGAAATCGCGCCGGACGGCACCGTCTCCGTGCGCAACGGCGCCGGCGCATCGAACTTCGAAGTCGTCACCCCAGCTTCCGACAAGACCGTCGACGAAACCGGAGCGTCGGTCGTCCCGCCTATGGCTTATCACTCCGTCGACAGCTCCTGTCCCCTCGCAGTTTGTCGGCGCCGTCATACGCTGCCGCCGCTTCGCCAACATCAGCCCGACCCTGCTCGCCGCGCTCGTCTGGCAGGAAAGCCGCTGGAACGCCCAGGCGATGTCCCCGAAGGGCGCGATGGGCCTCGCCCAGCTGATGCCGGGCACCGCGCGCGACCTCGGCGTCAACCCGGCGGACCCCGTCGCAAACCTCATCGGCGGGGCGCGATATCTTCGCCAGTTGCTTGATCAATTTGACGGGAATGTCGAAAAGGCGCTTGCCGCCTACAATGCGGGGCCTGGACGGGTTCGAAGCGCGGGAGGCGTTCCCGCGATCGCCGAAACCCAGGCCTATGTGGCTTCGATCGTGCGTCGCATCTCGCTGAGTCACCGGAGGTAACCAATGAAGATCTCCCACAGTCTCGCCGCAATACCATGATTGCGCCAGCGCGCCGGCCGCCGCCGCAGGCGCAGACCCGCAAGGCTCCGGCCCGATCGTCAGTGCGCTGATGTGGCTGCAGGGCACGCTGCTTGGCAACGTCGCGACCGCCGTCGCGGTGATCGCCGTGGCCATGGTCGGCTTCATGATGCTGACCGGCCGCATGAACTGGCGCTTCGGCGCGACGGTCATCATCGGCTGCTTCATCCTGTTTGGCGCCGGCGCGATCGTCAGCGGCATCCAGTCAGCCGCGGCGGCGGGCTAAGCGCGATGGCCCTCTCCACGTCGCCCGTCTTCCGCGCGCTGACCCGGCCGCAGATGTTCGCGGGCGTGACCTACAGCTACTTCATCATCAACGCCGCGGTCACGACCGAGGCGTTCCTGATCACGCGCAGCTTCCTCGCGCTTCCCGTGGCGCTCGCCGTTCACGTCGATCGGCTATTTCGCCTGCCTTCGCGAGCCGCGGATCTTCGACTTGTGGATCACCAAGGTCAGCCGCTGCCCGCGCACCAGGAACTGGAAGCGCTGGGGCTGCAACAGCTACGCGCCGTGAGGAAGCAGCTTCGAACATGACCAAATGGTTGGGACCGGCAGCCTGGAGCAAGAAGGAAGCCCGCGCGGGCGACCGGCTTCCCTACGCCTGCCATGTCGACGCACTCGACCCTGCGCCTGCGCGACGGGTCGCTGATGCGCTCGCATGCGCCTCGCCGGTTTCCCGTTCGAGACCGAGGACGACGAGGTCCTCAACCACCTGCTCGCGGTGCGCGACGTCGTGCTGCGCAGCGCGCTCAATTCGAAGGCTCGTCCTCTATCATCACCTGATCCGCCGCCGCGTCGAGGTCGACCTCGGCGCGCGCAGTCCGACGATCCGTTCTCGGCCGAGATCGACCGCCGCTGGACGCGCGCAGCTCAACCGAGGGCCGCCTGTTCCTCAACGAGCAGTTCCTGACGATCGTCATCCGGCCGCCGCGCGGCAAGGCGGGTCTTCCCGAGCGCCTGAGCAAGCTTGGCGCCAAGCCGCAGGTCGACGCGCGACCGGCGGCGAAGCGCTGGAGCTGGACTCCGCCACCGCGGCGCTGACCGCCGCGCTGCAGTCCTATGGCGTCCGCGTGCTCGGCACCTACGAGACCGAGACCGGCATCTATTCCGAGCCGCTCGAGCTCCTGTCGGCGCTCTACAACGGCGAGATGCGGCCGGTGCTGATGCCGCCGCACGAGCAGGACCTCGGCCAGCACATCCCTTATTCGCGCGTCAGCTTCGGGCTCGACGCGATGGAGTTGCGCGGGCCCGGCCGGCCGCGGCTTCGCCAGCATCCTCGGCATCAAGGAATATCCCGACGCGAGCCGCGCCGGGCCTGCTCGATGCGCTGCTGCGCGTGCCTCACGAGCTGGTGATCACCGAGAGCTTCGCGCCGATCGAGCGCCAGACGGCGCGCGAGCGGATCGACCTCGCGCTTCGCCGCCTGCGGAGCGCCGACGAAGGCGCGGCGACCGAGCGCGCCGAAATGCTCGCCGCGCGCGACGCGCGTGGGCGCCGGCCAGCTGAGCTTCGGCGACCATCACCTGAGCCTGCTGGTGCGCAGCGGATCGCTCGAAACGCTCGAGAGCGCGACCGCCGACTGCGGCTGCGGCGCTGGCCGACATCGGCGCGGTCGCGGTGCGCGAGGACACCAACCTCGAGCCGGCCTTCTGGGGCCAGTTCCCCGGCAACGAGCAATATGTCGTCCGCCGCGCGCTGATCTCGAGCTCCAATGCCGCCGGCTTCATCTCGCTTCACGGCTTCCCGATGGGCCGCGCTCGCGGGCAATCATTGGGGCGATGCGGTCACGCGTCTTCGAGACGACCAGCGCGACGCCTTTCTTCTTCAATTTCCACGACGGCGACCTCGGCAATTTCACGATCATCGGGCCGTCGGGCTCGGGCAAGACCGTGGTGCTGAACTTCCTCGCCGCGCAGGCGCAGAAGTTCTCGCCGCGCACGATCCTGTTCGACAAGGACCGCGGCTCGGAGATCTTCCTCCGCGCGCATCGGCGGCCGCTACGAGCGGATCACGCGCGGCGCGCCGACCGGCTTCAACCCGCTGCGCCTGCCCGACACCGCCGTCAACCGCGCCTTCCTGCGCGACTGGCTGTCGGTCCTGCTCGAGGCCGACGGCGCCGAGGAAGAGACGGCGATCGCCAAGGCGATCGACGAGATTTACGCGCACGGCCCGGGCTTCGCCGCCTGCGCTTCCTCCGCGACCTGCTCGGCGGCGGCCGCCGCCCGCAGCCGGGCGACCTGCCGTCGCGGCTCGATCCGTGGATCTTCGACGGCGAGCACGCCTGGCTGTTCGACAACAAGGACGACCAGCTCGACTTCGACGAACCGCGTGCTCGGCTTCGACATGACCGAGCTGCTCGAGGACCGGCGGCTGCGCACGCCGGTGCTGCTCTACCTGTTCCACCGCATCGAGGAGCGGCTCGACGGCTCGCCGACGATGATCCTGATCGACGAGGCCTGGAAGGCGCTCGACGACCCGATGTTCGCCGCGCGCATCCGCAACTGGATGAAGACGCTGCGTAAGCGCAACGCGATGATCGGCTTCGCCACCCAGTCGGCGGCGCGACGCGCTCGACAGCTCGATCTCCTCGGCGATCGTCGAGCAGACCGCGACCGCGATCTTCATGCCCAACACCAAGGCGCGCGAGGAGCATTATTGCAAAGGCTTCGGCCTCAGCGCGCAGGAGTTCGAGTTCATCCGCAGCCTGCCGGCGCACAGCCGCTGCTTCCTCGTCCGCCAGGCCAACCGCTCGGTCGTCGTCCGCCTCGACCTGCAGCGGCATGCCGGAGGTGCTGACGGTGCTGTCGGGCCGCGAATCCAGCGTTCGCCGCCTCGACGAGATCCGCGCTGCGGTCGGCGACGATCCGGCCGTCTGGTATCCGATGCTGACCCGCGCGCCGTGGCCGGGCTCGCCGCCGAGCGACGACGATTACTGGCTGGAAGCCGCCGAATGAGCCAGTGCGCGCCTTTCGGCGCTGACGGCCCGGCCGGCATCGCCGACGCGCTGTCGAAGGTCGATTGCCTCGCCAACGACGCGACGGCGATGTCGTTCGGCCGGCTGTTCGGCGCGCACGGCAGCTTCTCAGACCGCGCTGACGATCGTCCTGACGCTCTACATCGCGCTGCTGGCGTTCAACCTGCTGACCGGCCGCTCGGCGCTGCGCATTTCGGTGCTGACGCCGCGGATGATGACGCTCGGCCTGGTGCTGACCTTCGCGACTTCGTGGATCGCCTATCAGTCGGTGGTCTGGAACCTCGCGACCGGCGCGCCGGACGAAATCGCCAGCGTGCTGGTCGGGATCGAAAGGTTCGGCCACCGCGCTATTCGCGCAGCAGCTCGACGGATTCTTCCTCGCGATCACCGATGCCGCCAGCAAGATCCCGGCGACGTCCGTGAACCCTGCCAATCCCGCTGCGGCCATCGTCGCGGCGCCGACCTTTGCCTCGCCGGCCAACATCCTGTCGATCGGGGCCTTGCTCTTGCTGCTCGGCACGGTCGGCGTCCTCGTCGTCTGCCGCCTCGCGCTTGCGGCGCTGCTGATCCTCGGACCGGTCTTCATTGTCCTCGCGCTGTTCGAAGGCACGCGCGGGCTGTTCGAAGGCTGGCTGAAGAGCGTCGCCATGTTCGCGCTGGTCCCGCTGCTGACCGTCGTCATGGGCAGCGGCGCGCTGGTCGCGATTGCGCCGATGGTCGCCGGCCTCGACCAGGCCGGCGGCGCAACATCCCGCTGCAGCACCGCCGTCTCGATCCTCGTCGCCTCGATCATTTATCTCGTCGCTGATGATCCTGGTGTTCAAGGTCGCGGCGACGCTGACCAAGAGCTGGCGGCTCGGTCGCGCTGCGGCTGCGGCGTCGGACGTTCCAACAGCGCCTTCGTGCAGGCGCATCAGCAAGCGGCCGCTCATCCCGGCTGTTGCCGCGGCAGCCGCCACCACCGCTCAATCGATCGGATCGGATCGTGTCCGTTCGACGGTCGCTAGCATCGAGGCCATGTCGCTCCAGCGCTCGTCTGGCGGCACCGGCGGTCGCTCGCATCGCCGTGCCCGCCTCCGGCGCTCGCTCCCGTGCCGGCCGTCGCAGGCCCAGTCGATGCGCGCGGGCCAGCTTCGCTATCTTCACCACCGGGTCGCCGGTGCTTCCACCAATCATGTTTCACGAGAGATGCTGCGATGATCCGCAAGGTTAGTTTCGCCGCGTTTGCGCTTCTCGGCTGCACGGCCGCCCTGGCCGCGCCTGACAATCGCATCCGCACCCAGCGCCTACGATGCCGAATGCAGATCGTCCAGATCGTCGGCAAGTCCGGCATCCAGTCGACGATCGAGTTCGCTACCGACGAGCGGATCGAGAATGTCGCGGTGGGCGATTCCTCGGCGTGGCAGATCACGCCCAACCGCCGCGCGAGCCTGCTGTTCGTGAAGCCGCTGTCGGCGCACAGCCGCACCAACATGACGGTCGTGACCGACCGCGGACCTACATGTTCGACCTGGTCGCCGGCGAAGAGTCTGCGGCGCCGGTCTATGCGCTGAAGTTCAGCTACCCGAACGAGAAGAAGGCCGAGACTGCCGAAGCCGGCTCCAGCAGGTGGCCGCCACGACGCCGGCACAACTCGGCGACCATGACCGCCGACAAGCTTCACTTCGACTGGAATACGAAGGGCAATGGCAAGCTGCTCCCAACGCGCGTGTTCGACGATGGGGCTTCGCTCTATCTGGCGTGGGACAAGGAGACGCCGCTTCCGGCGATCCTGACCCAGTCGGAGGACCGCAAGGAAGGCCCGGTCAATTACCGGATGAGCGGCGAATATATCGTGATCAGCCCGATCCCGGCCAATATCGTGCTGCGCTATGGAAGCAAGTTCGCGCGCTGTGGCCATCGCGGCGGACCACGCCAGTTCAGCCGTCAGCCACGCCGATGCCGACGGCGGCGCGGTCGTCGCCGCTCAGGCGACGCCGATCAAGCCGCAGCCGGCGGTGGCGCAGGCGACGGCGCCGCCCAGGCCCTGCCAGACTTCCGCGCAACAGCCGGCCGCGACTTCGGTCAAGCTGGCCAACATGACCTCGCTTTACAGCGACAAGCTGACAGGTGCCGACCATGAACGCTGAACGCATTACCATCGAACCTCGCAGCACGGTCGCCCAGGGCCCGTGGGAGGAGCCGATGCGCTCGGCGCTCCGCCGGTGCCGCAGACCGACCCGCGGCTTGATCTCAATGACCAGGCGCTTGTTGCCGCCAGCCAAAATGCCTTTCCGATCGTCGCGACGCAGAAGAACGCGCCGCGACAGTGTCGGCCTTGCCGCCGGCGGCGCGATCGCGCTCGTGCTTGGCGCCGCGACCTTCATGTCGCTAAACTCGAGCCGCCACGCGCCGGTGCCGGCAACGACCACAGCTTCGGCCCAGAGCCAGAACCCAGGCCTTGCGCTCGCACCGGTGCCGGGCAAGCCCGTCGCGCTGCCGCCCGCAGGCATGCCGGTCCCCGCGCAGCCGGGGACGGCTCCAATGCCGATGCCTATGCCCGGCATGGCCCATGGCAACGGATTGGGCATGGCGCCCGGCATGGCTCCAGGCTCATCGCCGGTCCTGGTCTTCGACGGCAGCGGCCCGCCGGGCGGCGAGGCTACGGCCGGTCCGAACATGCGCCCGCGATGCGGATGGCGCGCCGACGATGCTGGCTGGAGCGGCCGCCGGAGCCGGTCTGGCTTTCAATCGGCGACAATAATTCGGCGCGCTCGACCAGCTTGCCGACCCGGCGACACCGTCGTCCAGGGCACGCTCATTCCCGCCGTGCTCGAAACCGCGATCGACACCGACGTTCCCGGGCTATGTCCGCGCGGTCGTCAGCCAGGACGTCCGCTCGTTCGACGGCAGCAAGGTCCTGATCCCGCGCTCCTCGCGGCTGATCGGCGAATATAAGGCGGCATCTCAGGCGGGGCAGCGCCGCGCCTATCTCATGTGGACGCGCCTGGTTCGTCCCGACGGCGTGTCGGTGGCGCTGGCATCACCGGCGGCGGATTTCAGCGGACAGGCCGGCGTCGGCGGCCAGGTCAACAATCACTTCTTCTCGCGCTTCGGCTCGGCGATCCTGCTGTCGATCCTGGGCGGGGCGGGAGCCTCGTCAGCGGCGGCGCCTCCACGTCGTGGTCGGCGGCGGCCAGAGTGCGGCGTCCGCGGCGATCCAGCAGAACGGCAATCGCGGCGCCGACCATCAAGGTTCGCCAGGGCGAGCCGATCCGCGTCTTTACCGCGCGCGACCTCATCTTCACGCGAGGGTGCCAACGGGTGAGCGACGACGCTCGCCTCCCCGAGGCAGACGGCATCGATCCGTTTCTCGACGCCTATCTGGAGCCGTTCCGCGGCTGGCTCGGCCAGGACGATGTGACGGAATTGCTGGTCAATCGCCCGGGCGAAGTCTGGATCGAGCAACGCGGCAAGATGACCCGCCACGATGCGCCGAAGCGTCGACGATTCGCTGCTTCAGCGCCTGGCCGAGCAGGTCGCGCGGGTCAGCAATCAGGGTATCAGCCGCGAACGGCCGCTGCTGGCGGCGATGCTGCCCAATGGCGCGCGCGTGCCAGTTCGTCGCGCCGACCGCGACCCGCGCGCATTGGGCGCTGGCGATCCGCCGCCATTGCCTGCTCGACCTCCCGCTCGATGCTTATGCTTCGGGACCGCTTCGAGCCGGCGGCAGCAGAACCCAAGGATTTCAGCCGGACGAGGACCCGGTCGGCTTCCTTCGCCAGGCGGTGAAGGATCGCAAGACCATCCTGATCAGCGGCGGCACCTCGACCGGCAAGACGACCTTCCTCAACGCGCTGATGCGCGAGGTTCCCGTCGACGAGCGCGTGATCGTGGTCGAGGATACCGCGGAAGTGCAGCTGCACGGCCCCAACGACCTCGGCCTGATCGCCGTGAAGGGCGAGCTTGGCGAGGCATTGATCAACACCGACGACCTGCTCCAGGCGGCGCTTCGCCTGCGCCCGGACCGCATCCTGCTCGGCGAGCTCCGCGGCAAGGAAGCGGTGAGCTTCCTGCGCGCCGTGAACACCGGCCACCCTGGCTCGTTCAGCACGATCCACGCGAACTCGACCAGCGGCGCGCTCGAGCAGCTGGCGCTGATGGTGATGCAGTCGGGCCTTGGCCTCTCGCGCAGCGAAACGATCGATTACGCACGCTCCGTAATCGATGTCGTCGTCCAGCTCGGCCGCGAAGGCGCTGAGCGGAAGATCGTGGCGATCGAGGAGTTGGCTGTTCCACTTAAGGTGAGCGGTGCCGTCAGAACGATCATGAGCCACGCCGCTTGACCGGTTAAGCTCTCTCGCGATCTACGAGACGTGCGGGCACGCCCACCGCAGTTCCGGACGACGGAACATCTTTGGTAACCACCGCGTTTGCGCCGATCCTTGCGCCGTCGCCGACCCTGACCTTGCCGATGATTTTCGCGCCGGCTCCAATATAAACTCCGTTGCCGATCGTCGGGACTTCACCGTCGCCGATCATGCCGATCGTGACCTGCTGCATGATCATGCAATCGTCGCCGACCACCGCGTCTTCATGGATGACGACGCCATTGGGATGGGGAAGCATCAGGCGCTTGCCCAACCTGGCCCGCGGCTCAATATCGGAGTGGGTAATGAAGCTCCACCACAGATAGCGCAGTCGCGCGACCTTCCGCATCAGCCTGTGCCACGGACCGCGCCGCGCGCGATGATATTGAAACGTCTCAATGCTCGCGAGAAGGTGGCGGCTGGCGCTGATCATGTCGCCTCGAAGACTCTTCGTTCCGCGCCGACAAGATCCCGCTCCATCGTCGAGGCGATCCGATCAAACATCTCGTAGCGACGACGATACATCGAACGTTTCTTAGCTGGAATCTCATCGATTTCGCGACGTGATCCCGTCAGCGGCAGTTGAAAGTGAGTATCTGCCACTCTTGTGCCGCCGCGCTCGATCCAGACATCGTCGTAGATTAGGCCGGGTGCGCCCCGCTTCCCGAAATATCGGTGCCGCGAAATCTTGTGGTCGTCCGAGACTGCATAAATTCGCTGCACGCCGACCTTGTTCGCGAACAGTCGAACGGCTTCCAGGAGGAAATCTCTAGGCCGCGTGCCGTGCAGATGCTTGGTAAGATCGCGGTACAGGTTGAGTGCCTCGGGGTCGTTGCGTCCTTGCAGACCGCCAATGAACATCTCGGTCTCCGGATACTTGGAGAAGGAAAAGGCGACCGTGAAAGCCCTGAAGTGGTCCTTGAATAGACTCAACGTGAGATGGCCTTCGCGCGAGAGCCATTTCGCGCGATCGAGGACCAGTGAAACTCCGGGGCTCATCTCGCTTAGATCCGCCAGAATGACCTTTTCGTCCAAAGCGAGGTCCAAACCGTCAATATTGCCGATGGCTTTCAAATGATCGTCGAGGCGATTGAATCGCTCCACTGCCGCCCAACTCGAGCATTGGTATGGCCAAAGGAGGAACCCGACGGTGTCCGGCCAATCACCAAGAAGCGCTGCGAGCGCTGGATCGGGATGTTGGAGTTTCTCGGCGATCCTGGGATTCTGCAGAGCAGCAAGCACGAACTTCGAGCGCAGGCGCCAGCTCGGCCCCATCTGCGCGCTCGATCGCCATGCCCACCCAATCACCGGTTTTATCCGATGAGCCGGTGAGCCAAGCGCTGCAGCTTGGGAGGTATCCAATCGTTCACGAAGTGGTGCCGGCTCACTTGCCAGTCCGACTTATCGTTACTTTCCGGGCGGACCCGGAAATTCGTTGTGCGCTTTGGTAGCGCTGCAAAACCCTCAAGGGGTGCCTGGTAATAATAAGTAGCGATCGAGCGGCGGGACCGTTCCGGCGGGCAGTTGAGCGGGTCCGGATGCCCATGGAAGCTGTCCAGGGAGGTCGTGAAAATGACGGCGCGCCCGAGCACCGGCTCGACCCGCACCGCGCACTCCTTCATCCCGGTATCCCAAAGCTCGAGCTGGCCGCCGTACGAATGTTCCCAATCTTCGTTCAAGTAGACGAGAAGGTTCAGCTTGCGCTCAAGCTTCAGGCGATCGTGGCCATTGAAATCGGCGTGGACGCCGAGATGGCCGCCGCGCTTGGTTTCGTGAAGTCCGCCTCCCTCGAAATAAGGATCGGGTAACAGTCCTTGCAGGCCGGTTAGTTCCTCGAGGAAGCCGAGGAAGGCCTGGCTATTGAGCTCGGCGAAGATGTTGCGCACCAGTCCGGACGAGATTTCGTGAGGCTGGAACTGAAATTTGAGCCGTTCCTGGTCGCGATCGAAATATCGCTTGTTATCGCTGGACGGAAAGTCCGCGATGACTTTGCGCAACAGGTCCTTGTCCAGAAAATCGTCGATGATGATGTGGGGGAAGGGCTCCGCGCTCTGGTATTTCGCTGCAAGAGAGCGCCCGTACGTGCGACAATCCTCCGCATCCAGGGCGACGTAATCGTCAACGGGCTTCATGTGCAGCATATTGCCATTCTACAAGGCGCTGGCGCCAAGCCAAGACGATGAATGATGGGGGTGATCAGTAGTTCGATTACGGGACAGGCAGAATTGGCCCCACCTCGTCGCTTCCCACGAGGGTCCTGAGCTGGGTAAATGCCCGTCGTGAGCTCGCGTCATTCAAACCGGGTCGAATCCAGCTTTTTTGAGGTCCCTCGCAAATTCGCAGGGATCAACCAATGACCACGATCGCGATGGCCGCGGTTGTGATCGGCCGCAACGAAGGCGATCACCTGAAGGAGAGCCTGGCATCTGTGCGCTCGTGCGAGCTCCCGCTTGTCTATTCGGATTCCGCTTCCTCTGATGGAAGCCCAGGGCTGGCTCGTGCAATGGGTGTGCCCGTTGTCGAGCTGGACGCTGAATTCCCGCTTTCCGCCGGCCGAGGGCGCAACGAGGGTCTCGACGAGGTTTTGCGGCGATGGCCCGAAACCCAGTTCGTCATGTTCCTCGACGGAGACTGCATTCTCGACTCCGCACTTTCCAGCCAAGGCCGTGCGGCTGTTCGAACAAGAGGCGCAATGCGCGATCGTCATCGGCCACTTGACCGAGCTTCATCCTGATCATTCCATCTATAACCGCCTGTGCGCCATCGAGTGGCGGTCGCCCGCGGGCACGCTCACCAGCATGAATGCGCTGGGCGGGATCATGGCCATCCGCGTTTCGGCCTTCAAGGAGGCCGGCGGTTTCCATCTGGACGCGATCGCGGGGGAAGAGCCCGACCTTGGCGCGCGGCTGATGCTATTGGGCTACAAGATCATCAAGATTGACGCGCCCATGGCGACCCACGACGCGCAAATGCACCGCTTCGGCCAGTGGTGGATGAGGGCGGTCCGCGGCGGGCACGCCCTCGCATATCGCTACGCACGCCATGGCCAGAGTGAACTTCGCGACGGTCGCCGTGAAATCCTCAGCGACTTGTTCTGGGGATTGTTACTGCCGTTGGTGTCGTTCGCCGCGGCGTGGCCCACAAGGGGCGTCTCGCTACTGCTGCTGGCGGCCGCCTACGGCTATTTTCTGTTTCGCGTGAAAAGGAATTATCGAAGGCAGGGGACTCGGTAAATCCGATTCCTGGCTCGTCAGCCGCTTCATCTTGTACAGCAAGTTCGCGCACGTCCTCGGGATCTTCAAATTCGCGCTCAACAGGATGCGCGGAGAATATCGCATCATCGAATATAGGTGACGGCTAGGGCCGACCAACATCACGAGCGTCGCGGTTTGCGACAATCCTGTCAGCGAGCGCTGCGGCATTCGCATCGGCGTTGTGCATGGTTCGCGCCCGCTCTCGCCCAACGGAACCCTTGCGCATCAAGTGCTCGGGCGATTCCCGAAGCACATCGGTCATCGCCTTCACCAATGCTTCTTGCGAGCCCGCCGGAATCAGCCAGCCGCAATCCTGATCGACGAGCTCCGGGATGCCGGCGATGGCGGTGGTGATGACTGGGCGCCCAAGCGCGAGTGCTTCCATCAGAACCACCGGAAGGCCCTCGGCAAAGCTGGGCAGCACGAAGGCACGTGCTTCCAGGAGCTTGTCGCGGATCTCGGCCGACGAACGGACTCCAACCAGGTGGACCACATCCGCAAGCCCCAGGCGCCGAATTTCTAGATCGAGGCACTCGCGCAGCTCACCATCACCAATGATCGTAAGTGAAAATTGCTCACCGGCCTGACGGAGCTCGCCCGCATGCGGCAATCAGCAGGGGCAGGCCCTTCTGGGCGGACAGTCGCGCCACGCATACAAACTCATTGGAGCTGGGTGGCACGGGTTCGGAAACGGCATCAAGGAAGGAGCTCGTCGATGCCGCACCGAACAATTGAGATCTTCCCCCAAAGATCGGGGTCGCTCCATCGCATGAGCTGGCTTCGGCCATAGCTGCTGATCGCAATGACGAACTGCGCCTCCTCTATTTTCAAAGGAAGGGCGAGGCCGGCCGGCGCATCGAATTCGTCGGGCCCATGGACCGTGAAGCTGAAGGGCGGGCCACCCCAGGCGTGAGCGATTGCCGCGACCGCTGCCGGATTGGTGCCGAAATGGGCATGGAGGTGGTCGATACGAAGGTGGTTTAGCCGACGGGTTAGCCAAGCTGCCTCGAGCCAGTAGGCCAGGTGCCGCAACGTGGCGCGAAATCCAGGGCTGCTCAGGCGAAACGCGAGCGTAGCGGACGCTATCGCCTTCGCAGGACGAGTGACCAGGAACAGCAAGGCGGTTGCCAGCGGCGGCAGAGCGCCGCGGGACAAAATTGCGTCGGTGATAGCAGCTTCGGCGATGTCGGCTGGATCGCGAAGGCCTCCTCGAGCTGGCCGGATAGAAAAGCGCGCCACGGAATGGCCGGCGCGCTCCATGCCCGCGATCTCGCGGCGGACGAACGAGTGGCTGACGGCAGGATAAAGATTGCAGAGATAGGCGAGGCGCACTCTCACTCCGTCGGCTGGTGGTCCGCGCTCGTCATAGCAAAGCGGGATGGAAATGGAGAGGAGAGGCTGCGGCGGTCTTAAATGTGTCCGCCGGTCAGCGCCTTGGCGACGAGATGCGGCTTGTTCCTGGCATGCAGTTTGTTGCGGAGGTTCTCGACGTGGCGCTCCACGGTGCGCGGGGCGATGCTGAGCTCCTGCGCACATTGCTTGGACGAAAGCCCGCGGGCAATGCATTGAAGCACCTCCCGCTCGCGATCAGACAAGCTGATGAAATCGTCCGGTTGGGTTTGCACGTTCACCATTGGCCCCTAGTTGAGTTCCCTCAGTAGATTTCACCTTTTAGGCGCGGTCCGCCGCCCATGACAGGCGGTTGGGCGGGCTGTGCCAGATTCGCACAGTCGGCGTTGAGGACAACGTTAGGACGAAAGGATTTCATCCCGAGGGGCCGTGCGCTGCGCCCGATAGTGTCGGAAACCCGACAGGTAGATTACACAGCGTCCCTCACGCGTTTGTGTGGCCGCTGCTTTATTTGCTCCATCCGATTGTGATTGGTTAAGAAATCGTTTAATCCCGCTAAGACTTAGCTGCGTTTACGCGCTGCGAAAGCGGTTGGGCAGACCGGGGAAGTCTCCGATCATCAGGTGAGAGAGACTGCTCCAGGGGCAACAGAAGGGAACTTTTATGCGACGCGTACTAATGGCGGCACTCGCGACAGCTGCAATTGCAGCTGCGACTCCCGCGGCCGCAGCAATAACTGTCGGCGGCTCAGGAGCCAGCACCACCCTTACGATCAATGGCAGCACCGCCGTGAACGACTTCGTCCTTCTCACTTTGAACGGGCAGGCGGACAACGTTGTCTATCCAGGGCTCTCGTCGTCATTAAAGCTGACCTTCAAAGGCACGACGGGGAATGCCGACGGCGGTACCAGCTTTCTGTTCGACTATCTGATTTCGAACACCTCCAGCACCACATCACGCGTCACCGCTTTTGGCTTTGATATCACTCCCCTGACGTCCTTTGATCTGGCCAAATCGAAGCCTGGCACCGGTGAGACGTACGATATTCAGTCGTCGGGCTCTCTTGCCAACAATTCCTTGGATTTCTGCCTGAAGAACGGCCAGGACAATAATTGCGGTGGCAGCCAAGGCGGCCCGGCAGCCGGCAGCTCAGGCTCCGGCACCTTCAGGCTTTATTTCGACACGACCAGGACTTCGCTGACACTCAGCAATATTCTCGATCGCTATCAGGGGATCGATGGTCCTCCGGGCTCAGCGGAAGGTTTTGTGACAAACACGCCGCCTGTTCCGGAACCCGCGACTTGGGCGATGATGCTCGTCGGATTTGGCGGGATTGGCGTGGCCATGCGTCGCCGTCGCAAGGGGCACGGCAAGCTTCTCCAGGTCGCCTAGAACGCGATCTCCTTTACGAAAAGCGGCCTGGCAGTTTTGCCGGGCCGTTTTTTATCGACTACTTCGACGAGCAGCGGTGGCCCAAGTCGGGACGGTTTGCGCCAACCGCCGATTTTCGCTGCTTGCAGCCCGTCGCTTCGGCATTTAACAAAAATTTAATTCGACGGATCATGCATTTGAGCCGCGGATCGGGATGACCGTCGCTGAATTGGCGACAGCAGCCCAGGGGCAACGAAAGGGATTAACATGCGACGGGTTATGAAACTTGCACTGGCGACCGCGGCTCTCGGGCTGGCGGTGGCCGCGACTCCTGCAAGCGCCGCCATCGTTCTTAACGCGGACGGTACGGTCGGGCTGAACCATAATGCTGGCACGAACGCCTTCACGGTCAATTTCGGTGGACCAAGCGGCACGACCGCTTCGCTCCTTCTCACGCTGACTGGTGGCATCGGCAATTCGTATATTTTCAACTATTCTTTCAACAACACGGGCACGATCGCCAAACTGGTGGGCTTTGCGTTCGACACGGACCCGACGCTTGCGAGCGTCACGTCGCCCGTCGGCGATCCGCTGAAATTCGGCGCGAACGCAAACTTCCCTGGGGTCGGCACGGTCGATGCATGCTTTTACAGCGGCAACAATTGCGGTGCTGCCAACGGCCAGGCCACCTCGTTTAATGGCGGGTTCACGCTGAATTTCAATTCGGGACCGGTAACGCTCAGCAACTTCGTCGACCGCTATGCCTCCATTGGCGGAAGCGGTGGCCCATCCGGCGAAGGCAGTGGGGTTGTCCTGCATCCACCAGTTCCAGAACCGGCCACCTGGGCGATGATGCTCGTGGGATTTGGCGGGATCGGCATGGCCATGCGCCGTCGCCGCAAGCCTGAAGCCAGATTGCTCCAGATCGCCTAGAATCAGGTATCTTTCGATTATCTCAGCGGCCCGGCGTTTCGCCGGGCCGCTTTTTTATTGGGGACTGAGGTCCTTAGCAGACTGGCGAAGGAGCGACCGACGATCGGACGTCGTTCGGTCTCAGTGGCGATATGCGCTTATCGTCCAATGCCGTAGGGCAATCCCTGGCCGATTTCGCTTTGGGAGCCAGCGGCTTCGGAAAGCCGGAGTCCGCGACCAGGGATGCGGGCGAAGTGTCGACCAGCAATGGCGAGATCGGCTGGGCTGACGCCTTCTCGACCTGCTGGGGGCCACTATTCACCTCGTCACCGATCAGGGCGTTCGCGAGCTGCTCGGTCACCGCTGTCGATGGAATAACGACCGTTGCGCCGGGTTGCGCCGGCCGTGGCGGCTCGGGTTCGACGCCGGCATAGCGCTGCGAGAATGCGTTGCTGTCGCCGAGCGAGCTGCGCAGGCGGTAGAAGATGTGGCGACCAATTTCGACACTCTTGTCCAGCGAGTCCGCCCAATAAGGCAGGACATAATCCGCATGATAATGAGTGGCATGGCCAACCGGCGCGAACACGCGGCCCGCGAGCGCGTCCTGCGCGATCTTACGCGACCTCGTCCAGAGTGCGGCCACCGGTGTCCGCAGCAACGATCCGTCGCAGGTGAAGGTGAACTGGCAGCCCGATGGTCGATCTGCCCCTTGGTAGACGACGCCGCAGACGCTGGCTGGATAACCTGGGTGACGCATTCGGTTGAGCACAACCTGCGCAACCGCCCGTCCGCCTTCGGCGCCCTCGCTGGCGGCTTCGTAATACACGGCCTGCGCCAGGCAGTTGAGCGCGCGCTCCCGATCGGCCTCGTCCGTGTGGAGGATAAACTTGGCGGCGGGACTGTCCGGCCGACCGACAAACGGTCGCTCTGCATTCTGTTCGGCAGCTTGTTGTGGCGTCAGGGGCTTGAGCAAATTTGGAGGTGGCAACTGTATTTGTGCAATCCCGGCTGGTTGCGGCACGGTCGCAGTGACCGAGCCCGCTGTCCTGCCGGCCCGCTCCCACAGCACGCCCAGGAGGACCAGTCCGGCTCCCCCGATGACGGCTGCAAAGATGGTCAGGCTGCGTCGGCTCAGGTTTCGGGCGCGCCACTTCGCGTAGATCGGGAAAATCCTCACGCCCTCGACCAAATACCGACGCCACAGTCGCCGCGGGTTGCTTGCTAACCGGTGCGCCCATTCCAGACTCAGCTTCTGGATTATCTTAGGTGCGCGCTTCTGTTCTCCCGTGATGAAATCAAGGCCCGCTCCGATGCACAGCGCTATTCCACCAGCGCCGGAACAGCTCCCGACCTCATTCGCGATCATTTCCTGTTGGGGCGACCCGACTGCGAGCAAGGTGAAACGAGCGCCGGACGACGCGATGAATTCCGCGGCGGCGCGGCGAGCTATGGGATCTTGCCGAAGACCCATTGGTGGCTCGTGGTGGACAAATTTGATCGCGGGGAATTTATCGCGCAGCTGGCTCACTGACATTGGCGTACTGCCAACGACGGCAATCGTGTCCCCCGACTTCGCCAGCTGACTGAGCGTCGTTGCCGCGAGATCGCTCCCCGGGACGAGCGGCAGCTTGATGCCGCAGGTGCGTGCAAGCAGGCGGAGGATTCGGCTATCGCACACGCACAGATCCGCGTCGCTGTAGAGTTGGCTCAAGCCCTGCTCACGGTGTGCCCGGACGGTCAGGTCGACGTTCGGCGTGACGACATAACCATAGGGCTTTGCCGGAGTGACGGACCTTAGCCAGGCTTTGACTTGCTCGAAGGTTGCTCGGTCGAACTGGAGGTCGAGGAATTCGATCCGATTAGTATGCATCAGCATCAAACAGAACCGCTCGAACTGTCGCGAACAAGATCCAGATGTCGAACCAGAATGACCAATTGTCGACATAATGCTTGTCGAGCTCGATCCGCCTTTTCGCCCGCTCGATCGTCCGCACCTCGCCGCGCAGGCCTTTGACCTGTGCGTATCCGGTGATGCCGGGCTTGACGCGGTGCCGGCCGACGTAGCCCCGGACAGCCTCGTGGTAGAAACGATCGCCAACCATCATCTCGGTGCCGTGAGGGCGAGGCCCGACCAGGGACATGTTGCCTTGAAGAACGTTGAGGAGTTGAGGAAGCTCATCGAGGCTGAACCGGCGAAGGAAGCGCCCAAAAGGGGTCACCCTGGGATCGTCCCGCGTCGTCGTCTTGCGCGCTCCGACGTCGGCCATGTCGGTGTACATGGTGCGGAACTTGAAGACCGAGATGGTTTCATTGTTGAAGCCGACCCGCGGCTGAATGAACAGGATCGGCCCCGGGCTGCTGATTCGAACAAGCAGCGCCACAGCGGCCAGGACAGGGGACAGGAGCAGAATGGCGAGCGAACTCAGCGCGATATCCTCGGCACGCTTCACGACCTGGTTCATGTCCCGCATCGGGCGTTGCCACAATGTGAGGACTGGTACGGTCCCGAGCAGGTTTACGTGGTAATTCGGTGACAATTCGATCGCCTGTGACGGGATCAGGGAGACGTCCACAGCCACTTCACTCAAGCCTTCGACAATTTGTTCGAGACGATGGGGTGAGAATTTGGCTCCGCTGATCAGCACCTGGTCGACTTCGCCGCGGCGCGCCATCGCGCACAGCTGCGCCAGGTCGCCGAGCATCGGAAGCTCCGCAAACGGCGTTTCCCGGGCCCGGTCGTCCGCGATGCCGATGAAATTCAGGTGCGGGAACTTTAGCGATTCGAGCAATTGCCTGGTCAACGCGACCGACGCCGGGTCCGCGCCGTAGAAAGCGATGCGCTGCTGGATCTGGCCCGCTTTCGAAAGCCGGGTGATCCAGCGATAAAGTAACGGTCGCGAGATGGACAGGGCAACAACGACGCTCAAGAGGAAGAGGAGAGTCACGCCGCGCGAATAATTGTCCACCAGGCCCGCTTGCCAGATCAGAGCGGAGGCGATCAGGCTGCTGATGACCGCGTCGAACGTGGTGTCGCTGCTCTCGCTCAAATCGAGGAGACTGCGGCGGTAGGCGTGCCGTGACATTCTGAGGAGGAGGAAGCTGCCGAGCATCAGGATGAACGCGCCAATGTGGACCGAGAAATCCAGGCGCTGGCCCCGAAGCGCGGAGTAAGCGGCGAGAGTAATCGGTGCGCTGACGATAAAACAGATGACGTCGGTGACGAAGAACAGTGACCCGACGACATTGGACGTGAATCGCAGCCCGCGCCTGAATGGTCGCGCTTCCGCGACCGGTGCGGCAACAGGCTCGAACGTGCCCTTCCTCTTCAGGTCCAAGCTATCGTCCATGCGCACTAAAGGAGCCCCCGGTTGAGACGCGCGTCGCGCTGTCTCGCGAATTCCTCTTGAACCTCATGCAAGACATCGGAGTTCCCCTGCTTGTTTGCCAGGAGAGCGTAGTAGATTTTCTCATCGCCGGGGAGCTCTTGAAAAGCTGTCCACAGGGTTCGATCGGCCCACTGACTGTCTCCTGCTCTAACGAAAGATTTGGCAAGTAGAAGGCGATCTCGAGCGGATGACGGGAGGACCGTGACAAGCTTCTGGGCATCGATAACGGCTGATTTCGCGTTCCCCAGGCGGAGCTCGAGTTCGGCTCTTCCTCGAAGGGCGGTCGCATTCCCGGGATCAAATGCGATCACCGCATTGAAGCGATCCATCGCCGCTTTGACATTACCGGTACGCGACCAGCTATCGGCGAGCACGGCGTCCGCCTCGGCATTTCCGCCGTTGACCGGCAGGCCCGCTGCTTGAGACGCGATGCGCATGCTATCGGCCGGGTCGTTGATCCTGTTCAGGAAGCCGGCATAAACAAGCTTCTGGTTCAAAGCCGGAGACTGCGAGGCAAATTTCAATGCGTCCTGCGCGCGCTGCGATGATGGCCAGAAATCCGCCCAAAGATCGAGAACCGAAGCGATCGTGGTCGGCTGAGCGTCCGGCTTCAGGATGTTTGCCGAAGCTTCGCGAGCAAGAGCGAAATTGCCTGACCGGAGGCTAGCCTCGACTAAAAGCAGCTTGTTCGCCTGATTGTCAGGGGTCAGCTCGCTGAGCCGCTGTGCGATCATCGCGGCTTTTGGCCAATCATTTTGTCGGACATAGATGCGCGAGAGGAGTTGGAGGCTGCCGGTATCGGACGGCTGCGAAGCCATCTGCTTCTGCAAGAGTTCAATAGCCTCGTCCGTTCGATCAAGGCCCACCAGGGCGCGGCCCTTCAATACAATTGCATTGGCGTCCAACGGCGTGTTGGTCAGGATCGCATCACTAGAGACCAGCGCTTCACCGTAGCGCAGCTGCCCAATCGCCGACCATCCCTTGGTCAGTTGGATCCAAGGGTCACTCGGCGCCAGTATTTCGAGTTCCTCCACATGCTTTTGGGCCTGAACGATATCTCCCGTTTGCAGCGCCAATTGCGTCACGGCGCGAACCAGTTCGGGATTTCGCCGATCCAGCTCATAGGCCCGGGTGAACGCGTAATAGGCATCGCTATCGCTACCTAGCGTGACCTGAATTTTGCCAAGCTGCGCCCAATAATCCGGAACGTCCTCTTTAACTCGAACCAGTTCAAGCAGCGCCTGTCTTGCTCCGACGAGATCATTGGCGGCCGCCGCTGTTTGATAGTTGCTGAAGGCGTCGCGGGCGCGCGCCTCCGTCCGGTCGCAGCCGGCCAGCGTGCACAAGGCGCATAGGCAAGCGACTATGCGCAGGATATGATGCTTCGAGAACGACAACAAATGGCTACTCCGAGGGCGGGGATTATCCTTTTCTAAATTTAACAAGGCAATAGAGTGTAATACGATGACCGGCGTTAGGTCGCTGGTTTCGTGAGGATGTTTCAGAAGGGGACGGTGGTGAGTAAACGACCTTTGGCAATCATTGCGGCATGCCTTGCGTTCGCCAGCATGACCGGATCGGCCATTGCGCAGGCGCCGTTATCCGTGCCGCCGTCGGCCACGGTGTCCAGCACACCTTATCGAATCAACCCGGGTGATGAGCTCGCGGTTCTGGTCTGGGGTGACGAGAGACTTCAGCGCAACGTACTTGTCCTCCCTGACGGCACCTTTGCATTCCCGCTGGTCGGTCAGGTAAACGCCGCCGGCCGGCTGCCAAGCGAGCTCGAGCGGGTCATCACGGCGGGCCTCCAGCCGCAATACAAGGGCCCGGTCCCCCAGGTGACGGTCTCGGTTCAGAAGCCAAGTGGCTATCAGTTCTCGGTAATCGGCAAGGTTCGGAGCCCAGGGACTTTCACACCTGGGCGCTACGTCAATGCGCTGGAAGCACTCGCCATTGCGGGCGGACCGACGGAGTTCGCCAACACCGGGTCAGCGCGAGTGATCCGCAAAACGGGCGATCGATTGTATGCGGTGCCCGTTCGCCTTCAGGATGCGCTTCGAGGCGACACCGGAGCGCTCTCACGGAACGACATTCCGCGGATCGAAACCGGCGATACGCTGGTGGTTCCGTAATGGGACCCTTGCTCCTGATCAGCGCCGCGGCGGCCCAAGTCACGACCGCGCCCGAGACTCCGCCTGCCACGACTGAAAGTACGGCGCCGGCGGCTCGTCGTGGCACGTCTACCTACGTCGACCTTGAGGGAGGTGTGGGTTACTCAACCAATCCCGATCTGGGATTTGGCAGCAATACCGGCTCAGTCTTCGGCCGCGTCTCGGTCCGCGGTGTTCACACTCGCGTCAGCGAGCGGACGACGACCGTCCTTTCGGCGTACGCGCAGAACTCCTTTTACGCAAAACAGCTGGGATCTCGGCAGTCGGCGGACCTCAGCGCGCGCCATGATGCCCGGGTCACCGAGAAGCTCAGTCTCTTCGGAGACGTCGACTTTTCCTATGACCAGGGTGGCCAGCTCGACACCCGCATCAACAGCATCCCCGGCGTGCCCCTGCCACCGGGGACGGTGCTGCCGCCCCAGTTGCTCCCGCCGGGTGGAGATTTCCTCTCGGCCACCGGCAAGCAATATCGGGCGACCGGCAATATCGGCGCTCAGGTGACACTCAGTGCCCGAATTCGGTGTCGATTTCGTCAGGCGCAACTTATGTCGTTTCCAAGAACGGCCTTATTGACACGCGATACACGTCAATCCCGGTGTCGGTGGGCTGGAACCGTCAACTTAATCCAACAACCACGATTGGCGCTTCGGTCGGTGCTGTCACGACCGACTATGACGGTCCGGCCCGAGTACGGTCGATAACGCCACGACTAACATTGACCAAGCAGTTCTCCGCCCGCCTCACGGTCGGCGGTTCAGTCGGGGTCTCCTTTTCTTCGGTCTATGACGGCTTCATCACCACGCATTCAAAAGGCTTCGCCGGCGACCTCAACGCGTGCTGGCGTGGAGAGACCGACAATTTCTGCGGTAATTTCAGTATCGGCCAGGAAACCGCGACGGCCCTCGGACCCTCGAGGTCGATCAATTTATCGGCGAATTACTCGAAGCAACTGGGTCCGGACGATACTTTTCAGCTCTCGGGAAGCGTCAATCGTTATTCCAATCCAACCTCATTTAACGCTCAGCAAGTATTTTTGCGCTCGACGTACCTCCGGGGTGCGGCGAGCTATTCCCGGCGCATCGGTAACAGATTGTTTGCCGGTGCTGATCTAGCAGCGCGCAAGATCCTGCTGACAGGCCCCGACCCCAAGGCAGATGTGACCGGGACGTTGTTCGTTCGTTATCGGCTAGGGGATATTCGTTGATTGCGATGGACACGATTGAAGGAGACAAGCCAGCCCCGACCTGGATGATCAATCACCTGCCGATCATCATCTGGCAGCGCCGGTACCTGGTTCTCGCTTGTTTCCTCTGCCTTCTGCTGGCCGGCGTCGTTGCTGCTTTCTCTCTTCCACGAGTTTATCGTTCATCGGCGACCTTGCTGGTCCAGTCACAGGACCTGCCGACCTCGCTGGTTGATTTACCGACGAACGGCGCGGTTGAACAACGCATCGCGCGGATCCGTCAGCAGGTGCTCAGTCGCGGCGACCTCATCCAGCTGATCGAACAGAATGATCTTTACTCCGACGAGCGTCGCTCGCAGCCGATGTCGAAGATCATCGAGAAGATGCGTCGCTCAACGTCGGTCAGCGCGCTGTCGAGCGATATTGGACAGCAGTCAGGCTCGCAGAACAGCACGGTCGCGATTGCCATGTCGTTCGATTATCCGGAGCCCGGCAAGGCCCAGGCCGTCCTTCAGAGCTTCGCCAGCAAATTCCTCAGCATGGATAGCGCGGACGTTGAGGATCAGGCGAGCTCTGACTGTCCGATTTCTGCAGGACCAGGCCAACAAGCTTCAGGCGCAGATCCAGGACATTGAAGGGAATTTGACGTCCCTCAAAGCGCGGAACGGAGCGGCACTCGTCAGCAGTGGTGCGTCGCCGTTCATCGATACCGGCAGCGTTAGTGCTCAAATCACGTCCCTTCAGAACGAGAATCGGCAGTTGCTCGTGCAGAGCCGCAAACCCGCGGGGAATAGCGCGCTCGCCAGTGCCGAGGCAGCCCTGGCTGCCGCGCAGGCCCAATATTCTGACACCCATCCGGATGTTATTGCGGCGAGGGAACGCGTCATCCAGCTGCGGCGAATGCCGTCGCAAGCACCCGACGACAGCGCCGTCGTTCAGGAGCAGGTCGCGGCAAACAATTCGGCGATTCACCAGCTGATGGATCAGCGCGACGCCAGCCTCGCACGCGCCAGTTCCTCAATGGCGGGACAGGCGCGCGCTCCCGCCATCATGGAACAGGCGATGCAGCTTGAAAGTCGCGCCGCGACCCTTCGAACGCAATATCAGAACGTGTCCGAAAATCTGCTGAAGGCACAGAATAGCTCAAGGATGGCTTCCGAGCAGCGCGCCGAGCGGCTGTCGCTAGTCGAGCCCGCCAACCTGCCTGATCGACCCTTTTCGCCAACCGGCCCCTCCTCATCGCAGGCGGCGCCGCCGCCGGCCTGGGACTGGGCTTTTTGCTGGTGCTGGCACTTGAGTTTCTGACGAAGCCGATCCGCAGTCCGCGCCAATTGGAAGGGCTGGGCGTGCCGGTGCTCGGCGTCGTTCCCTTGTCGAATCCCAAGCCGCGAGTTCGGCGTCTTGCCAGCCTCTTCTCGCGGGAGAAACGTCTTGCAGCATAGCTCATTGGATCCACGGTCTCCTCCGCAAATGAAGTCAGGCAGGGGAGGATCGCACCGGTGTTTCCTGCGCGATCACAGGCGATTGAGTTCCCCTGGAGTCGATCCTTTGCTCGCGAGCGGCTGGTGCACGGTTTCGATAGCCGGAACGCAAGTTCGCGAACCTTCAACCTCATCCGTTCGAAGCTCGTGTCGCTGCAGCGTGAGCGAGGATGGAGAATGGTCGGCGTCGCATCAGCCACGCCGAACGTCGGAAAGTCATTCATCTCCGTCAACCTGGCGGCCGCAATGAGCCGCGATCCGCGGTTCCAGACCTATCTGGTTGACCTCGACTTGCGGCGCGGGACCGTAAAGGACATCTTTGGGATCGATCCCGTGACCAGCATCGTCGATTATTTCGAGGATGAATCCTCGCCGGACGTCCTGGATGGTTTCACGCCCGAGGACCAGGAACTGATCATCATTCCAAGCACCGTCGGGCAGGTCCATTCGGCAGAGCTTTTGGCGAGCGAGCGGGCAACCGCGATGTTCCGCTCGATGAAGAACTCGGACGATCGCAATTACTTCCTGTGCGATCTTCCACCAGTGTTCGCCAACGACGATGCGTCGATCATCATGGAGTGGCTCGACGGGTATTTAATCGTTGCCGAGGACGGCAAGACGACGCAGCGCGAAATCGAGGCCGTGGTCGACATGATGGGCGATGAACGCCTCGCGGGCGTCGTGCTCAACAAGTACCGCGGCGGCCTGGTCAGCGAAGGCTATGGCGTCGAGGATCGCTACGCCCAATATTACTCGGCGCAAGAGGGCGATCCGGAAGCCTGAGGCGCCTACTTCTTGGCGGGCGGCTCGAAGCCGGGCTGATACTGAATCTTGGCCTTGGCGCGCAGATCCTTCACCCGATCCTGAACGATCTTCGTGGCGTCATCCTTGCGCATGGCGTTAAGGGCCACGGCGCGCGCCTGGTCGCCGGCGAGCGGTGCGGGCTCACGTGCTGAAATGACGTTCGCCACGGCTTTGTCGGCACCCGGCGCAATGAACGGCTCGCCCGGACCGACGCGGCTGATCTGCGCGTAGATGTCGTTCGGGAAGACCGCCGTGTCGACCTTTCTCGAGCCACGATTGAATTGAATATTGCTCGCCGTCAGAATCTGAGCGACCTCGGGAAGGGTCTTTGCAGCCCCCAGCTTGGCGTTGACCGAAGCGTCCTTGGAAATCGGGTAGATGATCTGGTCCAACGTCCAGATCTCGCGTCCGGCGAAGATCTGCGGATGAGCCGCTTCGTAGCTGGCAATTTCATTGGCCGAGGGGAGTTGGGACGTGTTCAGCTTCTTGCCGATGAGTATATTCAGCAGCAGGTCTTCGGTCATGCGCCGCTGCTGATTGAGGAATTCCGGGGATTTATCGAGACCGTCCGATCGAGCTTGCTGAACCATCAGCTTGCGATCGATCAGTTTCTGCAGCTCGGCTGCCCGCACTTCCTTCGTATTCGCCCCAGCGGCGACGTTGTCGCTCGTCAATGCGTCGTTGAGCTCCGAGGCAGTGATCTCCTCGCCGTTGACGACCGCGACCGTTTGCCCGCTCGCCTTCTTCTGGCAGGACGACGCCATCAACGCCACGAAGACAGTCAGCATGATCCGCTTACGCATTTAGATGCCCCGTTGAAAACTGATTTAACGGCTCATACCATGCACGATTAGGGCGTTTCAGCAAGCGCAACAGGGGAAGTTCGTGCAAACTGTCTATGATTGGGTCTCACTTGGCATCTTCGCCGGACTAGTCGTCCTGTTTCTCCAACGCTCGACGAGCGAGACTACAGAAAAGGACGCGTCGCTTGTTTATTACCTGGCGGCCGGGGTCGGCTGTGCTGCCGCAAACTATTTCGGTAATCACGGGCAGGACGCAATCGCGATCCTCGTCCTCGTCGCGACGATCGCGGTAATCATGTATTTTCTCAAGCCGTTCAAATTCAAATCCGGCGCTTAATCCGGCCAGCGCGGCGTCAAACGACGAGCACGGACCGCATGCTCGGCTGAATTGAAGCGATCATGGCCCGGATGAAATCATCGATCGCCGATCGAGCGGCTTCCGTATCGGGACTGACCGTCGAAATCCGGACCAGAATGGCATCGGGAATCAGGCCTTCCAGATTCTGTTTTGCGACCGCGATCTTCTGCTCGCGCCAGCTGAGCGGCATCAAGTTGCCGATACGGGTCCAATAGACGATGTGTTCCGGCGCTTCATTCCCGATCGCCTCCATCGCATTGGCATGAACGACCTTGTTGCCGAGCTGGATAGGATGCGGCGCCAGCGGCGATATCTGGAAGCCGCCGGCCGTATAGCAGGTTTCGGGGCGATGGATTTGCAGGAAGCCCGTCTGGCTCGCGCTTTGCGCCAGCAGGAGCATGATCCGCGAACCGCTCCCGTCCGAATAAACCCTCGTCAAAAGGTTTGTGTAAATCGATTTGAGGTAGGGATCGTCGGGTGGGAGGACGAGCCCGCTGGTGGTTTCGAAGCTCCACCGCCCGATAGTCTTGGGCACGACGTCGTCGAGCTTGTGTCGTCCGAGATAATCAATTTGCTTCCAAGGCTGTCGCCAGGCGGCGATGCCGGCAGCCGAGCAAAAGAGAAGCCCGAGCAGGAACTTGCGGCGATCGGCCCTTGGCACATCGGAGTTGTCGGAAACGGGCATCATGGAGCGGTGACCGGTTTGCGTTCGAGCAACAGGGGCGTGACGAGCTTGTCGACGCCAAATACCGCGAGGAGCGCGATGGCGAACATGAGCAAGCCGGCGAAATCGTGCAGGAAGCCCTGCGCTGCAGCGTCGCCCAGATAATAGGTCACGAGGACGAGGACCAGCACTCTCACGAAGTTCGAGAGGACCGCGATCGGAATTGCCGCCACAGCTATCACCAGGAATGCGATCGGGTTCGACCGGTGCCTCAGGTAGACATAGAACAGACAGAGCGCGGTGAGGGTCACGATCGAATTGAGCCCCGCGCACGCTGCCGCGACGAGCAGCTGATATTGCCCGATCTGGATCGTCACTCCGGAACTCGCGATCGGCAGGCCGAACGCATGGAGGACGGACACGGCCCACGACGAGATCGCAATCTTAATCGGCTGGGTCACGGCGGCCACGACGGTATCGGGTGGCGGCAGCGCGAAAGCCAGATAGACGAGCGGGAGCCAAGTGGCGCGCATCACCGCGCCGCCGACGATGAAATAGGCACCTGCGATCACCGCCCCGTACATCGCGAAGCCTTCGATCTCGAGAATTCCCGTGATGCGGGCGAGAACGAACAGGGTCAGCGAAGCGGCCAGCAGAAGCAGGGACGGGATCGCGTTGCCTGTATGAAGTTCCGGCTGCCTGGCTTTAAGCTCGCGCCAAACCGCCCACAGGCCGGTGGCGAGAACCAGCGGACCGTGGCCACCTTGCTCTGTCGACCAGGTTTCACGGGCCACCTGGAACATCGTCGGCAGGACCAGCACCGCACAGCCGATCAGAAGGACGACGTTCGGAAGCGTTGCGAGCCGCCTGGATTCCGGATGCGCGGCCTGCGCAATTGATGTCGGACTGTTGAAGTTCACCCGGCTACCTCAATGACGCTCGATCGAAGACGCTAATCTTTCGCGTAGATTGCCGCAAGTTGAAGGCGTCTTTAACTGGGACGGATTAATTGAGCCTCCATCTTTTAGGATCGTTCGTGACCGTCCTCATCGCCTTGCTACTGATGCCCCTGTCAATCTTGACGCTCTGCTTCGTGGTCGAAGTTTTTGCGGGCCTGAGGCCGCTGGCAGTCATGGACATTCCGGCGGCTCCGCGCGCGCGCGCAGTGATCATCGTCCCCGCACATGACGAAGAGGCGATCCTTCACGACCGGCTAACGGCACTCAAAGCGGCGGGCGGACATGAAGCAAAGCTGCTGGTGATCGCCGACAATTGCAGCGATTCCACCGCGGCCATTGCTCGGCGGCTTGGCGTGGATGTCCTCGAGCGTCACGACCCGCTTCTGCGGGGCAAGGGATTCGCTTTGGATTTCGCGCGCCAAAGCCTGCAACGCAGCCCGCCCGATATCGTCCTGATCGTGGATGCCGATTGCTCCATGGATCGTGCAAGCATCGTGCAATTGATTGCTGTATGCGCGGCCACTGGAAGGCCCTGCCAGGCGAGGAATGTACAACAGCCGAGCCCGCTCAGCTCTCCGGCGGTGCAGCTCTCCACGTTCGCCTTCTTCGTCAAGAACGTCATCCGTCAGCGCGGTCTCCAAAGGCTCGCCGGGCACGGGCAATTGCTCGGCACCGGCATGGCCTTTCCGTGGGCGGTCTTTCAGACGGTGGACATTGCGACCGATGAAATCGTCGAGGATCTGAAGCTTAGCCTGGAGCTATCGCGACAGGGTCATGGTGTGCTGTTCGTGGAACGGGCGAGCGTTTCCAGTGCCGCGGAGACTGACCAGAACACGCTCTCGCAGCGGTCGCGATGGGAAGGCGGATTCCTGCGCAATGCAATCCGCGCCGGCCCGTCCTTGCTCGTGCGAAGCGTTGGGCGGGGAGACTGGCGCAGTGCCTGGGCGGCGATCAACCTGCTGATTCCGCCGCTCGCTTTGCTAGCGATGGTCGACGTTATTGCGTTGATGCTGGCGGGCGCCGTGACTTGGTGGTCGGGAGCGAACAGCTGGCCGGTTCTCCTGCTCCTTGCGCTTCTCATCCTGGCGGGCGTCGCGATCGTCGGGGCGTGGCGGGCGGGGGGCTCACAGTTCGTGACGCTGGGAGCGCTGGCCCGAATTCCTCTCTACATGCTGTGGAAAATCCCGCTTTATCTGAGATTCGTGCGATCCGGCGCGCCGAGCGAGTGGGTTCGTACCTCAAGGGCGGAGTCGGTTCGCGAACAATCCGGCGGCGACTTGCCGCACCCATAAATCGGGTCGTCGGAAACAGCGGCGGTAATCAGTGGTAACCGTTTTAAGGACTACTCAACCATTTCCATCCAACCTACCCGAAGCGGAAGACTTTCAGAAATATAGATTTTCTGTTAATCCGGGGTGGGTACATAGTGATTGAATTCAAGAATTTTCGCCGCGCCTGGCGCGCTGTGCTGGTGACCGCCGTTGCGGCTGTTGCGGGCTGTGGCACGAATGGCTCGGCTCCGTCTGCCGGTCTCGTAGATACGAGTTCGACGACCGCCGTGGTGACTACTCCTCCGCCGACCACTCAACCCACCAGCACCGTGGGGTTCGACGTGCTTTCTCCCAATGGCGCGGCCGGGGAGAAGGACATCGCGGACAATTTCGACATTTCAACCGCGCTCGAGGCGGGGCCGGGAGTGCCGATCGACAATGGCGGCGATCCGCTTGGCGCATTCCGGTTCTTCTGCCTGCCCGGCCAGGTGCTGAAGGACGATCCGGTCGCGCTGCCGGGTCAGCCGGGCGCGTCTGCATCTCCATCAGTTCATCGGCAACACCGGCGCCAATGCCAATTCGACTTATGCGAGCCTGCGGACGAGCGGCGGCTCGACCTGCGATAATCGCGGTCAGCCTGCAGCGCTCAACCGGTCGTCCTATTGGATGCCGGCCATGCTCGACGGCACCGGCAACGTGGTCAAGCCCGATGCGGTGCTGGTCTATTACAAGCAATTGCCGGCGAGCTCGCCCTATTGCGGTGCTCCCGATGCAACTCACACCGGTTTTTGCACCGCGCTCCCCAACGGCATCCGGTTCATCTTCGGCTACAACATGAAGACCATGACCGGCGGCCCGACCGATGCCAACAGCCCGGATTATTGGGCCCTGACCTTCGAGTGTACCGACCGCTCCCGCAACCAGCTGGCTCCGGCGAATGGCGTCTACCGCACCATTCCCCAGGCGGTCAGCGCGGGCTGCCCCGCCGGCGCCTGGCTCAAGGTCGGCCTCGACGCACCGACGTGCTGGGACGGCAAGAACCTCGACACGGCCGATCACCGCAGCCACGTCGTCTATGCCGCCGGCGCTTATGTCGCTGGGGCTGGCCAGCGCGCCTGTCCGGCCGACCACCCGTACCGGCTGCCGGGCATCGCCTATAGCTGGTTCTTCAACACCGACGCCAACTTCCTGGCCGGCCGCTGGCGCCTGTCGAGCGACGACATGATGGCCCAGATGGGCCGTCCGGTCGCGCCCGGAACCACGCTCCACATGGACTATTTCGAGGCGTGGTCGCCGATTGCCAAAGCCCGCTGGATCCAGAATTGCATCAACCGCCACCTGACCTGCTCCAACATGGAGCTGGGTGACGGGATGGAAGGCAAGGACGGCGGCGTGCCCGCCGGAGGCTGGATGGTGCAGCCCCTCGTACCGGCGCCCTGATCTCGGCTAGCCAGGCAAGCGATTGTCAGAACTAGTTTGAGGGCCGGTCGCCGTTCGCCAAGTCGACGTTCCACGCGAACTGCGTCGACGCCCACCTCGGCCGTGCTAAGGGCTCGCCGCCGTAACGCGGTTTATCTTCCGCTAAATCGCGAATTCGAGCCATCGTTCAACTGGAATGGTGAACCAATCTAGAACGGCGCCATTACCAAATCGTAAGAAGGCCAATCCTATTTTGCTCCGGCGAGGCCGACACGGCGGCCCGGGGGGTAATGCTATGAAGATTCGAACCGCAATCACGGCGTGCGCCTTGCTTTTGTGTGGATGCAAGATGGATCCCGCCCTGTCGACGGACTCCGCTGCTGCGCAGCAAGGAAAGACCATTTGCCCCAACGGCACGGTGGTGAAAGGCAACAAACCTTGCCCGGTCACGCCCCCTTCGCCGCCAACGCCTCCACCGCCCACTACCACGACGGTGACGGTGACGACGACATCGCCCAACGGCCTGGTTGGCGAGGCGCCGATTGCCGACAATTTCGACACCAACCTGGCGCTTGAGGCAGGGCCGGGGGTGCCGATCGACAATGGCGGGGATCCGCTTGGCGCGTTCCGCTTCTTCTGCCTGCCCGGCCAGGTGCTGAAGGACGATCCGATTGCGCTGCCGGGCCAGCCGGGCGCCTCGCATCTTCATCAGTTCATCGGCAACACCGCCGCTAATGCGAACTCAAACTATGCCAGCTTGCGCGCAAGTGGCGGCTCGACCTGCGACAATCGCGGGCAGCCGACCGCGCTCAACCGGTCGTCCTACTGGATGCCGGCGATGCTCGATGGCACCGGCAACGTCGTCAGGCCCGACGCGGTGCTGGTCTATTACAAGCAATTGCCGGCGAGCTCGCCCTATTGCGGTGCTCCCGATGCAACTCACACCGGCTATTGCACGGCGCTTCCCAACGGCATCAAGTTCATCTTCGGCTACAACATGAAAAGCATGACCGGGGGGCCGACCGATACCAACAGCCCGGATTATTGGGCCCTGACCTATGAGTGTACCGACCGCTCGCGCAACCAGCTCGCTCCGGCGAACGGCGTCTATCACACGATTACCGAGGTGGTCGCTGCCGGCTGCCCGGCCGGTGCCTGGCTCAAGGTCGGCCTCGACGCGCCAACCTGCTGGGACGGCAAGAACCTCGATACCGCCGATCACCGCAGCCACGTCGTCTATGCCGCCGGCGCTTATGTCGCCGCGGCGGGCCAGCGGGCTTGCCCGCTCGATCATCCCTACCGCCTGCCGGGCATCGCCTACAGCTGGTTCTTCAACACCGAAACCAACTTCCTCGCCGGGCGCTGGCGGCTGTCAAGCGACGACATGATGGCCCAGATGGGAATGCCCGTCGTGCCCGGAACCACGCTCCACATGGATTATTACGAGGCCTGGTCGCCGATTGCCAAGGCGCGGTGGATCCAAAATTGCATCAACCGCCACCTCACCTGCTCCAACATGGAGCTTGGCGATGGAATGGAAGGCAAGACCGCAGGTGTCCCCGCTGGGGGCTGGACCGTCCAGGCCCTTGTGCCGGCGCCCTGATGGGGCGTCAGCCACAGCGAAGTCAGGACATCCGCCGGTAGCGAGCCTGGACTTCAAAGGTGAGGAAGCTCTTGAAAAGGCGGAATGTTGCCAGGTTGATGGCTCGATAGACGTTTCGCCTCAAGAACCTGAAATCATAGAGGTCAAACTCGGCTTCCTTGCGCAATCCGGCCGCCCGGCACCATCGGTCCAGTCTTTTGTGAGTCATGACCTGAACATGGGTCTGATCAAATGTGCCCATTGGATATTCGGGCCATTCTCCCTTGAACAGCAGGGGCACCAAGGCTTCGACGTATCGATTGTTCGGGACGCTGATGACGATCCATCCGCCGGGCTTCACCGCTCGGCTGTATGATCTCAGCGCGGTCCATGCCATCGGCATGTGCTCAAGCACGTCGGCGAGGATCAGCCCATCCAGCGAATCCTCGTCGAATGGCCGCTCTTCCCCGGGATTGATGACCCTGGCGGTGGTGAGGCGTTCCTTGGCCGTTTTTATAGCCTCGTCGGAGACATCGACGCCGTGCACCTCGCGGCCTTCCCGGATCAGTAATTCTTCCGTAGCCGCGCGACCGCAGCCGATCGTTCCGATCACTTTGCCATCGGGTGGGATCATCCTCAAAATGTCCGCCCGAGGGTCATCCAGATAAACATACTCGTTCATTGACTTCCCCCTGACGAATAACGCCTCATCAGGTTGTAGCCGCGGCGGAGCAACGTCGCGATGCTTCTGGTCGGCCGCGCCCGATCGAGGAGCATGTTTGAAGGCGTGATGTCTGAAAGCGAGCTACGTTGATAACCCATCGTCGGGAATGCAGCGAACGTCTTGAACTGCGGATGCAAGCAGCGGAACAGGCCGTAGGCACCGTCGACATGCATCGGCCCATAATCCGGCGAACCTGGCGGGCGCTTCATGATCGCTTCCAGAAACTCGACCAGCGGGCCGATTGTGGAGCCTGCGAAGGCCAGGCAGGAGGCGGTCAACACCGCTTGGTCCGGCGGCAGTTCATGCAGGCCGCGCCGGCCATTCGCGGGCAGCAGGTGAGCGCCGTAGAAGAAGTCCCAGCGAGCGCCGAAAAGCTCGTGCAGCAGGCCGGCAAGCTCCAAACGCGCACCGCGGGTGAAATCGACATCGTCCTCAAGCAGGAGCAGGCTTTGCACCTTGGCATCGCGCGCCGATCGCAGCACGTTCAGATGGCTTTCGAAGCAGCCGCGCGCGCCCACGCTTGGAAATCCGCCAGGATCGGACGGCCGATGCGCATCATAAAAGCTGCAATTGGCCGGCCAGCCGCCGATCCGGTTCAGTTCAGCCATCATTTCACGACGACGATCGGGCCGGTCGGAAAGATTGATGATCCGGACCTGGTCGAAGCCCTCGAAAATGTGCTGACTTAAGCTTCAGTCCTTACCCAACCTGTGGATAAGCCTTCTCGGCCGCCCCCGCGCCCAAAATCAAGTCGCCCGCGCTGGCGCAGCAATGACGCGCCCCAGATTGGAACGAGCCATGCACAGACGGCAGACAAAACTTGAGGCATGCATCCCGTCGGTTTAGCACCGGAGCCTAGCGGCGCGTCCAACGGCTGGAGTTATTTCGATCCCCAACACCTTTGCCTACGTTGCCCTGTTTGCCTGGCCCTTGGTGTGCATTGTTCTGTTCAACCGGATGCCGCTGGCGAATGCCATAATTTGGTCGCTGCTTGGCGGATACATGCTCTTGCCATCCGCGCTAACGCTTGATGCGCAGCTATTGCCGCCGGTCGACAAGATGGGGATCACGGCGATGGCGACGCTGGTCCTCTGCTGGATTTTCGGATCTCGGGCTCCGCGGCCGCGGCGATCGTTCATCCTCTATGTTTTCGCGGCGGCTTTCGTCCTGTCCCCAATCCTCACCAGCTTCACGAACAGCTATGAACTGCAGACGGCGGGGAAGAGCGTGCCGGGATTCTACCCGCTCACCGGATTGAAGTTCGCGGGACGCAATCTGCTGTCGCTTATTCCGATGTACATCGGTTCGCGTTTTCTTTCGACGGATGGGGCTCGTTCCGCGCTTCTTCGCGCACTGCCAACCGCGACGCTCTTCTACAGCCTGCCGATGCTGTTCGAGGTTCGGATGAGCCCACAGCTCCATCGCTGGGTCTACGGTTACTTTCCCCAAGATAGTTTCGCTCAACAAATCCGGAATGGCGGCTTTCGGCCGGTCGTGTTCTTTCCCCACGGCCTGGTACTCGCGTTGTTCACTTCGCTCGCACTGTTGGCAGCCGTGGTCCTGCTGCGAACACGGACCCGGGTTTTGGGGCAGAAGCCCGGGCTCGTCGTGGCCTATCTCGGCGGCCTCCTGTTGCTGTGCAAGACGCTTGGACCGGTGATCTATGCTGTGCTGCTGTCGCCGCTGATCTTGCTTACGCGGCCCCGGACGTGGGTGAAGATCGCCTGCGCGGCATCGCTAATGGTCTGTGCTTATCCTTTCCTGCGCACCCACAATCTAAGTCCGATAGAAACTGTGTCGAGCCTGGCGAGTTTTGTCAGTGCCGACAGGAACCGGTCGCTCCAAATCCGCCTGGCGAACGAGAATGAGCTGTTGGCAAAGGCCAGTGAGAAGCCGCTGCTGGGCTGGGGCGGTTGGGGCCGCAACCGAATCTTCGATAAATGGACCGGCCAGGACATTTCGGTAACCGACGGCGGCTGGATCATCCAGTTCGGCTGTTTCGGTTGGGTCGGCTACCTTTCGCTATTCGGACTTCTTGCAATAGCGCCATTCCGAGCGCTCGGCTCGATGGACAAGCAGGTCTCGCGGGCGAATGTGGTGCGTGGCGGCCTTGTGCTCCTGTTCACCGTCTATATCCTCGACTCGATTCCCAACGGAACTCAGTCATCCCTGGTATTCTTGTTAGCCGGGGCGATCGCAAGCAAGGCGCGGAGTGCGCGTAAAGCTCCTAGCGACTTGCCCGTGCCGGAGGATGAAGGGCGGAATGTCCCGGTTCCAGCCTGACGTATCTTCGCTACAATCCGGGGAACAAGCTGACACCGATGAAATTCGCGATTCTGCCCAAGGCGAATCCGGTGCCAACAATCAGCACTACGGACAGTTCGCGCGCCCAGCGGATTTGATGAAGTTGCGCCATCCGGATGAGCCCGAGCCCATAGACTGGCACCTCGAGCAGGCCGATCGTCAATACGAGGATCATGGCATCCGCGCGAAGCAGCGCCACGAGGCCGCCTCCCATGAGGCAGGCAAGCCTGAGCAGATTGAATTCGATGACGGCACGTTGGCGCCCGGTCGCAACCTGCACGGCTTCAATTGAGCGCGTGAGCATGACGAGGGCGGAACTGATGCCGAGGACCGACAAATATCGAGCAGCGGGAATGTAGCGCGGATCGTAAAGCAACCGGATGATCAGATCCGATGCACCGACAATCCCGCCGACACCAAAGACATAGAGGTAGAAGAAGCGGCCCCATGCGCGATAGTAAGCGTCGCTGATGGAGGTGCGATTGCGCCAGGCTTCCGCGGCGGCGGGATAGACGATCGCCGTCGCATAATTGAACGCGAAGACCGTCGGCGCCGCGGCTAGCGCGGCGGCGATCACGTAGATGCCGAACTGGCTAAGTGGCAGAATGCGGGCAAGGGCGAGTTTGTCGACCTGCCCGATCACCAGCGTAAGGGCGCTCGATACCGCGATGACTTCTCGAGAAACGCCATAGATCGGCCGACACCTCCCGGTCGCGTCGGAACGAAAGCCGCGAGCCCGGAAAGAGGAAATAGCCGATCCACACCTTGACGAAGCTCGCGATGAACATCGACGCGATCATCGCCCACACGTTCCTCAGAATGAACGCGAGGGCGATCGCGGAAAGCGTCTGAGCCACGCCGCTGAGGAGGTCGATCAACGCGAACCGCTGGACTCGGCCGTCGCGAAGACCGCGGAACTGATGCAGGGTGACTTGGCCGTCGATGGCAAGTACGAACGATGACACAATCAGCGGAAGGGCGAGCTCAGGCTTTGCCAAGAGCAGTGCGAGCGGCCACGCCAGCAGGATGCCGATTGTCGTCAGTATCAACCCGCGGACGGCATGAATTGTGAAAACGGCGCTAAGGAATTCGGGGTCGTCGCTCCGGGAGTGTCGCACGACATAAGACTGCAGGCCGATGTCGGTGACCATGTTGATCATGTAGAATACCGACATGATCATGCCGGTGATTCCGTAGACGTCCGGCGAAAGCAGTCGCGTCAGGCACATCGTGCTGACGATCCGCAACAAATTGGTGACGACCGTGCTGGCCGCGAGCGCGGAGGTTCCCGTCAGTCGCAGCCGCTTCCTTGCGCCGATCATCGCTAGCAATGCCATTGGTAACGCCTAACCGAATGACAGCCGCCCGGCGATATCAGGCTCTTGTGTCGACAGGCATAGGGGCCGCTGCGGGCTCTCAAAGCGCTTCGAAGGGTTTGTCGATGGGGCCCCCACGCTTGGCGATCGCCGAAAACTGTTCGTACAATCGCATGCCTGTCTTCGCCCACGTGAATTGTTTCGATCGATCGAGGGCGGCCGTGGCAAGGGATTTCCGCAGTGCTTCATCGTCCGCCAGCCTGGTCAGCGCAGCCGCCAGGTCATCGACATCCAACGGGTCGATCACCAAGCACTCGATCTCATGCCGAGCTATCCGTCCAGCGCCCATGGGACTGACGATCGAGGCCAATCCACAACCGCAGGCTTCGTAGATAACCTGCGGCCCGCCCTCCTCGTGGGTCGGAAAGACAAATACGTCCGCGGCCGCGTAGACTGAAGCGATATCCTTGACGAACCCGAGCTCCTTTACCTCCGGGCGGGACAATATCCTGTCATATGACTGACGGATATCGTCGTCGATGTGGCCGGCGATGAGCAGGCTGCCCCGGACATCGGCGCGTTCCCAGGCCTCCAGCAGAACATCGAGGCCCTTCCTCACTATTCCTGATCCAACGAACGCGAAGACTGCGGGGCGGTCGGGACGGTCGATGCCAATCGCGCCAGCAAGCCGCGCTGGATTGAATCCGTATGAGGTTTGAACGATTTTTTCGCGCGGCACGCCGACATCCTCGAGGCTGCGTTCGACGAGGTCGTTCGCCGCCGTCACGAAATCGCAGGCAAGCATCTGGTCCCGTTCCTTCTCGATCGACTCCGGGGTGAACCACCCGTCGGGAAGCGGTAAGCCGCGTCGTGCATAGGCTTTGGACAGCAAAGCCCTGCCGGTGGAATCCATGCAGTTTGTTCGTTCGGCGACTACAGTCGCGCCCCGCTCCCGCGCGCCTTTGATCAGCTCCAGATCATAGACCGGCCATGCGTAGACAATATCGCCTGCCTTGATCGACCGCAGCGCGCTGTGGGTCGCGAGGCGAGCCTGCAATTGGATCGGAATTCGCGCTTTGCACAAAGCGCGAAACAAGAATTTCGGAATTGCCGCTCTATCATATTGATGTGGTGCGTTCGGATCTGTTGCCAGGCACCATAATGCGCGATCCACCGCATCTTCCGGAAGGTTATCGAGGAGTTCGGTAAGCGCGTACGCGACCGACCCCGGACCCAACGCATTCCACAATATGGCCTGGACCCGGATTCGCCCCTGCTCGCGATGTCGCCGCGCCCCGGCGCCAGCCGCCGTTGTGACGCTATTCTTTGGCGGAGTGCGGCGAGACATCATGACTGATCAGTTCAACCCCGTCACTGTCGCCACGCCACTCTCGGCCGGCATAGTCGCTCGATCCACCGGCATTCTTATCGGATTAGAACAAGCTTTCATGCGTGAGATACCCAGAAAGGATTACGAACGTAAAAGCGGCTGCTACGGCCTGCTTGTCATTCAGGTTGATTGAAACTCAATAGGTGCGGGATGATTTTTTAGTGAGGAATTAGCCGAGGCTACTCTACTTCGCGCGAGGAGAGGATTCAGCTGCCCGCCCATCCTTCCAAGGTCTGCTCGAGCAGCGCGGCTGGCGCGTCGACTGCGTCGCCATCAGCGACGGTGCGCCGGCGCGCGGCATCCTAAGCATTCTCCGCGACCCGCACCGATTTTCCGACTATGACGTGGTCGCTGCTAGCGAGTATTTCCTGACCTGGGCGCTTTGCCTGCGGCTTCTGTTCACACCTCTTCGGCCCAGGCTGGCAGCGCTCTCATTCAATCAATCATCGCAGAAGTTGGTGCGGACGGGGTTCGTGCCGGCTGACCGGTTGCTCAACCGGATTTGGCGGCGAGTGACAATCTTCCATGTGCATTCCCAGGCCGAAGCCAGGCTGTTCGCACGGCTGCACGACATTCCGGCCGACCGCTTCACTTTCTCTCGTTGGGGCTATGATCTTCCGAAGTTCAACTCCAGCGAAGCGCAGCGTCCCACGCAGCCTTATGTGACCATGGTCGGCCGCAACAATCGAGATCTTGCGACCTTCTGCTCGGCGGTCGAGCAAGCCGGTGTGCACGGAGTGCTCATCACTGCGGGCTACATGGTGGAGCGGTATCCGATCGAGCCCAATGAGAAAATCACGGTTCTGGTCGATCGCCCAGGCGAGGAGTGCCTGAACTATGTCGCGGGCTCCTTCGCGCACTTGGTGCTCGTGACCGATGCGGAGCGCGGGGCCGGGCATATCAGCGCGGTCACCGCAATGCTGCTCGGCAAGCCGCAGGTCTTCAGCGATGTCGAGCCTCTCGCCGATTATCTTATCG
Organism: uncultured Pseudomonadota bacterium; assembly: GCA_963748685.1. Taxonomy (GTDB): domain Bacteria; phylum Pseudomonadota; class Alphaproteobacteria; order Sphingomonadales; family Sphingomonadaceae; genus Sphingomicrobium. Next base: position 35,059 of record CAVVKB010000006.1, on the reverse strand, counting down.
ACGATTTCAATGGCGTTGCGGTGCCGATTGCTGATGTCGGCGCGGTTGCCGAGGCCATCGGAAAGCTTCGGACTAACTCGGACTTGGCTCACCGACTTGGTGCCCAAGGCAGGACTTTCGCCCTGAAGACCATGTCCGATGCATCCTCGGCTGCAGGTGTCGCCAGCGCTGTTATTCGGGCGCTCGGAGGGAAATCTAAAGAAGTTGAAAGTAACGCTGCGTCGTTTCCTGTTTGAACATGGCCTTGCCAATATCCTTCGCAAGCCGCTTCAACGACGTCGTGACGAAAGCTGATCCCTTTCGTATCGGAGCGAGCCCAGCTTTTCCCATCAGCGCCACAAGCGACTTCGGGGTGAACGCATTGATGTGATCAAGCGGGTGGATTTTATAATAATGCTCGCGGCTCGCCATGTCCGTGACTTCGGTCGTGTCAGGAACTTCGACGATCATGATTCCGCCGGGTTTCAGTCGGCCGACAAGCATTTTGAGTGTGGCCAGCGGATCGTCTAAATGTTCGAGAACTTCGAACATCGTGATTGCATCGAAGCTCCCCGATACCTCATCTAGCTCGGCAAAGATGGCCGCGTTCGCGCCTGATCTGCGCGCATGCGATCGATCGACGCCGATCGCTTCCATCCCGAACAGTCGGCACATCTCCAAAAACTGACCGAACCCGCATCCGAAATCCAGGATTTGGCGAACGCCAAGGCTCCTGAGGCGCAGCACATGCTGGACGTGATCCGCAGCGGAACTTTGGCCCGTTGCGTGCTCGGCTTCGAATTGCCTGATCGCATCCTGGCTCATCCAGCGCGTGAATTGGATTTCATTCCACTCGGAGGAAAGAATGTACCGATGCTGTTTCTGCCCGCAGTCCGCGCACTGCTGGAGCGCCCACTTTTCATTTTCCAAGTGGGGCATGGGATCCTCGCCCCATGGATCAGACTCGATATAGCCCCTCGCCGGTTGCTCGCCGAACCGTCCCGAGCTCAGTTCAATTGATTGCGGCGAAGCGCAGGATACGCATCGCTCACGCGTTTGAAACATGACGGGTATCGTCATCTGGGCTTGGCGATCCCGAGGAATTCGTTGACGGCCCGGAGTTTGGGAGCCTGCGACACAGGCTGGCCGACATATTCGCTCAATCCCCAACCGCCATATCGCGAGATTTGGCCATCCAGCGCGAACAGGTTCAGCGTGTCACCAACCTGGGCCTGCCAGCCCGTCAGGAATTGCGCATAGGCGTCGTGCATTCGAGGGTCCCGCTGCACCTGCTGCTCCTGCGCAACGTCAGACAGGACGATGCTCTGTCCGCCTTCGTATGCAATGTACCTTAAGCCGTATTTTTGAGCGATCGCCTTCTGTTGGCGGCCGAAGTCGATGGCGCTGGAGATCTGGTTCGGAAGCGCCGCCATGATTTGATCGACGGACATCGCGCTCGTCGCTTCGTATCCGAAATAGGGCGCGGTCGCGAGCGCATCGATCGATTTCGAAAGATCCATGTACTTCAGCAGGAGGTCCGAAAAATAAGGCGACACATGCTGGAATGAGGCAACCCGGACGAGCCTCGTGGATTGACCTACGAAGACCTTCGCCCAGATGGCCATCACCTGTTCCGTTTTTTCCGCATAGCGCTCAAGGTTCCCGCCGGACCCGGTTCCGGTCGCGCTTGCCAGCCCTTCCGCCTGCGCTTCCCGGGTGGCCTGGGCAACGACCGGATAGGAACCGTTCCAGACCTCGTTGCTGACCTCGACATAAACGCGATGGCCAGTCGACAAGTTGTCGCGGACATAGGTTGCGAACTTCGACACATAATCGTCGTCGGCATTCCAGGGGATTGTTATCCAGATGTCGGAGCCGGCCTGGTTGGCGGCGCCAACCAATACTTCCACCGGGACTCCGTCGTTCCTGGTATAGTCTCCATCCCCCGGCTTGTTACGTGTTGCCCAGGAGACCGGCCTATTCTCCTCCGTCGCGGTTTGCCACTTCATGAAACGGATGGTCCGGAAGGGTGCGAGGGCAGCAACGAACTCCGGGGCCATCGCTTCGCTCGTCGAGGCATTGGATTCGCGGCAATCGATGTTCCGGATATAATTCGTGGGATCGACGCTGTAGCTCAACGTGGCGGTCTGCGGGTTTGGGTATGTCCCTGCCAGCGAGAAGCGCGTCGAACCGGCCGAGCTCGTAACGTTGGATACCGCTGCCCCGGAAACCTGCAGTACGCCATTCCCCTGATATCGACAGACGAATTTTCCGGCATTGAGCACCGCCGGAAGGCTGCGGATGACCCGGACGCCCGCGGGCACGGACTTGACCCAGCCGTTCTCATCCAAGGAAGCCGCCGGCACCTCTGCGGTACCGCCGCTGCTTACGTCCTGCATCATCCATGACGAACCGTAGATGAGGTTCATGAACGGCCGGATCCCACCCTGAATTCCCGCCACGTTGATGCCCAGCGAAGGCGTCGTCTTGTTGGGGCTGCCGGGTTGCTTGGCGGCTGTCAGGCTTCGCGTTAACGGTGGCAGCCGAGTTGCCCTCGGCGGAGCTACATCCGATCAAGAGCGAGACAGCTGCCACGGCACTCAAACGGAGAACCGATTTCAACTTTCTCGCCGGTCCCGGTTTCGAGCAGATCGCGTTGCGATTGAGATTACCAAATGTCCCTGCACATGATGTCATCATGGCCCCTCCGCGATCAGCCCCAGGCTCGCGGCCTCGACTATAGCTCAGATTGAAGGCGAAGTTGTTGATCAACTTTGCGTGAGGACGATTTTGGCGTTTTAAATCGGGAATTGATGCAAGCCGGCTGCAGGGCAAATCGGTCCTCAAATCCCCGCATACCATTCATAATCGACATTATCCTCCCAATAGCCGCCTTTGCCGCCGAAGATCCGCTCCAGGCTGTCCACCGCCTCGATCCGCTGCACGTACTTGGCCTGCTTGTAGCCAAGCTGCCGCTCGACCCGCAGCCGCAGCGGCGCTCCGTTGGGAACCGGCAGAAGATGCCCGTTCATGCCCCAGGCGAGGATCGTCTGCGGGTGGAACGCATCAACCAGGTCGACGCTTTCGTAATAGGGCTTGTCGCCGAAGCGGTCGGCGCAGTGGAAGACGATGTACTTCGCCGGGTGCTAAGCCCCGCGTGGTCGAGGATCCGCGACAGCTGGACGCCGTGCCATTTGCCGATCGCGCTCCACCCCTCGACGCAATCGTGCCGGGTGATCTGCGTCCGGTGGGGCAGGGAGCGCAACGTCTGGATTGGAATCGACAGCGGCCGGGCAACGAGGCCGTCGACCGCCAGCCGCCAGTTCGCAAACTGCTCGGCGAGATGCTGAGCATAATCGGGCGTGCTCGGCATTGCCGTGCCGTTGGAGCGGAAGATAGGGGACATATCGGCCGCTGAATATTCGCGGGCGAGCGCATCGCGCGGCGAGACCAGCCGCTGGCTGGCCATGGTCAGTTTCTCCGCCGAGCGCAGCACGCCGCGGAACTCCGGGCTGTTGTTGAGCCGGTCGCAGCCGCCGAGCAGCAAGCCCGACGCGCCGGTGGCGATGAAGCGGCGGCGATCGATCATCGCTGGCCTCGGTCGGGCGGGATGCGGAAACGTCCGGTGATCATGGAGCCGCACCTCGTTGATCGGCCCGGCCAGCACCACCATGACCAGGTGGACCAGGATGAAAAGCAACACGGCGGCCGCGCAGATGAAGTGGATCGATCTCGCCGACTGCCGGCCCTGGAACAGATCGAGCAGCCACGGCCATGCCGCGTCCATCGCGGGCGACATCGCCAGTCCAGTCAGTACCATCAAAGGCAGCAGCACGAAGATCACCGCGACGTAGCTGATCTTTTGCAGAATATTATAGCGAAGCGCCGCCTCGCCGGTCGCGAAATCCAGCCGCGCATGGGCCTTGATGTCGTCCCAGACATGGCTTGGCTTCACCTCCTCGGAGGTTGGCGCAAGGTCGCGCTGGGCGTGCCGATTGAGCAGGCTAACTAGGAGGAACAGGATCAGCGGGACGACCAGCAGCCAGGCAAACGCCAAATGCCAGCGGCGAGCGGCGGCGAGATTGTAGGTCGAGGGGATCGTCGCCCAACCGGGAAACGGGCGCTTGCCGAAGGTCAGCCAGGGATGGTCGAAATTGGCGCCGAACTGTCCCCAATAAAGATGGGGATGGGCGTTGAAGATCATCATCCCGGACATCAGCATCACGAACACGGTGAGGGCATTGAGCCAATGCCACAGCCGGGTCGGTAGACGGTGGCGATACGCTATTCGACGAGCCGGCGGGGCTAGCGGCTCAACCTCAGCGGGGTTTTCCTTGATCGCGGGTTGATCCATCAGCTGGCGGTCATAGCTCAAGCCAGTCGACGCGTCAGCGATCTTTCTTCGAGCCACTGGGCGAGGATTGCCGCGATGCGGGGGCCCGCCCGGCCATCGCCGAAAGGAAAGACCGGGCGGCTCATCGCTGCGCGCTCCACCGGATTGGAAAGCAGCCGCCGCGCGGCCATCACGATCGACCGCCGGTCAGTCCCGACCAGTCGCGAAGTGCCGCCGGCGAGGCCTTCGGGCCGCTCGGTCTTGTCGCGCAGGATCAGCAAGGGAATGCCAAGCGCGGGCGCTTCCTCCTGAATCCCGCCGGAGTCGCTGAGCAGGATATCCGAATCGCGCACCCGCTTCAGCATTTCGCGATGCCCGCAGGGGCAAGCAGCCTTACCCGCGCCACGCCAGCGAGCTGGCCCTTTATCCGGCTCGCGACGAAGGCGTTGGGATGAAGAAGGACATCGATCGCGACACTCCCTTCCTGCGACAGGTCGCGGAGCGCGGCGGCGATATTGGCGAGGCCATCTTCCCAGCTTTCGCGGCGGTGACAGGTTACCAGCAGCCTCGTCACGTCGCCGTCGCGGAGTTGGGGCGGCGGAAGCGCGGCGGCGGCATCCAGGACGGCGTCAATCCCGGTGTTGCCAGTTACGTGAATCTGGCCCGGAACGCGTTCGGCGCGCAAATTCGCCGCCGCGAGCTCGGTCGGTGCGAACAACAGATCGGCATGGGCGTCGATTGCCGTCCGATACTCCTCTTCCGGCCACGGCAGCAGCGGGTCATGCGTCCGCAATCCCGCCTCGACATGGCCGACCGGCACGCCGGCGGTGAAGCCGGCCAGTGCCGCGCCGAGCGCGCTCGACGTGTCGCCCTGCACCAGGAGCAGGTCGGGTGGATGGCGAAGCGACGGTAGCAAGGACGCGCTGACACGGCGGACGTGGGAATGGGGATCGCGTTCGCCGGGACAGGCAAGGCCGACATGAGCGAAGCCATCCAGGCCGAATTCACCGGGTTCGAGACTGGCGTGCTGACCCGTGAAGATGAGCGTCGGTTCAAAACCACAGGCTGCTCAGCGATCGGGCAACCGGACCCATTTTGATAGCTTCAGGCCTGGTGCCGATGACCAGCCTGATATCGGCAAAACGCAGCTTTCCCCCTACCTCGGCCGGGAGATGTTGCCTTGGCTAGGGCTGAATCGTCAACGAAAATTGTCGGCGTAAGCCTGAATCTTCAACCGGATCGGGGCGGCGGGCACGATGTGATGATCGAGGCCATGCTTCGCGCAATAAGCGATCGCCGCGTCCTTGGTCGGGAAAGTGAGGCGAACCTGCGGATTGGTGTCGCCCGATCCGTTCCAGCCGGTCAGCGGGTCGGGCCGCTGGGCCTGCTTGCGCTCGAATTCCAGCAGCCAGCGGCCGGCGTTGGCCTTGCCCGACTGAGTCGTCTTTCGTTCCTGCTCGAAGATGCGGGCAATGGTCATGGGTGCGGCGTGGCAAAGTGCGGGTCCTGAAATCAAGGCTGCTTTCATGTGCGCTGCGCCTGTCGCTGTGATAAAGGACGCGTCCTTCCCTGAAGCGGAGGAGGGCTCCATGACCAAATTGACCAAGCGATCGCTGCTGAGCGCAGCGGTGGTATGCGTTCTCACTGGAAGCGCCGGCGTTGCGCAGAAGGCCGGCGATCCGATTGCCTCTGCCGAAGTTGGCGGCTCCGGCGGCAATCTCGAAGAATGCGTCGATCGTCACCGCCGATGCGAAGGGCATGATGACGGTGGTGCGCAAGGGTACGAACGGGTGGACCTGCATGCCCGATGCGCCGGATACGCCCGGGCCGGACCCGATGTGCTTTGACGCGAACGCGGGCAAATGGGTCGAAGCCTGGGTGGGCCACAAAGCACCCGCGGCCGGCTCGGTCGGCCTGATGTACATGCTGGAGGGCGGGACCGATGCCAGCAACACTGATCCGTACGCAACCAAGCCGACGAGCGGCAATGAGTGGGTCAAGACCGGACCGCATTTGATGGTGGTCGGATCCAAGGAAATCCTCGCGGGTCATCCGGCCGGCGCGAAGCCCGACACCTCGCAGCCCTATGTGATGTGGGCGGGTACGCCCTATGCCCATCTGATGGTGCCGGTCGCGACCACGCCCTAGGGCGCTCGCTTCGTTCGCAGCGTCGGCAGCGCCGAGGCGGGGTCGTCCGGCCAATTGTGCTTCGGATAGCGCCCGCGCATCTCCTTGGCGACGTCGCGCCAGCTGCCCGACCAGAAGGCGGGCAGGTCGTTCGTGGTCTGGATGGGACGGCCGGCGGGCGAGGTGATGGCAAGGATCAGCGGCACTTTGCCGTCCGCCAGCATTGGATGGCGCGACAGACCGAACAGTGCCTGAGCGCGAACTTCGACGGCCGGACCCCCGGGCGCCGAATAATCGATCAGGTGATGGCTGCCGGCCGGGCTGGCGAAATCCGCCGGCGCCAGCTGGTCGAGCCGTCGGGCGTTTTCATACCCCAGCAATTGTTGCAGTGCGCCCGTCGAGCCCGCCGGGCGCCAGATCGCCCAGGCGGCGCTTGCCGCACCAGCAGCGGCGCCAACCATTCGCCAAGCTGCTTGATCAACAAGTCGTCATCCAGGCGTGGAATTTTTTGATCATAGCGGTGCGCAAAATCGGCTCGAAGCCGGAGCTGCGTCGCGGCTTCGTCCCATGGCAGGAGTGCCAGGCCATGGTTGACGACGCCATCGATCAGCGCCTGCTCGATCGCGGCCTGGTCCGGCTTCGGATCGGGCCCGCTCGCAATCCTGATCGCTCCGAGGCGACGACTGCGGGTCGGAGTGACCGAGCCGGTAGCCGGATCGAAGTCGCCGTCATGGCGTGTTTCGATGCGGTCGGCGAAGAGGTCGAGGACGGATTGCTCATCGATCGCCGCCGCGGACAGGATTCTTGCGCCTGACGCATGGCCCGCCACTTCGCCGACCGCGAGCCACTGGCTGCCGGCGAGAGCGCTTGCGGGATCGAGCCGGAAGCCGCGACCGCCGACCGATTGCCAACTCTCCCCGGAAGAATCGCGGCGCCGGCTCAGCCGATCAGGAAAGGCGAGAGCGAGGGCCTGGCGCGATCGTGCCCGTCTTGGTCGATGCCATGACCACCAAGACGCAGGCACCAGTTCGCGGCCAACTTCCGAGCGGCTTCGGCGCGAGGCGAGCGGTCGGACCGCCACCGGCGCGCCCGCGATTCCAGGTCGGGATCGTTGCCGCCCAAGCCGCGCTCCGTGAGCAGGACGGCAACCTCGGCCGCGGATGCAAGCCAGCCGCGATCCCGGGACTCGATCAGCATGTGGGCGAGGCGCGGCGCGAGCGGCAAAGCCGCAATCGCGCGGCCATGCTTGGTTATGCGACCCTCTGTCTCGATCGCGCCGAGACGCTGCAGTCGCTCGCGCGCTTCCGCCACGGCAGCGGGCGGAGGCGGGTCCAGAAAGGGCAACTTCCGCGGGTCGGTTTCGCCCCACAAGGAGGTCGCGAGCAGGAGGCTCGACAAATCGGCTTCAAGGATCTCCGGCGGATCATGGGCAGGTAGCGACGCATTGGCGGCCTCCGTCCACAGACGGATGGCGACTCCCGGCCTCTGGCGCGCGGCGCGGCCGGCGCGCTGGGTGACCGCCGCTCTGCTCGCACGCTCGGTGACGAGCCTCGTCAGGCCCGCGCCGCGGTCGTAGCGGGGCCGGCGCGCCAAGCCGCTGTCGACGACGACGCGCACGTCCTGAAGCGTGACGCTGGTCTCGGCAATACTGGTGGCCAGAACGAGCTTGCGCTTGCCTTGTGGCGGAGGGGCGAGGGCTCTGCGCTGAACCGTCGGTTCGATGCCGCCATGCAGCTTGTGCAATTCGACGTCAGCAGGGAGGTTGCCCAGCGCATCCGCCGTGCGCTGAATCTCAGCCACGCCCGGCAGGAAGGCGAGGAGCGATCCGCCATGCTCGCCGAGCGCCATTCGAATTGCGCTCGCCATTTGTGGCTCGATCCTCGCGCCCGAATCGCGGCCGATGTGGCGGATGTCGAGGGGAAAACTCTTGCCCTCGCTTACGATGGTCGAAGGACGGTCGAGCAACCGGTGGAACCGATCGACGTCGAGCGTGGCCGACATGGCCAGCAGGCGAAGGTCAGGCCGCAACGCCGTCGCGGCATCCAACGCGAGCGCCAGCGCAAGATCGTTGTCGAGGCTGCGCTCATGGACCTCGTCGAACAGCACCGCCGAGACGCGGGCGAGCTCGGGGTCAGCCTGAATCCGCGACAGGAACACGCCGTGGGTCATCGCAACGATGCGAGTGTCTTTGCTGACCTTGGAGTCGAGCCGCGTCGCATAGCCGATGGTCTGGCCGGGCTTCTCGCCGAGCTCGCCCGCCATGAACTCGGCGGCGGCTCGGGCAGCGAGGCGGCGGGGAACGAGCAGCAGGATGTCACCGATGCACCAGGGTTCGGCAAGCAGCGCGGGCGCGATCCTGGTCGTCTTGCCAGCGCCGGGCGGCGCGATGAGCAGCGCCCGGCCGCTTTCGCGGAGGGCGGCGAGCAGGTCCGGCAGGACATCGTCGATGGGCAGCGGTTCATGATCGCCCCGAAACGCAGCGATTGCAGCAGCCTTACGGTGCGCGCCTTCACGCGCGCGCGTTCTGGTGCATCTGAAAGAGTCGGACTGAGAGATAGACAGCCGCACATCGCGCCTGTGGCACAGGCGCCGTCCTGTAGGACAGGCGTCAGTAAGCGCGCGCGACCGCGAACTCGGCGGCTTCGATGAGCGCGGTCTTGGCCTTGCCCGCCGGGAACATCGCAAGGGCATCGATCGCCCGCCGGCCGTACTGGCGCGCGCGTTCGATCGTATCGGCCAGCGCGTCCGTGTGTTTCAACAGGTCGATCGCGTGGGCGAGGTCGGCGTCGGCAATCCGCTCGCCGCCGATCGCCGACCGCCAGAAGTTGCGATCGTCGTCGCTGCCGCGCGCGTAGGCGAGGATCACCGGCAATGTCATTTTCCCGTCGCGAAAATCGTCGCCGACGCCCTTGCCCATGGTCTCGGCATCCGACGCATAATCGATGACGTCATCGGTCAACTGGAAGGCGATGCCGAGGTTCCGGCCGTAGCTGTCGAGCGCGAGCTCGGCGTCCTCGCCCGCCTCGGCCACGACCGGCGAGACCCGGCACGCCGCGGCGAACAGAGCCGCCGTCTTGGCGCTGATGATGTCGAGATAATGATCCTCGTCGGTGTCGATCTGGCGTTGGGCGGTCAGCTGGTTGACCTCGCCCTCGGCGATCACGGCCGAGGCATGGCTGAGAATGCGAAGGACCTTCAGGCTGCCGTCCTCGACCATCAGTTCGAACGCGCGGCTGAACAGGAAGTCGCCGACCAGGACGCTGGCGGGATTGCCCCAGATGAGGTTCGCGGTTCGCTTGCCGCGCCGCATGCCGGAGCCGTCGACGACATCGTCGTGAAGCAGGGTCGCGGTGTGGATGAACTCGACCGCGGCGGCGAGCTTGTAATGGCGCGTGCCGGGGTAGCCGAGCAGGCTGGCGCTCGCGAGCGTCAGCATCGGCCGCATCCGCTTGCCGCCGCCGGCGATGAGGTGACCGGCAAGCTCGGGGATGAGCGCGACCTTGCTCTGCATCCGCTCGAGGATGACGGCATTGACTCCGTTCATGTCGTGCGAGCGCGATCAGGGCGTCGAGCGACGGGGGGCGCTGGTGCTCAGCGTGTGAACGGAGGCGGTCACGGCGCGCCCTAGCGGGGACGGCGCCGTTTTTCAAAGCCGCTTACCAGATGTGAACGCGCTGTTCCGGCGGCAGATACAACTTGTCGCCCGGCTGGACGTTGAACGCCTTGTACCAGGCGTCGACGTTCCGGACGATGCCGTTCACCCGATACTTCCCCGGGCTGTGCTCGTTGGTGATCACCTGCTGCCGCTCGGCGTCTTCGCGCTGCTTTTCCTGCCACGCCTGGGCGTAAGCGATGAAGAAGCGCTGGTCGCCGGTCAGACCGTCGATGACCGGCGGCTCGCCATGCTTGGCGGTGTACTTCTTGTACGCCGAATAGGCATTTTCGACGCCCGAGAGGTCACCGATGTTCTCGCCCAGCGTCAGCTTGCCGTTGACCGCGAGATCCGGGAACGGCTTGAAGCCGTTGTACTGCGCGACCAGCGCGTCGGTCTTCGTGGTGAAGTCCTTGGCAGCCTGTGCCGACCACCAATCCCGAAGCTTGCCCTTCGGGTCGAACTTGCGGCCTTCATTGTCGAAGCCGTGGCCCATCTCGTGGCCGATCACCGCACCGATCGCCCCATAATTGGCAGCCGGATCGGCGTTGGGATCGAAGAAGGGCGGCTGCAGAATGGCGGCCGGGAAGGTGATCTGGTTCGCCAGCGGGTTGTAGTAAGCGTTGATCGTCTGCGGATACATGCCCCACAACGAGCGATCGACCGGCTTCGGGAAGCGCTTGAGCGCGAGCTTCCATTCGAAGTCCGCGGAAGCCATGGCATTCGCGAGCGGCTGGCCCTTCACGACGTTCATCGACGAATAGTCGATATATTTGATCGGGTGACCGATGCGCGGCTCGAACGCCGTCAGTTTCTCAAGTGCGGCCTGGCGGGTTGCGGCGTCCATCCACTGATTGTTCGTGATGCGGTCGCGATAGGCGTCCTCAAGGTTGCCGATCAGCTCCTTCATCTGCGCTTCGGACGCGGCCGGATAATGCTGCTTGACGTAGATCTTGCCGACCCCCTCGCCGAGCGCGCCGTTGACCGCCTGCACGCCGCGCTTCCAGCGCTCGCGCTGCTGCTGAACGCCGTTCAGCTCCTTCGAGTAGAAGGCAAAGCGGGCATCGTCGATCGCTTTGGGAAGAACGCTCGCATGGTCTGACACAAAGCGGAACGCGAGCCATTCCTTCCAGGTCGAGAGCGGAGTTGATGCCAGGATCTTGCCGGCGCCGGAGACTGCCGACGGTTCGGTGACGATGATCGACTGGCGGGCGGCCGAGGCCCGACTTGGCGAGCGTCGCCGCCCAGTCGAACTGCGGCGCCAGCTTGATGCAGCTGGGCGACCGTCATCGGATTGTAGATCTTGTCGATGTCGCGGCGATCGGCGGCCGGCCACTGGACCTTCGACAGCGCGGTTTCCAGCGCGATGATGCGGTCGGCGGCAGCTTCGCCGCCGGGCAGGCCGGCGAGCTTCTCGATCGTCGACGATATAATCGCGATAGGCGGCGCGATGCGCCTTCATCTTCGCATTGTCTTCGAGATAATATTCGCGGCTCGGAAGGCCGAGCGTCGCCTGGCCCGAGAAGACGGCATAGACGTCGGGGTTCTTGAAATTCGGTCCCGATGCCGAGATCGATCGGGCTCGCGAAGCCCGGCTTGATGAACAGCGAGAGCAGCTGCGCGCGCGTCTTGGCGCCACTGATCTCGGCGAGGTAGGGCTTCAGCGGAGCCGTGCCGGCAGCGTCGACGGCGGCGGTGTCCATGAAGCTCGAATAAAAGTCGCCGACCTGCTGACCGAGGTGGTCGCGGTTCGGGTCATTGGCCAGCTGCTCGACGATCTGGCGCACGTCGCGCCTCGGATTTGTCGGACAAGGTGACGAACGGACCGGCCGAAGCACGGTCGGCCGCGATCGGGGTATTCTTGTCCCAAGTGCCGTTCACATAGGCCCAGAAGTCGTCACCGGGCTTGACGGACTGGTCCATCGCCGCCGGGTTATAGCCCCAGTCGCCGTAAACAGGCTTGGCGGCATCGGCCGCGGCGGCAACGGTGAGCAGGCTCGCGGTCGCGAGCGCCAACATCTTGAATTTCATGGATTAATCACCCTCCGGTAAACGGGTCGGCAATGCCCTATATGCCGCTGTAAAGGCAAGCTTTTTCGACGAACGGATGAGTCTGGGCGACGGGAGGTCGCCCGGCTCTCACCACACGTGAACCCGCTGTTCCGGCGGCAGGTAAAGCTTGTCGCCGGGCTGCACGTTGAACGCTTTGTACCAAGGGTCGAAATTGCGGACGATGCCGTCGACCCGATACTGATCCGGACTGTGCGGATTGCTGAGCAGCTGCTGCCGCAGCGCGCCTTCGCGGCGCTTGCCCTGCCACGCCTGGGCATAAGCGATGAAGAAGCGCTGGTCGCCGGTGTAGCCATCGATCACCGGCGGCTCGCCATGGCGCGCCGACGTACCGGCGATAGGCCGCGTAAGCGGTCTCCAGCCCGCCGAGATCGGCGAGGTTCTCGCCGAGGGTGAGCTTGCCCTTGATGTGGACGCCCGGGATCGGTTCGTACTGATCGAACTGCGCCGCGAGGCGGTCGGCCTTGACCTTGTATTTGGCCGCGGTCGCCGGGGTCCACCAATTGCGCAGGCGCCCGCTGGCATCATACTGCCGGCCTTCATCGTCATAGCCGTGGCCCATTTCGTGGCCGATCGTGGTCGCGCCGGTCTCAGCATAATTGACGGCGGCATCGGCATTGGCGTCGAAGAAAGGCGGCTGCAGGATCGCGGCCGGAACCGTGATCTGGTTCATCGTCGGGTCGTAATAAGCGTTCACCGTCTGCGGGGTCATTTCCCACAGGGTCCGTCGACCGGCTGCGGAAAGCGCTTGAGCTCGAGCTGCCACTGGAAATTTTCGGTGGCGACATCGTTCGCGAGCGGATCGGTCCGGCTGATCTGAAGCGTCGAATAGTCGATCCACTTGACCGGATGGCCGACGCGCGGATCGAAGGTACCGAGCTTCTCCAGCGCCTTCTTGCGGGTGGCCGCATCCATCCACGAGGCGTTCGAGATCTTCTCGCGATAAGCATCCTCCATGTCGCTGACGAGCTCGTTGGCCGCGCTGGCGGTCTCGCTCGGCCAATATTGGGCGACGTAAAGCTGCCCGACCGCTTCGCCGAGGCTGTTGTCAAGCATCGCCATGCCGCGCTTCCAGCGCGCGCGTTGCTCGGGGACGTCATTCAGCGTCTTGCTGTAGAAATCGAAGCGAGCCGCATCGAAGGCGTGGGGCAGGTCGTTGGCGTGGTCGCTGATGAAGCGGAAGGCCAGATATTCCTTCCATGTGGCGAGATGGACATCGGCGAGCCGCTTACCGGCCGCCGTCACAGCGCTCGGCTCCGCGATATCGACCTTGGTCGCCGCGGCGAGGCCCATCGAGCGCAGCGTGGCCGTCCAGTCGAACTGCGGCGCCAGCTTCGTAGCTGGGCTCGGGTCATTGGGTTATGCGTGGCAACCGGATCGCGGCGCCGCTCGGGGGTCCACTGGTCCTGCGACAGGCGGGTTTCGAGCGCGATGATGCGGTCGGCGCGCCCTTCGGGGTCGGACAGGCCCGCGAGCTGGCCGAGCTTTACGATATAGGCCCGGTAGGCGCTTCGGATGGTGTCGTATTTCTCGCCCTTGAGCAGGTAATAATCGCGGGTCGGGAGGCCGAGCCGCGCCTGGCCGGCGACGGCCGTGTAGCGGGCCGGATTGTCCTGGTCGGCGCTGATGCCGACATTGACCGGGCTCGCGTAGCCGGGCTCCATCATCAGCCGGACAAGGTCGCCGCGGTTGGAAACCGCGTCGATCCGCGCGAGGTAAGGCTTCAGTGGGGCCAATCCGCGGGCCTCGATCCCGGCCTCGTCCATCCAGGCGGCGTAGGCGTCGCCGATCTTCCGCGCGATGGGTGAGGTCGGTCTGGCGGTGACGTCCTCGACCATTTTCCTGACCTGCTGCTCGATCTCGTCGGGCAGCTCGTAATTATAGCCCGCGCCGGACTTGTCAGCGGGAATCGGGTGGTTGCGGAGCCAGGTGCCCTCCGCGATACTCGAACATGCTGTCGCCGGGCTTGACCTTGGTGTCCATGTCCGCCGTCGCAGCGCCCCAGGTGCCATAGCGCGGAGCGCGGCACGAAGGCCCGGCGCCGGCGAGAGAGGCGAAGCAGCCGGCAAGCAGCAAGTGACGGAAACGCATAGGAAAACCCTCCACCCCGAATTCGATTTGGCCGAGCCTAGGGACGGGGCGCCGCGGCGCAACGGGCTTTTCGACGAAAAAGCGGCAGGGCTTAGCCCGCGGGCAGGCTCAGGCGCGCGAGCAGGCCGCCAAGGTCTTCGCTTTCCTCGAGGTGGATCGCAGCCGCCATAGATTTCGGCGACGTCGCGGACGATGGCGAGCCCGAGGCCGGTTCCGGGCTTGCCGGTCGTGTCGAGCCGGGCGCCGCGGGTGAACAGTTCCCCGCGCTTTTCCTCGGGGATGCCCGGGCCGTCATCCTCGACGAGGATGTCCACCATCTGCGCCCTTTGGCTCGACGGTCACGAAGACGCGGCCGCCGCCGTATTTCGCGGCATTCTCGACGAGGTTGCCGAGCATTTCGTCGAGGTCCTGGCGCTCGACGCGGACCTGCGCCTGATGATCGCCCGCAATATCGACCGTGACTCCCTCGTGCAGCCGATCGACCGCGCGCTGGACCGCCTCGAGGCTCTCCCACACGATCGCCCGCGACTGGGCTGCGGCGCGGCGGCCGATGGCCCGGGCGCGGGCGAGATGGTGGTCGACCTGGCGGCGCATCACCGAGCGCTTCGCGGCACACCGTCTCGACCAGTTCGGGGTCGTTGGCGGTCGCGGCGTTGGTAATCACGGTCAGCGGAGTCTTGAGCGCGTGCGCAAGGTTGCCGGCGTGCCGCCGCGCTTCCTCCGCCTGCGCCTCGCTGTGGGCGAGCAGCTGGTTGATCTCCTCCGTCAGCGGCGTGATCTCGGTCGGGAATTCGTCGCTGATGCGGGTTTTCTCGCCCGACCGGATGGAGGCGACCTCATTGCGGACCCGGCGGAGCGGCCACAGGCCATAGAAGGTCTGCAACGCAGCCAGGACGAGCAGGCCCGACGCCAAGCGCCGAGAAGCTCCAGATCAAAGTCGACCGAAGATTGCGGATCTGGTCGTCGATCGTTTCGCGCGATTGCGCGACCTGGAAGCGCCAGCGCACCGTCGATCCAGGCAGGATCGCGTCGCGCTCCGACGACGCGCATTGGCTCGGCATGGTCCGTGGTCGAGAATTCGTCGCTGTCGTAAAGGTGCGGCTTCACGTCGGCGTGGGTGTCGGCAACGCGGAGCCGCCGATCCCACAGCGAGCGCGAGGGGAAGGTCTCCGCGCCGGTGCCGCTGATCTGGAAATAGAGACCCGAATAGGGTTCGACGAAGCGCTGGTCGGCCGGCGCGCGGTTGAAGCGGACTTCGCCGTCGGGCCCGATCTCCGACGAGGCGATCATCGAGTTCAGGACGAAGACCAGCTGGTTGTCGAAACTGTCGACGATCGAGCGCGACAGGACCCGGTCGAGCGCAAAGCCGCCGATCAGCAGGAGCGCGGCGATCCAGATCGCCGCGACGCCGATCATGCGCCGGTTAAGCGAACCGATGCGCGCGCGGCTCTTCGGGGACGGTGACGCTCGTCCGCCGCCGCGGCGGGAGCCGCGGGGCTTTCAACGTTCAACCGGCCGGTTCCTCCAGCGAATAGCCGAGGCCGCGGATCGTGGTGATGACGTCGGCGCCGAGCTTCTTGCGGATGCGGGTCACGAACACTTCGATGGTGTTGGAATCGCGGTCGAAATCCTGGTCGTAGATATGCTCGATGAGCTCGGTCCGGCTCACCACCTTGCCCTTGTGGTGCATGAGGTAGGACGAGGAGCTTATATTCCTGCGCGGTGAGCTTCACCGGCTCGCCCGCCTTGGTGACCTTGCCCGACCGGGTGTCGAGGCGGATGTCGCCGGCGATGAGCTCGCTCGACGCATTGCCCGAAGAACGGCGGATCAGCGCGCGCAGGCGGGCAATCAGCTCCTCGGTCTGGAACGGCTTGGCGAGATAATCGTCGGCGCCGGCGTCGAGGCCGGCCACCTTGTCCGACCAGCTGTCGCGCGCGGTGAGCACCAGCACCGGCATCTTGCGCGCTTCCTTGCGCCAGCGGTCGAGCACGGTGAGCCCGTCGACCTCGGGCAGGCCGAGATCGAGGATCACCGCGTCGTAGTTTTCGGTCGAGCCGAGATAATGGCCGTCCTCGCCATCGGTGGCGAGGTCGACCGCATAGCCGGCGCCCTCGAGCGTCGAGCGCAGCTGGCGCCCGAGATTGGGTTCGTCTTCGACGATCAGAACGCGCATCGATGCTCCCCGGAGCTGTTCATGTTCGCGCCGTCAACCCGCGTTGCGACGAGAAGTTGCTTTACCGGAACAACTGGGACTTCGGCGAGGAAAGTCAATCGCCCGCTTAGTCAGGTCGCGCGACCGGCGCAGGACCCGGCCCTGGCCGTCGACGTCGACCCAGATGACGCGGCCGTTCTGCATGAACTTGAAGCGATAGGCGTCGCCGTTGAGTTCAGGCCCGAGATAGTCGGCGCCGCCCATCATCGGCATCACCCGGCGTTCGAGCTGCGGCAGCGGCATCGACCGGCCCTGCTCGCGCGACCGGAACGCGCGGTCGGCATCGCGCGGGGGATCGGCCAGCGCCGGGGCGCTGGTGAGGCCAACCGCAACAGCGGCGGCGATGAGAAGGGTACGCAACAGTTTCATGGCGCGACTCTTTGTTCGTCCAGCTTTGTATCACCATGCATTGAATAGGCTATGAATGCTGAAGTCGTTCGGCCGTTCAGGCATTGAGGGGCGGGGAACGCTCTTCTAAGCGGCGCGGATGGCGGCGCCGATCCTCTCCTACGAAGACCTTGGGCTGATCCAGGGCGAAGGCTGGCTGTTTCGCGGCCTCGACCTTTATATTGGCGAGCGCGACCGGCTCGCGCTGATCGGCCGCAACGGCGCGGGCAAGACGACGCTGCTGAAATGCCTCGCGGGCCTGATCGACCCCGACGAGGGCAAACGGACGATCGTCCCCGGCACGCATGTCGTGCTGCTCGAGCAGGACCCGACGATGGACGGGTTCACGACGCTGGAGGAGTGGGTCCTTCATGGACCGGATGCGCCGCAAGCGCATGAGGCGGCGTCGATTGCCGATCAGCTCGGCATCGACCTTTCGCGGCCGACGGCGACCGCCAGCGGCGGCGAACGGCGGCGCGCGGCGATTACGCGGGCGCTGGCGCAGAATCCGGACGTGCTGCTGCTCGACGAGCCGACCAATCACCTCGATCTCGGGGCGATCGAATGGCTGGAGGAGTGGCTCAAGCGCTTCAAGGGCGCCTTCATCGTCATCAGCCATGACCGGACCTTCCTGACGCGGCTGACGCGGAGCTGCATCTGGCTCGACCGCGGCGGCCTGCGCCGCGCGGAGATCGGCTTCGGCGGCTTCGAGGCGTGGACCGAGCGCGTCTATGACGAGGAAGCGCGCGCCGCCGAGAAGCTCGACGCCAAGCTGAAGCTCGAGCTGCACTGGCTCCAGCGCGGCGTCACCGCGCGCCGCCGGCGCAACCAGGGCCGCCTTGCCAAGCTGCACGAGATGCGGGCGCAGCGCGCGGCGATGCTGGGGCCGACGGGCACCGCGAAGCTCGCGCTGGCCAAGGACGACGTCCGCTCGAAGACGGTGATCGAGGCCGCAGGATGTCATCAAATCCTACGGCGAGCGGCCGATCATCCGCGACTTCTCGCTGCGCATCCAGCGCGGCGACCGGATCGGGATCGTCGGGCCGAACGGCGCGGGCAAGACGACGTTGCTGAAGCTGCTGACCGGCGAGCTGAAGCCCGACACCGGCAAGGTGACTCGGGCGCAAGACGCTGAGCGGCATCGTGATCGACCAGCAGCGCAAGCTGATGGAGCCCGCACAAGCGGGTGAAGGACGTGCTCGCCAACGGCGGCGACTGGATCGAGGTCCGCGGCGCCAAGAAGCATATCAAGGGCTATCTCAAGGAATTCCTGTTCGACCCGTCGCTGACCGAAGCGCCGATCGGGTCGCTGTCGGGCGGCGAGCGCTCGCGGCTGCTGCTGGCGCGGGAATTCGCGCGCGAGGCGAACCTGCTGGTGCTCGACGAGCCGACCAACGACCTCGACCTCGAAACGCTCGACCTGCTGCAGGAGGTGATCGCCGATTATGACGGCACCGTCCTGATCGTCAGCCACGACCGCGACTTCCTCGACCGGACGGTGACGATCACGCTCGGGCTCGACGGGTCGGGCAAGGTCGATATCGTCGCCGGCGGCTACGAGGACTGGGTTCGGCAGCGGTATGAGGCTGTCCGTTCCCCGGCGAAGGCCGGGGCCCAGGGCGCGTGCGAAAGCAGTGCCTTCCGGCGCTCCTGGACCCCGGCCTGCGCCGGGGAACAAGAAAGCTCCCTACAAGGACCAGCGCGATTACGATCGACTGCCGGGCGAGATCGAGCGGCTCCAGGCCGAAGTCGCGTCCGACGAGCAGGCACTATCCGATCCCGACCTCTATGCCCGCAGCCCGATCGCTTCGCCCAGCTGACCGAACGCATCGCCCGCCACCGCGCCGACATCGAAGCCGCAGAGCTACGCTGGCTCGAAGTGGCTGAGATGGCCGAGGCGCTGACCGCAGCCCGCTAGGCGACCCGCGTCCGCTCCTTGATGCGGCGTTCCAGGATCGACAGCGGCATCGCGCCTTCGCGCAGGACTTCGTGGAACTGCTTGAGGTCGAACTTCGCGCCCAGCGCCTTTTTCGCCTCGTCGCGGGCGCGGGTCCAGGCGGTGTGGCCGACCTTGTAGCTGCAGGCCTGGCCGATCATGCGTGCAGTAACGCTCGACCTCGCGCTGGGACCGCGGACGCGCGAAGCCGGTGGTCTTGACCATGTAATCGGTCGCCTGCTCGCGGCTCCAGCGCTTGGTGTGGATGCCGGTGTCGACGACCAGGCGGGCGGCGCGGAACAGGAACGACTGGAGGAAGCCGGCGCGGCCGAGCGGGTCATTGGCATAGACGCCGAGCTCGTCGGCGAGCTGCTCGGCGTACAGCGCCCAGCCTTCGGAATAAGCCGAGAAGAAGCCGAGCTTGCGCAGCGTCGGAATGTCCTTCGATTCCTGGGCGATGCTGATCTGCAGGTGATGGCCGGGAACGCCCTCGTGATAGCTGAGCGTCGGCAGCGAATATTTGGGCCAGTCGCCGATGTCCTTCAGATTGATGAAGTAGATCGCGGGGCGCGAGCCATCGAGCGCGGCGCGGTTGTAATAGCCGTTCGACGCGCCGTCCTGGATCTCGACCGGCACTCGGCGGATTTCGAGCGGCTGGTTGGGCAGCGTCGCGAAGGCCTGGGGCAGGCGCGCGTACATGTCCTTCACGACTGTCATTGAGATAGCCCAGCAGCTCCGCGCGGCCGGCGTCGCTGTCCGCGTAAAGCTGCGCGGGCGTGCGATTGACGCGCCTCCAGCCGCTCGCCGACCGTGCCCTGGGTATAGCCCTGGCTCTTGAGGATCGTGTCGAGTTGCGGCGCTGATCTCGGCGACCTGGGCAAGGCCAAGCTGGTGGACCTCGTCGGGCGTGAAGTTGGTGGTCGTCGCCTGGCGCAGCGCTTCGGCATAGATCGCGTCGCCGTTGGTGCAGGCGCCACGCGCCATCGCCGGGCGGCTGGTCGGCTTCAGTTGCTCCATTGCCGCGATCTGCCGGTCGAGCGCGGGATAGACGCTCTTGGCGACGATCGCCGCGGCGCGGGCCTGCCAGTCGCCAGCGATGCCCTTGTCCCTGGCGCGGCGGACGATCGACTTGACCATCGTGTTCTGCTCGGCCGGCACATCGCGCAGCTTGCGCATCTGGCCGAGCGCTAGGTCGATCGACCAGGCCGGCGCGAGGAAGCCGCGGGCCGCCTGCGCGCGCTGCTCGGCGGTGTCATTGTCGAGCACCGTCGCGAACTGGCCGAGCCGCGACAGATAGGCCTCGGCATCGGCCGCATTGTTGATCGTGTGCGCGCGTGTTGAGGAAATCGGGCGTCGAGAAATAAGCGCCGCCCTGCTGCGATGATCGGATAGGGGCGCTGCGCGGAATCGATGTTCCAGCGCGACGGCGCGACAGTCGCGGTTTCGAGCGAGTAGATGACGACTTCGCGGTTGAGCCTGGCGGCGTCGGACAGGGTTGCCGGGCGCGATCGCGCGTGACGGCGGCGATGCGCGCGCGCGGTCGCGGGCGAGGTCCTCGCGCCGCGCGGTCGATGCCGGGTCGGTGTCGAGCTTCGACTTCAGCGCGGCGTTGGGGCCCTTGTCGAGGCCGAGCGAAGTCGCGAGTGTCGGCGAGTGTGCGGACTCGCTCCTGGAAGATCTCGCTCGAACAGCGCGTTGAGCTTGGCGTCGTTGCCGCCCGGCGTTTCGCGACGGCGGCAAATGCCGGCGCGTCGGTGAGCGGAAGCAGCGCGACGAGTCGCGCCGGTGGCGAGAAACGAACGACGGTCCATGGGCAGTGCCCGTTGGATTGAGCGGAGGATGCGCCGGCACCTTAGCGCGCGCAAGCCACTGCCCGCAAATGCGTTCGTCGAAGCGGACGGCTTACGCTTGCAGACGATATTGCTTGAGCAAATCGTAGAGCGTCGGGCGGCTGATCCCGAGCAGCTTGGCAGCGCCCGAGATATTGTTCTCGGTGCGGCTCATCGCCTGGCGGATGGCCTTGCGGTCGGCGACTTCGCGCGCGGCGCGCAGATTGATCGGCAGCACGCTCGCCGCTCGGCGCGTGTTCGATCGCAGGTCGAGGTCGGCGGCGTGACGCTCTTGCCGTCGGCCATGATCACCGCGCGTTTGATGCGGTTCTCGAGCTCGCGGACGTTGCCCGGCCAGGCATAGCCATCGACGGCTCGATCGCATCGGGGCTGAGCGACTGCACGCCCGGGTTGAGCTCCCGGCCGAAGCGGTTGACGAAATGGCGCGCGAGCAGGACGGCGTCGCCCGAACGCTCGGCCAGCGAGGGGATTTTCACCACGATCTCGGCGAGCCGATAGTAAAGGTCCTCGCGGAAGCGGCCGTCGGCGATCATCGCTTCGAGGTCCTGGTGGGTGGCGCAGACGATGCGCGTGTCGACCGCGATCGGCTGGCGGCCGCCGATGCGCTCGATCACCCGCTCCTGGAGGAAGCGCAGCAGCTTGACCTGAAGCGGCAGCGGAATGTCGCCGACCTCGTCGAGGAACAACGTGCCGCCCTCGGCCAGTTCGATCTTGCCGATGTTCGACTTGACCGCGCCGGTGAACGCGCCGCGCTCGTAGCCGAACAGCTCGGCCTCGAGCAGGTTTTCGGGGATGGCGGCGCAGTTGATGGCGATGAACTCGCCCTTGCGGCCGCTCTTCTCGTGGACCGCGCGGGCGAGCAGTTCCTTGCCGGTGCCGCTGGCGCCGAGCAGCATCACCGACACGTCGGCCGAGGCGACGCGCTCGATCGTCTTGGCGACCTTCAGCATCTCCGGCGCGGCGGTGATGATCGAGCCGAGCACGGTCGGCCGCGGCGCCGGTCTCGAGCCGCCGGTTCTCATCCTCGATCTCGTGGAGGTGGAAGGCGCGGGCGACGATGAAGCCGAGCTCGTCGATGTCGACCGGCTTCTTGTAGAAATCATAGGCGCCCATGCGACCGCCCTGATCGCGCTTTCGCGGGCGCCGTGGCCGGTGGCGACGATGACCTTGGTGTCGGGCTTCAGCCGCAGGATCTCGGCGAGCGTCGCGAAGCCTTCGTCGGTCCCGTCGGGGTCGGGCGGAAGGCCGAGGTCGAGCGTGACCACCGCGGGCTCGTGCGCGCGCAGCGCCTCGATCGCGCTCGCGCGATCGCCCGCGCAGACGACCTGATAGCCGTCGTAGGCCCATTTGAGCTGGCGCTGCAGCCCTTCGTCGTCCTCGACGACCAGCAGGACCTTGGGATTGCTATCCGGTCATGCGCGTTTCCTGATTGGCTCGACCGCGTCGGCGTCGGCGGCGGGAAGAAGGATGGTGAAGGTGGTGCCCTGGCCGGGCCGGCTGTCGACGCTGAGCCGGCCGCCCATCGCGGTGATCAGCGAGCGTGCTTCGAAGGCGCCGATGCCGAAGCCGCCGGGCTTGGTCGAGGCGAACGGCTCGAACAGGCGATTGCGGATGAAGTCGCCGTCCATGCCGACGCCCTTGTCGGTGATGGCGATGGCGACGCCGCTCGAGTCATTCGCTGACCCGGACGGTCACCGGCCTCGCCGCTGCTCGCGTCGAGCGCATTCTGGAGGAGATGGCCGACCGCCTGTTCGAGCGCGGACGGCATCGACCAGCGCCCGACACGCTGGCATCGCCCAGCAGCTTGACGTCCCGGTCGCGGCGCTTGGCGGCGATTGCCGCGGTGAGGATCGGCCGGAGCGGCTGGGACTCGATGCGCTGCACGCGCGACTGCGAATGCGGCGCAAGGCGCGCCAGCAGCTCGTTCATCTTGCCCACCGAGGACCGCAGCGTCGCGACCATGTCGGCGCGGAATTCGGGATTGTCGGCGTGCCGTTCGGCATTGCGGGCGAGCAGCGAAAGCTGGCTGACCAGATTCTTGATGTCGTGAAGGATGAAGGCGAAGCGGCGGTTGAATTCCTCGAATCGCTGCGCATGGCTGAGCGCTTCCTGGCCCATGCGCCTCGGCAAGCGAGCTCGCGGCTTGCTTGCCGGCCGTGCGGAGCAAGTCGAAATCTTCCCAGTCGAGCTGGCGGCGATATTCGGGCGCGGCGAGCACGATCAGGCCGACCAGGCGCTCGATGGTGGAGCAGCGGCACGCCGGCCCAGACCGCTGGATCGTCGAGCAGCCATGCGGGGACGACCAACGCGCGGTCCCTGGCGCTTGCCCAGCCTCCACGAAGAGCTTCGAAATCGAGCACCCGGCCGCTCGTTTCGAGCTCGTGCCAGAATGCCCGACGAATTTCTCGAGGGCGTCGGGGCTCGGGCATTGTCCTGGCCAGTTGCTGCCATCGGCGATGCGTCAGGCCGCCGCCCTTGTCCGACACCAGCAACAGCCCGCCCGGCGGTATCGACGATGTCGGCGAAGGCCTTGACGATCCGCTCGCTGAGCGGCGGCGCGTCGGGGCCCGCACGGCCAAGCGTTTCGGTGAAGCGAAGCCATTCGGAGCGATAATCGTAGCGGTGCTCGAACAAATGCTTGGCAAGCTTGACCTTCATCCAGCCGCGTGCGCGAGCGCTCGGGAGAAGGACCATGGCGGCCACGGTCATTGCACCGAGCAGAGAGCATCAAGCGCTCGACGACCAGTCGACGGCCGGCGCCGCGAAGCGCGGTGGCGAGGATCGCCATCACGGCGAAATAGGCGCAGATGGCGAGCAGCGAGAGCGATTGGAACGTCGCCGCTCGCGACAGACGGACGCGCCAGCTCGCACTCATTACGCGCCGCCAGCGCGAGCAGCGGCGCCGCCAGCACCATCGCGAAGCCGCGCCATTCGAACAAATGGACGGCGCTCGCGCTGCTCAAATAGGCGACGGTGTAAAGATTGAGATCATAGGTCCAGATCGCGGCGAGCCCGAGCATCGCGAAGCGGATGTGGGCGCGGCTCGCCGGCGCCGCCTGGCCGTAGACATTGTGGACCAGCACCAGCGCGCCGGCGGCGGTCGTGATCCGGAGCACCAGCGCCGGTCTGTGCGATCGCTCCGCCGGGGCTCGAGCAGCTGAAAGAGCCCGCCGATCAGCTGGAGCCCGATGACTCCGGCCACCGCGGCGTAGACCAGCTTCACGCCGTGCTGCCGCTCCTTCTCGCCGCTCGACAGGCTGTAGAGCAGGCTGATCCACAGCAGGTTGCGCGCGCTTTCGGCGAACGAGGCTACGGCAGCTCGCTCGGCATCACCGCCGCTGAGCCAGGCCCAGCATGCAGTCAGGGCAAAGCTGGCGGCAATCAGGCGCTGCGCCGGGTTGACGTGCCGCATCGCCGAGCCGCCACAGCATCAGCGCGGCGAAGCAGGCCGCGGCAAGCGCGTGGCTCCAGAAGGTGATCAGCGTGTCCACGGCCGCGTCAGTGTCAATTCACCGACATGGGCACGGGTGTCGCTAAACTTTACAAAGAAGTGGTGAACGCTGGAACTTGCGCACCGGAAACAGGCCCGGCGCAACAGCAGGAGCGGCCGGTGATTGAAAAGCGTCGCGATTGGAAACAGCGATCTCGCGGTCGCGCCGCTGGCACTCGGCGGCAATGTGTTCGGCTGGACCGCGGACGAGGCGACGAGCTTCGCGATCCTCGATGCCTTTGTCGATGCCGGCGGCGATATGATCGACACGGCCGACGTCTATTCGGCCTGGGTGCCAGGTCATCAAGGCGGCGAAAGTGAAGCCGCTGATCGGGCGATGGCTCAAGCGAGATCCGTCCAAGCGCGACGAGGTCGTGATCGCGACCAAGGTCGGTTTCGATGGTGCGGCGCTTGCGCCGCGAGACGCATTGGCACGGCGTGCGAGGCTTCGCTGGAGCGGCTCGGAATCGACGAGATCGACCTCTATTATCATCACAAGGACGACCCGGCGGTGTCGCTAGCCGACAGTCTCGGCGCGTTCGGACGCGCTGGTGAAGGCGGGGCAAGATCCGGGCGATCGGCCTGTCGCAATATTCGACGCCGAGCGGCTCGATCAAGCCCATGTAGACGGCGCGCGGCGATGGCTTCGTCGGCACCCGTCGCGCTCTTCAGCCCTGGTACAATATGCGTCGAGCGCGGAGAAGTTCGAGGCCGGGCGTCGCGCCATGTCGCGGTTGCCAGCAGCGCCTCGGCGTCGTTCCGTTCTTCGGCCTGGCCAACGGCTTCCTGACGGGAAAATACCGCTCGCAAGCGAGCGACCTTTCGAAAAGCATGCGCGGCGACCGCGTCGCGCGATTATCTCGACGGTCAAGGACTGCAGGTGCTGGCGGCGCTTGATTAGGTCAGCCGCCGAGACCGGGGCGGCGCTCGCGGCGGTCGCCTTGGCCTGGACTGATGGCGCAACCCGGCATCACGGCACCGATCGCGAGCGCAACAGCTTCGAGCAGCTCGGGCAATTGACCGCCGCGATGCGTCTGATCAGCTGGATCTCGAGCTTCTCGGCCGATTGCAGCGCCGGCGGCTTGAGCCTAGCGCCAGCGCCTAGCTCGCGGGAACCAGCTCCATCACATCGAGCCGGGATTCGAATTGCGGCTTGCGGCATCACCAGCCGCCAACGGTTCGGCGCCGATCCGCTCGACATAGCCGGCGACGTCGCGCTGCTCGTCCTGGCCGATATTGCATCGCGCGGTTTTCGTCGCCGAGCACCAGCGTGCCGAGGAAAATCTTGCGGATCGCATCGCCGGGGAAAATCAGGCCGACATAGCGCTGCGAGCCGCTGAGCTTGGTCGAGCCGCTGCAGCTCACGCTCGCGCGCGAACCCGGCAGGTGAAAGCCGGGTAGGACGACGTAATCGAGCATGCCTGCGACTTCGCGCCGAGCTTGATCACCCGGCAGCGGTACATCCCGTTCGGGAATCGGCCGGCCGGCCTGCGCCGCATCGGGATCGAGCAGCGCGCCTTCGCGGGCGATCTCCGCGGCATGGCCGGACTTGCGCGCAGCGGCGAGCGCGCCGACGAACGTCTTGCGCCAATCGCGCAGCCGGACGCGGTCGTTCTCGGTGATGACTTCGCTGCTAGGCGGTCGTCCAGCGCGGGATCAGGCCCGCCGGCTGCTCGATCACCTCGCAGCCGGCGCAGGGCGAGGCGGCGGCGAGGAGCGAGCGAGCGCATCGGCGACGAGCCTAGGCCGCGGTCCAGCCACCGTCCATGCTGAGGTTCGCGCCGGTGATCGACGCGGCTTCGTCGCGGCAGAGGAACAGGGCCAGCGCGGCGACCTGCTCCGGCGTGACGAACCGCTTGGTCGGCTGGGCGGCGAGCAGCACGTCGTTCATCACCTGCTCGCGGGTCAGGCCGCGGGTCCTCATCGTGTCGGGGATCTGCGCTCTCGACCAGCGGCGTCCAGACATAGCCGGGCGAGATGCAGTTGACGGTGATGCCGTCGCGCGCGGTCTCCAGCGCGACGGTCTTGGTGAAGCCGGCGATGCCGTGCTTGGCGGCGACATAGGCGCTCTTGTTGGGCGAGGCGACGAGGCTGTGCGCGCTCGCGGTATTGATGATCCGGCCCCATTGCTTGCGCCTTCATCGCCGGGACGGCGAGGCGGGTCGTGTGGAACGCCGACGACAGGTTGATGGCGATGATCGCGTCCCATTTTTCGGGCGGGAACTCCTCGACCGGCGACACATGCTGGATGCCGGCATTGTTGACGAGGATGTCGGGCCCGCCCAGCTCATCCGCGCAGCGCTTCATCATGCGTTCGATCTCGGCGGGTTTCGACATGTCGGCGCCGTCGTGGATCGCGCCGAGCTCCGCGCATTCGCGTTCGATCTCGGCCGGGTCGCCGAAGCCGTTGATCATCAGCTTGGCGCCTTCGCCCGCGAGGGCCCTGGCGATCGCAAGGCCGATGCCTGACGTGGAGCCGGTCACCAGTGCGACTTTGCCTTGAGACAGACTTCATTGCGAGGCGAATGTATCCTGCCTGTTGCACGTCGCCTTCGCTCCCCGCAATGACGCCCGATTTGCAACCGCCGCCCCGTCAAAGCATTACGGCCAAGCAACAGGAGAGTCGCATGCGCTTGGCGACGATCGGGAAAGCAGCAATTTCGAGGATGTCACCGGCCAGCAGCGGCGGCGGCTTCGGCTTCGGCGGCGGGGGCGGCAACGCGCTCGGCTGCCTGCTCCCCTGGTCGCGAGCCGCTTCGGCATCGGCGGAGTCGTCGTCGTCGTCATCGGCTATTTCCTGCTGAGCTCGCTCGGCGGCCTGGGCGGCGGCGGCGGCGGCAGCTGGTCCCGGGACCCAGCAAAGCGCGTCCGCCGGGCAAAGCACGCTCGATCCGAACACCAGGCACTTCATGCTGCAGGTGCTCGGATCGACCGAGGACATGTGGGGCAAGCTCTTCGCTCAATCGGCCGTTACACGCCGACGCCGCTGGTCGCTTATTCGCGGGTACCAGTCCGGCTGCGGGGCGGCGCAATCGGCGATGGGGCCGTTCTACTGTCCGACCGACAAGAAGATCTATCTCGACACCGAATTCTTCAACGAGCTGTCGCAGCGCTTCCAGGCGCCAGGCGATTTCGCCGGCCTATGTGATTGCGCACGAAGTCGGCCACCACGTCCAGGACCTGAGGGCACGCTCGACCGCCCACAACGCGCAGGCGCGGTCGAGCGAGGCCGGAGGCAATGCCATCCAGGTCAAGTCGAGCTCCAGGCCGACTGCTACGCCGGCGTCTGGGCGGCCAATGCCAAGCGACTCGCAAGGCCACCGGTCATCAGCAGGGCGATTTCGAGGAAGGCATGCGCGCCGCCGAAGCCATCGGCGACGATACGCTGCAACGCGAAACCCAGGAGGCACACCCAGCCAGAGCGGCTCCGTCACCATCTCCCCGACCTACGTCGCCCTCTCGCCCGGACAGAAGTTCCAGTTCACCGCCACCTCCGCCACCGGCGGCGATATCGAATGGCTTGTCAACAGCACGGCCGGTGGCAAACCCGAAACCGGCAAGATCGACAGCGCCGGCAACTACACCGCTCCATCCGTCCTCTCGCAGGGAATCAAATCTCGGTCACCGCCGCCCTCGCGTCCGCCCCGCCCAGAACTATGCGACTGCCGTTGTCGCGCTCCTCCCTGCCGCCCAGGTGTCGTGCCCCGACGTGACCGGCAGCCCGCTTGTCGCCGCCTACTCGATCAATCTTGCCCTCTTCGGGCAGAGTCTCCGTCGAATTCGGAAAGACCACCGACTACGGCCGAACACCTGGCAGGTACCCAGCGGGCCCAGCGGCGGGCCAGTAAAAGTCCTCGTCGCCGGTATGATCGGCAAGACCCTCTACCATCATGCGCGCTCGCGTCACCCTCGATAACGGCGCCACCTACACCGACGCCGACCACACCTGCACCACCGGCACTCCACCGCCCACCTCGCCGGTCCAGACCACCACCGCAAACGGAGCCACCCCCAACCCGGCATCGAGATCTGGAACACCGCCATCCCCTCCAACGTTCTTCAGGCTTTTGCCACCGATCTTCGACGGCAACGTGATCTGGTCGTATCTCTATCATGGCTCGACGGTCGATCTGATTCAGGGCATTCAGCAGTTGCCCAATGGCAACATGCTGATGCTGATCTCATATCTCTCGTCCGTATCCGTCAACGGCACCGTCGGCCTCGTGAACGAAATCCGCGAAATCGACCTCGCCGGCAACACCGTCCGCAGCCTCACCATGGACCAGCTGAATCAGAAACTCGCCGCCTCAAACCTCCGCGACGCCGACGGCAATGTCTACAACTTCAGAGGCTTTCATCACAGTGTCGTCGCTCTTCCCAACGGCCACTGGGTCATGCTCACGGACTATAGCAAGGAATACAGCAACCTCCCCGGCTACCCCGGCACCACACCCGTCCTCGGCGACGCAATCGTTGACGTCGACCAGAACGGAAATCCCGATTGGGTCTGGAACACCTTCGATCACCTCGACATCAATCGTCACCCGATGAACTTTCCCGATTGGACCCACTCCAATGGCATGGCTCTACTCCAGCGACGACCACAACCTGCTCCTCTCCGTCCGCCACCAGAACTGGATCATCAAAATCAACTTCCAGGACGGCCAGGGTTCTGGCGCCGTAATGTGGCGCCTCGGCGAAGGCGGCGACTTCAAGCTGATCGGCGGCACAGATCCCACTGACTGGTTCTACGCACAGCACGGCCTCAGTTTCTTTTCCCCAACCACGACCGGCATCTACCGTCTCGGCATGATGGACAATGGCAACGACCGCATCTTCCCCACCGGCCAGGTGATCTGCAAGCCTCTCGCGCCGACGAGTCTCGAACTGCTACTCTACAGTCCCTGTTCTCGAACTCAACGAGACGAACATGACTGCGACCCTCGTCACTCACTACACGCCGCCGCCCAGCTACTTCACATTCTTCGGCGGCAACGTGGAACAACTCCCCAACGGCGATATTCATGCCAACTTCGGCTCGACCGTCAACGGAGGCTATCGTGCAGGAGCTCAATCCCGCAGGCGACCCACGTCATCTGGCAAGGCACAACCCCAGCCGCAGACCAGTTCCACACCTATCGCTGGCCGAGCCTCTATCCCGGCGTGCAATGGTGATTGTCACCAAATATTCACGCCCTGAACAGCAAGATGAGTTCCGACGATCTGCTGAAATCAGAATGACATTCGGATGACACCAGGGCCCGCCCTGAATCTAACAATTTCTAAGGTCGACATTTCAGTTGCAACGAGGTGCAAGTGACCACTGCCTACATCAATCGCATTGCCAGTTCGGTCCCGCCCCATGATGTCCATCGGTCCATTCGTTGCTTTCGCTGAAGGCATGATGCCCGAAGGAACCCAGCGCTCGCTATTCCGCCGCATGGTGCGCATGTCGGCCATCGAGCATCGCTATTCGTTTCTGCAGCCCATCGCTGTGCGAAGGACGGGAATGGCGCGATGCGGAGAGATCTTTACGCCACCGGCAACTTCCCCGGTACCGCACGCCGCATGGAAGCTTTCGAAAAATTCGCGCCGCAACTCGCCGCCTGCGCGCTCAACAAGCTCTCTCTCTCGATGGAAGAACGCAACGCGGTCACTCACGTCATTGTCACCTCCTGCACTGGGCTCTATGCACCCGGTCTCGACTACGACATCGTCAACCACCTCGGCCTCAATCCCTCCGTCGAACGAACCATGATCGGCTTTATGGGCTGCTACGCCGCAATCAACGCACTCAAGTCCGCCCACCACATCGTTCGTTCCGAGCCCGATTCCGTCGTACTGATCCTCAGTCTGGAACTCTGCACTCTCCATCTGCAGGAGACACAGAACCTCGAGCAGATGCTCTCGTTTCTCCTCTTCGCTGATGGATGCGCGGCATGTCTCGTCAGCGCCCGCCCCATTGGCCTTGGCATCGACAGTTTCCTCGCTCTGCGCATCCCGGAAACCAGCCACCTCATCACCTGGAAAATTCGTGAGCTGGATTCGACATGCATCTCTCCGGTCAGGTTCCCGCCGAAATCTCCCGTGCCATGAAAGAAATCGGTCACCACGTCACCCGCGGAAGCGATCCACTCAATATCGATCTATGGGCCGTGCATCCCGGCGGCCGCACCGTTCTCGATGCTGTCGAAAAAGGCCTTGGACTTCCCGACGATGCTCTTTGCCACTCCCGCGACATTCTCGCACGTTTCGGCAACATGTCTTCCGCAACCGTAATGTTCGTCCTCGAAAACGTATTGCGCGCCGCAAACTCAGGCCAGCGCGGATGCGCGATGTCTTTTGGCCCAGGCGTCACCGCGGAGACGATGCTCTTCCATGCCGCCTGACGCACTCGACTTCAGCCGACGCGCTCGAGCTCACCGAATTGATGGACGAGCCATGCACGCGCGAAGTCATGCGCGCCTGTCTTCACGATCTCGCCCGCGTCAATCGATGGTTCCTCGCCTACAGGCCCACCCTCAAATGGCTCGACCTCGCTCGAGCTCACAACCAGCAGCAGAGCCCACGCATATCCTCGACGTTGGCTGCGGCTACGGTGACGGCTTGCGGCGCATTGAGCAGTGGGCTTCACAGCGCAACATCCCCGTCGACCTGACCGGATGCGATCTGAATCCCGATACCGTCGCCATCGCCGCGGAAGCAACCCCATCCACAAGCCGTATCCGTTGGGTCGCCTCTAACGTCTTCACATTCGCAAGCGACAAGCCCGTTGACATCATCGTCAGCTCTCTCTTCACACACCATCTCAACGAATCCGACATAGTCCGTTTCCTCACGTGGATGGATAACAACGCTCAAATCGGCTGGTTCATCAACGACCTTTCTCGCGCGTCCATTCCATATCGCCTCTTCAAAATCTTCGCGAAGCTCGCAAATCTGCATCCCTTCGTGCAGCACGATGGCCCTGTCTCCATCGCTCGTGCCTTCATCCCAGAGGATTGGCGCAGAATGTGCGCCGCAGCCGGATTGAACAAATCGGATATCTCCATCCAAAGCTTCACACCCGCACGGCTCTGTGTAGGCCGGACAAACAACGGAGTCCACTGATGCGCAGCTCCATCGATCACCTCGTCATTGGCGGCGGCCCGGCTGGCTCTATGCTGGCTCTTCGACTCGCTGCCGCCGGACGCGAAGTCGCGCTCCTCGAAAAGCAATCTGCGACCGCATCACAAAGTCTGCGGCGAATTCCTCAGCGCCGAAGCCATCGGATATCTCCAGCGCATTGCCATCAGCCCTCCGCAGCCACCTGCGCCCCGGGATGCGCTTCGCCTCATCTCTCTCGCGCCTGATGGTCACGTCCGCGGGCCGGAACCTCGCGCCCATCGCTCTCTCGTTGGCTCCCGGCGCAATGAGCTGGATCGCTGCCCAGACCCGTATTCCCAAGCGCGCCCTCAACAAAACGCAGGTCACCGCCAGCGCCGCGCCGAAACACTGGCCCGCTCCCGCTGCGTGACCTGTGATTATTTTCGCTTCTTCTTACTTGCCTTTGCTTTGGCCTTCTCGCCCGGCACACGCGTCGTTGGAATCGGCGCCATATCAGGCCCAATACGCCGCACCATGTTGTCGCGCATTGCATACGCAACGGTGCGCGGATTCACGGGCTTCGCGATTCCCGTACTCGGGTCGATCGCCACATCGGGCGTGCGTGGAATCTGAAAACTGAACACTGGCTCGGTTCCGTTGCCCGAAGGCTCAGTCCACACACGTACCGGCAGAAATCCCTGGATCGGCCGAATGCGAAATGCCGTCTCGTACCGATGCCGCTTAACGCTCCACGTGAATACACGAATCTGATCGAAATCGTATGGCAAGCCGGACTTCGGCGGGCTCATCGCTGTCACATACTCCGGCACCTGGTGATTGGGAAGATCCGATTCGGCATCGGTCACCTTCATAAGAACGTAGGCTCCCACAATACGCTGTCCCTCTGCGTATTGCCCTACCTCATCTGGAACGTCCACATCCACGCGTCCACCCGTCAGCCAACCTACATGCCCCTGTGCATCCCGGATGAGCCACCAGTCCTCCATCGGGACTTCGGGCTGAGACGGCGGTTCCTCTCCGACTCTTGCTCTCTTCTTTGTCTTGCTCCGCTCCTTCCTTCGCGTCCCCCGCTTTTTCTGATTGCTGCATCCCAGCTTTGCTCGATGCCGGACACCGGAGCGGAAGACGTCTTCTTCACAGGTGCAGCCGGCGTGCCAGGCGCGACCCTCGGCACTGAAGCACGTACCAGAAGCTGCAACTTGTCAGCTTCGGGAAGCAGGTAAAACCGATCCGTATTCCGCCCCGGAGCTCACATGGAGATACGCATCGTCGCGCAGGCTCCCCGTCGCCACCACTGAGTCGTTCTTATGCTGTTCTGCGAGATCTTGAAAACCTTGTATTCCTCCGCGTCTATTACCGCACGCTCTTCAAGCCAGCCGATCTCGCCCTTCTCCGTCTTCACCTTCAGAAACCGGCGTCCGTGTTCAAGCACTTCCAGTGGCTGTCCATTGTCTACTTGACCAACACGATTCGATACCGCCGCGACACGGTCATGCAAATACATTTGGCGCGCAGCCACATACACCATCTCGCGCTTGTCTTTTTGCAGATGTTTGCAGCCGGCCACAAGTGAGATTAGCCCCATCAGGAACAGAGCAGGGAATCTGGCCGCATTGGGCCGAAAAAACGGGACGAACAAATTTGAGATTCGCGTCAACACAGCAAAGGAGGTCTAATCTGAGGATAGCAGCAACCCCGGTCCCAACAGCCCCGCAGGTAACTCAACTCCCAGACCAGCCCTCAGTGCACAGTGGCAATCGCACTGGCCTGCACAGGATCGGTCCCCGTGGCATTTGAGGTCACCTTGTCCAGATAGCCGGCATTGGTTGCATCTAGCGTGTATCCAAGCAGGTCAGGATTCCCGCCGAAGTTCACGGCAAACACAAATTGCTTTGTGCTGTCCTCAGCAAGATCCTGCGGGTTGGTCCCCGCGTTGAAGGTGCTTCCCAGGCTGCAAGCGCAAGCGTGTTGTTTGTGTTCGAGATCGAGAACCCGGCAATCACGCCTGTGGAACCGCTTGCAGTCTGTCTGCTGACCACGTAGACGTAATTCCCGTCCGAGAACGGCAGGATGGAGTACGGCGCCAGCCCGCCGATCCTAAAGGCGAACCCGTGATCTCCTGTTTCGTGCTGTAATTGAATGCTCTTAACCCGCCCGTGTTCGCGTCGGTGTTGGTTGCCGCAACTGCGACCGTCTCCCCGATATAGAACAGCTGCGGAGCGTTTCCGCCCGAAGGAATCGGATCGAACGCAACGGAAAGCGCTGCTCCACCAGAACCTTTCACCCCGAGCGTCCCAACGCTTCCAAACGGATTGGAGTTTCCTGCATTGAAAGAAATGGTTGCCGTCCCACCAGTTCCCATTGCCACCAGCACTGTCGTGTTGTCCGGCGAAATTGCCAACTGCCTGATCCCGGAACTCGGCAGCGTCACCGGTCTGCTCCTGG
This sequence comes from uncultured Pseudomonadota bacterium, assembly GCA_963748685.1. GTDB lineage: Bacteria > Pseudomonadota > Alphaproteobacteria > Sphingomonadales > Sphingomonadaceae > Sphingomicrobium. The sequence goes on along the minus strand of CAVVKB010000006.1, from coordinate 1,379 downwards.
TTCGATTGCAGCACTCCCGTGCTGGGGTTTACATGAATCGCAAAAAGATTGGAAGTTCCGGAGAAGCCCTCAACAAGCCATGAATTCGTCGAATCCACCTGCATGCTTGTGGCCGGATCCGAAGAAATCGGCTGCCCCGAATTCCCCAGTGTCAGTAGCCCGGTCGAACTATCGATGGTATATACGAAGATTCCACCCAGCGTGCTCACATAAAGGAACGCATTATTTGGAGCGATCGTAATCGCAATCGGCGAAGCAGAGAGCTTGTATGTGCTGCCGAGCGCCGTTACCGTCCCCGCCTTCACATACAGCCCAGCGACCTCGTTGGTTGCCGAATTGATGACGTAGAAGTCTCCGCTGCTCAGCGTCGTGCCGCCACCGCCTCCACCGCCACCCCCATCCGATGGAGCCTTCCAGAACCCGCTGCAGCCTGTCAGGCACAGCGCCGCCATCGCCAGGCATATCCAAAAACGAGTCCTCATGGCCGCTCCTCTAAAAGCCTGTGTCGCCCTATCAGGGTAACGCCTTCCGGCGCATCTGTCCCTCTTATGCCCGAACATGGTTTTTCCTTCTTCTCCGAAACGCTTGAAGAGGACGTTCTGCTACGAAGAACCGCTCAGGATCGCTACGACAAGTTTTTATCGCTTCCAATCCTCTGCCGCACCTGCCACACCAGTCGCGCAGCCGTTACATCCTCAATCGCCATTCCTACCGACTTCGAGATGATACGTCCATTTCGCGGAATGTCTGCCGCACCCGGATTGGCGAGAATCTCGCCCAGATCCGCATGCACCTTCGCACCCGACATCAGGACGTCTCCGGCCTCCCGCTCGACACACGATCTCGATTCAGCCACAATGAAGCTCGACAACATCGCCTCGTCATCCATTTCTCGAATGCTTGCTCCTGTCGCGCCTACTGCAAGCACCAGCGCGTTCGGCTTCAACAACTTTCCCTGAAGCACCGGAACCTGTGCCGACGTTGCCGTCAACACCACCTCGGCCGCTGACGCCTCTTCGATTGAAACCGCAGTCGCACCAACCTCGTTCGCTAACTTTTTCGCGTTCTCCGGGGTTCGGCTCCAGATTCGAATCTCGCTCATCTCTGGCCACACATGTTTCAGAGCCGCGATATGTGCTCGAGCCTGGACTCCCGAACCAAGAATCCCGAAGCTCTTTGGACCAGATTCAAAATGGAGGGGTGCCAGCGCCGCGTATGCCACGGCCGAAACCGCCGATGTTCGCATCTCCGTGATTAGCCGCCCATCCATCAACGCCAGCGGCTCCCCTGTGGCCCGATTCAGCAACTCCACAATGGCCATGTGCGTGTGCAAACCGAGTTCATCATTGCCCGGGTACCAGGTCACGGTCTTAACGCCC